>MBFK01000009.1 GCA_001704765.1 Sinorhizobium shofinae
CCCACACCCTCCGACACGTCAACAGACATTCGCAAAAAAACTGCAAAAAACGACAAGTGACTGATTTTCAAGGGTTATTTCTCCTGACCTCAAAAGGCGCTTGGAAATAGCTCCGCGAACAGCGTCAAGAATGTTTATCAGTTGGTAAAATCTTCCCGTGCCAGCGCGGTCGCGCTTCGAGGCGCAATATCTTCGCCCCCGTAGGTTCTTTTCCGCGGCCGCCAAAGGCTGCTAGTGTCGTGCCGATCTTACAGAGGAGAGTTCGGAAATGCTGGTACTGGATGCGGCTGAGACACGCGCGGCTCTGCCCTGGGACGGGCTCGTCCAGGCGCTCGGCGAGATGTTCGCAAAAGGATGCGTCATGCCGGTGCGCCATCATCACGATGTCGAAGTTCCCGGTGAGATGGATGCGACGCTGCTCCTCATGCCCGCCTGGCAGCCGGGCGCCTATATCGGCGTCAAGATGGTTTCCGTCTTCCCCGGCAACCAGACGCGCGGGCTGCCAGCAATCCACGGCAGCTATCTGCTTTCCTCCGGCAAGACCGGCGAGTTGCTGGCGATCGTCGACGGCGGCGAACTCACGGCCAGGCGGACCGCCGCGGCCTCGGCGCTCGCGGCCCGTTATCTGGCGCGTGAGGATGCCAGCCGGCTGCTGATGGTCGGAACCGGGCGCCTTTCGGCAAATGTCATCGAGGCGCACGCCTCCGTTCGCCCCATCCGCAGCGTGGCGATCTGGGGCCGCGATCCAAAGAAGGCCGAGGCGACCGCGAAGGAACTCGACCTTCGGGGCATCGCGGTTTCGGTGGCGGCGGATCTCGAGGCGGCTGCCCGTGAGGCGGACATCATCTCCTGCGCGACGCTCTCTTCCGAGCCGCTGATCCGCGGCGATTGGCTGAAGCCCGGCGCGCACCTCGATCTGATCGGCGCCTTCAAGCCGACGATGCGCGAATCGGACGATCGCGCCGTTGCCCGCGCCAGCATCTTCGTCGATACGCGCGACGGGGCGCTCAGCGAAGGCGGCGACATCGTCCAGCCATTGCGGGCCGGCGTCATCACGGAAGCCGCGATCCGCGCCGATCTTTTCGAGCTTGCTCGCGGTACTCATGCCGGCCGCACGGCGCCCGACGAAATCACGCTCTTCAAATCGGTCGGCGCCGCCCTTGAGGATCTCGCCGGCGCGGTGCTCGCCTTCGAGGCGCACCGGTCCAAGGCATAGGCCCGCGCAGGCGTCGCTCGCTTGTCAGGCGGGCGCTTCACCGAAACGTGACGTCGGCCCGGTGCGGCCTGCATTGACGCCGCAAGGCCTTGCCGTACCCTCGGCCGACAATCAAGGCGGGAGGAGCGACAGCCACATGATCGGACGGGCAAGAAAAATCCTCATGGCGGCGACGCTGACGCTTGGCCTTGCGGGCGAGGCGTCCGCCACCGACGCCGGCAACTGGGATGCCGTGGTCGCCGAAGCCAAGGGCCAGACGGTCTATTTCAACGCCTGGGGCGGCTCCGAGAACATCAACGCCTATGTTCGCTGGGCGGGCGGCGAAATGAAGTCCCGCTACGGCGTCGACGTCGTGCACGTGAAGCTCGACGATACGGCGAAAGCGGTCGCGACGGTCGTCGCGGAAAAGGCGGCGGGGAAGAACGACGGCGGGGCCGTCGATCTCATCTGGATCAACGGCGAGAACTTCGCGGCGATGAAGCGCGAGGGCCTTCTCTTCAGCCCCGGCTGGGCGACGAAGCTGCCGAACTGGCGCTATGTCGATCACGAGACCAAGGCGACCGTGCTCAGGGATTTCACGATTCCGGCCGAGGGGCTGGAAAGCCCCTGGGGAGGCGCCAAGCTCGTGTTCTTCCATGATTCGGCGCGAACGCGGAAAGCCGATCTGCCCGATTCGGCGACGGGCCTCATGAAATGGGCGGAGGCCAATCCGGGCCGCTTCTCCTATCCGCAGCCGCCGGATTTCACCGGCACTTCCTTCCTGAAGCAGGTTTTGATCGAGCTTATCGACGACAAGACCAAGCTGCAAAGGCCGATCGATGACACGACCTTCGCGGCGGATGCCGCGCCCTTGTTCGCCTATCTGGACAAGTTGACACCCCTCCTGTGGCGGCAGGGCAAGGCCTATCCGCAAAACTATCCCGACATGAAGCAGAAGCTCGCCGATGGCGAGCTCGACATCATCTTCGCCTTCAACCCGGCGGAAGCCTCGTCAGCAATCGCCAATGGCGAGCTTCCAGAAACGGTGCGCTCCTTCGTCTTTTCCGGCGGCACGCTTGGCAACACACATTTCCTTGCCATCCCTTACAACGCCACGGCGAAGGCCGGCGCGTTGCTCCTTGCCGATTTCCTGCTTTCGCCCGAAGCGCAACTGCGCAAGCAGGATCCGAAGATCTGGGGCGACCCGACCGTTCTTTCGCTGGCAAAGCTTTCGGCCGAGAATCGATCCGCCTTCGAAAATCTGGATCTCGGCCTTGCCACCCTCAGGCCCGACGAGCTCGGACCGGCTCTCGACGAACCACATCCGGACTGGATGACGCGCATCGAGGCCGAATGGATCCGGCGATATGGGGCGGCCAATTAGGATCAAGGCGCTGCAGACAGGATCGCACGGTCTTACAACGAACACGCTTCTTGCCCTGCTCCTGGGGCTGCCGATCCTTGCCGGCGTAGCGGGGATCATCCTGCCTGCCTTCGGCTATCTGCCGGCGCTCGGCGGCTTGCGGTTCACGCTCAGCCATTTTGCCGAACTTGCCGGCCAGCCGCATATCCTGCGCTCCAGCCTCACCGGTCTCACGACGGGTCTCGCCACGACTTGCGCCGCCGTCGCGATCACCGGTACCTTCGTGGCGGGCTTCGCCGGGATGCCGGCCTTTTCCCGCATCCAACATTTGGTGTCCCCGTTGCTGGCGGTTCCGCATGCCGCCGCCGCCTTTGCGCTTGCCTTCCTCGTCGCGCCGTCGGGCTTTCTCGTTCGGTTGGTTTCGCCGGAACTGACAGGCTTCACGCGGCCGCCGCAATGGCTCATTCCGAACGATCCGGTCGGCCTGTCGATGGTCGCGGGGCTCATCACCAAGGAAGTCCCCTTCCTCTTCCTCATCGCGCTCGCCGCATTGCCGCAGCTCCCCCTTCGCCAATCGAGGCAATTGACCGCGGCGCTTGGCTATGGGCGCCTGAGCGGCTTTCTGATCAGCCTCTGGCCGGCCCTCTACCGACGGATCCGCCTGGCGGTCTTTGCAGTCCTTGTCTATTCTGTCTCCGTCGTCGATGTCGCCATCATCCTCGGGCCGCAATTGCCGGCAACGCTGCCGGTGCGGATTGCCCAATGGACGGCGGATCATGACCTCGGCGCACGTTTTCTCGCCTCGGCGGCCGCCCTGCTGCAGCTTGCCGTCGTTCTTGCGGCGGTGGTCATCTGGCTCCTCATCGAACGGCTTGGGCGATTTGGCCTCGCACGGCTGACCTATTCAGGGCGGCGCCTAAGAAACGACGGGGTGCCTCGGCTCGTCTCAGCTTTCGTGATGGCGGCCTGCGCCGCCCTGATCTTCCTCGGCATCGCGATTCTCGGCGTCTGGTCGATCGCCGGGCTCTGGCCGTTTCCGAATGCCTTGCCGGCAAAGCTCACGTCGCAAACCTGGCTGCGCACGCTGCCGCAGCTATGGCCAGCACTCCAAACCACGATCGCACTCGCTCTGACGGCGGCGGCGCTCGCCCTGCTTTCTGCCATTCTGCTGCTCCATCGCAATGGCGCCGACCGTGGCGGGAACGGGCCTCGCTACCGATTGCTCTATCTGCCCCTGCTGCTGCCGGAGATCAGCTTCGTTTTCGGCCTGCAGATCCTCTTCGTCTCGGGCGGTATCAAGCCAGCCTTTGGGAGCGTGCTGGCGGTCCATTTCCTGTTCGTCCTGCCTTACGTGCTGCTGTCGCTCTCGGCGCCGTGGCGCGAGCTCGATCCGCGCTTCGAAAGGATTGCTGCCGGGTTCGGCAGGTCCGCGCTGCAAATCTTGCTGACCGTTCGCCTGCCGCTCCTTTTTCGGGCATGTCTCACCGCCTTTGCCGTCGGCTTCTCGGTCTCTGTCAGCCTTTACCTTCCGACGCTGCTGATCGGGGCGGGGCGGCTGACGACGATCGCCACCGAGGCGGTGGCGCTTTCCTCTGGCGGCGACCGGCGGGTGATCGGCGTCTATGCGCTCGTCCAGGCATCCCTGCCCTTCCTCGCATTTCTCATTGCGTCGCTCGCACCGCAGTTGCTATTCCGCAACCGGCGGGCAATGAGGACGTGAATGCAGCAAATCGCCAAGACAAGACCCCTGACGCTGGCGGACGTGACCATCCGGCTGGCGGAGCGGACCTTGCTTGCCGTTTCGGCAACGGTGATGCCGGGTGAGGTGCTGACGATCATGGGGCCGTCCGGCTCCGGAAAATCCGCCTTGCTCGCCTTCGCAGGCGGATTCCTCGATCCGGCATTCGACGCCAGCGGGCGCTTGCTGATCGGCAAGGTAGACGTGACGGATATTCCCGCCAACCGGCGCCACGCGGGCATCCTGTTCCAGGATCCTCTGCTCTTTCCCCATCTTTCCGTCGGCGGCAACATCGTGTTCGCCATACCGCCCTCGATCAAGGGACATAATGCACGGCGCGCGCTTGCCGGGCAGGCGCTCGACGAAGTCGGGCTCGCCGGTTTCTTCGACCGCGATCCGGAAACGCTCTCAGGCGGCCAGAAGGCGCGGGTGGCGCTGCAGCGGGTGCTTGTCTCGGCACCGCATTTCCTCTTGCTCGACGAGCCCTTTTCGAAGCTCGATGCGGCACTGCGGCAGCAGATGCGCGAACTGGTCTTTTCCAGAGCGAAGGCGGCGGGTCTGCCCGCCATTCTTGTCACGCACGACAGCGCCGATGCGGAAGCCGCGGGCGGCAGGGTGATCGAGATCGGCGGGGAGGAGAAGGCATGATGGGCAAGTTTCCGTCCCTGCCCGTCCGCGAGATCCTGCCTGAGCTGGCTGAAGCGCTCCGCGCATCGCCATCCATCGTATTGTCCGCGCCGCCCGGCGCCGGCAAGACGACGCTGGTGCCGCTCTTCCTGCTTGACCAGCCGTGGTTGAACGGCGGCAAGATCATCCTGCTCGAGCCGCGCAGGCTCGCGGCGCGCGCCGCGGCCGGAAGGATGGCCGAATTGCTCGGCGAGAAGGTCGGCGAAACGGTCGGATACCGCATGCGGCTCGACAACCGCATATCGGCGAAGACCCGGATCGAGGTGGTGACCGAAGGCGTGTTTACCCGGATGATCCTCGACGATCCGGAGCTCACCGGCGTCTCGGCGGTCCTTTTCGATGAGTTCCACGAGCGATCGCTCGACGCGGATTTCGGCCTGGCGCTGGCGCTCGACGTCCAATCGGCATTGCGCGATGACCTGAAGATGATTGTCATGTCGGCGACGCTCGATGTCGAGCGCGTCGCCGGACTGCTTGGGGAAGCGCCGATCCTTCAGAGCGAGGGGCGGAGCTATCCGGTCGATGTCCGATACGAGAGCAGAAACACCGGTGAAAGCGTCGAGGATGCGGTGGTTCGGACGATTATCGAGGCGCACCGGTCCGAAGAGGGCTCGATCCTCGCCTTCCTGCCGGGCCAGGCCGAGATCAGCCGAACGGCCGAACGCCTCGCCGGGCGTTTCGACCAGAATACGATGATCGTGCCACTCTATGGCAATCTGAGCCAGAAGGAGCAGGATGCGGCAATCCGGCCGCCGCCTAAGGGCACCCGCAAGATCGTGCTGGCGACCTCGATAGCCGAAACCTCCATCACCATCGACGGGGTGCGCATCGTCGTCGACAGTGGCCTGCAGCGACTGCCGGTCTTCGAGGCCTCGACCGGGATCACGCGGCTCGAGACCGTCCGTGTCTCGAGGGCCTCGGCCGACCAGCGCGCCGGGCGCGCCGGGCGAACCGAGCCGGGCGTCGCCATCCGGCTGTGGCACGCCGGTCAGACGGCCGCGCTTGCCGCCTTCACGCCGCCGCAGATTCTTGCCAGCGACCTTTCCGGCCTGCTGCTCGACCTTGCCCATTGGGGCGTCACCGACCCGTCGGCGCTTCGCTTCATCGACCCACCGCCGGAAACGACGTTGCGTGAAGCCCGCGGCCTGCTTGTCGACCTGGGGGCGCTCGACGCGCATGGCGCGTTGACCCCGAGAGGGCGCTTGATCCGCGACCTGTCGCTGCCTGTCAGGCTGGCGGCGATGGCGGTTTCGGCGGCAGAAGAGGGCCAGGCAGCGCAGGCCTGCCTCATCGCGGTGATGCTCACCGAGCAGGGCCTCGGCGGCAACAGCCTCGACATCGAGGACAGGCTGCGCCGGTTCCGGAGCGAGCGCAGCGACCGGGCGGAGGCGGCACGGGGGCTTGCCAGACGCATGGCCGCCGACCTTGGCGCGTCAAAGGTCAATGGCGAGCGCGCCCCGCCGGGTCCCCTGCTGATGCACGCCTTTCCTGATCGAATCGCCCTACAGCGGGGCGGTCGTGGCCGCTTCGTCATGGCAAACGGGCGTGGCGCGGAAGTGCCGGCGACCGAGCGGCTGGCGGCGGCTGGCATGCTCGTGATCGCCGACCTGACGGGAAGAGCCGGAGCACAGCGGGTGCTGGCGGCGGCGGAAATCACCAGGGCCGATGTCGAAGCGCATATGCCGGAGGCGATCGTCACCGAGGACCAGAGCTTCTTCGACCGGGCGAGCCGTCAGGTCAGAGCCCGCCGGGTGACGCGGTTTGGAGCAATCATCTTCGACGAGACGCCGCTGCCTCGGCCACGCGGCGAGCCAGCCGCCCGGGCGCTTGCCGACGGTATTCGCCAACTGGGACTTGCCGTCGTCCCCTTCCCGAAGGACGTGGATCAATTGCGCGACCGCATCGGCTTCCTTCACCGTTCGATCGGCGAGCCCTGGCCCGACATGTCGGATGCGGCGCTCATCTCCCGCCTGGATGATTGGTTCGTTCCCTTTCAAGGGGATGCCGGCGGCATTGACGGCATCAAGGGCCGCGATCTCGTCGAAGGCTTGATGTCACTCGTTCCCTATGATCTGCAGCGCGATCTCGCGAAGCTCGCCCCGACGCATTTCGAAGCGCCGACCGGGCAGCGTCACCCGATCCACTACGACGGCGACGAACCGCTGCTTTCCATCCGCGTCCAGGAACTCTTCGGTCTCAAGGCGCATCCGACGATCGGCGACGGACGGCTGCCGCTCTTGCTCGAATTGATTTCGCCCGGCCAACGTCCGATCCAGACGACGCGCGACCTGCCGGGCTTCTGGGCGGGCTCCTGGAAGGATGTGCGAGCCGACATGCGCGGCCGCTATCCCAAGCATCCCTGGCCGGATGACCCGGCCAACGCCATTCCAACGACGCGCGCCAAGCCGCGCGGCACATAGGGCTGGTTTGTCATTCGCGGATCGCGCTACAGCGCTTTGAATTGCTGCATGTTTTTATCCTTAAATCGGCTCCGATTTAAGGAAACATGCAGTAGACTTCCGAAGCGTGCGCAGCGGGCGCATGAGGACCGGCAGGCAGTATGGCGACGATGACACTCGATCACAACGAACTTAACAGCAATCGCAGCCTGAGGCTGCAGACGCTCGTGCGACTGCGCTGGCTGGCGGTCGGCGGCCAGTCCGTGGCCGTCATCGTCACGGCGCTCTGGCTGCAGTTCCCCCTGCCGCTCGTTTCCTGCTCGCTGCTGATTGCCAGCCTGGCTCTGCTCAATGTCTTTCTCACCATTCGCTTCCCGCCGACGCATCGCTTGACTGCGCCGGCCGCCTTCGTCCTGCTCGGTCTCGATCTCGCGCAGCTGACGGCACTCCTCTTCATCACCGGAGGGCTCGCCAATCCGTTTGCGCCGCTGCTGTGTGTGCCGGTGATCATCTCGTCGGCTTCGCAACCGAAGCCGCACAGCATCGTTCTCGCCGTGTTCGCGGTGATCGGCGTCACGGCGCTGGCCTTCTCGCCCTTCCCGCTGCCCTGGTATCCCGGCACGGTCCTGTTGATCCCGCGCGTGCTGACGGCGGGCATCTGGTTCGCGATCGTCTCGATGACGGCCTTTGCCGCCTTCTACACCTATCGTGTGTCGCTCGAGGCAAGCGAGCTTTCGGAGGCGCTGACGGCAACCGAACTCGTACTCCAGCGCGAAAAGCACCTGTCGCAGCTCGACGGGCTCGCGGCGGCCGCCGCCCACGAACTCGGCACGCCGCTTGCCACGATCACCGTCGTCGCCAAGGAGATGGAGCGGGAGCTTGGCGACGACCCGCGCTTCGGCGAGGACGTCCACCTGCTTCGAAGCCAGAGCGAGCGTTGCCGCGACATTTTGAAACGCCTGACGACCCTTTCCTCCGAAAGCGAGGAACATATGCGGCTCTTGCCGCTTTCCTCGCTGATCGAGGAGGTGATGGCGCCGCATCGCGAATTCGGCATCCAGATCAAGCTCATAGAGAAGGGCGACCGCGCCACTGAGCCCGTCGGCAATCGCAATGCGGGTATCCTCTACGGCCTCGGCAATCTCCTGGAAAATGCCGTCGACTATGCGCGGAAGGCGGTGATGGTCACGGTCGAGCACACGGCGGAGCGCGTCAAGGTGACGATCGAGGACGATGGCGACGGCTTTTCGCCGGACATCCTCGCGAGAATCGGCGAACCTTACGTCACCCGGCGACAGAAGGAGGACAGCGCCGGAGGGCTCGGGCTCGGCCTCTTCATTGCCAAGACGCTGCTGGAGCGATCCGGCGCCCGGCTTCGCTTTGAAAATGGCGGAACGGAACGGCCGGGTGCCCGGGTCAGCGTCGAATGGCCGCGTGCACTGATGGATACGAAACTGGCGAAATGATTTTTGGCAGTTTATTGAAGACTGCTAAGAAAAAACCACATAGTTTCAGCGCAAACTCCCCAAGTTTTTGCTCCGGATTTAAAAGAATGACCGAAAAATCGACGGGTGCCCACGCCACCCAGCCTGCAGATGCCGAACTGATCGGACCGGATAGAACGCTTTTGATCGTCGATGACGACGGGCCCTTCCTGCGCCGCCTGGCGCGCGCCATGGAGGCACGCGGCTTCTCGGTCGAAATCGCCGAATCTGTTGCCGAGGGCATCGCCAAGGCCAAGACGCACCCGCCGAAACATGCGGTCATCGATCTCAGGCTCGGCGACGGCAGCGGGCTCGACGTGATCGAGGCGATCCGGGGCCGACGCGACGACACCCGGATGATCGTGCTTACCGGCTACGGCAATATCGCCACAGCGGTGAATGCGGTGAAGCTCGGAGCGCTCGACTATCTCGCCAAACCGGCCGATGCCGACGAGATTTTCGCCGCCCTCGTGCGTCGCCAGGGCGAGCGCGTCGAGCTGCCGGAAAACCCGATGTCGGCCGATCGCGTGCGTTGGGAACATATTCAGCGTGTCTACGAGATGTGCGAACGCAACGTCTCGGAAACAGCGCGGCGGCTCAACATGCATCGACGCACGCTGCAGCGCATCCTGGCAAAGCGGGCACCGAAATAATCAATCCGCGTCGGTAGCCGCATCGCGCGAGCCGCCGACGATATCGCGAATCGATTGGCCGAGTTCGCCATTGCGCTCGGCCGCCCATTCGGCGAGCATCAGGCGCTGCGCCGCTGTGCGGGCAAAGGCCTGTGTCACCGATTTGCGCGTCGCCGGCGCCAGGCGATGCCCCGGCGCCTCCCGCAGCATATGCGCTTCGTAGCCATCCGAGAGCAGCAGGCCGCATTCCTCCGGGAAGATTTCGAGCGGCACTTGCGCATGGGTGGCGAAGAACAGGCGGTCGCAATGGAGCCGATAGTCCGGCCACTTGCGGTCGACGCGAAAGTCTTCGATCGACGTCTTGATCTCGACGATCCAGATCTCACCCTTGGGGGAAATCGAGATCAGGTCGGCGCGCCGGCCGCTGGCGAGCGTCAGCTCCGGCAGCACCGCGTGGCGCAATTCCGTGAGCAATCGCTGCACGCCGCGACGCACCTTCAGCGCCCGCTCGGACTGACGCCCGTCGGCGAGCGGATTGTCGCCATGGATCGATAGAATCGTCATCGTCCGACTCCGGCCCTTGTCACATCCCTGGGCCGCCTTGTTGCAAAAAAACCATCGTCACGGAATTTGCACATTTCGGCCGAATTGCGGCGGCGCAATCTCTTGCGCAGTGCACTGCAATCGCAAATAAGCTGACGGCCGGGCACCCTCCCTCCCGTGTTTCCTGATTCCCTTTTACGAGACCCCCATGCGCTTCCGCAACGCTCTCCTTTTGTGCAGTCTAGCGGCGACTGTCTTCATCGCCGGCTGCTCGCAAACGACGTCCACCGCAGGCTCTGTTCCCGAGGGCCAGAAAGTGGCGACGAATCAGATCTTTACAAGCAATTATGGCGCCGTCGAGGACCACGGCTATCCGTTGCCGGCCATTCCGATCAACCGCCTGGACCCGCGTTTCCATCGCCAGGTCGTCGATTATGACACCAAGGAGCGGCCGGGCACCATCGTCGTCAACACGCCGAATCGCTTCCTCTATTATGTGCTGCCGGGCGGCAAGGCAGTCCGCTACGGCATCGGCGTCGGCAAGGCCGGTTTCGCCTGGGAAGGCGAGGCCTATGTCGCCTGGAAGCAGGAATGGCCGACCTGGCACCCGCCGAAGGAAATGGCCGAGCGCAAGCCGGAAGTCGCCAAATATGTCGAAGAGGGCATGGGCCCCGGTATCACCAATCCGCTCGGCGCACGCGCACTCTATCTCTTCAACGAGGAAGGCAGGGACACGCTCTTCCGCCTGCACGGCACGCCGGAATGGGCCTCGATCGGCACCGCCGCCTCGTCGGGCTGCATCCGCCTGATGAACCAGGACATCATCGACCTTTATTCGCGGGTTCGACCGGGTCGAAACGCACGCGTCGTTGTCCAGCAATAACGGCGGGCGCATATAGACGATGCAAAAGGGCGGCCGGTCGAAGACGGGCCGCCCTTTCTTTTTGCCGTTAACGTTGAGCGTGGTCGTACTCGCCTGCCCCTCACCCTGGCCCTCTCCCCCCCCAGGCGGGGAGAGGAACTTCAGCGGGCGCCGCGAGTTTCCTTCGCCCCGCGTGCGGGGAGAAGGTGGCCGGCAGGCCGGATGAGGGGGGGGCGGGGTGGAAAAAACGCGGGGCAAAACCGCGCCACTCCTTTCTCATCCCGCTTTCGCCTTCAACTCCAGGCGGCGGCGATGCAGTACCGGTTCGGTATAGCCGTTCGGCTGTTCGCGCCCCTTGAGCACCAGCTCCAGCGCCGCCTGGAAGGCGATCGATTCGTCGAAACGGCCGGCCATCGGCGCGTAGCTTGGATCATCGGCATTCTGACGGTCGACGATGGCCGCCATCCGCTTCATGGTCTCGACGATCTGCGCCTCGCTGACGATGCCGTGGTGCAGCCAATTGGCCATATGCTGCGCAGAGATGCGCAGCGTCGCGCGGTCTTCCATAAGGCCGATATTGTTGATGTCGGGGACCTTCGAGCAGCCAACGCCCTGGTCGACCCAGCGCACGACATAGCCGAGGATCCCCTGGGCATTGTTGTCGAGTTCGCGCTGGATTTCTTCTTCCGTCCAGTTCGGCCGGGCCGCCACGGGCACCGAGAGAATATCCGCGAGCTTGGCACGCGGCCGGCTCTTAAGCCCCGCCTGTACCTCGGCCACGTTGACCCGGTGATAATGCGTCGCATGCAGCGTCGCCGCCGTCGGCGAGGGAACCCAGGCGGTGTTGGCGCCCGCCTTCGGATGGGCGATCTTCTGCTCCAGCATGGTGGCCATCAAATCCGGCATGGCCCACATGCCCTTGCCGATCTGAGCGTGGCCGGAAAGCCCGCATTCGAGGCCGATATCGACGTTCCAGTTCTCGTAGGCACCGATCCAGGCCGCCTGCTTCATGTCGCCCTTGCGAATCATCGGGCCGGCTTCCATCGACGTGTGGATCTCGTCGCCTGTGCGGTCGAGGAACCCGGTGTTGATGAAGACGACGCGCTCGTGGGCGGCACGGATGCATTCCTTGAGATTGACCGTGGTGCGCCGTTCCTCGTCCATGATGCCCATCTTGATGGTGTTGGCTGGAAGCCCGAGCGCCGTCTCAACCCGTGCGAAGATCTCGCAGGCGAAGGTCACTTCCTCCGGGCCATGCATCTTCGGCTTGACCACATACATCGAGCCGCTACGCGAGTTTGCCCGCCTGCCGTTCGGGCCGATGTCGTGCAGGGCGATGAGCGCCGTCACCATTGCGTCCATGATGCCTTCAGGCACCTCGCGGCCGCCACGGTCGACGATCGCCGGATTGGTCATCAGATGCCCGACATTGCGCACCAGCATCAGCGAGCGGCCGGGCAAGGTCAGCGCCGTGCCGTCGGTCTTGGTGAAGACGCGGTCGGCATTCAGCTTCCGCGTGAACGTTTTGCCGCCCTTGGCGACCTCTTCCTCGAGGTCGCCCTTCATCAGCCCGAGCCAGTTGCGATAGACGACGACCTTGTCCTCGGCATCGACCGCGGCAATGGAATCCTCGCAGTCCATGATCGTGGTGATCGCCGATTCGAGGATGACGTCGGAAATACCGGCCGCATCAGCCTGGCCGATCGGCGTCGCCGCATCGAGGACGATCACGATGTGAAGATTGTTCTGCCGCAGGACGATCTCGGAAGGCGCTGCTGCGGCACCGGAATAGCCGGCGAACTGAGCCGGATTCCGAAGCGCCGTCCGAGCGCCGCTCGTCAAGGTCAGCGAGAGAGCAGACCCGTCGATCGTAAGCGCGCCGACCTCGCTCCAGCGACCCGTGGCGAGCGGAGCGCTTGCGTCGAGAAAATCCCGTGCCCAGGTAATGACCTTGGCACCGCGTGCCGGATTATAGCTTCTGCCGCGCTCGGCCCCATCCGCGTCGGGAATAGCGTCGGTGCCGTAGAGCGCGTCGTAGAGCGAACCCCAGCGCGCATTGGCGGCGTTCAGCGCATAGCGGGCATTCATCACCGGCACGACGAGCTGCGGGCCTGCAATGGTCGCGATCTCGGCATCGACATTGGCGGTCGACACCGAGAAATCCGGTCCTTCCGGCAGGAGATAGTCGATCTCTTTCAGGAAAGCCTGATAGGCATCGAGGTCGACCGGCGCACCATGCTCGCGGTACCAGGCATCGAGCTTCGCCTGGAGTTCGTCGCGTTTGGCGAGAAGGGTGCGGTTCTTCGGCGCGAGATCGTGAACGAGCTCCGACAGGGCGGAAAAGAAATGTTCCGGATCGACGCCGGTGCCCGGCATCGCCTCATCGACCAGGAAGCGGTGGAGGCCCGCATCGATCTTCAGATCATGTTTCTCAACGCGGTCCATTCGGCAGCTCCTGAAATGTCTCGGTTCCCGATTCCAATAAATAGGAGCGGGATGCATGCGGAAAAGCGTTTTCAGCCTTTCCTCATCCCGCTCACGCGCGCGGACAGTCTCTCATCAACCCGTTCCCTGTCAATTCCGCAAGGATGCGAAGAATTATTTCCAAATTGGAAAAGATCAGAGATGCGCGATTCGCGGCCTGCCGCTCGCCGAAGCGATGAAACGCGCCTCGATCAGCTTGCGGCCGCCCTCGACCTCCGGGGCATCGATCTCTTCCCAAGCCGTTGCGGCAGGTTCCTCCGCGCCGTTGGCGCGCGCCGTCTCCAGCGCCATGGTCTCGGCGCGGCGGCGGGCAGCCCCGAAGGCCTCCTCCTGGTCGATGAAGCGCTCGCTCGCACCGGCGCCGTTGACGATGAAGATACCCTCCTCGGGTGTCGTCACAAAGACGGTGACGGTGGCGCGCACCTGGCCGACGACGGCGCCAACGGCATTCGCGACGTCGGCCTCCGTCGGGATTGCCGTTTCGGTCGCAAGCATCTCGGCAATCTCCGGATAATAGACCGGCGCCGAGGCCCCAAGGCCAACGAGCGGCCGGTCGAGGCCGAGCGAAAAACGGACGATACCGGGCTCGCGCTTCAGCGCGCGATCGACGGCAAGCGAGGCGGCCGGGTCGATGGCGCCGGCGCCGTCCTCGTGCAGGCAGGCCTGCAGAATCACCTCCGAGGATTGCCGCGTCAGCCGGTCGACGATCATCCGCGCGAGCATCTCGGCAGATCCGGCGATCCGCTGTCCCGAGCCGTCCTTGGTGCGGGCAGCGATCTCGAGGCCGAGTCGAGCGGCCTCGGCATTCCACTGCGACTGCTTCCCGAGCACGTGCATCGCGTCAGACGGCGTTAGGGCGCAGATATGCACCAGCCCGCGGGCGACAAGCCGGTCGAGTGTCGCCTTCTGCGGCGTGCTGACAATAATGTCGGCGAGCGCCACCGGCACCTTGCCGATCCTGTCGTATAAGGCCTGCTCTTGCGGCTGAAGGCCGCTCGCCAGATGGTCGGGCAGGCCGGTGCGTACCGCAAGACGGCCGTCATGGCGACCGGCATGGGTCGCCCGCAATTGCTTGTCGAGCACCGACAGCACCGCTTCGCCATGCAGCGCCGCCGCCAGGCTCAAGGGCAGGAAGCGGCGCGGGCCGAGATCGATCTTTGCCTTGAGGCCGCGATCGTTGATCTTCACCTCCGAATCGCCGCCGAGGCCGTAGGTGCGCATGGCGACCGCCTCGACCATGGTGCGGAAACCGCCGACGACGGCCCCATCCGCGTCGAGCCGCGGGCGACCGGCATCGAGCACGGCGACATCCGTCGTCGTGCCGCCGATATCGGAAACGACGGCATTCTCAAGCTCGGTCAGATAGCGCGCGCCAACGAGGCTCGCGGCCGGCCCGGAGAGGATCGTTTCGATTGGCCGCAGCCGCGCCTCTGCAGCGGAGATCAGCGCGCCGTCGCCGCGCACCACCATCATCGGCACATCGATGCCGCGGGTCTTCAGGAAATCTTCGCAGGAGCCGACCAGCCGATCGATCATCGAAACCAGCCGGGCATTGAGGAGCGTCGTCAGCGCGCGGCGCGGACCGCCGAGCTTGGAGGACAGCTCGTGGCTGCAGGTGACCGGCAGGTGGGAGACTTCGCGGATGCGCTCGCGCACCCGCTTCTCGTGGTCCGGGTTGCGCACGGCGAAGTAACCGGCGATCGCGAAGGACGATACCTGGGTGGCAAGCGTCGGCAGCGCCTCGTCGAGCGCGCTCATGTCGAGTGGTGTTTCGCCGCCATGGACGTTGTGACCGCCCGGAAGGAAGATCACCGGATCCGAGCCCAGCGCCTCCTGGAGGCCGTCGCGCTTCAGATCCTCAGGCCCAAAGCCGATCATCACCAGCCCGGCGCGGCCGCCCTGGCCTTCGACGAGCGCATTGGTGGCGAGCGTCGTCGAGAGCGATACGAGGCTGATTGCCGAGACCGGAACCTGCGCCTTTTCCAGGACGGCTTCCACCGCCCCGGAAATGCCTTCGGCGAGATCGTGCCGCGTCGTCAGCGCCTTGGCCTTGGCGACGACACCCGCTGCTTCGCTGAAAAGGACGGCGTCCGTATAGGTGCCGCCGGTGTCGATGCCGAGAAGAAGATGCGAGGTCAATTTCTGCTCAGTCCAGTATTGAGGATCAGGAGGAGCCCCGAACGAGAAGGGATCGCCCGGTGATAGGGCATATTTCCGAGAAAGACCATCGCGTGACAGCGACCTTTGCAAGTCTGATTAGAGCGACATTCCTACAGATGAACGGCGGAAATCGGGAAAGCGGGTGTTGATACCCCTGCCCTGGGCAGCTCGCAGATGCTACTGCGCCCGGACGGACACCTTCATAGGCAGGCCGCCCCTCGGCTGGGTCGTCAGCCTCTGCACGGGCCAGGGATGCGTGGCCTCAGTCAAGTCGAAGCGGAAGCGGTGCATCAAGGTGGCAAGCGCGATCACCGCCTCCTGCAGCGCAAAGGTCGCGCCAATGCAGACGCGCGGGCCCGCTCCGAAAGGGAGATACTGGAAGCGATTGATCTTGTCGCGGTTTTCGGGGAGGAAACGCTCGGGCATGAAGGCGCGCGGCTTCTGCCAGTAGAGCGCGTGCCGATGCAGCGTCCACGGCATGATCAGCACCGATATGCCCTTGCGGATCGGCACGCGCTCGCCTTCCGGCGAGGTCCATTCATCCTCCTCGATTGCCGCGCGGTTGATCGAAGGCGCCGGCGGATAGAGCCGCAGCGCCTCCTCGAAGGCGGCGAGCACATGCGGCATCCGTTCGAGCCACTCGACCGGATCGGCACCGCTCGCCTGAGCTGAATCGATCTCCTGCTCCATCGTCTCGCGATAGGCCGGCGTATTGGCGATGCAATAGAGCGTCCAGGCGAGCGCCCGGGCCGTCGTCTCGTGGCCGGCGCCGATGAAGGTCAGAATATTGTCCTCGATCTCGGAGGTCGAAAGTCCCTCGGGTCTCTCGAGCTGCAGAAGCAGCGTCAGGAAATCGTTCGGAACCTTGTCGGGCTCCTCTGCCATGCGCTGCCGGCGCTGCGCCATGGTCGCGGCGACGACGCCGCGAAAGCGATCGAGCACCTTGCGACCCCCAAGCCGGGTGAGGCGCGGCACCCACGGCGGCGCCACGAGAAGATCCATCGGATCGACACGGCCCATCCGGTGCAGCAGTTCCTCGACATTTGCGGCAAAGCCCTCCTTCTCGACGGCGATCTCCCCCGAAAAGAGCGTTTCGGCGAGGATCTCGAAGGTGAGCACCGTCATGTCGACCGCGACGTTGGTGACGAATGGTTCAGAATTCGCGCCCTCATAGCGTTGCGCGAAATGCTCGCAGACGCTCAACATCTGGCCGGCGAAGCCTTTCGCGTGGCGGGGCGTGAAGACCGGCGCCATCGCCTTGCGCGATCGTTTCCAGACCTCGCCTTCCGCCGTCAAAAGGCCGTCGCGAAGGATGGGGCGCAGGATCAGCCGCCGGACATTCGACATTTCGTAATTGCCGGCGTTCTCGACGAGAATGTAGCGGATGAGACCGGGATCGTTGACGATCAAGGTGCGCTGGTTGATGAACTTCGTCTCGATCCAGGGAAGCGTGTAGGAGGGCTCGCCCCAGAGTTCGAGCGGATTGCGCAGCACCGTGCGGATGATCTGCAGCCGCGAAGGGATGCCGGTGCGCGGGACGGGCGCGGGCGGCTCGAACGGCTCCGGTCGCGTGTCCATGTCGATGCCTTTCCTGATTGCCTACCGTTTCAGTTTTTTACGGCGCAATCAAGAAGATGATTCACGTGAAGCATGACCCGAGAATAAGGAGGGCCACTCCCGCCTAAAGCAAAGCTTCGAGCTCCCCGAGCTTGTCGTTGACCAGCCAGCCATAATAGTTTTCCTCCGGCCAGTGGACTTCGCCGCTTGCATTCTTCGCCGCAAGTGCAGCGGCGCGCTCATCCGGGCTGCCCACATTGTAGAGCGTCGCCGTCAGGCCGGGATTATGGGAAATGTCCATGCCGGCGACCGACCGGTAGGCATCGATCGAATGCCGGATCGAGGCGGCCATATAGGCGAGCGAGACGTCCGGATCCATGATCGCCTCATAGACGGCGCCGGCATTTCTCTCGTCGAGACGCTCATAGCCGGAGACGCGCGAAACCATGTCCGTCAGCATCAAGGCCGTCAGCGGATTGATCTGGCCGAGGCCGAAGGTCTGGCCGGCGAAGAAGGGCTGGAAGAAAACGGCGCTGAAGCGGTTGTTCGGGAAGGTTTGCCCGCCGACGGACCGGCCGCGGAACTGCCTGTCCCAGACCCGCTCGCGGCAGCTCCAGAGGGCATAGGACGTCTTCTCGTCGGCGCAGTCGGCAAATTGCGGACGCTCGACGAATTCGGCGACGGATTCGCCGTCGTAACCGAAGTGGAAGCTGTTGCCGGCATAGGCGGCCGCCTTGACGTAATAGGCCTGCAGGCGGTCATAGGCGTCGACATTGTAGGTGTGCTCGCCGACGATGGCACCGATCATGTGGATCGGCGCGATGCCATAGGCGGCGGCGGTCGACTTGATCTTTGCAACGAGCTTGCGATCGTTGGCGAGCAACTCGCGCACCTTCTCGTATTTCGCATCGAAGGAGGTTCGGCCGGCTTTGGTGCGGCGAAGGGAAGCGCCAGGAACGTTCGGCTGCTCGGCGTGCCGGTTGCCTTCCGGGACCACGCGGATCTCGGCCGCGGCCGGTTGCACCGCCGATAGGCAGAGCGTGGCGATAAGAAGCAGGCAGGCGGTGAGACGCACGATCTATTTTCCTGTGAAACTTGCGGACCCGATTCGTCCGGGCGCGGCCCCTAGGGCAGAATCATGTCGGAATAATGCCCCGTTTTCGACCGATCGCCGATCGCTCTAGAAAAAATGAGGGCGCCTGTCGAGTGACAGGCGCCCCACAATGCGGTGATCAGCGGTATTTCGCGCGCAACTGCAGCGCCGGCGTCACAGAATGTAACGCGACAGGTCGGTGTTGGCGGCAAGATCGCCGACATGCTTGCGGACATAGTCCGCGTCAATCATCACCGTGTCGCCGCCGCGATCGGGCGCGTTGAAGGAGATCTCGTCGAGGACGCGTTCCATGACCGTCTGCAGGCGTCGGGCGCCGATGTTCTCGACATTGGCATTGAGCTGCACGGCGACCTCCGCGAGCGCGTCGATCGCATCCTCGGTGAAGTCGAGCGCCACGCCCTCCGTCTCCAGGAGTGCCTTGTACTGGCGGATGAGGCTTGCCTCCGTCTCCGTCAGGATACGGCGGAAGTCCTCCTTGGTCAGAGCGCGCAATTCGACCCGGATCGGCAGGCGGCCCTGCAGCTCGGGCAGAAGATCCGACGGCTTTGACACATGGAAAGCGCCGGAGGCGATGAAGAGGATGTGGTCCGTCTTCACCGGACCGTATTTCGTCGCGACCGTCGTGCCCTCGACCAGCGGCAGCAGGTCGCGCTGGACGCCCTCGCGCGAAACGCCGGCACCGATGCCGCCGTCACGGGCGGCGATCTTGTCGATCTCGTCGAGGAAAACGATGCCGTCGTTTTCCGCCGCCGCCACCGCCTCGCGCTGGATCTGCTCATTGTCGAGCAGCTTGTCGGATTCATCGTTGACCAGGAGCTCGTAGGATTCCTTGACCGTCGTCTTGACCTTCCTAGTCCTGCCGCCAAGCGCCTTGCCGAAAATTTCCGACAGGTTCAAGACGCCGATATTGGCACCGGGCATGCCCGGAATCTCGAAGCCGCCGGGCGCACCGGTTTCGGCGACGTCGATCTCGATCTCCTTGTCGTCGAGCTCATTGGCCCTGAGCTTCTTGCGGAAGGAATCGCGCGTCGCCGGCGACGCCGTCGTGCCAACCAGCGCGTCGAGCACGCGCTCTTCGGCGTTCTGATGGGCCTTGGCCTTGACGTCGGCACGCTTCTTTTCGCGCACGAGCGTGATGCCGACCTCGACGAGGTCGCGGACGATCTGCTCGACGTCGCGGCCGACATAGCCGACTTCGGTGAACTTGGTCGCTTCCACCTTGACGAAGGGAGCGCCGGCAAGCTTGGCCAGACGGCGGGAAATCTCAGTCTTGCCGACACCGGTCGGACCGATCATCAGGATGTTCTTCGGCATGACCTCATCGCGCAGCTCGTCGCTCAGCTGCTGGCGGCGCCAGCGGTTGCGCAATGCGATGGCCACGGCGCGTTTCGCGTCTTTCTGGCCGATGATGTAGCGGTCGAGCTCGGATACGATCTCTCTGGGTGAAAAGTAGCTCATGAATTCCTCTCAAACTCGGTCCGCTTCAGCTCCATGAGGAGTGTCCGACCGGACTCGTCTATCCATTCGGCGAAGGGCACGAAGCCGGCCTTCGCATAGGCTCTGACCGCTCGACGGTTGCCGGCATCCGGATCGATGACGATGCGGGCGGCACCCTTTGCGAACAGCTTTCCGGCAAAGGCTTTCAGCGCAAGAGCCGCGACGCCTTTGCCAGTCATTTCAGGGGGCCCGATGAAGATATCGACACCGGGCGTGTCGGATGACAGATCCCTCGCCCAGGGTTCCTCGTCATATTGCGAGGGGATCCAGGACTGGATGTAGCCGGCCGGTTCGCCCCACACGTGAAAGATGAACCCGTCGACCTCGCCGGTGGCGCAACCCTCGCGGATCAGCCCGAGTTCCACATCCGGATCACCCCACCATTGTCGGACATGCGGCTCCGAAAGCCAGGCAAGCAGCATCGGCAGATGGCGCTCGGCCACCGGTTCGAAGCTGACATCTGCCCGGTCATCCGGCATCCAGCGTCTCCACGACGACATTGTGGTTGGTATAAACGCAGATGTCTCCGGCGATCTGGAGCGCGCGCCGGGCGATCTCTTCGGCCGACTTGTCGCTGTCCATCAGGGCGCGTGCGGCCGCAAATGCATAATTTCCGCCCGAGCCAATGGCGATCGTCCCGTGCTCCGGCTCGAGCACGTCGCCATTGCCGGTGATCGCCAGCGTCACCGATCTGTCGGCGACCAGCATCATCGCCTCGAGATTGCGCAGATATTTGTTGGTGCGCCAGTCCTTGGCAAGTTCGACGGCGGCTCGCATCAATTGGTCGGGATATTGCTCGAGCTTCGCCTCGAGCCGCTCCAGAAGCGTGAAGGCGTCCGCCGTCGCGCCGGCGAAGCCGGCGATCACGTCGCCCTTCGAGAGGCGCCGGACCTTGCGCGCGTTGCCCTTCATCACCGTCTGGCCGAGGCTCACCTGGCCATCGCCCGCCATCACCACCTTGCCGTCCTTGCGCACCGTGATGATGGTCGTGGCATGCATCGTTCCGTAAGGATTGTGTTCGCTCATCAAAATACCTGTCGGCCCCGGGGATGCGAGGCGTTGCGGCCCGAAAGAGCCTGGTTGATTGAGGCCTATGTAAGTTAGCGCGACGCGATTGCAAATGCGCGGCTCAAATCACCGCGATCCGCCCTTTGATGCGGATCGCGCCTGTCGCCCGGCGCCGATCGAATCTCCGTTGCAGTTCTGGATATTTCGCGCCCCGCCTGATATGGAGCGGCTCTGGAACGGAACGAGGCGGTGGAAGGCGCTCTGCCGCCCGCATCCGCTCCGATCTATCGAGCGCAGACAGGAGAGCCTGATGGCAGACGTGACGCTGAGCCGCACCGGCCAGGTTTCGCGAAAGACGAATGAAACGGCCGTGTCCGTCTCCGTCAATATCGACGGGACGGGCGTGTCGAAGATTGCGACCGGCGTCGGCTTCTTCGATCATATGCTCGACCAGCTCGCGCGCCATTCGCTGATCGACATGGAGATCAAGACGGAAGGCGACCTCCATGTCGACGATCATCACACCGTCGAAGATACCGGCATTGCCATCGGCCAGGCGATCGCCAAGGCGCTCGGCGATCGCCGCGGCATCACCCGCTATGCCTCGCTCGATCTCGCCATGGACGAGACGATGACGCGCGCCGCCGTCGATGTCTCCGGCCGGCCGTTTCTCGTCTGGAACGTGACCTTCACCTCGCCGAAGATCGGTACATTCGACACCGAGCTGGTGCGCGAATTCTTCCAGGCGCTCGCCCAGCACGCCGGCATCACGCTGCATGTGCAGAACATTTACGGCGCCAACAACCATCATATCGCCGAGACCTGCTTCAAATCCGTCGCCCGCGTGCTTCGCACGGCAACCGAAATCGACCCGCGCCAGGCTGGACGCGTTCCCTCGACGAAGGGCACGCTCGCCTGAGCCGGCCAAGACTGGCTGAAGACCATGGCCTCGTATCTGATCATGACCCCGCCCGGCGCACCGGCCGACGACGAAAGGGCGCGGTTCATCGCCGACGGTTTTTCCTGGACCGCCTTCTTCTTCCCCGCCCTGTGGCTGATGGCCAAGCGGGCCTGGCTCCTCGCAATCTCCGTTGCCGTTTTGCAAATTCTGTTAATCCTTCTGTCGACGCTCCCCGGCGGTTTCGCCGCCGCGCTGACCATGCAGGTGGCGCTCAGTCTCCTGGTATCGCTGGAAGGGCCGCTTTTCATCGCCCGGAAGCTCTCGGCTGAGGATTGGACGCTTCGCTCGATCGTTCCGGCCCGCAACATCGAAACGGCGGAGGAGATCTACTTCTCGAAAACGACAGCGACGGCGCGCCATCAAAGCGCAACTCCGTTGCAATCTATCGAATGGTCCGGGACCGGACGGCCGGAAAGTGCCGCCGGGCTCGGCTTCTTTGAATCCTATGGAGAGCGCTGATGCGGGTCGCCATCATTGACTACGGGTCGGGCAACCTGCGCTCGGCCACCAAAGCCTTCGAGCGGGCGGCGCGCGAAGCCGGCATCGCCGCCGAAATCGACCTGACGGACAAGCCGGAACGGGTCGCTTCGGCCGACCGCATCGTGCTACCGGGCGTCGGCGCCTATGCCGACTGCCGCCGCGGCCTTGACGCCGTCGCCGGCATGGAGGAGGCGCTCGCGCAAGCGGTCGAAGCGGCCGGTCGGCCCTTCCTCGGCATCTGCGTCGGCATGCAGCTCATGTCGTCGCGCGGGCTTGAAAAGACGATCACCCAGGGTTTCGGCTGGATTCCGGGCGATGTCGTGGAGATGGCGCCCGGGGACCCGTCGCTGAAGATCCCGCAGATCGGCTGGAACACGCTGCGTCTCAACCGGCAGCACGCGCTCTTCGAAGGTATTCCGACCGGCGAGAGCGGGCTGCACGCCTATTTCGTGCATTCCTATCACCTCGCCGCCGAAGACCCGGAGCACGTGATCGCCGAGACGGAGTACGGCGGTCCGGTGACGGCCTTCGTCGCGAGCGGCAACAAGGCCGGCGCGCAGTTCCACCCGGAAAAGAGCCAGACGCTCGGCCTCGCCCTCATTTCGAATTTCCTGCGTTGGAAGCCGTGAGGCTCCCGCGATCTGATCGGACGAACACATGATTCTCTTCCCCGCGATCGACCTCAAGGACGGCCAATGCGTGCGCCTGAAGCTCGGCGACATGGACCAGGCGACCGTCTACAATCCGGATCCGGCCGCCCAGGCCCGCGCCTTCGAGGAGCAGGGCTTCGAATGGCTGCATGTCGTCGACCTGAACGGCGCCTTCGCCGGCGAGACGGTGAACGGCGCCGCGGTCGACGCCATCCTCAAGGCGACCCGCAATCCGGTGCAGCTCGGCGGCGGCATCCGCACGCTCGAGCATATCGAGAACTGGCTCTCGCGCGGGCTCAAGCGCGTCATCCTCGGCACCGTCGCTGTACGCGATCCGGCGCTGGTGATCGAGGCCTGCCGCAAGTTCCCCGGCCGGGTGGCGGTCGGCATCGACGCCAAGGGCGGCAAGGTGGCGGTCGAGGGCTGGGCCGAGGCCTCCGAACTCGGGGTGATCGAGCTTGCAAAGAAGTTCGAGGGCGCCGGCGTTTCGGCGATCATCTACACCGACATCGATCGCGACGGCATCCTGACCGGCATCAACTGGGAGTCGACCCTGGAACTCGCCAATGCGGTTTCCATTCCGGTCATCGCCTCGGGCGGTCTCGCCTCGATGGACGATATCCGCCGCTTGACCGAACCGGATGCCGAAAAGCTCGAAGGGGCGATCTCGGGCCGAGCGCTCTATGACGGGCGGATCGATCCGAAAGAGGCGCTGGCCTTGATCCGCGCCGCGCGAAAGGGATGAACCGATGACCCTCAAAGCCCGCGTAATCCCCTGCCTCGACGTGAAGGACGGCCGCGTCGTCAAGGGCGTCAACTTCGTCGATCTCATCGACGCCGGCGATCCTGTAGAGGCGGCAAAAGCCTACGACGCCGCCGGCGCCGACGAGCTCTGCTTCCTCGACATAACTGCCTCCTCGGACAATCGCGAGACGATCTTCGACGTCGTCGCCCGCACCGCCGAGCAGTGCTTCATGCCGCTCACCGTCGGCGGCGGCGTGCGCCAGGTGTCGGATATCCGCAAGCTGCTCCTTGCCGGCGCCGACAAGGTGTCGATCAACACGGCCGCCGTGAAGAATCCGGATTTCGTCGCCGAGGCTGCCGACAAGTTCGGCAACCAGTGCATCGTCGTCGCCATCGACGCGAAGAAGGTCTCGGCCGCGGGTGAAGCGGACCGGTGGCAGATCTTCACCCATGGCGGGCGCCAGCCGACCGGCATCGATGCGATCGAGTTCGCCAAGAAGGTCGTGGACCTCGGCGCCGGTGAACTCCTTTTGACCTCCATGGATCGCGACGGCACCAAGAGCGGCTACGACATCGCGCTGACGCGCGCCATTGCCGATGCGGTGCGCGCGCCGGTCATCGCCTCCGGCGGCGTCGGAACGCTCGACCACATGGTGGAAGGCATCCGCGACGGCCATGCGACGGCGGTGCTTGCGGCATCCATCTTCCACTTCGGCACCTACAGCATCGGCGAAGCGAAGCGCTACATGGCCGAGCGCGGCATCGCCATGCGTCTCGATTGAAGGATTTTCGTGATGAGCGAGTTCACCCTCACCGATCTTGAGACGATCGTCGCGACCCGCGCCAAGGCGGCGCCGGAAGACTCCTGGACGGCCAAGCTGGTTGGCGCCGGCCAGAAGAAGGCAGCCAAGAAACTCGGCGAGGAGGCGGTCGAAACGGTGATCGCGGCGGTCAGTGGCGACCGCGAGAATCTGATCGATGAGAGCGCCGATCTCCTCTATCATCTTATGGTCGTATTGAATATCGCCGCCGTCCCGTTGCAGGATGTGATGAGCGAACTGGCCAGGCGAACGAGCCAATCCGGCCTGCAGGAGAAGGCAAACCGGCAAAATCCATGAGCATCGCCGCGAAAGACATCGAACCGGCCGACATTCCGGGCAATCTCACGGGGGGCGAATTTTCGCCCTATCACGTTTTCTCCGCCGAGGAATGGTCGCGCTTTCGCGCCGATACGCCTTTGACGCTGACCGCAGAGGAGGTCAAGCGGCTGCGCTCGCTCAACGACCCGGTCGATCTCGGCGAGGTGCGCCGCATCTATCTGTCGCTGTCGCGGCTTCTCTCAGCCCATGTGGAAGCGTCGCAGATCCTCTTCCAGCAGCGCAAGCGCTTCCTGAGCATGTCGGACGAGACGAAAACTCCCTTCGTCATCGGCATCGCCGGCTCCGTCGCCGTCGGCAAGTCGACGACCGCCCGTATCCTCGCCGAACTCCTGGCGCGCTGGCCCTCGAGCCCGAAGGTCGATCTCATCACGACTGACGGCTTTCTCTACCCAAATGCGATCCTGCAACGGGAAAACATGATGGATCGCAAGGGCTTCCCGGAGAGCTACGACATCGGCGCGCTCCTGCGCTTCCTCTCGGCGATCAAGGCCGGCCGGCCGAACGTCAAGGCGCCGACCTATTCGCACCTGACCTATGACGTCATCCCCGACCAGTTCCAGATCATCGACCGGCCGGACATCCTGATCTTCGAGGGGATCAACGTGCTGCAGTCGCGCGATCTGCCAGCCGACGGCAAGATCGTCCCGATGGTCTCGGATTTCTTCGACTTCTCGATCTACATCGACGCCGAGGAAAGCCTCATCCACAACTGGTATGTGAGCCGCTTCATGCGCCTGCGCGAGACGGCCTTCCAGAATCCGCAATCCTTTTTCCATCGCTATGCGACGATCAGCGAGGACGCGGCGCGGGCAATAGCCGAAGGGCTGTGGCACAACATCAACCTGAAAAACCTGCACCAGAACATCCTGCCGACGCGGCCGCGCGCCGACCTCATCCTGCAGAAAGGTCCCAATCACCTGACCCAGACGGTGGCGCTCAGGAAGCTCTGAGCGGAGGGCTTCAACGCTTTGGGACAAGACCCCTCCCAAACCCTTCCCACAAGGGGGAGGGGCGTACGAGGAGCGGCGTTCACGCTCGTCCCCGCCATGTGCCTCGGCGCGCTTACGGATTGACCCGACGCAGGGTGAGGTTGAGGCGTCCGCCGTTCTTCAAGAGCGTGGAGGTATTCGGATAGATGCGGTCGACGCCGTGGAAGGCGAGCCGCCCTTCGCCGCCGAGCACGACGACATCGCCGCTTTCAAGCTTGAACGACTGGGTCTGTCCGCTGCGCGTCCTGCCACCGACGCGAAAGAGGCAGGTATCGCCGAGCGAGATCGACACGACGGCCGTTTCCAGGTCGCGTTCGTCCCGGTCCTGATGCAATCCCATCCGGGCGTCGGCGGAATAGAAGTTGACGAGACACGCCTCGGGCCGCTTGTGGCTCGCCGAAACCGCCCGCCAGATATCGATGAGGACATCGGGAATCGGCGGCCACGGCTTGCCGGTTACCGGATGTTCCGGTTGATAGCGATAGCCGCGCTCGCGATCGGTGACCCAACCGAGCGATCCGCAATTGGTCATGCGCACCGACATGGGCTTGCCGGTCTTCGGCATTTCCGGAACGTAGAGCGGCGCCACGGCGACCACGTCGCGGATTGCCTCGACAAGCTCCTCCTGACGCGACCGGTCCAGAAAACCGGGAATATGCCTTACGCCTTTCGGCAGCACCTGCATTGCCAGCACCCTGTCGTTCGACGACGATCACGAGCCCCTTTTCTGCGAGCAGGCGAAGCTGCACCTCGAAAGGCCTCGACGACTACAGCGCCGTGCGTCTTTTCAGACGCACAAAGGACGCTGTAGCACTCTGAATCGCTGCATGTTTTTCCCTTAAATCGGCTCCGATTTATGGAAACCTGCAGCAGGATGTAGCGTTCGCCGGAGCCGAAGGCGACCCGAAAATCGCCATCGCTCAGCCGGCATCGAGCTCCGGGATGCGCAGCACTTGGCCGGGATAGATCTTGTCCGGATGAGTGAGCATCGGCTGGTTCGCCTCGAAGATCGCCGTGTGTTTGGCACCCTTGCCCTTGCCGTAGTGTGCCTCGGCGATCTTCCAGAGATTGTCGCCCTTTTTCACAGTATAGAAAACCGGAGCCTTCGCCGGCGCCGGCGCCGCGCCGCCAGCGGCCACCTGCAGTTCAGAGGCTTCGACAGCCGATATGCCAAGCGTATTGCCTACAGCGACGACGGCCTTCTCGAAAATCGACTGGTCCTTGACGACACCCTTGAGGACCACCTTGTCGTCCACGACTTCGACCTTGACGTCCTTGGTGCCGAGATCGTGGGATGCGAGTTCTTTCTCGACGGTCGCCGCATCCGGCGGGCTATCGTCATCGCCGATACCGAGCTTCTTGCCGGCGTTCTTGATAAAACTGAACAAGCCCATGGTCGCCTCCTCCTGCGCGGAATGCTGCCGATAAGAGAGGGCGGTTCCGATGAAAGACAAGGGCAATCCGGAAAGATTCAGGGGCACCGCCCGCACCTCAATCACCGGCCGGTCGGCCGCGCAGCTTCTTGATCTCGCCGCGGCCAGATTTCTCCTTCAGCCGCCGCTCGATGGAACCGCGCGTCGGCTTCGTCTTCTTGCGCGGCGGGGGCGGCGGTTCGGCCGCCTTCAGGATCAATTCCTTCAGCCGCTCGCGGGCGTCCTCGCGGTTGCGGTCCTGGCTGCGGAAACGGCTGGCCTCGATCATCAACACGCCATCCTTGGAGGCCCTGCGGCCGGCAAGCCTCAGAGCATTGGCCTTGACGCGATCCGATAGCGACGGCGAGGCCTGGATGTCGAAGAAGAGCTGGACGGCCGTCGACACCTTGTTGACGTTCTGGCCGCCCGGACCACCGGCCAGCACGAACTGCTCCGCCAACTCCCAGCCGGCGATCACGATGTTTTCGTTGATGTAAAGCGGTTCGCTTGCCATGTTCGCTCCTTACCGCTCTATC
Source organism: Sinorhizobium shofinae (assembly GCA_001704765.1). Lineage (GTDB taxonomy): Bacteria > Pseudomonadota > Alphaproteobacteria > Rhizobiales > Rhizobiaceae > Sinorhizobium > Sinorhizobium shofinae. Next base: position 27,656 of record MBFK01000009.1, read on the forward strand.
GCACAGAGTTGTGCGGTTGAGAACGACTTAGAGATAAAACGCCAAAACCCGGCCACGAGGACCGGGTTTCACGTGAATCATGGCCTTGCGTCTTATTCGGCGGCCAACTTGGTGCCGGGAGCCGCATCGCGCACGCTGCCATCGACATGGCTCTCGAACTTGGCGAAGTTGGCGATGAACATGTCGACCAGCCGCCGTGCCTGGGCGTCATAGGCCGCACCGTCCGCCCAGGTCGAGCGCGGGTCGAGAATGCCGTCGTCGACACCGGGGACCGAGACCGGCACCGCGAAACCGAAATTCGCATCGGTGCGCAAGGAGGCGCTGTTCAGCGATCCGTCGAGCGCCGCCGAAAGAAGCGCGCGGGTTACCTTGATCGGCATGCGGCTTCCGGTGCCATAGGCGCCGCCGGTCCAGCCGGTGTTGACGAGCCAGCAGGTGACACCGTTCTTGGCGATCAGTTCCTTGAGCAGGTTGCCGTATTCGGACGGATGGCGCGGCATGAACGGAGCGCCAAAGCAGGTCGAGAAAGTCGCCTCCGGTTCCGTCACGCCCTTCTCCGTCCCGGCGACCTTGGCAGTGTAACCGGACAGGAAGTGGTACATCGCCTGTTCCGGCGTCAGCTTGGCGATCGGCGGCAGAACGCCGAAGGCATCCGCCGTCAGCATGATGATGGTGCGCGGCTGCGGTGCGGTGCCGGTCTCGCTGGCATTCGGAATGAAATCGAGCGGATAGGCGATTCGAGTGTTTTCCGTCAGCGAGCCGTTGTCGAAGTCGGGCAAGCGCCGCTCGTCCAGGACGACGTTCTCCATCACGGTGCCGAAGCGCCGCGTCGTCGCGAAAATCTCCGGCTCGGCCGTCTCCGACAGGCGGATCGCCTTGGCGTAGCAGCCGCCTTCGAAATTGAAGACGCCCTTATCCCCCCAACCATGCTCGTCGTCGCCGATCAGCGTGCGCTTCGGATCGGCCGAAAGCGTCGTCTTGCCAGTGCCGGAGAGACCGAAGAAGATGGCCGTGTCGCCGGCGGGACCGACATTCGCCGAGCAGTGCATCGGCATCACTGCCTTCTTCGGCAGCAGGTAGTTGAGCACGGTGAAGACCGATTTCTTCATCTCGCCGGCATAGGACGTGCCGCCGATGAGCACGAGGCCCCTGGTCAGATCGCAGGCGATGATCGTCTCGCTGCGGCAGCCGTGGCGCTCCGGATTCGCCTTGAAGCTCGGCAGGTCGATGATCGTCAGCTTCGGCAGGAAGGTCGCCAGCGCCTCGCGCGGCGGACGGATCAACAGATTGCGGATGAACAGCGAATGCCAGGCGAATTCGGTGACGATGCGCGTCGGCAATGCATTCTCCGGGTCGGCGCCGCCGACGAGGTCCTGCACATAGAGCGACATGCCCTTTGCATGCGCCAGCATGTCCTGGCGGAGCCGCTCGAAGTTTTCCGGGGAGATGGCGCTGTTGTTGTCCCACCAGATCTGATCGGCAGTCGCCGCATCGCGTACGACATATTTGTCCTTGGGCGAGCGGCCAGTGTGCTGGCCGGTGCGAGCGCAAAGCGCACCATGTGCCGTCAATTGCGCCTCGCCGCGGCGAAGGGCTTCCTCATAAAGCTCCGCTGCCTCGAAGTTGTAGCGAACGACCGAGAGGTCAGAAAAACCGATCGTTTCCAATCCGTTCGAGGGGTTGCGGCTGCCGAATTGCTCCATGGTCAAGCTTCCTTCGTGTTTGGCCAATGGCGTTGAATTTCTTCGGAACATACCGGCAAGGTCGGGCGAAGACAAGAGAGCTAAATCTAAAACATTAATGATTTCAGTATATTAATCGATTTAAAGAAAAATATGCATTTTTTAATCGGTTGAATCGCGACTCGCAAATGTTCCTCTGGAGCCTACCTTCCGGGGCGGGGTCGCCACGCGCTTTTTGCGCTTCGCCACAATTTGTTCCACCTTTATACTCAAGTAACGCAGCCGTGACTCGCGGTTGCCGCCGCTTCCAAGAGCGGATTCCGGCGCCGGACCCATAAAGACGGAGTTGAAACACGATGCAGACCATCGCGCTTGTCGATGACGACCGCAACATCCTGACATCGGTATCCATCGCGCTGGAAGCCGAGGGCTACAAGGTCGAAACCTATACCGATGGCGCTTCCGCGCTCGAGGGCCTGCTGGCGCGTCCGCCGCACCTTGCGATCTTCGACATCAAGATGCCGCGCATGGACGGCATGGAACTGTTGCGCCGGCTCCGGCAGAAATCCGACCTGCCGGTGATCTTCCTGACCTCCAAGGACGAGGAGATCGACGAGCTCTTCGGCCTCAAGATGGGGGCGGACGATTTCATCACGAAGCCGTTCTCGCAGCGGCTCCTGGTCGAGCGCGTCAAGGCGATCCTGCGCCGCGCACCGGCCCGCGACGCCGCCGCGGCCGGGGTCGTTGGCCTCGCCAAGAGCGCCGACGCGCCGTCCCGCTCGCTGGAGCGCGGACAGCTGGTCATGGACCAGGAGCGCCACACCTGCACCTGGAAGAGCGAACCGGTCACCCTGACCGTCACCGAGTTTCTCATCCTGCATTCGCTGGCACAGCGCCCCGGCGTCGTGAAGAGCCGCGACGCGCTGATGGATGCCGCCTATGACGAACAGGTCTATGTCGACGACCGGACGATCGATAGCCACATCAAGCGGCTTCGCAAGAAGTTCAAGATGGTCGACGGCGACTTCGATATGATCGAGACGCTCTATGGCGTCGGCTATCGCTTCCGCGAGTCCGCCTGAGAGGTGCCACGCGGGGCTTGCCTTCGCGCCGATTGTGGATCATTGAGAACCGGCGCGGCGGTCGAACGAGATTGCAGCTCGCGACTGGCCGCCTCGAGCGGTCCACGATCATAACTGCGATCGATTCCGCCAGATAACGCGGGCTTCGGCGAAGGGCGCCGCAATACGCTTGACCTCAAGCCGGAACCTTCGGTGCTCCGATCGCGAAAACGGCGGCGCGACGTCGAAGGATGTCCTGGAAGCAAGAGCGGCAGGCCGGCCCAAAGCCGGTGCGCAAAAGAAAGGGCGGCGAATATTTCGTCGTGGGAGCGGAAGACTTGGTAGAAGTCTTGCAGGGCGAGATCGAAGATTCTGACGGGCGGTCATCGGCGCTGCGTGGACGGCGCCGGTGGGCGCATCCGTTTACGCTGATCCGGCGGCTGTTCGGCAATGCCGTCTTCTCCAGCCTGACGCGGCGCATCGTCTTCTTCAACCTCGTCGCGCTCGTCGTTCTGGTCGGCGGGATCATGTATTTGAACCAGTTCCGCGAAGGCCTCATCGACGCCCGCGTGGAAAGCCTGCTGACGCAGGGCGAGATCATCGCCGGCGCCATCTCCGCTTCGGCATCGGTGGACACCAACTCGATCACCATCGATCCGCAAAAGCTGCTCGAACTGCAGGCCGGTGAGAGCATTACCCCGCTGCCGAGCGACGAGGATCTGGAATTCCCGATCATCCAGGAGCGGGTCGCGCCCGTCCTTAGAAGGCTGATCTCGCCGACGCGCACGCGGGCCCGCCTGTTCGACGCCGACGCCGATCTTCTGCTCGATTCGCGCCACCTCTATAGCGGCGGCCAGGTGCTTCGTTTCGACCTTCCGCCGGTCGATCCGGAGACGTCGAGCATTTCGGAGAAGATCAACACCTGGTTCAACCGCCTGTTGCAGCCGGGCGACCTGCCGCTCTACAAGGAGCCGCCTGGCGGCAACGGCTCGATCTATCCGGAGGTGATGAACGCGCTGACCGGCGTGCGCGGCGCGGTGGTGCGCGTCACCGAGAAGGGCGAGCTGATCGTGTCCGTGGCGGTGCCGGTGCAGCGCTTCCGCGCTGTGCTCGGCGTGCTGCTGCTCTCCACCCAGGCGGGTGACATCGACAAGATCGTCCATGCCGAGCGCCTGGCGATCATCCGCGTCTTCGGCGTGGCGGCGCTCGTCAACGTCATTCTCTCGCTGCTCCTGTCGTCGACGATCGCCAATCCCTTGCGGCGACTATCGGCCGCCGCCATCCGCGTGCGGCGCGGCGGCGCCAAGGAGCGCGAGGAAATCCCGGACTTCTCGTCCCGCCAGGACGAGATCGGCAACCTCTCGGTGGCGCTCCGGGAAATGACGACGGCGCTTTACGACCGCATCGCAGCGATCGAGAACTTCGCCGCCGATGTCAGCCACGAGCTCAAGAATCCGCTCACGTCGCTTCGCAGCGCCGTCGAAACCCTGCCGCTGGCGCGCACGGAGGACTCGAAGAAGCGGCTCCTCGACATCATCCAGCACGACGTCCGGCGCCTCGACCGGCTGATCAGCGACATTTCCGACGCCTCGCGGCTCGATGCCGAATTGGCGCGTAGCGATGCGAAGAAGATCGACCTGGAAAAACTCCTCGGCGACCTCATCGACATCTCCCGGCAGATTCGCGGCAAGAAGAAGGCCGTGCTGCTCGACTTCGTCGTCGATCGCAAGGACAATCCGAAGGCGAACTTCATCGTCAGCGGCTACGAGCTGCGCATCGGGCAGATCATCACCAACCTCATCGAGAACGCCCGCTCCTTCGTGCCGGAACCGAACGGCCGGATCATCCTGCGCCTGACCCGCTCGCGTTCGCGCTGCCTCGTCTATGTCGAGGACAACGGTCCCGGTATCCAGGCGGAAGATATCGACCGGATCTTCGAGCGCTTCTACACGGACCGGCCGAAGGCCGAGGATTTCGGCCAGAATTCCGGCCTCGGTCTGTCCATTTCGCGCCAGATAGCCGAAGCGCATGGCGGCACACTCAAAGCGGAAAACATCGTCGGCCGGGGCGGCGAGGTGACCGGTGCCCGCTTCATCCTTTCCCTTCCCGCCGAGCCGCACGCGTGAGCGCGCCGCACTGCAACATCCACGCCACCGCCATGGTGCTCGGCACGACCGGCTTCCTCGTCACCGGCCCTTCCGGATCCGGGAAGTCGGCCCTGGCGCTTGCCTGCATCTGCGAAGTAAAGCGCCGCGGGCGCTTCGCGGCGCTTGTTGCCGACGACCGGGTGGACCTGACGCTCGCGAACGAGCGGATCGTGGCGCGCTGCCCCACGGCCATCCGCGGCCTGATCGAGATCCGCGGCAGCGGCATAGCCGAAATCGAAACCCTGTCGGCCTGTGTCCTCGACTGGGCGATCATGCCGGTGCGCGCACCTTTCGATCCGCGCCTCCCCCCGGAGCAGGAGGAACTGAAACTGGAGATCGGGCGAAGTCTGCCGATGTTGCGTCTTCCCGTTGAAACTCTGCTCTCGCCGGTCGATGCGCTCACCGCGTTGCTGCCGGCAAAATTAGGCCTTTAGCCTTATTGAGAGGCAGGGCGGCTGCTTTTTCGGCATTTTTGGCTTGCACTTCGCCTTTTCCTTGCCAAGATGGCCGCCCCAACAGGTGGACGAAATTGCTGCATTGCGATATCTGACCATCGACGAGTTGCACTGCAGTTGGAGCAAAGATACCCATGATCGGACTTGTGCTTGTCACCCATGGCAAGCTGGCGGATGAGTTTCGGCTTGCCTTGGAGCATGTCGTCGGTCCGCAAAGAGCTATCGAGACAGTGTGCATCGGCCCCGAGGACGACATGGACCAGCGGCGTCAGGATATCCTCGACGCCGTCGAAAGTGCCGACGAAGGCAACGGCGTGATCATCCTGACCGACATGTTCGGCGGCACACCCTCCAATCTCGCCATTTCCGTGATGCGCAGCGGCATCGTCGAAGTGATCGCCGGCGTCAACCTGCCGATGCTGATCAAGCTCGCCGGCGTCCGGGGCGAAAGCGACATGGACAAGGCCCTTGTCGAGGCTGCCGAGGCGGGCCGCAAATACATCAATGTCGCCAGCCGCGTCCTGAGTGGAAAATGATGGACCACCTGCCCGACACGGCGCTGACGCGCGAGTTGCTCATCATCAACAAGCGCGGCCTGCATGCGCGGGCCTCGGCGAAATTCGTGCAGACGGTCGAGGCCTATGACGCCGAGATCAGCGTATCGAAAGACGGGATGACCGTCGGCGGAACATCAATCATGGGGCTGATGATGCTGGCGGCCAGCACCGGATGCACGGTGTTCGTCACCGCCAGCGGCGCCCAGGCCGAAGAGGCCTTGAACGCCCTTGACGCGCTGGTGCGCGACAAGTTCGGCGAGGAAATCTAATCCCCTGCTGCCCGACAGCGCCGTGCGTCTTACCAGACGCACAAAGTCGCTGGAGCACTTTGAATTGCCTGCATGTTTTTGTCCTTCAATCGGCTCCGATTCAAAGAAACACGCAGTAGGGTTTCGCTCCGGGGCCGACTCACCTCTCCGACACGGACTATATAAAGATATAAAGACCTCTTTATATGGCGGTTGCCCTGCCTGGCGATTCCTGATAGACCGGGCCCACTCTCCCCGTGAACGCCGCGCGCGGGAGGCATTGTCATGCCGCCGGACTCCATGAGGACCGACGCGGCCCAAGAGATCAGCCTGGAGAACTCCATGACCGCAACTCAGGACTATATTGTCGCCGACATCGGGCTTGCCGATTTCGGCCGCAAGGAAATTGCCATCGCCGAAACGGAAATGCCGGGCCTGATGGCCTGCCGCGAGGAGTTCGGCGCATCGAAGCCGCTGAAGGGTGCGCGCATCACCGGCTCGCTGCACATGACGATCCAGACCGCCGTCCTGATCGAGACGCTGGTTGCGCTCGGCGCGGAAGTCCGCTGGGCGTCCTGCAACATCTTCTCAACGCAGGACCATGCGGCAGCGGCGATCGCCGCCAGCGGCATCCCGGTCTTCGCCGTCAAGGGCGAGAGCCTCGAAGAATATTGGGCCTATACGGACAAGATCTTCCAGTGGGCCGATGGCGGCTTCTCCAACATGATCCTTGACGATGGCGGCGACGCCACCATGTACATCCTGCTCGGCGCCCGCGCCGAAGCCGGCGAGAACGTGCTTTCGAACCCCGGTTCGGAAGAGGAAGAAATCCTCTTCGCCCAGATCAAGAAGCGCCTCGCCGCCTCGCCGGGCTGGTTCACCAAGCAGCGCGACGCCATCAAGGGCGTGACGGAAGAGACGACCACCGGCGTCAACCGCCTCTACCAGCTCCAGGCCAAGGGCCTGCTGCCCTTCCCGGCAATCAACGTCAACGACAGCGTCACCAAGTCGAAGTTCGACAACAAGTACGGCTGCAAGGAGTCGCTCGTCGACGGCATCCGCCGCGGTACCGACGTGATGATGGCCGGCAAGGTCGCCGTAGTCTGCGGCTATGGCGACGTCGGCAAGGGCTCGGCCGCCTCGCTGCAGGGCGCCGGCGCCCGCGTCAAGGTCACCGAAATCGATCCGATCTGCGCGCTGCAGGCCGCCATGGACGGCTACGAGGTGGTGCAACTCGAGGACGTCGTCTCGACCGCCGACATCTTCATCACCACCACCGGCAACAAGGACGTCATCCGCATCGAGCATATGCGCGAGATGAAGGACATGGCGATCGTCGGCAACATCGGCCACTTCGACAACGAAATCCAGGTTTCCGCGCTTCGGAACCTGAAATGGACGAACGTCAAGCCGCAGGTGGACCTGATCGAGTTCCCGAAGGGCAACCGCCTGATCCTGCTTTCGGAAGGCCGCCTCCTCAACCTCGGAAACGCTACGGGACACCCGTCCTTCGTCATGTCGGCCTCCTTCTCCAACCAGGTCCTGGCGCAGATCGAGCTCTTCACAAAGGGCGGCAACTACAAGAATGAGGTCTACATTCTGCCCAAGCAGCTCGACGAGAAGGTCGCCCGCCTGCATCTCGCCAAGCTCGGCGCCAAGCTGACCGAGCTTTCGGAAGAGCAGGCAGACTATATCGGCGTAAAGCCGAAGGGTCCCTTCAAGGCTGAACACTACCGGTACTAATCCTTACCCGAGCAATCCACAACATCTTGTGGCCGCGATCTTGACATGAGATCGCGGCCGCTTTTTTGGGCGGCGCACTTTCCGGCGAATCGTCAAAGAAGTATGGTTAAGTCATTGATTCGTGACGCCGGTGCGGACTTTCCATCGCAGGATTGGAGAGCGGGACGTGCGGGGCCTGAGGCGTTGCGAGCGGGTATGTCTTGTCGGAAAGCGGCAAACAGACGGAGACAGACCGGGGATGCAATCGGAACGGACGCAAACCCTCCTCGAGGGTTTCGAGCATGGCGGCGCAAGGTCGGCGGCACTTTGCGGATCAACGGGGACGGCGCCATGAAGACAGAACGATCCAAGTTTTTCGGCGACGGCTACAAGGCTTCCGGGCTGGTGCGGCGGCTACTCGCCGGCACGACGCTTTTTGCGGCAACGGATGCGGCCGCCCAGGCTTCCGCTCCGGTAGCCAAATCCATTTTCGGCACCTCCGAGGTCGTGACCTTTTCCGTCCTGATCGGCGTGATCTCCGCAGCCATGCTTTCGGCGATCTGGCTCATCCGCCAGCGCGGCAATATCGAAGCGGAAAATCGTGCGTTGCGCTCCGACCTTTCGGACGCGAACCAGCGGATTTCCCGTTTCCAGGCACTCATTGCCGACAAGAACCGGCGAATCGTTGTCTGGGACGGGCTGGCGGAGCGCCCGGAATTCCTCGGACAGCTTCCCATCGAAACCGGCGCACCGCAGGACGACCGGGATTTTCTTGCCTTCGGGCGCTGGATCAAGCCGCAATCGGCGGGCCAGCTTGAGAAAGCGATCGAGGCCTTGCGCGCCCAGGCGCAAAGTTTCGACCTGGTGCTCGAAACGCAGCGCAACGAAGTGCTGGAGGCACAGGGCCGCGTATCCGGCGGGCGGGCCTTCGTGCGCTTCATCGCGCTGAACAATCTGCGGGCGGAGCTTGCCGAGCTCAAGCTTGAGCGCGACCAGCTGCATTCTTCGCTCTCGACTTTCCGCACGCTTCTCGACGCGATCGACCTTCCGGTCTGGCAGCGCGGCGCCGACGGCAAGCTCGAATGGGTCAACGAGGCCTATGCCGAGGCGGTCGACGCGCGTAGTCCGGCGGTGGCCGCGACCGAGGGGCGCGAATTGCTGGCCACTACGGCGCGTGAAAAGATCCGCGCCGTCTCGACCTTCGAAGCGCCCTTCCGCGACAAGGTTTCGACCGTCGTCAAAGGCAACCGGACCTTCTTCGACGTCGTCGACGCCCGCACCCCTGCCGGTTCGGCGGGCATCGCCATCGATGTTTCCGGCATCGAAGCGGTGCGGGAGGAACTGGCGCGCACCTTGAAGAGTCACGCGGAAACGCTCGACCATCTGGCAACGCCCGTCGCGATCTTCGACGGCAATCAGCGCCTGCAATTCTACAACCAGGCCTTCCAGCGCCTCTGGGAGCTGGACATGGGGTTCCTGGAGCGCAAGCCCGACAACGGTGAAGTGCTCGACCGGCTAAGAGCCGGCGGCAAAGTGCCGGAACAGCTCAACTGGAAGCAATGGAAGGCAAACGCGCTGTCGGTCTACCAGGCCCTCGACACGCAGTCCGACCTCTGGCACCTGCCGAACGGGCAGACCCTGCGCGTTTTCGCGACGGCACGGCCACAGGGCGGCGTGACCTGGGTCTTCGAGAACCTGACCGAGAAGGTCGATCTCGAAACCCGCTACAACACGCTCGTGCAGGTTCAGGGCGAAACGATCGACCATCTTGCCGAAGGCGTCGCCGTCTTCGGGCCTGACGGCCGCATGCGGCTGTCCAATCCGGCCTTCCGGGCGATCTGGGGCATCAGCGAGGCAGAGGCCAAGCCAGGTACCCATATCCGTGCCGTCGAGCAGGCGTGCATCGCCTCCTACGACCAGCCGGACGGCTGGAAGCGCTTCGCCCATATCATCACCAGCTTCGACGACGAGCGGCCGTCAAGCCGCGGCATCCTGGAGCTGCGCACCGGGCTCATCCTCGACTATGCCGTCATCCCGCTGCCCAACGCCCAGACGATGCTGACCTTCGTCAACATCACCGACAGCGTGCGGGTCGAGCGGGCGCTGACGGAAAAGAACGAGGCCTTGCGTAAGGCAGATGCGTTGAAGAACGATTTCGTCCATCACGTCTCCTACGAGCTGCGCTCGCCGCTGACCAACATCATCGGCTTCGCCGATCTCCTGAAGACACCGGCTTTCGGCGCGCTCAACGACCGCCAGGCGGAATATGTCGACCACATCGCCACCTCCTCCTCGCTCTTGCTGACGATCGTCAACGATATCCTCGACCTTGCGACCGTCGATGCCGGCATCGTAGAGCTCGAAATGTCCGAGGTGAACCTTCTGGACCTGCTCGACGACGTGGCGCAGCAGATGGCCGACAGGCTGACGGAGAGCGGCGTCTCGCTCAGGATTGACGCCCCCGACAATCTCGGACGCATCACCGCGGACCAGCAGCGGCTGAAGCAGGTCTTTATCAAGCTCTTGACCAATGCCGCCAATTTCGCGCCCGACGGCAGCACGATCGACCTCAAGTGCCGGCGCGAAGGCGGTGATTTCGTCTTCTCGGTCACCGATACAGGCCCGGGCATCCCGCAAGACGTGCTGAACACCGTGTTCAACCGCTTCGAGAGCTACGGCCAGCGCGGCGGCGCCGGTCTCGGCCTGTCGATCGTCGAAAGCTTCGTCAGCCTGCATCACGGCACCGTCTCGATCCGCAGCAAGGAGGGCGAAGGCACGGAAGTCACCTGCCGCGTCCCCTCCGCCGACATGCCGAAGATCATCGCGGCGGAATAGATGAAGTCTATCGAACGCCTGCTGAAGGACGAGGCCGCCACGATCGAGCTCGGCGAAGACTTGGCGCTCGCCTTGAAGGCAGGCGACTGCGTCGGGCTTTCGGGCGATCTTGGCGCGGGCAAGTCGACATTCGCGCGCGCTTTCCTCCGCGCGATGGCGGATGACGAGGCGCTCGAGGTGCCGAGCCCCACCTTCACCCTGGTGCAGAGCTACGAGCTCAGGATCCCGGTCGCGCATTTCGATCTCTACCGCCTCGCCGACGCTTCGGAGCTCGACGAGCTCGGTTTTGACGAAGCTTTGTCGGAAGGCATCTGTCTTGTCGAATGGCCGGAGAAGGCCGAAGAAGCACTGCCCGCTGAACGGATCACGCTGAGCTTCACGCATGAGGGCGAAGGGCGCCGCGTCCGCATTACCGGTCCCGACGCGGCCTTCGAGCGGATCGCTCGCTCGCTCGCCATTCGGGCCTTCCTTTCCGACGCTGGTCATCCGGACGCCCGCCGCCGGCACCTGAGCGGCGACGCCTCGGTGCGGGCCTATGAGCGGATCCATACGACCGACGGTGAGCCGGCGAAAATCCTGATGGATGCAGCGAAGCACAAGCCCGGTCCCATTCTCCAGGATGGCAAATACTACCAGCAGCTCGCCCATATCGCCGAGGACGTCATTCCCTTCGTCGCCATTTCTAAGCTTTTGCGCAAATGCGGCTTCTCGGCACCGGCGATCTTCGCCCGCAACCTCGACCAGGGACTTTTGCTGCTCGAAGATCTGGGCGCGGAGGGCATTCTCGACGCAGAAGGCCGACCCGTCGCCGAACGCTATATCGAAGGCGTGAGGCTGCTTGCCCGACTTCACGCCGAGCCGGCCGAGCGCGACATCGCGATCGCCGAGGGCGTCATCCACCATGTTCCCGATTTCGATCGCACGGCAATCAAGATCGAAACGAGCCTGCTCGTCGACTGGTACCTGCCGTGGAGACGCGGCGCTCCGGCCTCCGACGAGGAGCGGCAAGAGTATCTGGCGATCTGGGACCGATTGATCGACGTTCTCGTCTCGGCCGAAAAGAACCTGCTGCTGCGCGATTTCCACTCGCCCAACATTCTCTGGCGGCCCGATCGCGTCGGGCTCGAACGGATCGGCATCATCGACTTCCAGGACGCGATGATCGGGCCGACGGCTTACGACGTCGCCTCGCTCGTGCAGGATGCGCGCGTCACCATCGACCGCAAGCTGGCGGACCGGCTGATGGGCGCCTATGTGGCCGAGCGCAAGGCGCACGGAGCCTTCGATGAGGTTGCCTTCCTGCGCGACTGGCACCTGATGGCGGCGCAACGCAATTGCAAGCTCGCCGGCATCTGGGTGAGGCTGATGCAGCGCGACGGCAAGCCCGGCTATATGAAGCACATGCCGCGCACCTTGGCCTATCTACAACATGCATTGACGCATGAAGTGCTGACACCCTTGCGCGATTGGTGCATTAAGGCTGGAATCCTGGCTAGCGAATCAGCCAACTGACAGGAAATCATGCCCATCACCAATGCCATGGTGCTTGCGGCCGGACTGGGCACCCGCCTGCGGCCGATCACCAACACTCTGCCGAAGCCACTCGTCCGGATCGCCGGAAAGCCGATGATCGATTATGTGCTGGACCTGCTCGCGGCTGCCGGCGTGACCAAGGCCGCGGTTAACGTCCACCACTTCGCCGACCAGATGGAGGCCCATCTCAGCCGGCGCGAGACGCCGCACATCCTGATTTCCGACGAGCGGGACGCGCTGATGAATTCCGGCGGCGGACTTGCCAAGGGGCTGAAGCTTCTGGATAACGGCCCGGTGCTGGTGATGAATGCCGATCTCTTCTGGGTCGGCGAGAAGGCCGCTGAACCGGGCAATCTGCGGAGGCTCGCCGATTTCTTCGACCCCGAGCGCATGGACATGGCGCTGCTCTGCGTGCGCCTCGAGGACACGACCGGGCACAATGGTAAGAAAGATTTTTCGCTTTCCGAGGACGGCAAGCTGAGGCGCTACGAGGAAGGCCTCGATAACCCGGTCGTCTATGCGGGCGCCATCGCCATGGACTCGCGGCTTTTCGCCGATGCACCCAGTGATGCGTTCAATCTTAACATTTATTTCGACCGGGCGATCGACAGGGATCGCCTTTTCGGCCTGATGCTCGAAGGCCAATGGATGACCGTCGGCACGCCGGAGGCGATCGACGAGGCGGAGGCTCTGGTCCGGCGCTTCGAGCCGGGAGGATAGGGTGCCCGGCGCCACCTCAAACGTCTTCACGATTCCAGCTGGCCTGCCCTTCCTGAAAACGCTGGCGGAAAAGCTCCTGGACGGCGCGCTGACGCCGGATTTCCAATATGATCCGGCCGATCCGCTGGCGCTCGCCGGCGTGACGATCTTCGTGCCGACCCGACGTTCGGCGCGCGTCCTGCGCTCGGAGTTCGTCGACCTGCTCGGCGGCCGCTCGGCGATCCTGCCGATGATCCGTGCGCTTGGCGAGACGGAAGACGACAGCGGTTTCTTCGACGCCGAAGTGCCGGCGATCCTCGATCTTGCGCCGCCGCTCTCCGGTACGGCGCGGCTGATCGAGCTCGGCCGCCTCATTCTCGCCTGGCGCAATCGCCTGCCGCAGGTGGTCCTCGACATCCACGCCGAAAGCCCGCTGATCGCGCCGGCAAGCCCGGCCGACGCCATCTGGCTGGCGCGCAACCTCGCCGAACTGATCGACGCGATGGAGACGGAGGAACTCGCCTGGGATGCGCTTGACGGGCTCGATGCCGGCGAGCATGCGCTCTGGTGGCAATTGACGCTCGCCTTCCTGAAGATCGCCCGGACCTATTGGCCGGACCGGCTCAACGAGCTCAAGCATTCTTCGCCGGCGCGCCATCGCAACGCCGTGCTCAAGGCCGAAACGCAGCGCATCGCCGCCGGCAAGGTCGGCGGGCCGATCATCATCGCCGGCTCGACCGGCTCGATTCCTGCGACGGCCGCTCTGATCGCCGCGGTGAAAGCGCTGCCGAACGGCACCATCGTGCTTCCCGGCCTCGACCTGGCGATGAGCGACACCGAATGGGACCTGATCGCAAAGGAGTCCGGCACCGGCTCGACTGCAAGAGACCCGGCCAGCCGCACCCATCCACAATATGGCTTCCACCGGCTCATGAAGCGCATGCGTATCGAACGTCGCGACGTGCCGGTGCTGGGGTCGCTCGTCGATGATCTCGGCTATCGCAGCGCGGTTCTTTCGCGGGCACTGCTGCCGGCCCAAGCCACCGATGCTTGGACGCAGGCCCGCGAGCGTTTCGAGCCGGAGAAGCTTCTTGCGGCCTTCGCCGACGTGGCGCTGATCGAGGCGGCAAACGAGCGCGAGGAGGCGACCGCGATCGCGATCGCGCTCCGGCTGGCGCTCGAAGGCGACGAGGAGAGCCAGGCGGCGCTGATCACACCCGATCGCGGCCTTGCGCGACGGGTCGGCGCGGAGCTCGCGCGATTCGGCATCGAGGCCGATGATTCCGCTGGCGTGCCGCTCTCGGCCACCGCTGCAGGCGCGCTCGCTCGGCTGCTCATAGAGGCGACCCTCAGGCCCGACGATCCGGTAGCTCTGGTCGCGCTTCTCAAGCACCCGCTCGCCCGCTTCGGCCAGACGGCGGAAGCCGCGCGGCATGCAGCCGATGTACTGGAGCTTCTGGCGCTGCGCGGTGGAACCGACGTTTCCGATATTTCCGCTCTCGAAGTCGTGCTCGACAAAGCACTCGCCAGGCAAGGCACCGAGCGGCATCCGCCGCCGTGGCGAGGCGGCATCGATCAGGACGATATCGGCCTCGCGCGAGCGCTCGCCCAGCGTATTTCAGCGGCCGTCGAGCCGCTGACCAGCATCGTCTCCGGCGGTACGGAAAGCGGCCGCCATCACGCGGCGGTCCTGACCTTGGCCGATTGGGCGGAACGCACCGGCCGGGCGCTGGAAGCGATCGCCATCGACGAGCGCGGCAGCCTCGGCGGACTCTGGGCTTCGGAAGCCGGCGAAACATTGGCGACGCTGCTGCAAGGTATCATCGAGACCGACGGGCAGATGGAGACCGACGGGCGGCAATGGTGCGATATCGTCGAGGCGCTCGCAGCCAGCGAAGCGGTCAAGCCTCGGTCGATGCGGCACCCGCGCGTCTTCATCTTCGGGGCGCTGGAATCGCGACTGCAAAGCGTCGATCTCGTCGTGCTCGGCGGGATGAACGAGGGCACCTGGCCGGGACAGACCTCCAACGATCCGTTTCTGTCGCGGACGATGAAGTCTGGCATTGGCCTCGAACCGCCTGAACGACGCATCGGCCAACTCGCCCACGATTTCCAGATGGCCTGCGGAACGCGCCGCTTGATCCTCTCCCGATCGATGCGCCAGGGCTCGGCGCCGACGGTCGCCTCGCGATGGCTGCAACGCCTGCAGGCGCTCGGCGGCGAGAAACTGACCGAGCAGCTCAAGGCGAACGGCGCCAGCTATCTTCACTGGATGCGCATCCTCGATGATGGCGAGCGCCAGCCACTCAGCGAGCGGCCGCAGCCGAAGCCGCCGGCCGAACTGCAGCCGCGCAAATACTCCTTCAGCGAGGTGGCGCGACTTCGCCGCGACCCCTATTCCATCTACGCGCGCCGCATATTGCGGCTGGAGCCGATAGACTCCTTCAACTGCGATCCGGGTGCCGCCGAACGCGGCCTGCTCTACCACCGGATCGTTGACCGCTTCGTCAAGGGCGGTTTCGACCCCGCCGCCCGCGAGGGGGAAGAGGCGATGGCGCGGCTAATCAGGGAAGCCTTCGACGAGGAAAATCTCCCTGCTCACATCGACACGATCTGGCGGCCGCGCTTCGAGGCGGTGGCGAGGACGTTTCTTTCCTGGGAGCGGGAGCGCCGCCACGGCATCATCACGTCTTTTACCGAGGTTCCCGCTGCGATGAGCATCGGCATCTCGGACATAAGGCTGACCGGCATTGCCGACCGCCTCGATCGGCTCACGGACGGCACCGTCGACATCACCGATTACAAGACCGGATCCAGCCCCTCGGCCAGGGAAGCGCGCGCTCTGCTCGACCCGCAGCTGGCGCTCGAGGCGGCCGCGCTCAAGGCGGGCGGCTTTGGCACGATCGGGCCGGCCCGGCCGCACTCGCTGCGTTATGTGCGCCTGAAGCCCGGCAGCCGCTTTGTCGTCGACACGGTTAACAACGAGAACAGCAAGTCGAAGGAGACGAAATCCGCCGACCAACTGGCAGAGGAATCGTTTGCCGAACTCAAAAAGCTGCTCGCCGCGCTGATCAGCGGGCGGTACGGCTTCGCCTCGCGCCTGATCGTCCAGAAGGAGCGGGACTACGGCGGCGAGTACGATCACCTGGCGCGCGTCGCCGAATGGGCAGCCGCTGACGGCGAGGACGACGATGAGGAATGACGGTTTCGGCCCCGAGGAGAGGACGCCCAAGGCGTGGCTCGACTGGACGACGGAGCGGCAATCGCTTGCCTCCGACCCGGCCCGCTCGGCCTGGGTCTCGGCCAATGCCGGCTCGGGCAAGACCCATGTGCTGACGCAGCGCGTCATCAGGCTCCTGCTTGCCGGCTGCCGGCCTTCCGCCATTCTCTGCCTGACCTATACGAAGGCGGCGGCCTCCGAGATGTCGAACCGCATATTCGAGCGTCTTGCCGAATGGGCGACGCTCGATGACGCCGCGCTGGAAAAGCGCATCGAGGCGATCGAAGGCAAGCGGCCGCCGCTTGCGAAGATCCACGAGGCGCGACGGCTCTTTGCAAAGGCGCTCGAAACGCCCGGCGGCCTGAAGATCCAGACGATCCACGCCTTTTGCGAAGCGCTGCTCCACCAGTTTCCGCTCGAGGCCAATGTCGCTGGGCATTTCTCCGTTCTCGATGACCGCGCCGCGGCAGTGCTTCTTGCCGATGCTCGCCGCGCTCTGCTGACGGCAACGGCGGCCGAAGACGAGGCGGAGCTTGCCGATGCCTTCGCGACGGTTCTCGACCTCGCCGACGATACGGGCCTTGAAAAACTGCTTGAGGCGATCGTGGCGAACCGCGCAGCCTTACAGGCCTTTCTTGATCGCGCGGCCGAGCCCGGTGGACGGGAGAGGCAGCTGCGTACGGCGCTCGGCCTTCTTCCGGGAGAAACAGCTCAGAGCGTGATGGCCACAGCCTGGCCTCTTGCCGGCCTCAACGGCCCTCCCCTCGAGCAATATATCGACCTTGCGCTCAGCCTCGGTGGTGTGAAACCCGGAGAGATCGCGGAGGGCCTGAAAGCCGTCTGCAGGGCCGGGAATGCGGAGGAGCGCTTTGCCGGGCTATTGAGCGTGTTCTTCAACGGCGGCGGCAAGCCAAGGGCAGAGTCTGCATTTTTCAACAAGGCAATGCTGGCGCGGGCGCCGCACCTCGCACCGCTGATCGACGACGCACGCAAGCACATCGTCTCCTGTGCCGACCGCCTCAGCATCGTGCGCATGTATGAGGCGACGCGCGCGGCGCTGATCCTCGCGGAAAGGCTCAACCGCGACTACGAAGACCTCAAGAAGAGGCGCAGCCAGCTTGACTTCGAGGACCTGATCAACCGCACGGCCGCGCTTCTTGCCCGCAACGACGTCGGCGCCTGGGTCCACTACAAGCTCGATCAGGGCATCGACCACATCCTCGTCGACGAGGCGCAGGACACGAGCCCCACGCAATGGACGATCATCCAGGCGCTCGCGACCGATTTCTTCGCCGGCGAAACAGCGCGGGCGGACGACCGGACGATCTTTGCCGTCGGCGACGAGAAGCAATCGATCTATTCCTTCCAGGGCGCGCGTCCGGAGCGCTTTTCGCGCGAAAGCATCCTGACCGAGCGACGGGTGCGCGCCGGCGGCAAGTATTTCAGCCCCATTCGCCTGCAACTTTCCTTCCGCTCGACTGTCGACGTGCTTTCCGCCGTCGATACCGTCTTTGCCAATCCGGGCAATGCCAAGGGGCTGAGCGCCCAGAACGAGGCGATTGTGCACGCCTCGAACCGGATCGGCCACCTGGGAGCCGTCGACATCTGGGACATCATCGCGCCCGAGCCGGCGGCCTCCGAAGAAGAGTGGACGGCTCCCTTCGATGCGACGCCCGAGCGCGCGCCTGTGAACATTCTCGCCCGGCGGATCGCGGCCGTGCTCGAGGCGTGGATCGGCAGGGAGACGGTGATCGAAAAGGGCGTCCGGCGGCCGATGCGGCCGGGCGACGTTATCGTGCTCGTGCGCAAGCGCGATGCCTTCGTCAACGCCCTGACACGCGCGCTCAAGCGCCGCGGCAATATTCCGGTTGCCGGCGCCGACCGGCTCGTGCTGACCAACCATATCGCCGTCCAGGATCTAATGGCGCTCGGCCGCTTCGTCCTCTTGCCGGAGGACGACCTGTCGCTCGCCGCGCTGCTGAAGAGCCCGATCGTCAATCTTGGTGAGGACGATGTCTTCGAACTGGCGGCACGCCGGGCGGAAGGCGAAAGCCTCTGGCAGAGGCTGCAGCAGCTCGGCGCGGATGAAACGAGCCGATACCATGGGGTCGTGCGGACCCTCGCCGGCTATGGCGACCTCGCCCGCGACCTCCTGCCGCACGACTTCTACGCCCGCGTGCTCGGGGCGCATGGCGGCCGGCGCGCCTTCCTGGCGCGGCTCGGCAGTGAGGTCAGCGACATCCTCGACGAATTCCTCACCTTCGCGCTCGACCACGAGCGGAGCGGGCCGCCCGGCCTGCAGGCATTCATCTCAACACTCGAAATCGAAGCGCCGACGATCAAGCGCGAGCAGGACAAGGAGCGCGACGAGGTCCGCGTCATGACGGTGCATGCCGCCAAGGGCCTCGAGGCGCCGGTCGTCTTCCTTGTCGATGGCAGCGGCACCGCATTCGTCAGCCAGCAGGTATCGGATCTGCGCTTCCTGGAGGAGCCCCAGACCGACAGCTCTCCGGTCAGCGTGCCCGTCTGGCGTGCGCCCGGCTCGGCGTCGAATTCGCTGATTGCCGCCGACAACGACCGACTGAAGCGACTGGCGGAAGAAGAATATCGCCGCCTCCTCTATGTCGGCATGACGCGTGCGGCGGACCGGCTGATCGTCTGCGGCTATCGTGGCCAGCGACAAAACCTCGACACCTGGCATGCCATGGTTCAGGGGACGCTGTCCCACGATCCAAAAGGCAGGGCGACGCCGATGGTCTTCCGCGCCGGAGGCGAGGAATGGACGGGCCATGCGTGGCGTGAAGCGCATGTGCCGGTCACCATCCCGGCAAGTGGCGACGCGGGAAGCGAACCGGAAGCGATGGCCTCCGGCCTGCCGCGGGCGCTTTTTACCCCCTTGCCGCCGCAGCGCCGGCTGCCGCGGCCGCTCGCCCCTTCGGGGACGAGCGTGGCAATTGACGATCCGGATGCAGATTCGATTGTCGGCTCGGCTCTCTTTGCAGCACAGGCGCCCAAGTTCTCGATGCTGCGCGGCGCGATCCTGCATCGGCTGCTGCAAGTGCTCCCCACGATCGACGGCGCCGAGCGCCGGGACGCGGCGGAACGCTATCTCGGCCGCGCCGTGCCGCGCTGGCCGGAGGCAGAGCGGCGGGCGCTCACCGGTGCCGTGATGGAGGTGCTCGATCATCCGGAGCTGCAGTCTCTGTTTGGCGAACACAGCCGTGCGGAAGTGTCCGTCATGGGAACGCTCACGCTCGGCGGCCGCGCGTTCGCCGTATCTGGCAGGCTCGATCGCCTGGCGATTGCGGGCGACACGGTGACGATCGCCGACTACAAGACCAATCGCGAAGTGCCGGCGTCGGTCGACGAAGTTCCGTCGATTTACCGAAGGCAGCTCGCAATTTATCGCGAACTGCTGAGGCCGCTCTACCCCGGCAAGGAATTCCGCTGCGTGCTGATCTTCACGGAGGGTCCGGCTGTCCGGGTGCTTCCCGACAGGATGCTGGACGGGAGCCTTGAAGACCTCGCAACAAAGTGAGATACACGATATTGAAAATCCGGTGGCGAGGCCTCACATCAGGCACAATATCTGGACAATGCCATTCCGAACGCAAGGAGCAGCCGATGGCTACTGTAAAAGTCGATGCGTCCAATTTTCAAAAAGAAGTCCTGAATTCCGCCGAGCCGGTCGTCGTCGACTTCTGGGCCGAATGGTGCGGCCCGTGCAAAATGATCGCGCCAAGCCTCGAAGAAATCGCTACCGAGCTTGCCGGCAAGGTCAAGGTCGCCAAGCTTAACATCGACGAAAACCCTGAACTGGCCGCCCAGTACGGTGTCCGCTCGATCCCGACGCTCGCCGTGTTCAAAGCCGGCGAAGTTGCCGACATCAAGGTTGGCGCCGCGCCGAAGACCGCGCTCAGCTCGTGGATCTCCAACGCCTCGGCTTGAAGCGCGGAGTCTTGGGCTTAGCGGAGTCTCGGGCTCAAGAGATCATGAACATGAAAAGCCCGGCCTTGCCCGGGCTTTTTTCTTGCCGATGAAAGCAGCACGTCTGCATTCTTCTTGGACTGCCCTAACCCTAACCCTCTCCCCGCGCGGGAGAGCGGACTGAGACGTCGCCGCTAGGTGGCGGCAGCCGTATGACGGGCCGACGCCGGCAGAGAACCAGCCTTTCCGCCTCACCGCGGCGGCGTGCCGTTCTCGGCGAGCACATCGCCGACGAGATAAAGCGAACCGCCGATCAGGATGCGCGGCGGCACGGGGTCCTCTTCGGTAAGCTCGGCGATGAGGCCGAGTGCTTCCGCGACCGAGGAGGTGGCATTCGCCTCGAGACCGGCAGAGGCGGCATCCGCGGCAAGCGCGACCGGATCAAGCCCCGCGTCCGAGCCGTGGATCGGCACGGTGAAGACCTGCTCGGCAAGATCGAGGAACGCCCTGAAGTAGCCGACCGGATCCTTGGTGTTGATCATGCCGATGATCAGGAAGAGCGGCCGCGGATCGCGCTCCTCGAAGGTGGCCATCGCTTCGGCTATGACCTGGCCGGCACCGGGATTGTGCCCGCCGTCGATCCAGATCTCGGCGGCCGGCGGTCCGTAATGCGAAAGCTTGCCGCCGGCAAGCCGCTGCAGCCGCCCCGGCCATTCGACGCCGGCCAAGCCCTTCTCGATTGCCGTCTCCGGAACGTCGAAACCAGCCGCCCTGATTGCGCGAATCGCCGCCGCCGCATTGGCATATTGATGCCGGCCCGGCAGGCGCGGCAGCGGCAGGTCGGCAAGCCCGTTCTCGTCCTGGAAGATCAGCCTGCCGAACTCCTCATGCGCCATGAAATCCTGGCCATAGACGGACATGGGGCAGCCGAGCCGCTCAGCCGTATCGACGAGCACGTCGCGCACACCGTCCTCCTCCTGATGGCCGATCACCACCGGGCAGCCGCGCTTCATGATTCCGGCCTTTTCGGCGGCGATCAGTTCCACACGATCGCCGAGATAGGCCTGGTGATCGAGCGAGATCGGCATGATCACGGAAACCGCCGGCCGGGCGATGACGTTCGTCGCATCGAAGCGGCCGCCAAGACCGACTTCGATGACCGCGACGTCGGCCGGATGCTCGGCGAAAAGCAAGAAGGTGACCGCCGTCAGGATTTCGAAGACAGTGATCTTCTGGCCGGCATTGGCTTCCGCCACGCGCCGAACCGCGTCGGCGAGAACAGGGTCGCTGACGAGCGCACCCCTGCCACCCTTGACGCCCAGCCGATAGCGCTCGTGCCAGTTCACCAGATGCGGCGATGTGTGGACGTGGACGCTCAAGCCGGCCGCCTCGAGGATCGCCCGCGAAAATGCAGTGACGGAGCCTTTCCCGTTGGTCCCGGCGACGTGAATGGTTGGCGGCAGGCGGTCCTGCGGGTTTCCAAGCGCGGCAAGCAGCCGCGTGATCCTGTCGAGCGAAAGGTCGAACCCCTTCGGATGCAGGGCAAGAAGCTTGTCGATCTCCTGTGCCGCCTCGCTGACCTGTGCCGCCGTCATGTTCCTGCCTCGAATAAGATGATCCGCTGCTATATGATTCCTTAAAACGGAATTGCAGCAAATCAAAACACTTACATCGACGTTGCGCGTCCGGATGGACGCGCAACGCTCAATACAGGGTTGGATTGGGTCGGACGCGGCGGCCTATGCCCGGGCTGCGAGCGGCAAGGCCGAAACCTGGGAACCGCTCTCGCGCCTTGCGGCCTCCGCAGGCTTCTTCATCAGGATCTTCAGAACGCGCGCAAGCGTCGCCGGGAGGTCGTGACGCTTGACGACCATGTCGACCATGCCGTGCTCCAGGAGATATTCGGAGGTCTGGAAGCCGTCGGGGAGCTTTTCGCGCAGGGTCTGCTCGATCACTCGCTTGCCGGCAAAGCCGATCTCCGCACCGGGCTCGGCCAGGTGGATGTCGCCCAGCATCGCATAGGATGCGGTCACGCCGCCGGTGGTGGGGTTGGTCAGGACGACGATATAGGGGAGCCCCGCTTCCTTCAGCAGATTCACCGCAACGGTGGTGCGCGGAAGCTGCATCAGCGAGAGGATGCCTTCCTGCATGCGGGCGCCACCGGAGGCCGGGAACATCACCAGCGGGCACTTCTCGGCAATCGCCTTCTCGAAGGCTCTGATGATCGCTTCGCCGGCCGCCATGCCGAGCGAGCCGCCGATGAAGTTGAACTCATGCACGACCGCGACCAGCTTGACGCCTTGGACGAGGCCAAGGCCCGCGACGATCGTATCCTCGAGCTCGGTCTTGGCGCGGCTGTCGCGCAGGCGGTCGAGATATTTCTTCGAATCGCGGAACTTCAGCGGATCCTGCGCCACCTTCGGCTGCGGCAGCGTTTCGTAGATTCCGCCGTCGAAGAGATCCTTCAGACGGGCCTTCGCCGGCATCTTCATGTGATAGCCGGACTGCGGGATGACCCACTTGTTCTCTTCGAGATCGCGATGGAACACCATCTCGCCGGTTTCAGGGCACTTGATCCAGAGGTTCTCCGGAACTTCCCTGCGGCCGAGCATCGAATTGATCTTCGGCCGAACGTAGTTTGTGATCCAGTTCACTTATAGACTCCTGAAGATGTCCTTCGGCTTCTGCGCGCCAATATGGGCGATTATTCGGCTGCCGCAAGGCGTGCCGCCCGCACCCCGGCCGAAAGCCCCCGAACCAGCGCCTCGACGCCGGGCACCGTCGCCTCGGTGGTTCGGCCTTCTTCCGTCAGGCTCGAGGCGATCTGGTTGACGATCGCCGTCCCCACCACGACACCATCGGCCGAGGCGCCGATCACCCGCGCATGTTCGGCGGTCTTGACACCAAAGCCGACACAGACGGGCAGCTTCGTATGCGACTTGATCCGCGCCACCGCACCGGCAATCAGCGACGGATCGGGCAGAGCGGAACCCGTGATGCCGGTCATCGAGACGTAATAGACAAAACCGGAGGTGTTTTCGAGAACCTTGGGCAGACGGCGGTCGTCCGTCGTCGGTGTCGCCAGACGGATGAAGCTGATGCCCTTCTTGAGGGCTGGAATGCACAGCTCGTCGTCCATTTCCGGAGGGAGATCGACGACGATCAGCCCATCGATACCCGCCTCGACCGCGTCGTTTAAGAACCGCTCGACCCCATAGATATAAATTGGGTTGTAATAGCCCATCAACACGATCGGCGTTCGCTGGTCCTCGGCCCGGAAACGGCGGGCGAGCTCGAGCGTCTTGGCAAGCGTCTGCCCGGCTTTCAGAGCGCGCTGGCCAGCGAGCTGAATCGCCGGACCGTCGGCCATCGGATCGGAAAAGGGCACGCCGAGTTCGATCACGTCGGCGCCCGCCTTCGGCAGCGCCTGCATGATCGCCAGCGACGTTTCAAAATCGGGATCGCCGCCCATGAAATAGGTGACAAGGACCGGGCGACCTTCCGCCGCGACGTCGGCGAACCTCTTCTCCATGCGTGCGGTCATACTCGTTACTGCCCCATTCCCAGAATTTTGCCGACGGTGAAGATGTCCTTGTCGCCGCGACCGGAGAGATTCATCAGGATGATCTCGTCCTTGCCCATCGTCGGCGCCCGCTTGATGACCTCCGCCAGCGCATGCGACGGCTCGAGCGCCGGGATGATGCCTTCGAGCCGCGTCAGCGTCTGGAACGCTTCGAGCGCCTCATGGTCCATGATCGGCACATATTCGACCCGGCCGATATCGTTGAGCCACGCATGCTCCGGACCGATACCCGGATAATCGAGACCCGCCGAGATGGAGTGACCTTCCTTGATCTGGCCGTCGCCGTCCTGAAGCAGGTAGGTGCGGTTGCCATGCAGGACGCCCGGCGAGCCGGCGGTGATCGAGGCACAGTGCTCGTCGCCGTCAAGGCCCTTTCCGCCCGCTTCGACGCCAACGATCCTGACGTCCTCGTCATCGAGGAACGGGTGGAAGATGCCGATCGCGTTCGAACCGCCGCCGACCGCCGCGACGACGAGGTCGGGCAAGCGGCCTTCGGCAGCGAGAATCTGTTCCTTGGCCTCCTGGCCGATGACCGACTGGAAGTCCCGAACCATCTCCGGATAGGGATGCGGGCCGGCCGCCGTGCCGATCAGGTAATAGGTGCTGTCGACGTTCGTCACCCAGTCGCGCAGCGCCTCGTTCATGGCGTCCTTGAGCGTACCATGACCGGCGGTCACCGGCTTCACCTCGGCGCCGAGAAGCTTCATGCGGAAGACGTTCGGCGCCTGGCGCTCGACGTCGGTGGCGCCCATGTAGACCACGCAGGGAAGCCCGAAGCGGGCGGCGACGGTTGCCGAAGCAACGCCGTGCTGACCGGCACCGGTCTCGGCGATGATACGGGTCTTGCCCATGCGCTTGGCCAGCAGGATCTGGCCGATGCAATTGTTGATCTTGTGCGAGCCGGTGTGGTTCAGCTCCTCACGCTTGAAATAGATCTTCGCGCCGCCGAGCTCGGCCGTCAGGCGCTCGGCGAAATAGAGCGGGCTGGGACGGCCGATATAGTGAGCGCCGAGCTTTTCGAGCTCCGCCTTGAAGACCGGGTCGTTCTTGGCCTTGTTCCATTCGTCCTGGAGATCGAGAATCAGCGGCATCAGAGTCTCGGCGACGAAACGGCCGCCGAAAATACCGAAACGGCCATCCTCGTCCGGTCCGGCCCTGAAGGAGTTCGGTTTTAGCGGCTGATTCACGTCTTGCTCCCTGATCGTGGCCGTACGGCTTCGGCGCGGCGGACCGCATCGAAAAACGCATCCATGAGCTTCAAATCCTTGACACCCGGCGCGCTCTCGACCCCGGAGGATGTATCGACGGCGCGCGCGCCGGTCAGCGCAAGAGCCTCGCCGATATTTTCTGCATTCAGTCCACCGGAAAGCATGTAATCGACGCTTCCGTCAAGCGCGTCGAGCAGTCTCCAGTCGAAAGAGACGCCGTTGCCGCCCGGCAATTCGGACCCGGCGGGCGGTTTGGCATCGAAAAGAAAACGATCCACGATGCCGAGATAGGGATCGATCCTGTCGAGATCGGAAGCCTCGCGGATCGACAGCGCCTTCATGACCGGAAGACCGTAGATCGCCTTGACGGTCAGAACCCTCTCCGGGACCTCGGCGCCATGAAGCTGCAGGATGTCCGGCCTGAGGACGGAAACGATCTCATCGAGATCGTCATTGTCCGCGTCGACCGTGACGGCCACGATCTTCGCCCGGCCGCGAATGCGCTCGGCAAGACGACCGGCGTCGTCGGGCTCGATATTGCGCGGACTCTTGGGGAAGAAAATGAAGCCCGTGTGCGAAGCGCCGAGTGCCACGGCGTGCTCCACGGCCTCCGTGGTCTTCAGTCCACATATCTTCACTTCCGTTTTCATGGGAAGCGACCTTGCACGAAATGTCGCCCGAGTCGAGCAAAACCGTGGCCTTCCCTCGGCAATCAAGAGGAAGGGATTGCTACCTGGTGTTTGCTCAGTTCACGAGCTTACCACATTCGGCAAAGCCATGCTGTGCGCCGTCCTTACCTCGCGCTCAAGCGGCCGGGGGAGCCGGGGCGGCAGGCCGAACGCCCACGCCTTCAACGCTGACCAGAACAGAAGGGGATGAAGCAACCCCATCGGCGAGCCGACGAGGTGATAGACCCGGTCCAACGCGCGCTGGGCCTGCAAGTCTCCGTGGGCGGCGAGCCGGTCGAGCTGCCGGGACCATTTGCCAAACAGCGCCTGGACAGGGCTCAATTCTCCCTGGCTGGTCGCGTAGCGCAGATCCTCGCCCGTCGCGATCTCCCAAGGCAGTTCCGCGACCTGGCCGAGCCTCTGCATCAAGCGGCGTTCTGCGCCCAGCACCCGCCCGGCATTGAAACTGTCCCGCAACAGCAATGCCTGGCAGGCGGACACGGTAATGCCCTGGCCGTAGACCGGGTTGAAGGCGCAGAAACTGTCTCCGACCGCCAGCAAGCCGGTCGGCCAGGCAGGCATGCGATCATAGTGGCGGCGCACATTGTCGGTTCGGCGATGGATGACGACGTCGCTCAGGGAAGTCGCCGAGCGGGCGAAATCGGCGAGCGCCGGGTCGCGCAACCGTTCGAGGAACGGCAGGAAACTCTCGTTCTCGCGCGGCGGGCAATGGTCTCCCGCGCCAACGGCGCCGACCATCCATCGTCCGCCTTCGACGGGAAGCGCAACCCCGCCCATCGGGCTCGACGGTGTCGGAAGAAGCAAGATGCCTGCGGCCGGCGCCAGATGATCGACCGGGGCCGCATAGATACGGCTCGCATAGCCGAAGCCGGCATCGACGGTCGTTGTCCTGACCTCGCCAAAACCTGCTTCGGCAAGCCAGACGGAGAGCCGTGACGCACGTCCGGACGCGTCGATAACGAGGGGCGCGGACAGCGTCCTTCCGTCCGTTTGCCGGGCAATCCAGGCCGATCCTCCGGCGTCGCGTTCAAGAGCGGCAACCCGCACGCCGTCGCGTAGGACAACGCCGGGCAAGGCGGTCACTCTTCGGCGGGCGAGTTGTTCCACCAGGGGGCGCGTCGCCGACACCAGTTCGAAGGCGGCATTGCCGATCGGCGCCCAACCTTGTTCGCCGAGCCAGGCGAGATAGCCCGTGTCGAGCGCCACGCCGCCGGCCTGCACGAGCTCGGTCCGGAAGCCCGGCAGAAGTTCCTCGATGGCGCACAGGCCGCGATAGAGAAGAACATGCGGCTGATGGCCCTGCGGCACGCCCTTGCGCGGCCCGAGCGAGCCATCAAGCGAGTCGCGCTCGACAACGAGCACGGTCCTGCCGGCCTGGCTTGCCGCCGCCGCAGCCAGCAAGCCCGCCATGCTTGCCCCGATGACAAGGACGTCGGCATCGTAGCGACCGGCAAGCGGGATATTGGGGCTCATTGGCAGTATCTCAATTTCATGCTGGACGACGGTCTCAGGCGACCAGGAACAAAAGACCGCGCATGCGCTTGAGCCACGACAGGGGCATCAGCGTCCACAAAGGCGAGACGGACGATAGCGGGATATCGGCGCGCAGAAGGGCGGCGTGATCGAGGGAGGATTCGTGCGGGAAGTAATCGGCCTTCCAGCCTTCAATCCTGCGAAAACCCTTCCTGTAATAGTATCGCAACTGTGGATCGCGCGGCAGCCTGTTGCGTGTTTCCCAGACATATTCGTCGATCGGCGCCTCGGGATTGGCGCGCCTCCAGGCGGCCAGGCCCGGCATGGGCGAGCCAAGATAGATACGCCGCCAGCCTTGCTTCAGCGCGTGCGGCCAGAAGAATTCGAAGATCAGGCGCACGGCGACGGGATCAGTGCTACTCAGGCTGATCCCGAAGAGGGAGCGCGTATTTGCCGGAAGGGGACCCGAGATTGCCGCACATTCGGACCAGGTCCGGGCGGTGCCGATCTGCTCCGGCGTGACAGGTTTCAGCAAGAGGGATGCAAGCGCCTCGCCGGTCTCCGTCGAGAATGCCCCGATGCACAGATCTGGACAGGCTTCTATGCGGCGCTCGAGATCGGCCCCGTGGCCGCCTGCGCGTCTGTCCATTTTGCCTCTTCGAGAGGAAGGAGCGCATCAACGTCGGCTCGGCGAAGGAAGCGCGTTGCAATCAGCGGTGCCGGAGCGGGAGGGGAGCTTCTTGGAGCGCGTTTCCGGAAGGCTTTGGAACGAAGCTTGGCTGGCATGCATGTCTCATCATCATCGTTCTGCGCGGCACGGCCCTTTCCATGAACGGCCGTTGCGGCCGTCGCATTAACAACATCGGATGACGCTCATGTGACATTCTTCGCCGGCAACGGAATTCGCCGTCAGCTTCATTCCCTTGATGGAGGATCGCACGCGGACCAAGGTCTCTGGAGCGCCGGCTTTCCCAGCGGGGAATCAGCTAAAGTCGATGGCGTGCAGCATTGTGCCGTTGCGCTTCAGCCAGCGCCTGGCCTCATTGGTATCCGGGCAGAGCCTTTCACACAGCGCCCAGAAATCGGGGCCGTGGTTCATCTCCTGGAGATGGGCAACCTCATGCGCGGCGAGATAGGTAATCACCTTCGGGGGCGCCATCGCAATCCGCCAGGAAAAACTCAAATCGCCCTCGGCGGAGCAGGAGCCCCAGCGGCTGCGCGTATCCTTCAGGCTGAGCGAGCGAACCCGGCGGCCGATCCTGCCGGCATAGACGGCGACGAGACGCTCCAGTTCGAAGCGCGCCTCCTTCTTCAGGAAATCGGCAATCCGCCGCCGCAGATGCTCCTCCGCGCCGCCGACCCGCAACACCGCCTCGTCATCAACGACCACGGTCTCGGTGAGGCCGCGGATCCGGCCGGTTCTCTCGATGCGATGGGCGATGCCGCGGATGAAGATCGTTCCGCCATGCTCGAGCTCGCTCTCGCCGGAGAAGCGCGCGAGCCTGGTCATCAGCCAGCCCTGATGACGGGTGAGGAATGCGCTAACCTCGCGCTCCGGCAGGCCCTCGGGAACGGTGAGTTTCAAGGCCCGCCCGCCGGGCTCGATGCGCAACGTCATCCGCGTCGCACGTGCGTTCTGCCGGATGGTCAAGGGAAGAAGCTTGCCGGCCACCTCGATGTCGCGCCTGACATCGAGGAGCGTTTCACTGCCGCGGCGCCGCTTGAAAGAAGGAAACATGTGGCCTTTCTAGCCGATTCGCGGACCGCTGGCAGCTGCCTATACGACGTGTCCGGCGTTTCATGTGAAACGCCGGATTCCGTCAGATCAGTTCGTCTCGAAGCCGGGTGCCGGACCGGGGCGGCCGTTCTTGCGCTCGCGCATGAAGCGGTCGAATTCCTCCTGGTCCTTGGCGCGCCGGAGCTCGCGGACATAGGCGTCGAATTCCTCGCGCATTTCGTCGAGCTTGCGGCGTTCCTCATCGAGGCGGGCAAGTTCCGCTTCGCGCCAGTCGTCGAAAGCGACATTGCCGGTCCGATGGTGGGCCCAATGGGCGCGGTTGTTGCGGCGGAAGCCGGCGCACATGCGGTCCACGCTGTCGTTCGCATCCTTCTTGAAGGTCTTCAGCTTGTCGCCGAAGAGGATGTAGGCGAGCATCGCCACGCCGAGCGGCCAGAACACAATGAAACCAAGCACCATCAATGCAATGGTCGCAGGCGTCCAGTCCGGACGGATCAATGCAGATTGGTTCATCTTCAGTATTCCTCGCAGTCAGCGGGCCGCCCGTTGCGGCCCGATGAAAACGATGTGGGAAAGCCCGGAGATGTCTGCAAGATGCGCCGGATGGGAATCGAACAAGCCCTTGACTCTGCGGCAGCAAATCGCTGCCGCAGAGTGCCTGCGAATGACATCGCGGAAGGCCCATTGGCCGCGTGGCGCTGCCCTTAGGCCGACTTGCCGCCCTTGATCAGCTGCTTGACCGGCCTCGAGTGGCGCGAATGCTGGCGCTGGAAGGCGACGATACGCGGCGCGATCTCGCCGCGGAAGCGAGAGCCGTTGAAGACACCGTAATGCCCGACATCCGGCTGCATGTAGTGCTGGCGCATGTGTTCAGGGATATTGGTGCAGATCGTCTGCGCCGCCTTGGTCTGGCCGACGCCGGAAATGTCGTCGTTCTCGCCCTCGACCGTCAGCAATGCCGTTCTGCGGATCGCCGTCGGATCGACGCGCTTGCCGCGATGCACCATCTCGCCCTTCGGCAGGGCATGCTGCATGAACACCACCTGCACCGTCTGCAGATAGAATTCCGCCGTCAGGTCCATGACCGCGAGATATTCGTCGTAGAAATCACGGTGCTTGTCGGCGGCATCGCCGTCATTCTTGACGAGGTGGGCGAAGAACTCCTTATGGGCGATCAGGTGCCGGTCGAGATTCATCGACATGAAGCCCGAGAGCTGCAGGAAGCCCGGATAGACCATGCGCATGAAGCCCGGCTGCGGCCACGGCACCGGCATGATGACATTGTCGCGGAACCACTCGACCGGCCGTTGCTCGGCCAGCTGATTGACGGCGGTCGGGTTGATGCGCGTGTCGATCGGGCCACCCATCAGCGTCATGGACGCCGGCGAGAGCGGGTCGTTATCCGCCTCCATCAGGGAGACCGCGGCGAGAACCGGCACGGCCGGCTGGCAGACGCCGATCACATGCGAATCCGGCCCGAGGAAATGCAGGATCTGGATGATATAGTCGATATAGTCATCGAGATCGAAGGTGCCTTCGCTGAGCGGCACCATGCGGGCATCCATCCAGTCCGTGATGTAGATTTCGGAGTGGGGCAGCAGAGCCTCGACGGTACCGCGAAGCAGCGTCGAATAGTGGCCGGACATCGGCGCGACGAGCAGCACTTTCGGATCCGGCGTCCGCCCCTTCGGCAGCGACCGTTCGAAATGGATGAGGTTGCAGAAGGGCGCCCGCCAGACGACCTTCTCGCGGACCGGCACCGTCTGGCCGTCGACGATCGTCTCGGGCAGGCCGAATTCCGGCTTGCCGTAACGGCGCGTAGCGCGTTCGAAGACTTCAAGTCCCGCGGCCGCGGCGCGGCCGAAATAGGTGTGCGAGACCGGATTCATCGGATTCTTGAAGGCCAGCCGCATGGCGTCCGCTGCCGTGCGCCACGGAGCCATCATGGCATGGTTCATTTCATAGAGCTGGTAGAACATGGGACGCGTACCCCTTGTTTCAATCAATGTCGGCGCCGCTCCCAGGTCCGACGCAAGCCTTGCGAGTGTTTGTCTTGGTGTCCGCAATCGCTGTCAGACTACCACTTTTTTTGTGCAGTGCAACAAAAAGGACCCCCATGTTTTTTGGGGCCAGTTGCACGGGGAATCATATTACTAATATATTGAGATAGCATTGCGCGCACCTGTCGCGCTATGACGTTCGTACCTCAGGCAACCGAAATTCCGTAAAAACGGGCGGCCGTCCCCAGGAAAATCGCCTGCCGCTCCGCTTCCGCACAATCCGCGGTCAGCGCCTGAGCAGCGGCGAACCACTCTTGATAGTCAGCTTCGAGCAGCACAACCGGCCAATCGCTGCCGAACATCACCCGTTCGGCACCGAAGACGTCGATGAGATGGGCGGCATAGGGCCGCAATCGCTCGACCGACCAGCTTCCGCCGGCCTCGGTCACGAGCCCCGACAGCTTGACGTGAACATTGGGGCGGCGGGCGAGCGCCGCCATATCGGCTCGCCAAGGCTCGGCCCGACCTTCGGCAATGAAAGGCTTGGCGCCGTGATCGACGACGATCGCGAGGTCCGGCAGGCGATCGGCGAGCGCGGCGATCACCGGTAGGTGGCGCGGCTGGATGAGCGCATCGAAACGCAGGTCCAGTTGCGGCAGCATCTCAAGCGTAGCGACCGCTTCCGGCCGGAGGATCCAGGCGGTTTCGTCGATGCTTTGCAGCATCGGCCGAATGCCTTTGAACTTCGGATGCGTTTTCAGTCGCTGAAGCTCGGAGCCGGCGCCGGCCGCGAGGATATCGATCCAGCCAACCACCGCCGCAACCGTCTCTTCCCGCTCGGCGATTTCGAGTAGGAACTCGGTCTCGGCGACATTCGGCGCCGCCTGGACGAGGACGGTGCGGCTGATGCCTGCCGCGCTCATCTGGGGCCTCAGATCGTCAGGCCCGAAGTCGCGGAAGATCGGCTTGAGATCAGGGCCTGGCCAGTTGTTATGGCCGAGGCCGAGCGTCCAATAGTGCTGGTGGGCATCGATCATGCGGCACTCACCGTAATGACCGCCTTTACAAGACCCGCCTTGTCATGTGCCCAACGCGGCAGGTCGTGCACGGCCTGGTCGAGGGTCGTCCTGTGGGTGACGAGCTTATCCACCGGAACCAGGCCGTTTCCAATCGACGCGATGACGTGATCGAAATCCTCTCGCGTCGCATTGCGGCTCGCTACCAGCGTCATCTCGCGCTTGTGGAATTCCGGGTCGGAGAAGCGGATGTCGTTCTTCACCACGCTCACGAACACCAGGGTTCCGCCGTGGGCAACATAGGCAAAGGACCGCTCCATCGACGCAGCGTTGCCGGTGGCGTCGAAGACGACGTCGAATCCGTCACCATCCGTAGCTCGGGCAATGGCCTCTCCCAAACCTTCATCGGCAAGAAGGCCGCCTGAAAAGCCGAGCTTTCCCACGGCGAAGGCCAATCGCTCGGCGCTGGTATCCAGGAGCGTTACGTCATGTCCGGCGATCCGGGAGAAGACCGCCGTTCCGAGACCGATCGGGCCGGCGCCGATCACCAGAGACCGGGCACCGGGCGCCACCGCGGAGCGCCTGACCGCATGGGCGCCGATCGCCAGGAACTCCACCGTCGCGGCGGCTTCGGGAGAAAGACCGTTCGCCGGATAGAGGTTCTGTTCCGGCATGAGGATCTCCTCGCAGAAGGCGCCATCGGTGTGGACGCCGAGAACCCGGATCGCCGTGCAGCAATTCGGCTTCCCCCTCCGGCAGGCGATGCAGCTCCCACAGGAGATATAGGGATTGACGACCACGAGCGCTCCCGGCGCGAGCCGGGAGCCCGAACCGGCATCGACCACGATCGCGGAAATCTCGTGGCCCATGACGCGCGGATATTCAAGGAAAGGGTGCTTGCCTTCGAAGATATGATAGTCGGTACCGCAGATGCCGACACGGCTAACGGCAAGGCGAACCCAACCCTCGGGGGGCGCCGCCGGCCGGGGTCGATCGGTGATTTCCAGGCGACCGGGTTGTGAACAGACGACAGCTTTCATGGGGCGTTCCGTAGCTTGATGTTCGCGGTTCCGGCCGGCTTTGGCCAAGCGCCGTTCAACGCGACCCCCGGCGCCGCAGCTGGTCGAAATAGACGATCACGATGATCAGCAGACCGGTGATGATGCGTTGCCAGAAGGAGTTGACGTTCAAGAGATTGGCGCCGTTGTTGATGGTCGCCAGGATGAAGGCGCCGAGAAGCGGCCCATGGACCGAACCGACGGCGCCGAAAAGGCTGGTGCCGCCGATGACCGACGAGGCGATCGCCTGCAGTTCCCAGCCCTCCGCCTGGGTGGCGTTGCCGATGCCGATGCGCGAGGCAAGCAGCAGGCCGACAAAGGCGGCGCAGGTCGAAGAGAGAATATAGGCGAGATAGATCGTCCGGTTGACATTGACGCCGGAAAGGCGAGCCGCCTCGCTGTTCGAGCCGACGGCAAAGAGATAGCGACCGAAGCGGCTCAAATGCAGGAAAACGTAAGCCGGGACCGCAACGACGATCACCATCCAGAAGAGGCTCGGGACGCCGAGGAAGTCGGCGCGGGAGAAATTGGTGAAGGCCTCGTTGGTAATCGAGATCGTCGACCCGTTGGTGATCAGAAGGCCGATGCCGCGTAGCGACGTCAGGGTCGCAAGTGTGATGATGAAGGGCGGCAGGCCCATGCGGACGATGCCGAAGGCGTGAAAGACGCCGATCAGCACGCCGATCGCCAAGGTCGCGACGAGCGCCAGCCAGAGCGGTACGCCGGCGGCAAGCAGCCAGGCGACGATGACGCTGGTGAAGCCGACCACTGCGCCGACCGACAAGTCGATGCCGGCGGTGATGATCACGAAGGTCTGGCCGACCGCTAGGATCGCGGTCATCGCCCCCTGGCGCAGGAGGTTGCTGATATTGTTCGGCGTCCAGAAGGCGCTCGTCGCCAGGCCAAGGAGCAGCCAGAGGACGACCAGCAGCCCGAGGAGCGTGAGCCCGAACAGGATGCTGACCCCTCTCTTCGGCGTCGGCCCTGCACTGCTTTCTACCGTTTCCACACTCATTCTGTCCTCCCTGCAGTCCCTTTTATTTCGATCTAAAGTTGGAGCGGGATGCGGGCCGAAAACCGCGTGCACTTTTCCTCATCCCGCTCTAACGATCAGGCATTGATCGCCTGCGCCAAGACATCCTCGTGGCTGGCGGCGCGGTAATCGTGGCTTGCCACCAGCCGCCCCTGCCGGAACACGTGCAGGCGATCCGCAAGCTCATAGACTTCCGGCAGATAGGAGGAGATCAGGATGATCCCCGCCCCTTTTTCCAGCAACCGCGCGAAGAGCCTGTAGATTTCCGCCTTGGTGCCGACGTCGACGCCGACGGTCGGCTCGTCGAAGATGAACAGCTTGGCGCCGTGGCTCAGCCATCTGCCGATGACGATCTTCTGTTGGTTGCCCCCGGACATGGCGGAGGCGAGTACGCGCCGCGACGGCGTCTTGATCTGCAGATCGCGGATCTGACGGTCGGCATTGGCGGCCTCCTCGGCGCGGTTGATCGTCAACCCGCGCGTCAGCCTGCGAAAGACCGGCAGATTGATGTTGAGGCCGATCGGCAGGTTGAGGCAGAGGCCCTGGTCGCGGCGGCTTTCCGGCGCAAGCGCGATGCCGAGCTCCATCGCCTTGCGCTCGTTGTCGATCTCGACCTTGCGGCCCTGCCAGTACACCGCTCCGGCAGCGAGCGGATGGCGGCCGTAGAGGCCGAGCGCGAATTCGCTGCGCCCTGCGCCGATCAGGCCATAAAGCCCGACGATCTCGCCGGCCCTGACGGAGAGCGATATGTCGCTGAAACCGGGGCCGGAGAGGCCCCGCGTCTCGACGATCGTCTCGCCTAAGGCAAACTGCTCCTTGTGATAGATCTGCTCGATCGTGCGGTTGATCATCAGCGCGATCAGTTCCGCCTCGTTCGTCTCCGAAATTGCGCGAGTGCCGACATGGGTGCCGTCGCGCAGCACCGATACGCGATCGGCGAGCTCGAAGACTTCTTCGAGCCGATGGCTGATATAGACGATAGTGACGCCCTCGCTCTGCAGCCGGCGAATGAGGCGGAAAAGCTGGGCGGATTCCTGCCGCGTCAGATAGGCCGTCGGCTCGTCGAAGATCAGGAAACGGGTGCCGCGCATCGCTGCGCGCGCGGTCGCGACAAGCTGCTGCTGTCCGATCGTCAGGCTACCGAGTGTCGCATCGGCTGGAAGGTTGAAGCCGAGGTCGTCGAGAACGCCCTGGGCCGCATCCGTCATGGCGCGCTTGCGCATGACACCGCGGCGGTTCATCTCGTCGCCGAGGAACATATTTGCCGCCACGCTGAGATGCGGGCAGAGAACCACTTCCTGGTGAACAGCATTGATGCCGCGGGCGATCGCCTCGTTGGGGCTTGCGAGCAGGACCGGCTCGCCTTGCCAGAACACCTCGCCGTCGGTCCGCGGAATGACGCCGGTCAGAAGCTTGATCAGCGTCGACTTGCCGGCGCCGTTTTCGCCGACGATCGCGTGGATCTCCCCGGAGAGGAAGGTGATGGTCGCGGGCTTCAGCGCCTGGACGGCGCCATAGTTCTTCTGCAGGCCACGCAGTTCCAGGATCGGCTTGCCCTTCGGAACGGCCGCCTCGAGTTCACCCTCATGCCGGTGGCTGACCTCTTGAAGCCCTGTCATATTACCCTCCTTACATGCCGGTCCGCGACGGCCCGCTCCTCCTGCCGGCCGTCGCGCGCCAAAGACAGCTCGTGGCGCAGGACACCCAAACGCCACGACGCATTAGCGACAGGTCAATTGACCTTCGGGTTCAGGAGCGCGTCGATCTTCGGCTCGGCCATGTTGGCCTTGGTGACCAGGTTCGCGCCGGTATCGACATTGGCCTCGACCTTTTCGCCCTTCGAAACGGCAAGCGCCGTCTTCACGCCATCATAACCCATGCGATAGGGATCCTGCACGACAAGGCCGGCGAGCACGCCTTCCTTGAGGAAGCCGACTGTCTTTTCGTCGCTGTCGAAGCCGATGACCTTGATCTTGTCGCCGAGCTTGTTCTCGGCAATCGCCTGGCCGGCTCCCTGCGCCATGATCAGGTTGGAGGCGAAGACGCCGACGAGATTGGGATTGGCGGTGATCAGGTCGGTCATGATGTTGAGGCCGGTCGTTGCCTGGCCATCGGCATATTTATCGGCGACGACCTTGAGGCCCGGATACTTGGTCTTGACCTGATCCAGGAAGCCTTCGCGGCGCTGGTCGAGCGAGCCGACGCCGGGCAGGCTGGTGACGATGGCGATCTCGCCCTCTTCCTTGCCGGTCGCTTCCTTGACCGCGGCGGCAAGGCCGTCGGCGGCAATGCGGCCGCCCTGGACGTTGTCGGTCGTCAGGAACGAGGTAAATGCCTTCGAATCGGCGCCCGAATCGATGCCGATGATTGGCACCGCCTTGGCTGCCTCGTCGATCGGCTTGCCGAGCGCCTTGAACTCGGTCGGGGCGATGACGACCGCGGCCGGCGCGCCGGCGACGGCGTTCTCAAGGATGCTGATCTGGCCGTTGATGTCGGATTCGGACTGCGCGCCGAGTTCTGGCACATTGACGCCGAGGTCCTTGCCGGCGGCACGCGCGCCCGCCAGCACGATCTGCCAATAGAAGGAGGTGGTGTCCTTCACGATGATCGGGATGGTGACGTCCTGCGCGAAAGACGGCACCGGCGCCATGGCGGCGAAGAAGGCTGCGCCGGCAAGCGCGTTGAAGGCGCGGCGGGAAATAATGCGTCTGGCAATGCTCATCAGGTTTCTCCTCTCAAGTAACACCCTGTTCCGTTATCGAGCCCGATCCGCCAGGTGTTTGCAGATCGTCTTTTATCAATAAAAAACATTTCGGCACGCTAATTCAGGCAAGTCGAATTGGCAAGTCCTATTGGCCGGTTCCGTTTATTGCGTTCCTCCATGACGCAAGAAGGATTGCCCGCCACCCTCGGCAGCGGGCCTGGACATCAGACCCGCACGGCCTCCGCTCCGAGCGCGGACGCAACGAGCGTGTAAGGCTCGAAGGCGGCGAAATCCTCCGCCGTTACCGTCCTTTGGGTCAGTTCCATGTTCCGCTCGAGGCTCGAAGGCTTGGCGGTGCCGAGCAGGACCGAGGCGACCTCAGGATTGGCGAGCGGGAACTGGAGGGCAGGTGCGGCGAGCGGCAGGCCGCGCTCGCTGGCAATCCGCTCCATCGCCGCAACCTTCGCCCGGACCTCTTCCGTCGCCGGCATATAGTCGAAATGTGCCCCCTCCACCGGGCCGGTGGCGAGGATGCCGGAATTGAAGACGCCACCGACGACGAGCGAGGTCCCTTTCTTCTCGCAGAGCGGAATGAGCTCCGCGACGGCTGATCGATCGAGAAGCGTGTAGCGGCCGGCAAGCAGGATGCAGTCGATATCCGCATGGCGCATCACGTCGAGGCAGACGGGCACCTCGTTGATGCCCAGGCCATAGGCCGAAATGGCGCCGCTCGATTTCAGCTCCTCCAGCGCCTTCAGCCCGGAATCCAGCAATTGTCGGAGATAGACGGCGTTCTTCGCAGCACCATGGGTGTAACCGCCGATGTCGTGGACATAGACAATGTCGATGCGGTTGAGGCCGAGGCGGGCGTAGCTGAACTCCACCGACCGCATGATCGCGTCATAGCCGTAATCATAGGTGACGTCGAAATTCAGCGCCTTGACGTAGGAATAGTCGGGGACCTTGTCCTGCGGGACCGGGTGAAGCAGGCGGCCGACCTTCGTCGAGAGCACGTAGCTGTCGCGCGGCTTGTCGCGCAGGAAATCGCCGACCCGTCGCTCGGCAAGTCCGAGCCCATAATAGGGCGCCGTGTCGAAATAGCGGATGCCCGCAGCCCAAGCGGCGTCGAGCGTCGCCATGGCCGCTTCGCGCGTGCACTCGCGATAGAGTCCTCCGAGCCCTGCGGTACCGAAGCTGTATTCGGTCACCTTGAGGTCCGTCCGGCCTATATTTCTCGTCTGCATTCCTTGTCTCCTCCCTCCAAGGATGCGCCGCTTTTCAGTCCGTCAGAGGGTCGCCCCCAGATGCCAGGGGACGAACTCATTGTCGCCGTAACCGAAAAGTTCGCTCTTGGTCTTGCGGCCAGAGGCCGTGTCGATGATCAGGTCGAAGATCCGGCGCCCAAGCTCGGCGATAGTCGCTTCGCCAGAAGCGATCACGCCGCAATCGATATCCATGTCTTCTTCCATGGCGCGATAGAGTGCCGTGTTGCTGGTCAGCTTGATCGACGGCGCCGGGCGACAGCCGAAGCAACTGCCGCGGCCGGTCGTGAAGGCGATGACATTGGCGCCGCCGGCAACCTGGCCGGTCGCCGACACCGGGTCGTAGCCGGGCGTATCCATGAAGACCAAGCCCTGCTCGGTCACGCGTTCCCCGTAGTTGTAGACGGCGGTCAACGGCGAACGTCCGCCCTTGGCAACGGCGCCGAGCGACTTTTCCAGGATCGTCGTCAGGCCACCGCGCTTGTTGCCCGGTGAAGGATTGTTATCGAGCGAGGCGCCGTGCATCTCAACGTAATTTTCCCACCAGGAGATCAGCCCGTCGAGCTTCACAGCCACCGCCTCGTCGACGGCGCGGCTGCGCAGCAGATGTTCGGCACCGTAGATCTCCGAGGTCTCGGACAGGATCGCGGTGCCGCCGGCACCGGCGAGGATATCGACAGCGGCGCCGAGCGCCGGGTTCGCCGTGATGCCGGAAAGGCCGTCCGAGCCACCGCACTGCAGCCCGACGACGATCTCGCTCACCGGAATCGGCACGCGACGGGCCGTCGCCACCTCCTTGGCGATTTCCTCGAGAACGCCAAGGGCGCGCTCGACCGAGCGGCGCGAGCCGCCCGCCTCCTGGATGTTGAAATGCCGCTTTTCCGCGCCGGAGCCGCTCTGGCCGTAGAGCGTCAGCTGGTTGACCTCGCAGCCGAGCCCGACCATCAGCGCGCCGCCGAAATTGGCATGGCGGGCATAGCCGGCAAGCGTGCGGTGCAGGTTCTTCATCCCGTCGCCGCTCGACGACATTCCGCAACCCTGGTCGTGCACGATCGGCACGAATCCGTCGATGCCCTCGTAGCGGGGCAGAATGCGCCGGTTGGCCTCTTCGGCAATGGCGCGACAGACGGTGGTGGAACAGTTCACGCTGGCGATGATGCCGACATAGTTGCGGGTCGCGGCACGGCCGTCGGCCCGCCGGTAACCGAGGAAGGTGCGCGCCTTGTCGGCCGCGCTTGCAGCTTCCGGCGGCACCGGCGCACCGATCGCCAACCGGTCCTGGTCAAAGGCGAGATTGTGGGAATGCACATGTTCGCCGGCAGCGATGTCGCGCGTGGCGCGGCCAATCGCCTGGGCATATTTGATGACCGGCTCGCCGGCCGGGATCGGTCGGATCGCCGCCTTGTGACCAGCTTCGATCCGCGCCGTTGACTTTTGCCCGCCGGGCAGTGTTTCGCCTGGCTCGATCGCCACCGTGGCGACAGCGACATTATCCTCCGGCGAAAGAAGGATCGAAGACGGTGCAGACAATCTCTGGCTCTCCCGGAACGGCTTTCACGGGATGCGACCCCGTGCTTTGATTTTGTCTTTTATCTACAATAGACAGAATTTCGTCAACGGGTATTATGGCTGTTGTCGCAACAAGGATGCCGATGCTCTCACTCGATGACGGCATAGGAAAGGCATGAAGAGAGACAGTCTCGACGGATTCTGCGACCGACCCCCGAGACAAACCGGCGCTGCCGGGCTACTGCATGTTTCCTTAAATCGGAGCCGATTTAAAACATGCAGCAATTCAAAGTGCTACAGCGACCTTTGTGCGTCTGATAAGACGCACGGCGCTGAAGATGACCCAACAAACTTCAATCGGCCGGATCATTCCATGGCGAAGCAGAACACCGTCTTCAAGGATGCCTTCAACCGCTGCCTCACGCTGCTTTCGGAAACATCCGCGCTGCCTTCCGAACCGGAGCTCGGGCAGGCGCTCGGCGTCAGCCGCACGACGGTTCGTGCCATCCTGTCGCGGTGCGAAGAGGTCAAGCTCATCAGCTGGGACAAGCGCCGCAAGATCGTGCTGAGACGTCCGGAGCCTTCCGACTATTTCCCGACCGAGGAAACCGATTCGCTCGCCGAGAGAATCGAACGCAGCTTCATGCGCCGGATTCTGGCGGGCGGTGCCGAGCCCGGCATGCAGATCAACGAGCTCGAACTGGCGCGCGAGATCGGCACCGGAACGACGAGCGTGCGCGAATTCCTGATCCGCTTCAGCCGCTTCGGCCTGATCGAGAAACGGCCGAACAGCCATTGGGTGCTCAAGGGATTCACTCGCGAGTTCGCGCTCGAGCTGACGGAGGTGCGGGAGATGTTCGAGCTTCGCTCGGCCGCTCGCTTTGTCACCCTACCGGAGAACGACCCCGCCTGGGCCGAACTGAAGCAGATCGAGGCGGTACATCGCGAAATCCTTGCCGACATCGACAATCGCTACAGGGAATTTTCCGAGCTCGACGAGCGCTTTCACCTCTTAGTGCACAAATCGTCGAGCAACCGCTTCATCGTCGATTTCTACGACGTCATCGCGATCGTTTTCCACTATCATTACCAGTGGAACAAGGCGAATGCGCGAGAGCGCAACGCCCGGGCGATGGAGGAGCATCTCGCCTATATCGCGGCCCTTCAGTCGCGCGACCCGAAGCAGGCAGAACAGGCCTGCCGCCGGCACCTGAAGTCGGCGCGCGAGACCCTGCTGCAGTCGATTCCTTAGCACGTGCCGCGCAAAATGCCGATCAGTAGCCGGATTCAGTTCGCACCGGCTCGGCCTCTCCGAGAAATTCGCGACGTAACCGCTCCGTCGCGCTGACGAGCAAGGTCACATCGGTGCCGATCGCCATGAAGTCGGCGCCGAGATCACGGTAGTCGCGCGCCTGCACGGGATCGAGGGTCATGATGCCGCGCGCCTTGCCGGCCTTGTGGATGCGCGCGAAGGCATCGACGATAGCGGCCCGGACCTCCTGGTGGGCGGGATTTCCAAGATGGCCCATATCGGCAGCAAGGTCCGAGGGGCCGATGAACAGGCCATCGACACCGTCCAGTGCGGCAATCTCATCGATCGCAGCCAAGCCTGCCCGGCTCTCGATCTGCAGGATGAGGCAGATCTCGTCATTGGCATTCTTCAGATAATCCGTTATGCGCCCGAAATTCGTGGCGCGCCCGAGGGCGGCGCCGACCCCGCGAATACCATGCGGCGGGTAGCGGACGGCGCGGACCAGCTGCTGCGCCTGCTCGACATTGTCGACCATCGGGATGAGCAGGGTCTGGACGCCGGTGTCGAGGGCCTGCTTGATCAGGGCGGTATCGCCGACCGGCAGGCGTACGATCGGATGACTGCCGCGGCCGGCGATGGCGCGATATTGCGCGGCAAGCAGCGGCAGGTCGTTCGGCGCATGTTCGCCGTCGATCAGCAGCCAGTCATAGCCGCTGCCGCCCACCACCTCGGCGGCATAGGGGCTGGCAAGCGCCACCCACAGGCCGAGCTGGAAACGGCCTTCGCGGATCGCAGCTTTGAAGGGGTTCTTGGGGGCCGGCATGATCGATTTCTCCTTCAGCGTCAGGACCTGCACATTCCATTCTGCCGGACAACGGTTTTTCGCTCTATCCGCCCCTCATCCGCCTGCCGGCACCTTCTCCCCGCCTGCGGGGGAGAGAGGCTGAGGGTGAGGGGCAATTCCCCTCCAGGTCGTCAGAATCGATCACGAAGACTAACGTTTTAGCGGCAAAAGAAAAACCGGCCAGAGTTTTCTGGCCGGTTGGTGGCATGTCGCCAAAGCGCCCCCTCAGGCGATGCCGCCCAGGCAGACATATTTGATTTCCATGAACTCCTCGATGCCGTATTTCGAGCCCTCGCGGCCGAGGCCGGAGAGCTTCACGCCCCCAAAGGGCGCCTCGGCCGTGGAGATCAGGCCGGTATTGACGCCGACCATACCGTATTCCAACGCTTCGGCGACGCGGAAGACACGCGCCAGATCTTTGGCGTAGAAATAGGAGGCCAGGCCGAATTCGGTGTCGTTCGCCTGGTGGATGACATCCGCTTCGTCCTTGAAACGGAAGAGCGGCGCGACCGGACCGAAGGTCTCCTCGCGGGCCACCGCCATCGCCTGGGTGACGTCCGCCAGCACCGTCGCCTCGAAGAAACTGCCGCCAAGCGCGTGACGCTTGCCACCCTGGATGACGCGGGCGCCCTTGGCGAGCGCGTCGGCAACGTGCTCCTCGACCTTCTTGAGCGCCGGCTGGTCGATCAGCGGACCGAGGATGACGCCGTCTTCCATGCCGTTGCCGGTCTTGAGCTTGGCCACTGCGGCCGCAAGCTTCTCCGAGAAAGCCTCGTAGACCCCGTCCTGGACGTAGAGGCGGTTAGCGCAGACGCAGGTCTGGCCGTTGTTGCGGAACTTGGCGATCAAGGCACCCTCGACTGCCGCGTCGAGGTCAGCGTCATCGAAGACGATGAAGGGCGCATTGCCGCCGAGTTCGAGGCCAAGCTTCTTGATCGTCGCAGCGCTCTGGCGGTAGAGCTCGGCGCCGACCTCGGTGGAGCCGGTGAAGGTCAACTTGCGGACGGTCGGGTTCGAGGTCATCTCGGCGCCGATCTCGCGCGCCGAGCCGGTGATCACGCTGAACAGGCCCTTCGGCATGCCGGCGCGCTCGGCGAGCACGGCAATGGCGATTGCCGAGAAGGGGGTCTGCGCGGCGGGTTTCAGGACCATGGCGCAGCCGGCAGCAAAAGCAGGGCCGGCCTTGCGGGTGATCATCGCATTCGGGAAGTTCCAGGGCGTGATGGCGGCGACCACACCGATCGGCTGCTTCATCACCAGGATGCGCTTGTCCTTCTGGTGGCCGGGCACGAGGTCGCCATAGACGCGGCGCCCCTCTTCGGCGAACCACTCGATGAAGCTGGCGCCGTAGACGATCTCGCCGGTCGCCTCAGTGAGTGGCTTGCCCTGTTCGATCGTCAGGATCTGGCCGAGATCGTCCTTGTTCTCGATCATCAGCTCGTACCAGCGGCGCAGAACGCCCGCGCGCTCCTTGGCCGTCTTCGCCGCCCATTCCTTCTGCACCCGCGCCGCGGTTTCGATCGCAACCTTAGTCTCGGCGGCGCCGAGCTTCGGAACGCGGCCGATGATCTCGCCGGTCGCCGGGTTGTTCACCGCGATCGCATTTTGCGGGTCGGCTTCGATCCAGTTTTCGCCGACGAGAGCGGCTTGGCGAAACAGCGACGGGTCTTTCAGATTCATGGCTGGTCCTTCCCTCCGAAAAAATTTACAGAACTTATACAACTTTTTTCGGTTTCGACAATCGTCCCGGCCGCCGTTTCTGCTTTTTCCGTTCGACGAAAGAGCCAAGGCCCTCCGCACAGACGCTCCCGAGCAAGCCTCGATCAAAAACGTCTGCCGCCTCGCTTCGTTCCAGTCTTTCGAAGAAGGTCCGTGCGCAAGCGATCCACTTCGATCATTTTTAAGAGAGCACGTTTCAAAGCGCCTGCATCTTCTATAGCGTCGCGGCGAATCCGGCCCCTCGCTACGCATCGCTGCAAGTCGAAGAGCCTCCCAAGGGATTCATA
The DNA here is from genome assembly GCA_001704765.1 of Sinorhizobium shofinae. Taxonomy (GTDB): domain Bacteria; phylum Pseudomonadota; class Alphaproteobacteria; order Rhizobiales; family Rhizobiaceae; genus Sinorhizobium; species Sinorhizobium shofinae. The sequence goes on from MBFK01000009.1 coordinate 71,117, forward strand.
TGCAGGACAAGGATGCTCGTCGTGACAGAAATCAACCACAGAAAAGCCGACCACCCGATCCACTCTCTTTTCCTGGAGCGCTGGTCGCCGCGCGCCTTCACCGGCGAGGAAGTCAGCGAAAAGGACCTGCTGGCGCTCTTCGAGGCAGCGCGCTGGGCGCCTTCGGCGAGCAACATTCAGCCGTGGCGCTTCGTCTATGCCCGACGCGGCACCGAATACTTTGCTTCGTTGCTGGAAACGCTCGATGAGGGCAACCAGCGCTGGGCGAAGAACGCGTCGGCGATCGTCATCATTCTTTCGAAGACCCACAGGCTGACATCGAGCGGCGAGCTGAGGCCCGCCTATACCCACGCCTTCGATACGGGAGCGGCCTGGTTCGCCCTGGCGCTGCAGACGCAGCTTGCCGGATGGCATGCCCATGCCATGGCGGGCGTCGACCGCGACAAGGCGATGCGCGTGCTCGAAGTGCCGGAGCACTACCGGGTCGAGGCGGCAGTGGCGATCGGAAAACTTGCCGACCCGTCCACGCTTCCGGAGGATCTGCGCGAACGGGAAAAGCCGAGCCAGCGCAAGCCGATTTCCGAGTTTGTTTTCGAAGGCCGATTCCAGGCCGATTGAGTGGGGAACCGCTGGCGATCACGATGGTTGTGGCTCAGCCCAAATTCATCGTGGTCGCAAAGCGGATCGACCTGGCCGGTTCGCGCGCACCCCGGCCGTCAAGCGGCTTAGATATCCAGGTTGGCGACGCTCAGCGCATTTTCCTGGATGAAGTCGCGACGCGGCTCGACCTCGTCACCCATCAGGCGCGAGAACAGGCCATCCGCGTCAGTGGCGTCGGTAACCTTGACCTGCAGCAGCGAGCGGACGTTCGGATCAAGCGTCGTTTCCCACAATTGCTCGGCGTTCATCTCGCCAAGGCCCTTGTAGCGCTGCATGGTCAGGCCCTTACGGCCGGCGGCAAAGATCGCGTCCAGAAGAGCGCGCGGCCCGCTGATCTCCTGCGTGCCGTCGCGCCGCCGCAGCACCGGCGGCTCTGCATAGATTTCCTTGAGCTTCCCGGTGAGCTGGTCAATGTGGCGGGCATCGGAAGAGCCGATCAGCGCCATGTCGAGCACGGCCACTTCCTTGACGCCGCGCACCATGCGCTCGAGCCTCAGGCCGCCTTCGGCGGTCACCGATCCGACCCAGCCGCGTTCGGTTTCCTCGGCAATGACGTCGAGCCGGCGCGCCACTTCGGCGGCTACCTTCTGGTAGTCGTCGTGCTGGCTGTTGAGCTCGGTATTGAGCGCTCCGGCAATTGCCGCCTGCTCGACGATCGCCCGGTTGTAGCGCGAATGCAGCCCGTCCATCAGCGACCGCAGGCGCAAGGCGTCGTTAATGACCTCGCGGAGATCCTGCCCGGCCCTGACCTCGCCGGAGCCGAGCGTCAACGATGCCTCCTCGAGACCCATGGTGATCAGATAGTCCTCGAGCGCCTTTTCGTCCTTCAGGTACTGGGCGGACTTGCCGCGCGTCACCTTGTAGAGCGGCGGCTGGGCGATATAGAGATGGCCGCGCTCGATCAGCTCCGGCATCTGCCGGAAGAAGAAGGTGAGCAGCAGCGTGCGGATGTGGGCGCCGTCGACGTCGGCATCCGTCATGATGATGATCTTGTGGTAGCGAAGCTTGTCGGCATTAAACTCGTCCTTGCCGATCGACGTGCCGAGCGCGGTGATCAGCGTGCCGATTTCCTGGCTCGACAGCATCTTGTCGAAGCGGGCGCGTTCGACGTTCAGGATCTTACCACGCAGCGGCAGAATCGCCTGGTTCTCACGCGAACGGCCCTGCTTGGCCGAACCGCCTGCCGAGTCGCCCTCCACCAGGAACACTTCCGACTTCGCCGGATCGCGCTCGGAGCAATCGGCGAGCTTGCCCGGCAGCGACGAGATGTCGAGCGCGCCCTTGCGGCGCGTCAGTTCACGGGCCTTGCGCGCCGCCTCGCGGGCGGCCGCCGCTTCGACGACCTTGCCGACGAGGATCTTCGCCTCGGAGGGATTTTCTTCAAGCCAGACGCTGAGCGCCTCGTTGACGAGGCTCTCGACCACCGGACGGACTTCCGACGATACCAGCTTGTCCTTGGTCTGCGAGGAGAACTTCGGATCCGGCACCTTGACCGACAGGACCGCCGTCAGGCCTTCGCGGCAATCGTCGCCGGTCAGCGAAACCTTTTCCTTCTTAGTGATGCCGGACGTATCGGCATAGGAGGTGATCTGGCGGGTGAGCGCGCCGCGGAAGCCCGCCATGTGCGTGCCACCGTCGCGCTGGGGGATGTTGTTGGTGAAGCAGAGCACGTTTTCGTGGTAGCTGTCGTTCCACCACATGGCCACCTCGACGGTGATCCCGTCCTTCTCGCTGCGGATCGACACCGGCTTGTGGACGAGCGGCTTCTTCGCCCGGTCGAGATAGGCGACGAAGGCCTCGAGCCCGCCGTCATACATCATCTCGTCGCGGCGGATGTCCGAATGGCGCTTGTCGGTGAGCACGATACGGACACCGGAATTCAGGAAGGCAAGCTCCCGCAGCCGATGTTCGAGCGTCGCATAGTCGAATTCGGTCTTCGAAAAGGTCTGCTCACTCGGCAGAAAGGTGACTTCGGTGCCGGTCTCGCTGCCGGCGTCCCCGGTGATCGCCAGCGCCCCATCGGCGACGCCGTGGGTGAAGCTCATTTCGTGGATCTTGCCAGCGCGGCGGATCTTGAGCTTCAGTGACACCGAGAGCGCATTGACGACCGAAACGCCGACGCCGTGCAGACCGCCGGAAACCTTGTAGGAGTTCTGGTCGAATTTGCCGCCGGCGTGAAGCTGCGTCATGATGACCTCGGCTGCCGAGACGCCCTCTTCCTTGTGGATGTCGGTCGGAATGCCGCGGCCGTTATCCGTCACGGTGACCGAACCATCGGGATTGAGCGTGACGGTGACGATGTCGGCGTGGCCTGCCAGCGCCTCGTCGATCGCATTGTCGACGACCTCATAGACCATGTGGTGCAGACCGGAGCCGTCATCGGTATCGCCGATATACATGCCCGGCCGCTTGCGCACGGCGTCGAGGCCCTTCAGCACCTTGATGGAATCGGCACCATATTCGGCGATCGCGCCGGCTTCGGTCTCAGAGATATCGGTCATTCGGCTTCAGGTCTTTCCAGGTTCTTCGGACGCGGCGATTCGTTGCGAATCACAGCGCGGACGCCTCGCGGACTATAGGAAATTTGTCCACGGGTTCCAAATCCCGGGCGGCGGGCGCCCGGCCGGGAGGAGGCTTCATCCCCTGTCATTATCAGGAAATGTGGCTTTTTCCAAAATATCTTCCATCGCCTCGATCGCTTCGCCCGAAAGCCCGCGAATCCGCTCGCTCAAACGGTTGGCGAAGGCCGTGTGGCCGGGCGGCAGGCCCGAAGTGTCGAGCACGACTCTCGGGTCGGAAAGCCGCGCGACGCGGAAGAGCTCGTCGGCCTCGTCCCAGATCACATTGAAATAGCCGGCGACGCGCTGCAGGAAATCGAAGCTCGGCGCGCCGCGCTTGCCGTGCTCTAGGGCCGAAAGATAGGCCGGAGAAACGCCGATCGCCGCCGCCATTTCCTTTTGCGAGACGCCTTTGCGGCGGCGCAGCTCGCGCATGGCCTCGCCGAAAGGGGTCATGGGGCACGCCCCCTGGCGCGTGCCAGCCGGACATAGAGCGCGCCCTCGCCCCCATGGTTTCGCGCCGCTGGCTCGTAGGACGAGATCAGCGGCCGAAACTCCGGTAGGGAGAACCAGAGCGGCACGGCGCGCTTCAACACTCCGTCGCTGCCGAGCGACGTTCCCTTGCCGGTGATGACAAGCACATGGCGCAAGCCACGCTCATGCGCCTTCAGCAGGAACTGCAAGAGGAGCCCGTGCGCCTCGCTCTGGATCATGCCATGCAGGTCGATCCGCGCCTCGAGCGCGAGCCGCCCCTTCGCTAGCTTCCGCTTGACCGGTGTCTCGAGCGGGTGGTGGCGGTGCTCGGCCTTGCCACTGAGCGCAATCCCCTGTTCCGGCTTCCCGGATGCGGACGTGTTGGAATTCGTTTGCTGCGGAGATGCCGACGGGTGTTCGATCTCGCCAAGCAGGTTTTCGAGGTCCTGCAGTCGCCCCGGCATCGGCTTGGTCGAGCGCGCGACCTTGCCCCAAAGGATGCGGTCCTCCGGCGATAGCTTCTTATCCCTAGCCATGGCGATATCTGGCGGCAGCCGCGCGGGGCACGAGGATGAAGAAATCGGCGTCGTGGCGCACCGAGCCGGCAAGCTCGCCGGCGGCCTCACCCGAGCCCGTGAAAATGTCGCCGCGCGCCGGCCCGACAATCGCCGATCCGGTATCGAGCGCAAGCATAAGCCGTCCGAAAGCGCGGCCGCCATCGAGATGGGTGAGCGTTTCGCTCGCAATATAGAAGGGAACCCCAAAGGTATGGATGAGGCGATCCACCGCCAAAGACCGGCCCGGCTCGAGCGGCACCTTGGCTGCGGCGACCGGTCCGAGACACTCATCTTCGACGGGCGCTTCGCGGAAAAAGATGAAGGAGCGGTTGTGCCACAGGACCTCGTCGACCTTTTCCGGATGGGCCGCGAGCCAGCCGCGGATGCTCGCCATCGAAACGGTCGCCGCGTCGATTGCGCCGCGCTCTATCAGCAGCTTGCCGATCGCGGAAAAGCGGTGCCCGGTCTTTGCAGCATAGGTGATGCGGCGGCGCGATCCGTCCGGATAGACGAGCCGGGCAGCGCCCTGGACATGGATGAAAAAGACGTCGACCTTCGAGCGGGCGTAGGCGATTTCCAGGCCCCGGCCGACGAGTAGGCCCTCCTCGATTTCCCGACGATCGGGATATTCCTCGATCCTGCCGTCGCGAAGCCGGCCGAAGGCGAAATAGGGATCCATGCCCTCGGGCCGGTTCGCCTCGTCGATATCGACGAGGTCGGCGGGGCGCCGGTAGAAGGGAAATCGGAACGCCTCGTCGGCTGCGGCGCGAACCTCCACCTCCGGTTCGTAGAAGGCGGTGACGAAGCCTGTCCTTCTGTCCTCGGGGCGGAGCCGGAAGGGCACGAACTGAGCCTCGAAAAACGTCCGTGCTTCCGACGCTCCTGGGAAAACCGCGCCGGCCGCCTCGTAGGCGGGCAGCAGGTCGGCGACCGAAACACCGAGAGAGCCGGTCCTATATGGCTTTACCGCCGTCACATGATGGTGACAGCGGCGAAGCGCGTCGATGACTGGAGTTGGGTCATCCTGCTGCCACCCGGGCAAGTCCGAAAAGGCGACCGGTTCGAGATCAAAGGCCATTATCGCCCCTTGCGGTCAATTTTCCGATTCGGTGGCGATCAGCTTCCAGTTCGGATCGCGCGATCGGATGTCACGCGCAAAGGTCCAGAGATCGTTCACTTCGGCAACCGAATCGGCGTCACCGTCGATCAGCTTGCCTTGTTTGTCGTAAGTGGCGGAGATGAGTTGGCTGATGATGCGAACCGTGACGTTCTCTTCGTTGTCCTTGAGTTCCGCATGGACGATCTCGGCCTTTTCGATCCCGACAAAGGTCGACTTGATCACCTCGCCCTTGGCTTCCCGTTCGGCGATCGCCGCTTCGAAGCCCTCATAGACCTCGCGGGACAAGAGCCCCTTCAGGGTCTTACGGTCGCCATCGGCGAAAGCCATGACGACCATCTCGTAGGCCATCTTCGCGCCGTTGAGGAATTCGGCGGGCTGGAAGCTGGGGTCCGAGTCGCTGAGCGCCCTCAGCTGAGCATTCAACGGCGTGCCGGGCTTGGAAAAGTCGTCGATGGCGGCGTAGCGGGACTCGTCCTCCGCGGTGCTCTCGCGACGGGGGAGCTGCACGACCTTGCCATTGTCCCTCCCCTCCGGACCCTGCGCTTCGCGCGGCGAATAGGGGTCGAAAGGCGGTCGTTCATTTCCTGTCCTGCGGCCAAGCACGCTGCGCAATTGCAAGAAGATGACCACAGCCGCGATCAGGAAAAAAAACGTGATGAAGTCGAAAGAGCCCATTTCCACCCGGAACCGCTGTTAGAATTTCTCTTGGTGTTCCATATAGTCTGCAAGAATAAACCATTCAAATGGCGATGTCGCACCCTTAAACCGGAGACCGGTCAATTGCACTCATCTTCTTGCGAACACGATCGATGCGTTCGGTGATCATTCCTCTCATCATTCTCGGTCTGCCGATCGCAGAGATTGCCGGCTTCGTTATCGTCGGCCGGGAACTCGGTCTGGCGATGACGCTCCTGCTCGTCCTGTTGAGCGGGGTTGCCGGCGTCGTGCTTTTGCGCATCCAGGGTCTCGGCATGCTGCGCCGTGTGCAGGACGCGGCGCGGACAGGAAAGGACCCGGGCCCGGACGTTCTCGGCGGCGCGCTCATCTTCGTCGCGGCGATCCTTCTGATCGTTCCCGGCTTCATCACCGACATTGCCGGCCTGCTTCTCTTCCTGCCGCCCGCAAGACGCGCCATCGCCTCTTTCCTGCAGACGCGGCTGACGATCCTGACGACAGGAAGCGGTTTCTATTACGGGAGCGGCACCAGGAGAGACCGGCCACGCGGGCCCACAATCATCGATCTCGACTCGGACGAGTTCTCCAGGAAGAATGAGGACGAAGACGATTCCTCACCGCCTAGCAACCGCATTTCGCCTTAGATCGGGTCTATAATGATTTCGGTCCGGCGAAGGGGCCGAAACTCCCTTCAATCCAGGGAACCGGTCCCGGCTTCTAGGGTTGTAAGCCCAAGACCGAAATGCTAGATGGCCTCACCAATTCGAAGTCCGAGGAAACTCTTATGACGACTGATACCGCATCCACCGGCAACGGCGGCGCCCAGCAGGCCCCGTCGCTCAATATTCTGGCCCAGTATGTCAAGGACCTCTCCTTCGAGAACCCCGGCGCACCTCGTTCGCTGCAGGCCCGCGACCACGCGCCATCGATCAACATCAATGTTAACGTCAATGCCAACCCGCTCGCGGAGAATGACTTCGACGTTGTTCTCTCGCTGAACGCCCAGGCACAGGACGGCGACAAGGTGCTGTTCAATGTCGAACTCGCCTATGGCGGCGTCTTCCGCGTTGCCGGCTTCCCGCAGGAGCACATGCTGCCGCTGCTCTTCATCGAGTGCCCGCGCCTGCTCTTCCCGTTTGCCCGTCAGATCGTGTCGGACGCGACCCGCAACGGTGGCTTCCCGCCGCTGATGATCGACCCGATCGATTTTGCGCAGATGTTCGCGCAGCGCATGGCGGAAGAAAAGGTCCGCGCCCAGGTCGCCAACAGCAACACCACGACCAACTGACTTAGTTTCAGATAGAGATTGAAACCCGGCTCCACAGGCCGGGTTTTTTGTTTCAGGCTAAGCCAGTCTGCGCGTCACGTTCAAACGGGACCGTGCATTCGTTATCTCAAAACCACTGCGCACTTTTGGGCGACATGCACTAGCGGCTGTACTTCACCCAGATCGCCTTGGCGCCGATCTTCGAAACAAGAGCCGCGTGGGCCGCGATCTCGGCCTCCGTCAGGCGCGGCGCGAGCAACCGCTCTCTTTGCATGACGATAATCGGACCGTCGTCCGCCTGCATGGCAAGACCGCCGATCTCGCTCGTGACCAGCCCCAGCGCCGCCTGTCGGCCGCCGATCATCTCGATATAGACTTCAGCGAGCAGCTCGGAGTCGAGAAGGGCACCGTGCTTTGCACGATGCGAGTTGTCGACGCCATAGCGGCGGCAGAGGGCGTCGAGCGAATTCGGACCCATCGGGTGCTTGCGCCGCGCCAGCGCCAGCGTATCGGTTACCCGATCGGTGGCAATCGGCGACAGTCCCAAGCGTTCGAGCTCCGCATTGATGAAGCCGATATCGAAGGTCGCGTTGTGCGCGACCCAACGCGCATCGCCGAAGAATTCGACGATCTCGTCGACCACGTCGGCAAAGGACGGCTTGTCCTTGAGGAAGTCGTCGGTGATGCCGTGCACGGCCAGCGCGTCGGGGTGGACCTTGCGGTCGCCCGGATTGATATAGAGATGGATCGTCCGCCCCGTCGGAAACTGGTTTTCAAGCTCGACGCCGCCGATCTCGATCACCCGGTCCTCGCGACTGTCGAGGCCGGTCGTTTCCGTATCGAAAATGATCTCACGCATGAATTTTCCTAAAAGGCGGGCGTTCGGCGAATCACTTCGGACCACTCGTGCACGCGATCTTAATGTCGTTCTTTTTCCAGTTGAAGCCCGGTTGCTTGCCGCAGATTAGTGACTGTTCACCCGCAATTGAGCGACAATGCCGCGAACCTGCTCTCGGGTGACGTCGAAACTGTCGCTTGTGTCGATCACGTAGTCTGCTCGAGCGCGTTTGTCGCTGTCAGGCACTTGCCGTGCGAGGATCATCGCGAATTTCTCGGCGGTCATCCCCGGGCGCTTCATGACGCGCTCCCTCTGAGCCTCCGGATCGCAACTGACGACGACGACCCGGTCCACGCGCTTTTCGGCGTTGGTCTCGAAAAGCAGCGGGATATCGAGAAGAACGAAAGGCGCCCCGGCCGCCTTGTGCCGAGCGAGGAACTCCTTTTCCCTGGCGCGAACAAGCGGATGGACGATCCGCTCCAATTCGCCGAGGCGCTCCGGTTGGGCAAGGAGCTGTCGAGAAAGTTCTGCCCGATCGATGACGCCGTCCTTTGCGACGCCCGGAAATGCTGCCTCGACCGGCGCCACCGCATCACCGCGATAGAGATCGTGGACCACCTCGTCCGCATCGTTCACTGGTACGCCGAGCTCCCGGAACATCTGAGCTGCTGTCGTTTTTCCCATGCCGATGGAGCCCGTGAGCCCGACAATGATCATGCGTGAGCGTCCATATCCTCGATGATGATCTGCCGAAGCGTTTCATCGACTACCGGTCTGCGGCCGAACCATTTCTCGAATCCGGGCACAGCCTGATGCAAGAGCATGCCAAGACCGTCGACGATGCGGAAGCCCTGCTCTTCGGCTTGGCGAAGGAGCGGCGTCTTCAGGGGCACATAGACGATGTCGGTGACCACGGCGCCGCTTGCCAAGGGCGAGAAATCGATCGACGGCGCCGGCTCGCCGTCCATGCCGAGCGACGTCGTGTTCACGAACAGACCGGCACCGGCCATGACTTCGGAAAGCGCCGTTATCGGATGGGCCTCGACGGCGCGACCGAACCGGTCGGCCAGTTCCTGCGCTCTGGCGGCCGTGCGGTTCACCACGTGGATCGTCTTGACGCCGCGATCGCGGACGGCCTGAATCACGGCGCGGCTGGCGCCGCCGGCGCCCAGAATCACGGCCGTCGAGATCCGGTCCCAGCCGCTTGCCCGCTCGTCGAGATTGGCGACGAAGCCACGACCGTCCGTATTCGTCGCGCAGATCTTTCCGTCCTCGAGCCAGAGCGTATTGGCCGCGCCAAGCTCGGCACTCAGTTCATCCGGCCGGTCGGAAAGCTCAAATGCCATCTCCTTGTGGGGGATGGTAACATTGCCACCGCAGAAGCCGACGCTGCCGTCCCGCAATTGGTGCATGAAATCCGGGAAGGCCTCCGGGGTGACCTCGTAAGCCCGGTAGCTTCCGGCAATTCCGAACTGCTTCAGCCAATAGCCGTGGATGAGCGGCGAGCGCGAATGCTTGATCGGATAGCCCGTGACAAAGGCGTGGTTAACAAATGTTTCACGTGAATCACGCATCGATCGATCCCAGTTCGCGGAGTTTGGAAAGAAGCGGCAGCATCGGCAGGCCGAGGATCGTAAAATAATCGCCCTCGATCTTCTCGAAGAGCTGGATTCCCTCACCTTCGAGCTGATAGGCGCCGACGCTCGAAAGCGCCTTCTCCCCGACCCGCTTGAGATGCCGTTCGACAAAGGCCTGGTCCAAGGGCCTGACAGTCATATGCGCCGTCGAGACGTGCCGCCAGAGGACATCGCCATCACGGACGAGCACGATCGCGCTGTTCAGGCTGTGCGTCCTGCCGGAGAGCGACAAGAGATGCTCGGCGGCCTCCGCCATGTCCTTCGGCTTGTGATAGACCCGCGGCCCGAGCGACATGGTCTGGTCGCTGCCGATCACCAGGGCGTCGTCGAAATGGCGCGAGACGTCCTTCGCCTTTGCTTCGGCGAGTGCTTGCGCGACTTCGGTGGGCGACGCACCCGCCTCCTCCAGCGGCCGCTCCAGGGCACGCTCGTCTACCTGAGCTGCGCGGGCCGAGAACGTCAGCCCCGCATTCTCGAGAAGCGCGCGTCGAAATGGGCTGGCGGAGGCCAGCACGAGCGAGGATGTCATCTTCTCAATCTCGCACTCCAGGGATCACGATGGTCGTGGATCCTTTCGATCCGATCGTCGTGATCGATTTCTCATAGATCGTACCGAACGGAGCGGCGGCGAGGCTGCAGCGTCCGCCCGGGTTCCTGGGACTGGCTCTATCTGAGCCGGGGACGAAGGGCAACGATCGCCGCGGCCGTTTCCTCGATCGAGCGGCGCGTCACGTCGATCAGCGGCCAATTGTTGCGGGCACAGAGCATGCGGGCATATTTCAACTCCTCGGCGATCGCCGCCCGGTCCGTATATTCCTCGCCATGGAAGCTCTGTGTCGTGCCGAGCAGGCGATGCTGGCGAACCTGCGAAAGCCGGTCCGCGCTTGCGATCAGCCCCACCACCAGCGGCTTCGTCGCCTTGACCAACCCCTCTGGCAAGGGGACCCCGGGCACAATCGGGATGTTGGCGGTCTTGATGCCGCGATTGGCGAGATAAATGCTCGTCGGCGTCTTGGAGGTCCGGCTCACACCGACGAGCACGACGTCCGCCTCATTGAAATCGGCCGGCATCTGGCCGTCGTCATGATCCATGGTGAAATTCAGCGCCTCGATCCGGGCGAAATAGTCGGCATCCATGACGTGCTGTGCGCCCGAACGCCGACGCGACGGCGAACCGAGATAAGATTGGAACAGCTCGATGATCGGATCGAGCACGGAGACGCAGGGAACGCCGATCTCGCGGCATCGCTTGTCGATCATGCCGGCAAGCTCCCGGTCGACGATCGTATAGAGCACGATGCCCGGCGCGCCATCGATGGCATCGAGCACCTGCATCAGCTGCTTCTTGTTGCGGATCAGCGGGTAGACGTGTTCGAGCGCGTGCGAGGACTGGAATTGCGCGGCCGCCGCGCGGCCGGCGGCGATCAGTGTCTCGCCCGTCGAATCGGAGACGAGATGCAGGTGGAAATAGTTTTTTCGGTTCTCCACGCAATTCTCCGGTGGCTGTTGATAGGCCGGGACACAGACAGCTAAAGTCGCGGCCGCCGCTAAGGCAAGTGGAAAACCGTCGCGTTATTCACATCCGTTGCCCGGACGAAGAACGCCCATGCACTGTTGTGGACAAGACTCAAGCCGACGACAAATTGTCACGCGGATCGACTCATTGTCCACAGGAATCGCAAATCCGGAGGTGCAGGCAAGGTGCTGACTTTTCTAAGTTTTCTCGTCTTTGCCCGATCTGCCATGAATTCGGTCGATCTTTCTCCCGCCGCGCGCCTGGCGATCCGTGCTGATTGGATGAACTGAGGATTGATTTTAATCCTTGATAGCCACCGACTCTAAGAAATAGAAACCTTTTCAATAAGGTTTTATTTTTAGATTGGGGAATGGCGAGTGGCCGAGACACGTCGCAAAGTACTTGAGGTGTTGAACGGAAAATGCCTCACCCCTCCGCCCGTTTGGCTGATGCGCCAGGCCGGCCGCTATCTGCCGGAATATCGCGCGACGCGGGCGACAGCCGGAAGTTTCCTCGATCTCTGTTATACGCCGGATCTCGCCGTGGAGGTGACCCTGCAGCCGATCCGGCGCTACGCCTTCGACGCTGCGATCCTCTTCTCCGATATTCTCGTCATTCCCGACGCGCTCCACCGTAACGTCCGTTTCGAGGAGGGCCACGGGCCGCGCATGGATCCGATCGACACCGACGGCATCGCGCGCCTCAAGGCTGATGGTGTTTTGAGCCACCTCTCTCCCGTCTTCGAGACCGTCTCGCGGCTTCGGCGGGAATTGCCGGTGGAAACGACGCTGCTCGGCTTCTGCGGTGCGCCGTGGACGGTTGCGACCTATATGATTGCCGGGCGCGGCACGCCCGACCAGGCGCCGGCGCGCCTCTTTGCCTACCGCCATCCGAAGGCCTTCGAACAGCTTCTGGCGTTTCTGGCTGATGTTTCTGCCGACTATCTCGTCGAACAGATCGATGCGGGCGCCGATGCGGTGCAGATCTTCGATTCCTGGGCGGGGGTGCTCGGCGAGGATGAGTTTGCCCGCTTTGCCGTCGAGCCGATGCGGCGGATGATTGCATCCGTGCGCGCCCGGCGGCCTTCGGCGAAGATCATCGCTTTTGCAAAGGGTGCCGGCCTGTTGCTCAAGGACTATCGCCGCTTGACCGGCGCCGACGCGATCGGCCTCGACTGGGCCGTGCCCCTGTCCTTTGCTGCAGAATTGCAGAAGGACGGCCCGGTCCAGGGTAATCTTGATCCGATGCGCGTCGTTGCCGGCGGCGCGGCAATGGAGAGCGCCATCGATCGCATCCTGGACGTGCTCGGCCATGGGCCGTTGATCTTCAACCTTGGACACGGCATCACGCCGGAGGCCGATCCGGAAAACGTCGCGACCCTCGTCGCACGCGTTCGCAGGGGCGAAGGATGATCGAGCGGCAGACGGATAGCGCTCCCGGAAAGCGGGCGCGACTTCGCGCGCTCGTCGCGCTTTCCGTCTTCGTTGCTCTGTTGGTCGGGCTCTTCGTCGGGCAGCCGGACGATCTCTATCTCTGGATCAAGGCGTTCCACATTGTTGCGGTGATCTCGTGGATGGCGGCGCTTCTCTACATGCCGCGGCTCTTCATCTATCACACCGATGCGCTGCCCGGCTCGGTGCAGTCCGAGACCTTCAAGACGATGGAGCGACGGCTCCTGAAGGCCATCATGAACCCGGCCATGATGATCGCCTGGATACTCGGTCTCTATCTCGCCTGGAGCGTCTACGGGTTCCGCGGCGGCTGGCTTCATGCCAAGCTTTTCTGCGCCGTGCTGCTGACCGCGGTGCATGTGCATTTCAGCCGGGCCGTGGCCGCCTTTCAGCGGGACGCGAATCGGAAGAGCGCGCGCTACTGGAGGCTGATGAACGAGGCGCCGACCCTGTTGATGATCCTCATCGTTATCCTCGTCGTCGTGAAACCATTTTGAATTCAATCGATTCGCAGATGCAATAGGTGCCGCTAATTTGCGGCGCCCCCTTGCGGCGTCCCACGTGAATCGCTATTTTCGCGCATCTCCTTCATCCCAAGGCCTGTGACGAAGTTTAGAGCCTGCCCCCTTCCCCCCCCCGCAGCTCCCTTACGAAAATCACGCCTATTCCCACTTCCCCCTACAAATCATGGACTCTTCATGGCTGAAATGAAGCTTCAAGAACTCAAGAACAAAACGCCGACGGATCTCCTCGCCTTTGCCGAAGAGCTCGAGGTGGAAAACGCCAGCACCATGCGCAAGCAGGAGCTGATGTTCGCCATCCTCAAAATGCTGGCCTCGCAGGAGATAGAGATCATCGGCGAAGGTGTTGTTGAGGTCCTTCAGGACGGATTCGGCTTCCTTCGGTCGGCAAATGCAAACTATCTGCCTGGTCCGGACGACATCTACATTTCGCCATCGCAGATCCGCCGCTTTTCGCTAAAGACGGGAGATACGGTGGAAGGGCCGATTCGCGGCCCGAAGGAAGGCGAGCGCTACTTCGCGCTGCTCAAGGTCAACACGATCAACTTCGACGACCCGGAGAAGATCCGCCACAAGGTTCACTTCGACAACCTGACGCCGCTCTACCCGAATGAGCGGTTCAAGATGGAACTCGAAGTACCGACCTCGAAGGACCTTTCCGCCCGCGTCATCGACCTCGTCGCGCCGCTCGGCAAGGGCCAGCGCGGCCTGATCGTGGCCCCGCCGCGTACCGGTAAGACGGTTCTCCTGCAGAACATCGCCCATTCGATCACCGCCAATCATCCGGAATGCTATCTGATCGTCCTTCTGATCGACGAACGGCCGGAAGAAGTGACGGACATGCAGCGCTCCGTGAAGGGCGAGGTCGTCTCCTCGACCTTCGACGAGCCGGCAACGCGCCACGTTCAGGTCGCTGAAATGGTGATCGAAAAGGCGAAGCGCCTCGTCGAGCACGGCCGCGACGTCGTTATTCTTCTCGACTCGATCACCCGCCTTGGCCGGGCCTACAACACCGTCGTGCCGTCCTCCGGCAAGGTGCTGACCGGCGGTGTCGACGCCAATGCCCTGCAGCGCCCGAAGCGCTTCTTCGGTGCCGCCCGCAACATCGAGGAAGGCGGCTCGCTGACGATCATCGCCACGGCGCTGATCGATACCGGCAGCCGCATGGATGAAGTGATCTTCGAAGAGTTCAAGGGCACCGGCAACTCGGAAATCGTCCTCGACCGTAAGGTCGCCGACAAGCGCATCTTCCCGGCAATGGACATTCTGAAGTCCGGTACGCGCAAGGAAGACCTGCTCGTGCCGCGCCAGGATCTGCAGAAGATTTTCGTGCTGCGGCGGATTCTCGCCCCGATGGGCACGACCGATGCGATCGAGTTCCTCATCGACAAGCTCAAGCAGACGAAGAACAACGGCGATTTCTTCGATTCGATGAATACCTGATCGATCGACAGACTGCGCATCTTCTGGCCGGGATTCGCCGAATCCCGGCCTTTTCTTTAGCGGATTATTCCTTAGCCGGATTCAACATTAGCGGCGGCGAGAGGACCGTTCGGACTCCCGCGCGCCACAATGATTCACGTGAAACAGGCGCGCCTGCCGCACGGATTTTGCATCGACCAGCGACGCTTGATTTTCGGCCCGTAGACATGCATAAGTCTCGCGCTCCGTTCCCTATGCCAGAAAGCCGCAATGCGTTTCAGGCCTGACGGACATAGTGGTCGCCCAAGGGCGGCTGGTTGACCTCTATACAGACAAAGAAGACAGGCGGACGCGGCGCGCAGAATCGAGCTGTGCGCTTCGCAGTGCCGAATGAGCCGATGCAGTTCACGGACACCATATATGCGCTCTCCAGCGGCGCCCTGCCGGCCGGCGTGGCAGTCATCCGCATCAGCGGACAGGCGACGGCCGATGCGATCATGCGGCTTTGCGGCGCTCTACCGAAACCGCGCTCCGCCGCGCTCAGAACGATTCGGACTCGAAACGGTGAGATGCTGGATAGCGGTCTGGTGATCTATTTTTCCGGTCCGGCCTCGTTCACCGGTGAGGACTGCTGTGAGCTGCAGGTGCACGGCGGACGGGCCGTAGTGCACGCCATTCTCGACACGCTTGCCGAGTTCGAAGGATTGCGGCATGCCGAGGCCGGCGAGTTCTCGCGGCGCGCCTTCCAGAACGGCAAGATGGATCTCGTCGAGGTCGAGGGACTGGCCGACCTGATTTCCGCCGAGACCGAGATGCAGCGGCGCCTCGCCATAGAACAGTCCAGCGGCGGTCAATCGGCTCTCTACCAGGGTTGGGCTCGACGCCTAACGCACGCGCGCGCCATGATCGAGGCGGAACTCGACTTTGCCGATGAAGAAGATGTTCCCGGCTCCGTCAGCGAAACGATCTGGACCGACATCGAGAACCTCCACGCGGAGATTGACGCCCATATCGACCAAGCCGGTTTGGCCGAGATCATTCGCGACGGGTTGAAGATTGTCATCGCCGGCGAGCCGAATGCCGGAAAATCAAGCCTCCTCAATGCGCTCGCCAAGCGGGACATTGCGATCGTAACCGAGATCGCCGGCACGACCCGGGATGTCCTGTCGGTGGACCTTTCCTTAGCCGGATTCTCCGTAAAACTGTTCGACACGGCGGGGCTTCGGGAGACGGACGAAATCGTCGAGCGCGAAGGCATCCGGCGGGCACGGGAGGTTATCGGCCATGCCGATTTGATCCTTTTGCTATCGGAAAAACCGGACGGCTTCGTCTGGGAAGAACCAGTCGGAGAGAATGTACCGGTGCTCCGCGTCGCAACAAAGATCGATCGGGAAGAACAGATTTGGTCGAGCGAGCAGGCCGACGTGTTCCTGTCGACGAAGACGGGCGACGGCATCGCCGATTTGCTGGAAAGGGTCAAGGCACACCTGCCCAATCTGGCGGGCCGGACGTCGCTTGCCATGCCGTCGCGAAAGCGCCATGTGGATTGCCTGAGACAGGCGAGCGCGGCGCTGGCGCGTGGCTTGGCGTCAGGAGGCCTGGATATCCAGGCGGAGCAGCTTCGGCTGGCAAGCGACGCGCTTGGGCGGATCACCGGCCGCATCGATGTCGAGAATCTGCTCGACGTGATATTCTCGGAGTTCTGCATCGGCAAATGAGGCTGTGAATACAACAATGACGAGTCTGGGGGCACGTTTCACGTGAAACCTTCTTGACTGGATGCGGCGAATTGAGAATCAAGACCCGAGCAAGCGGGGAGTAGGTATGACGAGCTATGATGTCATCGTGATTGGCGGCGGCCATGCCGGCTGCGAAGCCGCTTCAGCGGCGGCGCGGCTGGGTGCGCAGACGGCGCTGATCACCCATAAGAGAGACACGATCGGGGTGATGTCCTGTAACCCCGCGATCGGCGGCTTAGGCAAGGGACACCTGGTTCGGGAGATCGATGCCTTGGACGGCCTGATGGGTCGCGTTGCCGATGCGGCCGGCATTCAGTTCCGGCTGCTCAACCGACGCAAGGGACCGGCGGTCCGAGGACCGCGCACCCAGGCGGATCGCTGGCTCTATCGCGAAGCGATGCAGCGGGAAATCGATGCGATCGAGAGTCTCACCGTGATCGAAGGCGATGCCTACGATCTCCTGACGGAAGGCGACGTTGTTGCCGGCGCGATCATGAAAGACGGCCGGATCTTTCGCGCCGCTGCAGTGGTGCTTACGACCGGCACCTTTCTCAAAGGTCTGATTCACATGGGCGACCGGAAGATCCCGGCGGGCCGCGTTGGCGAGGCTCCATCGGTCGGCCTGTCGGATACGCTTTCTCGCTTCGGCCTGAGACTTGGACGGTTGAAGACCGGTACGCCCGCTCGGTTGGATGGCCGGACGATCGACTGGGATCGCGTCGGCCGGCAGGGCCCGGATGAGGACCCGGTGCCATTCTCCTTCATGACCGACAGGATCGCGAACCGCCAGATCGATTGTGGCGTCACCCGGACCACGGACGCCACGCACAAGATCATTGCCGACAATATCCACCGGTCGGCCATGTATTCCGGTCAGATCGAGGGGGTTGGTCCACGCTATTGCCCGTCGATCGAGGACAAGATCGTCCGCTTCGGTGAGCGGGATGGTCACCAGATCTTCCTCGAGCCGGAGGGCCTCGACGATGACACCATCTACCCGAACGGCATTTCGACGTCCTTGCCGGAGGATGTGCAGGAGTCCTTTATTCGCACCATTCCAGGGCTGGAGAGTGTCGCGATTCTCCAGCCGGGCTATGCAATCGAATATGACCATGTCGATCCGCGCGAGCTGCAGTTTTCGCTGGCGGTGCGCAAGATGCCTGGCCTCTTTCTGGCGGGCCAGATCAACGGCACGACAGGCTATGAGGAGGCCGGAGCGCAGGGCCTCGTGGCCGGCTTGAACGCCGCTTTGGCGGCAACGGGGCGCGAGCCCTTCGTCTTCAGCCGCACCGACTCCTACATTGGCGTGATGATCGACGACCTGACCTCGCGCGGCATCACTGAGCCTTACCGGATGTTCACCTCCCGGGCGGAATATCGACTGTCGCTCAGGGCCGACAATGCCGACATGCGCTTGACCCCGGTCGGCGTCGACTTGGGTTGCGTCGGAGAGGCGCGCCGGGTGCGGTTTGCATCGTGGAAGGGAGCCTACGAAGAGGGCCGCACCCTTCTTCAATCGCTGTCGATTACCCCGAACGAGGGCAAGCGGTTTGGCCTGAAGCTCAACCAGGACGGTCAGCGGCGTTCGGCCTATGAAATCCTCTCCTACCCGGATCAGACGATCGAGGGGCTGAAGCCTTTGTGGCCGCAGCTCGATGCGATCGACCGGCGTGTCAGCGAGGCGTTGGAGATCGATGCCGCCTATGCTGTCTATATGGAGCGCCAGGCTGCGGACATCGCCGGTATCCGGCGGGAAGAGAGCGCGAAAATTCCGGACGACTTCGATTATAGCGACTTGCCGGGGCTTTCCAACGAACTGAAGCAAAAGCTGGCGCAGCAGCGGCCGCGCAACTTGTCGCAGGCAATGAAGGTCGATGGCATGACGCCCGCGGCTGTATCGTTGCTTCTGTCCTGGCTGCGGCGGCAGGAGCGCGGCGCCAAGCGTGCGGCGGAGCGTGCGGCACAATGAAAGCGAGTCCTGCCGAGCGCATGAAAGCGCTGCGTGTTTCACGTGAAACGCTCGAAAAGCTGGATCATTTCGCGGGGCTTTTTCAGAAGTGGGCGAAGTCGATCAACCTTGTGGCGCCATCGACTCTCGACGACCTGTGGCAACGTCATATCGTCGACAGTCTGCAGATCTCTGAGCTTTCACCCTCCCCGAAGACCTGGGTCGATCTCGGCAGTGGTGGTGGATTTCCAGGCGTCATCACCGCCATCTGCTTGTCGGACTATTCTGACGGCTGGGTGCATCTTGTCGAAAGCAACAACAAGAAAGCTGCTTTCCTCCGTGTCGCCCTGAACGAAACCGGCGCGCGCGGATCGGTGCATCCGATTCGAATCGAACAAGCACCGTCTGTGATTCCCCGTTGTGACGCGATTTCGGCCCGCGCCCTGGCCGATTTGAGCCAATTGCTGGACTATTGCGCGCCATGGATGCTTCAGGATGAGTCAAGTACGGTCGCTTTCTTTCACAAAGGCCGGGATTATCAGCAGGAAATAGACAAAGCCGTTAGCCGCTTTCAATTCGATCTGGTAAAACATGCAAGTGTCGTCGAGCAGGATTCGGTTGTGCTCGAGATTGCAAATCTTTCACGTCGCACGAAGTGATAGGCGAGCGAAGCATGTTTGGCCCAAAAAATCGGATCATCACCATTGCCAATCAGAAAGGCGGCGTCGGCAAGACGACGACCGCGATCAACCTAGCGACAGCACTGGCGGCCATTGGCGAAAGGGTTCTGACCATCGATCTCGATCCGCAGGGGAACGCAAGCACTGGGCTCGGCATTCAGCGTCGCGACAGGCATCTGTCATCCTACGAGTTGATGATGGGCACTCATTCCATTGGCGAGATCGCGCGCGAGACGGCCGTGCCGAACCTCGACATCATCCCGTCGACAATGGATCTGCTCGGCGTCGAGATGGAGATCTCACGGGAATCTGATCGGGTCTTCCGTCTGCGCAAGGCGCTGGCGGCGCCGGAGGCGCTCGCCCATTCCTATGTTCTGGTGGACTGCCCGCCTTCCTTCAACCTGTTGACAATGAACGCCATGGCAGCGGCACATTCCGTCCTCGTACCGCTACAGTGCGAGTTTTTCGCGCTCGAGGGTCTGAGCCAGCTCCTGGAGACGGTCGATCAGGTGCGTCGGACAGTCAATCCGAGCCTGGATATCCAAGGGATTGTCCTGACCATGTTCGACTCGCGCAACAATCTTGCCCAGCAGGTAGTTAGCGACGTCAGGACACATCTCGGCGAAAAGGTTTATCACACCTTGATTCCGCGGAACGTTCGCGTTTCGGAGGCGCCGTCCTATGGCAAGCCGGCGATTCTTTATGATCTCAAATGCGCCGGCAGCCAGGCCTATCTGCAGTTGGCGTCGGAAGTCATCCAACGTGAGCGGCAGCGCAAGGCTGCGTAATCGTTTCGGTATCGTAATTAATCGGGTGTAGCATGAACGACGACAGCTCCAAGAGACGCCTCGGCCGCGGCTTGGCCGCCTTGATTGGCGAAATGGATCAGCCGTTGCAAAACGGGACCACGCCGGCCAGTCCGGTCAATCCAGACCGGCGTGTGCCGATCGAGTTCATCTCCCGGAACCCGCGCAATCCGCGCCGCCAATTCGATGAAGCGGAGTTGCAAGACCTGGCGAGCTCGATTCGCCAGCATGGCATCGTCCAACCCGTCGTGGTCCGCACCGTGGACCATGACCGTTACGAGATCATCGCCGGTGAGCGGCGCTGGCGGGCGGCGCAGCTTGCGGGCTTCACCGAGATACCGGTGATCGTGCGCGATGTGGACGACCGGACGGCTTTAGAGATTGCCATCGTCGAAAACGTACAGCGCTCGGATCTCAATCCGCTGGAAGAAGCCCTCGGCTACGAACAGCTGATCGCCGAACACGGCTACACGCAGAACGATCTCGGCGACATTATCGGCAAGAGCCGCAGCCACGTCGCCAACAGCTTGCGGCTGCTCAAATTGCCCGAGCCGGTACGCGACATGCTTTCCGACGGCAGCCTCTCGGCCGGCCATGCACGCGCCTTGGTCCCGACCTCCGATCCGGTGGCATTGGCGCGCTCGATTGTCGCCAAGGGTCTCTCGGTGCGCGAAGCGGAGCGCCTGGCCCAGAATGATATCAAGGCCCAGAACGACCCCAATTTTGCCAAGGGACGGCATCGCGAGGAAAAGGACGCCGATACCCTTGCGCTGGAGCGCACCTTGTCGGACAGCCTGGGGCTGGAGGTTACCGTCAGTCACAAGGCTTCGGGTGGTCACCTGCGGATCGCCTATAGGACGCTCGATCAACTCGAGGAGATTTGCCGCCTGCTTGAGCGGCGTTAAGGGTAGCGCTCCCCCCTACCACCCGTGCAGTCATCCCCGGGCTTGGCCCGAGGATGCACGAAAATGGCCATATCGCACGCGGAGATGTCGGCTAAGCGTTCGGGACCATCCGCACGACGACTCAGCGCCTTGCGGATTGGATCGCGATCGCCAGCAGGTTTTGCAGCACGATACTTTCTTCAAGGCTCTGTCGAGCGCGGCTCTGGTAAATGGTGGCCTGCAGCCGGCCCAGTTCGCGCTGGATCGACGGGGCGGTCCAGTGCTTGAGCGCAGCCTCGACGATCGGCTTGCGACGGAAATGCAGGCCGCGGCCGAGGCTTGCAACTACCTGGCTTGCCGACTGGCGGCTCGCGTCCATTTCGGCGCGCATCACATCCAGTTGCTGAAACTGCCTGAGGCAGGCCTGGAGCACCAGGAAGGGCGGGGTTTTCGAGGTGGTGATCTTCTTCATGGCGTGCAGCAGCGCATCGACGTCGCCCTGGAGCACCGCATCCACCGCGTCGTCGACGGAGATGGCACTGGCGTCGCCGACGATGGCGAGCACATCCTCCTCGTCGACCATATCCTTGCCAAGGCAGTAGAGCGCGAGCTTCCGCACTTCGTTTCGTGAGGCCATGCGATCGCCGCCAAGCGCTTCGAGAAGACGCTCGCGCGCCGCCGGGCTTATGCGCAAGCCCGCCTCGGCGAGCTCATTGTCGACAAGAGCATGGAGACTGCGAGCGTCGTCGCTGTAGCAGGCGATGGAGGCGACGGACCGCGACGATTCGCCGATCTTTCTAAGCGCGGCACCCTTCTTAAGGTCGCCCGCCTCGATGATCAGATAGCTGCCGGTCGGGGGCTCGTCGGCAAGTATCTGCAAGGCTTCGGCAATCGCCTTCTCGCTCGAGGCGCCGCGGATCCAGACGAGTTTCTCGCCGCCGAAAAGACCGATGGCATTGACCTCGTCGAGGACCCTGCCCGCACTCTGCTGCAGCTCCGTCGCATCGAGCTTGACGACGGCAAAGGGGTCGTCGAGAGCGACGCCGGAGCGGCCGGCAAGCTGCGCGGCGCGCTCCGAAACCAGGCCACGATCGGGGCCGTAAAGCAGGAAAAGGCGGAAGGTCGACGCGCCTCGATTGAGAAAGCTGTCAAATTCGTGCGACTTGACCTCGCTCATCCGAATACCGATGTCAGCGGCCGAGGGCGGCGGCGATGTCAGCCCTGATGAGCTCCGCCAGTTCCTTGGCGGCGCGATTCTCGGCGTCACGGACGGCGCGAACCTTTGCGAATTCCTGTTCCGGGAAGTCGGCCAGGGCGACCGCCGAGCGATAGCCCGCCTTCACCGTCTCGCCCGTCGCCGTCCTCGTCAAATTGTAGTCCGCCTTGACGACGATGCGGCCGGCGCCCGCGCGGTCATTGGCCTGATCGTAGAGCACACCCATCGTCCGGTGCGAAACGTTGAGGGCAAGATCGTATTGCGGGTTGACCGGCTCGCCCTGGCCGCCCGAGGTCAGGAAGATCAATGCATTGCGCACTTCTTGCTCGACGCGATCGTCCGCTTCCGAGATCTCAATGGAGCCGAATGCCGCAGAGGTTGCACCGGCCGGACCGTCCGAATAGAGCGGACGGACCTGGCAGCCAGCCAGCGCCGTCAGCAGCAACGTGCCGGCAAGCACGCCCAGGGACCGGAGACGAAGGCTAGCTTTCTCAGACAACGACATTGACGATCCTTTGCGGCACGACGATGATTTTTCTCGGGCTGCCGCCGTTGAGCGCCGCTTTGACGGCGTCAAGCGCGAGGACGGCGCTTTCGATCGCACTCTGATCTGCGTCGCGCGCGATTGTCAAATCGGCGCGTTTCTTGCCGTTGATCTGCACCGGCAAGGTGATTTCGTTCTCGACGACGAGCGCCGGGTCGAAGGCTGGCCAGGGTCTCTCGGCGATCAGCCCTTCGCCGCCGATTGCCCGCCAGCACTCCTCCGCGAGATGCGGCATCATCGGCGCAATCAGGTCGATCAGGATCGTTGTAGCATCCTTGACCGCAGCGGTGACGGCCCGGTCGGCCTTGCCGGCGGCAACTTGTGTGAGCGGCGAGGCCAGGACATTGACGAGCTCGTAGATCCGCGCAACGGCCTTGTTGAAGGCAAGCTTGTCGTAGTCGGCTTCGACGGCGCGCAGGGTGCGGTGAGCCGCCTGCGAAATCACCAGTCCCTCGCCGTCCTTAGCCGGCGAAGCATTTACGCCGCGCAGGCTTTCGGCAGCCTCGCCAATCAGCCGCCAGACGCGCTGGACGAAGCGGTGCGAGCCCTCGACGCCCGCCTCGGACCAGATCACGTCGCGATCCGGCGGCGAATCGGACAGCACGAAGAAGCGCGCCGTGTCGGCTCCGTAGGAGCCGATGATGTCGTCCGGGTCGACGACGTTCTTCTTGGACTTCGACATCTTCTCGATCGAGCCGATGGTGATTTCTTCGCCGGTCTCGATCAGCACCGCGCGGCGGCGTCCGTCGATCTCCTCGATGCGGATTTCCGCGGGCGTGATCCATTCGCGCTGCGCGCCTTCGCCGCGGCTATAGGTCTCGTGCACCACCATGCCCTGCGTGAACAGCCCCTTGAAGGGCTCGTCCAGTGCCACGTGGCCGGTCGCCTTCATCGCCCGGGTGAAGAAGCGCGAATAGAGCAGATGCAGGATCGCGTGCTCGATGCCGCCGATATATTGATCCACCGGCAGCCAGTGATTGGCGGCCTTGGGATCGGTCGGCCTGTCTTCCCAGGGCGCGGTGAAGCGCGCGAAGTACCAGGAGGAGTCGACGAAGGTGTCCATCGTGTCGGTTTCCCTGCGCGCGTCCTTGCCGCATTCAGGGCAGGCGACGTGCCGCCAGGTCAGGTGGCGGTCAAGCGGATTGCCCGGCTTGTCGAAGGTCACGTCCGGCGGCAGGATCACCGGCAGATCCGCCTTCGGCACCGGAACGACGCCGCAATCCTCGCAATGGATGACCGGGATCGGGCAGCCCCAGTAGCGCTGCCTGGAGATTCCCCAGTCGCGCAGGCGGAAATTCACCTTGCGCTCGGCGCGCGGCACGCCATTCAGCGTTTCCTTCTCGAGCTTCGAGGCGATGCTCTCGAACGCCTCTTCCGTGGAAAGCCCGTCGAGGAAGCGCGAGTTGATCATCACGCCGTCGCCGCCATAGGCCTCGTCTTCGATCGTGAAGCTTGCCGGATCGGCATCCTTCGGCATCACCACCGGCACGACCGGCAGGCCGTATTTGCGGGCAAAATCCAGATCGCGCTGGTCGCCGGAAGGGCAGCCGAAAATGGCGCCCTTGCCGTAGTCCATCAGCACGAAATTGGCGACATAGACGGGCAGTTCCCAATTCGCATCGAAGGGATGCGTGGCACGAATGCCGGTGTCCATGCCCTTCTTCTCGGCCGTCTCGAGGGCGGCGAGCGAGGTGCCGGCGCGACGGCACTCCTCGCAGAATGCGTCGATTGCCGCATTCTTGGCGGCGGCTTCCTTGGCGAGCGGATGGTCGGCGGAGATCGCCAGGAACGAGGCGCCAAACAGCGTGTCCGGCCGCGTCGTGTAGACGGTCAGTTCCTTGCTCTCGCCGGGAACCGTCGCCGGATCGAGTTCCCACCGGAGAGCCAGGCCCTCGGAGCGGCCGATCCAGTTCTTCTGCATCAGGCGAACCTTTTCCGGCCACTGATCCAGACTATCGAGCGCGTCGAGCAGGTCCTGGCTGAAATCGGTGATACGGAAGAACCACTGTGTCAGCTCGCGCTGCTCGACCAGCGCACCCGAGCGCCAGCCACGGCCGTCGATCACCTGCTCGTTGGCGAGAACGGTGTTGTCGACCGGGTCCCAATTGACCTTTGATTGCCTGCGGTAGACCAGGCCCTTTTCCAGGAAATCGAGGAAGAGGTGCTGCTGGCGCTGGTAATAGGCCGGATCACAGGTGGCGAATTCGCGGCTCCAGTCGAGCGAAAGCCCCATGACCTTGAGCTGTGCCTTCATCGCGGCGATGTTCTGGTAGGTCCAGCCGGCCGGATGCACGCCGCGTTCCATGGCGGCGTTCTCGGCCGGCATGCCGAAGGCATCCCAGCCCATCGGATGCAGCACATTGAAGCCGCGGGCGCGCTTGTAGCGGGCGACGACGTCGCCCATCGTATAGTTGCGCACGTGGCCCATGTGGATCCGCCCGGACGGATAAGGAAACATCTCGAGCACGTAGTATTTTTCGCGCGGATCGTCGTTGCTGGTCTCGAAGACCTTGCGTGCGTCCCATTCCTGCTGCCAGCGCGGTTCGGCATCACGCGGATTATATCGTTCGGTAGCCATGTCTTTGTCGATGTTCCGGAAATTTTGCGGCGCCCAAAGCGCCCTCGTAATAGCTGGCCTGACCTTCAACACGAAACAGTCTGACCGTCAAGTTTTCAAGGCTCGGGCGTCGCACTTTGGCATATTCGGCGACCGTTGCCTTCGCCGGGCTTGGCAAGCATCGCAAGTTTCAATAATCCGCTTGGCGGGTCTCGACACCGCAAGGAGTGCAAGAATGGAAGTACAGGAACGACTGAGCGATGTCCTGAGCCGGATTCGCTCCAGCGAGAAGGCGGCAAACCGGGCTGAAGATGCCGTCACGCTCGTCGCCGTCTCGAAGACCTTCGATGCCGAGGCGATCCGGCCGGTGATCGCTGCCGGCCAGCGGGTATTCGGCGAAAATCGCGTCCAGGAAGCGCAAGCCAAATGGCCGGAGCTCAAGGGCGAGACGCCCGATGTCGAGTTGCACCTGATCGGGCCGCTGCAATCCAACAAGGCGGTCGACGCCGTGGCGCTCTTCGATGTGATCGAAACGATCGATCGGGAGAAGATCGCCCGCGCCGTGGCCGCCGAGATGAAGCGCCAGGGCCGCAAACCCCGGCTCTATGTGCAGGTCAATACCGGCCTCGAACCGCAAAAGGCCGGGATTGCGCCGGAGGAGACCATCGCTTTCGTCGATCTCTGCCGCTCAGAACTTGGCCTCGATATCGAAGGGCTTATGTGCATCCCGCCCGTCGATGAGAACCCGGGTCCGCATTTCGCCTTGCTTGCGAAACTCGCGACCAAGTGCGGTCTCACGGGGCTGTCCATGGGCATGTCCGGCGATTTCGAAACGGCCATCGCCTTCGGCGCCACCAGCGTTCGGGTCGGGTCAGCGATCTTCGGCACCCGCTGACTGGCTGGGAGCCGCTTTTGAGCCGCGGAAAACGCTCCTCCCCGTCCCCTCCCGCCCATTACTCTTTCGTCGGGCTTCATCTTTCCCTCCGCAGCCCTATCCTCAGAGCCGAGGAGCCGGGCTGAGCAGTCCGGGAGGTCAGTGGAGGAGAACGGAAATGGCGAGCCGCTATTCCGACGTGTATGCCGCATGGAAAGCCGATCCGCAGGGCTTCTGGTCCGAAGCCGCGGAGGCGATCGACTGGTTCGAAAGGCCCCGGCGCATCTTCGACGCCGAGCGCGGAACTTACGGTCACTGGTTTCCGGATGGCGTCACCAACAGCTGTTACAATTGCCTCGACCGCCATGTCGAGGCAGGTCGTGGTCAGCAGACGGCGTTCATCTATGATAGTCCCGTCACCGGCAGAATCGAAAAAATCTCCTATGCGGCGCTGCTCGCCGACGTGAAGGCAATGGCTGCGGTCTATGGCAAGCTCGGCATCGGCAAGGGTGACCGGATCATCATCTATATGCCGATGATCCCTGAAGCCGCGATTGCCATGCTGGCGGCGGCGCGGATCGGCGCGGTGCATTCGGTGGTCTTTGGCGGCTTTGCCGCCAACGAGCTCGCCGTCCGGATCGACGATTGCCAGGCGAAGCTCGTCGTCTCGGCAAGTTGCGGGCTGGAGCCCGGCCGCAGCGTTGCCTACAAGCCGCTGCTCGATGCGGCGATCGAGATTGCCAACAACAAGCCCGCCCATTGCCTGATCTTCCAGCGCGACATGCTGGCCGCCGGGATGGTGCCCGGCCGCGATATCGATTTCGCCTCCGCCCTTGCCGCGGCGAGACTGGCCGGCGAGGAAGCGCCCTGTGCCGAGGTCGCTTCCACCGATCCGCTCTATGTTCTCTACACCTCCGGAACCACCGGTCAGCCGAAGGGCGTCGTGCGCGACAATGGCGGCCACATGGTCGCCTTGAAATGGTCGATGGAGAACTTCTTCGGGGTTCAGCCTGGCGAGGTCTTCTGGGCGGCATCCGACATCGGTTGGGTCGTCGGCCACTCCTATATCGTCTACGGGCCGCTCCTCAACGGTAGCACTTCGATCCTGTTTGAAGGCAAGCCGGTCGGGACGCCCGACCCCGGCACCTATTGGCGGATCATTGCCGAGCACGGCGTCGCCGTCATGTTCACCGCCCCGACGGCGCTGCGTGCGATTCGCAAGGAGGATCCGCAAGCCTCCCATGTGGCGCGGTATGACCTGTCGCGCTTCCGCGCCCTCTATCTCGCCGGCGAACGCGCCGATCCGGACACGATCCGCTGGGCCGAGCGGGCGCTCGGCGTGCCGGTCATCGATCACTGGTGGCAGACGGAGACTGGCTGGCCGGTTGCGGGCAATCCGCTGGGCCTCGGCCTGCTGCCGGTCAAATACGGGTCGCCCGCCGTTCCCCTCCCCGGCTACGACGTCCAGGTCCTCGACGATGCCGGTCATCCGGTCGAGGCCGGGACGCTCGGCAATGTGGTGGTCAAGCTGCCGCTTCCGCCCGGCTGCCTGACGACGCTCTGGAAGGCCGACGATCGCTTTCGGGCGGCCTATCTCGAGGAATATCCCGGCTACTACAAGACGGCGGACGCCGGCTATATCGACGAAGACGGCTATGTCTTCATCATGGCCCGTACCGACGACATCATCAACGTCGCGGGTCATCGGCTTTCGACCGGGGCCATGGAGGAGGTCTGCGTCAGTCATCCGGATGTCGCCGAATGCGCGGTGATCGGCATCGCCGATCCGCTAAAGGGGCAGATCCCGGCCGGTTTCTTGGTGATCAACTCGAATGTTTCCCGTGAAACATCGGATATCGAGACGGAGGTCATCGCCCTCGTCCGCGAGCGCATCGGCCCTGTCGCCGCCTTCCGAACCGCGATCTGCGTCAAGCGGCTGCCAAAGACCCGGTCCGGCAAAATCCTGCGCGCGACAATCCAGAAGATCGCCGACCGCCAGCCCTGGAAGATGCCGGCGACGATCGACGACCCGGCGATCCTCGATGAAATCACCGAGGCGCTTCACGCCAAGGGCATCGGCATCTGACGCGGGGCGCGTCAGTTTGATGCGGGGTCAACAACCTGTTTGAACCAGCCGCAGAAGGCGGACGCGGCCTTCTGGCGGGAGGACTTGCTGATCAGGAAATAGCTCTCCTCTTCGAGGATCGAAGTCTCGGAGAGCACGATCAGGTCGCCGTTCTCGATCTCGCGCCGGCATACTTCGACCGGGCAAAGTGCGACGCCGTGGCCGGCGATAGCGGCCGTCGCCAGCAGATTGAAATCCTGAAAGACCGGACCCTTCGGTGGCCCGGGCGGCCTTATGCCGGCTCGGGCGAACCATTGCTGCCAATGGGCCGTCGTCTCGTCGTGCAGGAGGTCCGCCGTTGCGATCTGCTGCGCATGCGCGAGACTACCCTTCCGTTCAAGGTAGCGCGGACTTGCGACGGGTCTGTTGACACGGGAAAAGAGGCGCTCGCAGAGGACGCCGTCCGACATATCGGCGCCGAGCGTGATCAGCACGTCGCAGCCGGTTTCGCGCAGGCGCTGGGCGGCCATGGCATAGACCACCTTGACCGTGATGTCGGCATGGGCTGCGAGGAACTCACCGAGCGCCGGGATCAGCCAGCGGGTCGCGATCGAGGGAATGCAGGCGACGGTGATTTCCGACTTCGTCCTGAGCTTCAAGGATTCCGCTTCGGCGGCAATCCGCTCGAAGCCGACGGACAGGGCTTCGGCAAGCCGCTCGGCTTCGGGCGCGAGCCGAACGCCGCGCTTTTCGCGCAGGAACAAGGGGCGACCGAGCCATTCCTCCAGCCGCCGGATCTGATGGCTCACGGCGGCATGCGTGACATGCAATTCATCGGCGGCGCGCGAGAAGCTCGCGAGGCGGGCGGCGGCTTCGAAGACCCGCAAGGCGCCCAAGGGTGGCATCATATGTAAATTCTTCTCAACTGACTGGTGAGGAATCATCGTTTGTAGGAAGAAGAAATCAAGCAAATAAAGGAATCCACCGCAATCGATCTTTGCCCTGAATCGCGATTTGTCAAATTTTCTTACACGGGGAGAACGCCATGTTCGTGCGCAGCCTGCAGGATGTTGAAGTCACCGATCACTTCGTAGAGTGGGGCAGCGGTACCAGCCACCGCCTGCTGACGGAAAAGGACGGCATGGGCTTCACCGTCTGCCATACGGTTGTGCGGGCCAATACCGTCTCGCTGCTCCAATACCGCAACCATCTCGAAGCCTGCTATTGCATCGCCGGCGAAGGCGAGGTCGAGGACATGGAGGGCAATGTCTTTCCGATCCACAAGGGCGACATCTATGTGCTCGACAAGCATGACAAGCACTATCTGCGCGGCGGCAGCGACAAGGACCTGGTCCTCGTCAGCATCTTCAATCCGCCGCTCAAAGGCACCGAACGCCACAACCTCAATGATTCGTCAGGCTCGGCCTATTGATGCAAACAAAAAACCCGGATCCTGCGATCCGGGTTCTTGAATTTCATCGGTGACGAAACGATCAATAGTCGTCTTCTTCGTCCTTGCGGTCCGACTTCAGCGACTTCAGCTTGGCGAAGACGGCATCGGCGTCGATTTCCTTTTCTTCTTCGCGTTCGAAGTCGTAGTTGAGCTTCTCGGTTTCACGTGCCGACTCGAGCGTCGCGCCCGCCTCGGCCGCCGTCGGCAGCGGCCGGCCCTTGGCGGCGCGCTCGACTTCGAGATCTAGGTCGATCTGCGAGCAGAGACCGAGAGTTACCGGATCCATCGGCGTCAGGTTGGCCGAGTTCCAATGGGTGCGTTCGCGAATCTGCTCGATCGTCGACTTCGTCGTGCCGACGAGGCGCGAAATCTGCGCGTCCTTCAGTTCCGGGTGGTTGCGGACCAGCCAGAGAATGGCGTTGGGACGGTCCTGGCGCTTGGAAACCGGCGTGTAGCGTGGTCCTTTGCGCTTCGAATCCGGAACGCGGACCTTCGGTTCGGAGAGCTTGAGCTTGTGGTTCGGATTTGCTTCGCCGCGGGCGATCTCGTCGCGCGAAAGCTGACCGGTTGCAATCGGATCGAGGCCCTTGATGCCCTGTGCCGATTCACCGTCGGCAATCGCTTTGACTTCGAGCGGGTGCAGCTTGCAAAACTGCGCGATCTGGTCGAACGACAGCGCGGTGTTGTCAACGAGCCAGACGGCCGTTGCCTTGGGCATAAGCAATTGCTGAGCCATGGATATAGTCCTTTTGTCCGTCCGCGCCGGTGTCGCGGGCCGTGGAGTCTACCACTGATTTCCGGGAATTGAGCGTTCTATATCGTTGTTGTCTCGAAATTGCAATTCTTCACTTCTGAATGTGCTTTTGTCTAATTGCGGTCGGGTTTCGACCTGCTATGAATCGAGCGAGACGGGGCGGTTGGAGTGCCGCCCTGCAGCGGGAGGTGGAAAAACGCGCGCGATTTTCCGCTCGCATCCCGCTCTGACTTTTAGAACGATCACGCTCATGATTTGGGATCGTTGGATAAAGGATCATGGTGATCCAGGCAGAAATGCGCAGGGAGGAAAATATGTCCGTCAAGACCTACCCGGTCCTGGAAGCGGCCAAGAACCGGACGCTTATCGACAATGCGACCTATCTGAAGTGGTATGAGGAGAGCGTTGCCGATCCGGAGGCTTTCTGGGGTAAGCACGGCAAGCGAATCGACTGGTTCAAGCCCTATAGCAAGGTCAAGAATACGTCCTTCGAGGGCGATGTTTCGATCAAGTGGTTCGAAGACGGGCTCACCAACGTCTCCTACAATTGCATCGACCGCCACCTCAAGACGCATGGCGACAAGACCGCGATCATCTGGGAGGGGGACAATCCCTATGTCGACAAGAAGATCACTTACAATGAGCTCTATGACAAGGTTTGCCGGCTTGCCAACGTTCTAAAGAAGCATGGCGTCCAGAAGGGCGATCGCGTCACCATCTACATGCCGATGATCCCCGAGACGGCTTACGCCATGCTCGCCTGCGCCCGCATCGGCGCCATTCACTCGGTCGTTTTCGGTGGCTTTTCGCCCGAGGCGCTGGCCGGCCGCATCGTCGATTGCGAATCCACTTTCGTGATCACCTGCGACGAAGGCGTGCGCGGCGGCAAGCCAGTATCGCTCAAGGAAAATACCGAAAGGGCGATCGACATCGCTGCCAGGCAGTATGTCATGGTCAATAAGGTGCTGGTCGTACGCCGCACCGGCGGCAAGGTGCCTTGGGCACCGGGCCGGGACTTCTGGTATCATCAGGAGATCGCCACGGCTGAGCCGGATTGCCCGCCGGAGAAGATGAGCGCGGAAGACCCGCTATTCATTCTCTATACCTCCGGTTCGACAGGCAAGCCGAAGGGCGTGCTGCACACGACCGGCGGCTATCTCGTCTACGCCTCGATGACGCATCAATATGTCTTCGACTATCACGAGGATGACATCTACTGGTGCACGGCGGATGTCGGCTGGGTTACCGGCCACTCCTATATCGTCTACGGCCCGCTCGCCAACGCCGCGACGACGTTGATGTTCGAAGGTGTGCCGAATTTCCCGGATGCCGGGCGCTTCTGGGAAGTCGTCGACAAGCACAAGGTCAATATCTTCTATACGGCGCCGACAGCGATCCGCTCACTGATGGGGGCCGGCGACAACTTCGTCAAACGCTCGTCCCGTTCATCGCTGCGTCTGCTGGGCACTGTCGGCGAGCCGATCAATCCGGAAGCCTGGGAATGGTATTACAACGTCGTCGGAGAGCAGCGCTCGCCGATTGTCGACACCTGGTGGCAGACGGAAACCGGCGGCATCCTGATTACGCCGCTGCCGGGCGCGACCGATCTCAAGCCCGGTTCGGCGACACGGCCCTTCTTTGGCGTAATGCCGCAGATCGTCGATAACGAAGGCAATGTGATCGAGGGGCCGGCCGACGGCAATCTCTGCATCATCGATAGCTGGCCGGGGCAGATGCGCACCGTCTATGGCGACCACGAGCGCTTCGTCCAGACCTATTTCTCGACCTACAAGGGCAAGTACTTTACCGGCGACGGCTGCCGTCGTGACGAGGACGGCTACTACTGGATCACCGGCCGCGTTGATGACGTGCTCAACGTTTCCGGCCATCGCCTCGGTACGGCGGAGGTCGAATCGGCGCTCGTTTCGCACCACCTCGTCTCGGAAGCGGCGGTGGTCGGCTATCCGCACCCGATCAAGGGGCAAGGCATCTATTGTTACGTGTCGCTGATGGCAGGTGAGGTCGGCAGTGACGAGCTTCGCCAAGAGCTGGTCAAGCATGTGCGCTCGGAAATCGGGCCGATCGCGACGCCGGACAAGATCCAGTTCGCCCCCGGATTGCCGAAGACGCGCTCCGGCAAGATCATGCGCCGGATTCTCCGCAAGATCGCCGAGGACGATTTCGGTTCGCTGGGCGACACTTCGACGCTGGCTGATCCGGCGGTCGTCGATGACCTGATTGCCAATCGCCAGAACCGCGTCTGATGCTCAGCGCCCCGGGCCCTGCTTCAAGGCCCGGGTCGACTCCCTCTATGGATATAGATGATTTCAACTTCCGCCGCGGCGCTGCTTTTCTTTCGATCGATTCGTCATCGAAACGACATACGCGGACGCTCAGAAATCGATGGCCCGGCCCTTGATTTCCCAGTCGCCGAAACGGGCCGGATCAAGACCACCGCGACCACCGAATTCCGCCGGCGTCGCCGCTTGCTCCTCGGCGCGCCGTCTCTCGTCCGCCTCCTTCAGGGCGCGAAGCGCAGCCGGCGGCAGCGGCCGTTTCGGACGATCGGGTGAATTGTCGTTGTCGTTCTGCATGTGACAGCCGGATTTCCCTGACGATATTGAAGAGCGGGGGCTTCATCCCCATCATATAAGTTGCTTCCGTCAAAGCGGGAACCCTGATTCACGTGAAACGTTTGAGGAGAGATCGCAGGACATGCCGAGCCGGTCCGCCGCGCTTCGCCACCGCCGAACGAGAAGCGACCTGAGAATGCCTGGAGCTCATTCATGAATCTTGTGCGCACCGCAATGTTGCTTGCCTTCATGACCGTCCTCTTCATGGCCGTCGGCTATGTCATCGGCGGCAGGGGCGGCATGATGATCGCCCTGGTCATGGCCGCGGGCATGAACTTCTTCTCCTACTGGAATTCCGACCGCCTGGTGCTGCGCATGTATCGGGCCCAGGAGGTCGACGAGCGCGGCGCCCCCGAATATTACGGCATCGTGCGCGACCTGGCGAACAATGCCGGCCTGCCGATGCCGCGCGTCTATGTCATCGACAATCCGCAGCCGAACGCCTTTGCCACCGGCCGCAACCCGCAGAATGCGGCGGTGGCCGCCTCCACCGGCCTCCTGCAGTCGCTCTCCTATGAGGAAGTTGCCGGCGTCATGGCACATGAACTTGCGCATATTCAGCATCGCGACACCCTGACGATGACGCTGACGGCGACGCTCGCCGGTGCCATTTCGATGCTCGGCAATTTCGCCTTCTTTTTCGGCGGCAACCGCGAAAACAACAACCCTCTCGGCTTCATCGGCGTGCTGATCGCGATGATCGTCGCTCCGCTCGCGGCCGCGCTGGTGCAGATGGCGATCAGCCGCACGCGCGAATATTCCGCCGACCGGCGTGGCGCCGAGATCTGCGGCAATCCGCTCTGGCTCGCCTCGGCGCTCCGGAAGATCGCCGGCGCCGCCCATGCCATTCCGAACTATGACGCCGAGCGCAATCCGGCGACGGCGCACATGTTCATCATCAATCCGCTTTCGGGCGAGCGCATGGACAACCTCTTCTCGACCCATCCGAATACGGAAAACCGCGTTGCGGCGCTCGAGCAGATGGCACGCGACGTGTCGGCGGGCTCGACGTCAACGGTTCGCCCTGATAATGCGGTGCGCAAATCGCGCTCTGTCCCGAGAACCGGCTGGGGTCGCGGTGGTTCCGAACCGCCGAAAGGCCCCTGGTCCTGATGTCAGAAGTCAAGAAGAACGATTCACGTCCGAAACGAGCCCGATCACACAAGCCTTCCCGTACGGGAGGGGAGCGGCCTGATGCCAGCATCCAGGCCAAGCCGGGGCTGAAGAGCCGCCAGGCCGCCGCCAAGATCCTGGCGGCGGTGATCGACCGCAAGACGCCACTCGACGGCATGCTCGACCAGGAGCACGGCAATCCGGCCTATCGCGAGCTCAATGACGCCGACCGCGCCCTGGTGCGCGCCATCCTCAATTCGGCGCTGCGGCACCTGCCGCGGATCCGCGCCGCGATCGATTCGCTGCTGCAGACCCCGCTGCCCGAGGGGGCGCGTGCGTTGGAGCACGTGCTGACGGTCGCCGCAGCGCAAATCCTCTATCTCGACATTCCGGATCATTCCGCCGTCGACCTTGCGGTCGAGCAGGCGCAGTCGGATCCGCGCAATCGCCGCTTCGCCAGTCTCGTCAACGCCGTCCTCAGGCGGCTTTCGCGCGAGAAGGAGGTGATCCTCGAAAAGGTGCAGGCCGTGCCGGCCATTCCGGCCTGGTTTTATGACCGGCTCGTCGCCCATTACGGCCGCGCCCAGGCAGAAGGCATTTCGGAAGCGCAGCTCGTTCCCGCCGCGATCGACCTTACGGTGAAGTCCGACCCTGCCATTTGGGCCGAGCGCCTCGGCGGCACGGTGCTGCCGACCGGCTCCGTTCGGCTCGGTGATTTTTCCGGCGCGATCCCGTCCTTGCCGGGCTTTGCGGAAGGGTCCTGGTGGGTGCAGGACGCGGCCGCCTCTATACCGGCGCGCCTCTTCGGCGATCTTTCCGGTAAAGCAGTGGTCGATCTCTGTGCGGCGCCGGGCGGCAAGACGGCCCAGCTCATTCTTGCCGGGGCGAAGGTGACGGCACTTGACCACTCCTCCAGCCGGTTGCGGCGGCTGAAGGCCAATCTCCAGCGGCTCGGCCTCGAAGCTTGGACGAAAGAGACCGATATGGCGGATTTCCGTCCGGAAGAGCTCTTTGACGCCGCGCTGCTTGATGCCCCCTGCTCTTCGACCGGCACCACGCGGCGTCACCCGGATGTGCTCTGGACGAAAGGACCGGAGGACGTCGAAAAGCTTGCCCGGCTTCAGGAGCGGCTGCTGCGCCATGCGCTGAGCATCGTCAGGCCCGGCGGCATCGTGGTCTTTTCCAATTGCTCACTGGACCCGCGCGAGGGCGAAGCCGTCGTGGCGCGCGTCCTGGCCGACGACGGACTTTGCGAGCGCGTTCCGATCGCCCCGTCCGACTGGCCCGGGTTCGAGGCGGCCATCACGCCTCTTGGCGAGTTCCGCACGACGCCGGCGATGCTGCCGCTTGCCGCGCCCTTTTCCAGCGGCCTTGATGGGTTTTATGCGGCTGTGCTCCGCCGCACCGAGGGCTAGAGCCTCGTCAACAGCCTGTCTCGCCGTGACAATTGACGCTTTCGGACCGCCCGCCTATCAATGGTGGCAGATTGATAGAAATTTAATCATCCTTCCGGCACGGTTCCGGCCATGAAAGCGATTCTGCTCAAGCGCTTCGAAGGTCCCGTTGCGGCAATCAAGAAACCTGCAGGCGCCGATGCTGTTTTCCAGTAAACGAAGGCTGCTTTACCTGTATCTGCGCGAAGGCTGGCGCCGCTTTTCGCGCGGCCTTTCGCTCGGGCGCCTGTCGGCGCTGCGCTTTTCCGGATCGACGCCGGACCGGCTCATCGTCGCGCCCACGGATCTCAGAGCCATCGATCCCTTTGTGGCAGAGGAAATTCTTCAGGGCCGCTATCCGCTGGCCGGTCGCGTGCTCGATACCGAGGGCGAGTCGCCCTTCGAAATCGACCTGCCGTCGCACGAGTTTGCCAATCGGCTCCACGCCTTCGACTGGCTGCGCCACATGCGTGCCGTCCGGGATGAAGCCGGCTTCGCCAGGCTGCGTCAGATCCTCGACGACTGGATGGGCACGCATGGCCGCAATATCGGCGGTATCGCCTGGGAAGCCGATGTGATGGCGCAGCGCATCATCGCCTGGCTGTCGCATTCGCCGGTGCTGTTGCGCAATGCCGAGCATGGTTTCTATCGCCGCTTCCTGAAAAGCTTCGCCTTTCAGGTCCGCTATCTGCGCCACATCGCCGAGACCGTCCCGGACGGGGAGGCACGGCTCAGGGTTCGCATAGCCCTGGCGATGGCTTCCGTGTCGATGCCCGTCACTCCGTCGGCACTGCGCAGGGCCGCGCGCGGTCTGGATCGTGAGCTCGACCGGCAGATCCTGCCTGACGGCGGCCATTTCTCGCGCAATCCCCGCGCCGGTCTCGAACTCCTGCTCGATCTGCTGCCGCTGCGGCAGACCTATGTCAATCTCGGTCACGATGTGCCGTCGCGGCTGATCTCCGGCATCGACCGGATGTACCCGGCCCTGCGCTTCTTCCGGCATCAGAGCGGGGAGCTCGCGCTCTTCAACGGCGCAACCTCGGTGCCGGCGCACGAACTTGCTTCGGTGCTGCGCTACGACGAGACGGCGGGCGAGCCGTTCCGGTCGCTTCCGCATATCAACTTCGAGCGGCTCTCGATCGGGGAGACCGTCCTCATCATGGATACGGGGCGTCCGCTGTCGGTCGATCTGTCGCGCGGCGCCCATGCCGGCTGCCTCTCCTTCGAGATGTCTTCGGGGCGAAACCGGTTCATCATCAATTCCGGTGCACCGAAATTCGCCGGCGAACGATTCCGGCAAATGGCCCGCGCGACCGCCGCGCACTCGACCGTGACGGTGAACGACACTTCCTCCTCACGCTTTTCGCAATCGCACTTTCTCGGCCCGATCATGGTAAGCGGTGTGTCGCGCGTCGAGGCGGAGCGAAGCGACGAGCCCGGCCGGATCGAGTCCGTGAGGGCGAGCCATGACGGCTATCTCGCCGCCTTCGGTGTCATCCACGAGCGCGACATCGGTGTTCTGAACGGCGGTCGGCTGATCCGCGGACGCGATCGGCTCGCCAGGGCAAACGGCAGCGATCCGGAGGCGTCCGATGCCGCGATCGCCGTCGCCCGCTTTCACATTCATCCGGCGATCGGCTTGCGCCAGAGCAGCAAGAGCGAAATCTATCTGAGTGCGCCCGACGGCGAGGCCTGGCTTTTTGCCTGCCGGGACGGGGAGCTGGCGATCGAGGAGGACGTCTTCTTCGCCGACTCCTCCGGCGTGCGAGCGTCGTCGCAGATCACGGTCACCTTCGCGGCCGGGGCGCAGCCGGAGATCCAGTGGACGCTGACCCGCGAGGGTTAGACAGGAGCGGCGAAGGCCTATTTTCCACCCCCTGCGGCGGCGAAGGTTCCTTCCGCTGGCAAGCTGTGCTAACGGGCAGCCATCCCAATCGCCGGCACCCCTCTTTCCAAGCGTCCGGCGCTGCCAAAGGAGCATGGTTGATGGCTGTCGCCTCCAAGAAAATCCCGGCTCCGGACGAAGTCCGGATCCAAACCGCCCTTCTCTCCGTGTCCGACAAGGCGGGCATCGTCGAGCTCGCCCGCGCTCTCAACGAGAAGGGCATTCGGCTGGTCTCGACCGGCGGCACGCACAAAGCGCTGGCGGCGGCCGGCCTTCCCGTCAGCGACGTTTCCGAATTGACCGGCTTTCCGGAAGTCATGGACGGCCGTGTCAAGACACTCCATCCCGGTGTGCATGGCGGTCTGCTTGCCATCCGCGACGACGCGGAACACAAGGCGGCGATGGACGAGCATGGCATTACCGCCATCGATCTCGTCGTCATCAATCTTTACCCGTTCGAGGAGGTCCGCGCCCAGGGCGGCGACTATCCGACCACGGTCGAGAATATCGACATCGGTGGGCCGGCGATGATCCGTGCATCGGCCAAGAACCATGCCTATGTGACGATCGTTACCGATCCGGCCGACTATTCCGTGCTGCTCGACGAAATCGCCAACGGCACCACGCGCTATGCCTTCCGTCAGAAAATGGCGGCCAAGGCCTATGCCCGGACGGCGGCCTATGACGCGGCGATCTCCAACTGGTTCGCCGAGGCGCTCGACACGCCCATGCCGCGCCATCGCGTCATTGGCGGCGTGCTCAAGGAAGAGATGCGCTACGGCGAGAACCCGCATCAGGAGGCGGGCTTCTACGTCACCGGGGAGAAGCGGCCGGGGGTCGCGACC
This sequence comes from Sinorhizobium shofinae, assembly GCA_001704765.1. Taxonomy (GTDB): domain Bacteria; phylum Pseudomonadota; class Alphaproteobacteria; order Rhizobiales; family Rhizobiaceae; genus Sinorhizobium; species Sinorhizobium shofinae. Next base: position 109,242 of record MBFK01000009.1, read on the forward strand.
GCGACACTGCTGCAGGGCAAGCAGCTTTCCTACAACAACATCAACGACACGGACGCGGCCTTCGAGCTAGTGGCGGAGTTCCTGCCGGAAAAGGCGCCGGCCTGCGCGATCATCAAGCACGCCAACCCCTGCGGTGTCGCCACCGCACCGTCGCTTGCGGAAGCCTATCGCCGCGCGCTCGCCTGCGATTCCACCTCGGCCTTCGGCGGCATCATCGCGCTCAACCAGAAACTCGACGCGCAAACGGCAGAAGAGATCGTCAAGCTCTTCACCGAAGTGATCATCGCGCCGTCGGTGAGCGACGAGGCCAAGGCAATCATCGCCCGCAAGCCGAACCTCCGCCTGCTGGCGGCCGGCGGCCTGCCGGATCCGCGTACGCCAGGGCTTACTGCCAAGACCGTGGCCGGCGGCCTGCTCGTCCAGACGCGAGACAACGGCATGGTCGAGGATCTGGAGCTCAAGGTGGTCACCAAGCGCGCCCCGACGGCACAGGAGCTCGAGGACATGAAGTTCGCCTTCAAAGTGGCGAAGCACGTCAAGTCGAATGCTGTCGTCTATGCGAAGGATGGCCAGACGGCCGGCATCGGCGCCGGACAAATGAGCCGCGTCGATTCTGCCCGCATCGCCGCCATCAAGGCGGAGGAAGCTGCCAAGGCGCTCGGCCTTGCGGCGCCGCTGACACGCGGTTCGGCGGTCGCCTCTGAGGCCTTCCTGCCCTTCGCCGACGGACTCTTGTCGGCGATCGCGGCCGGTGCCACCGCCGTCATCCAGCCGGGCGGCTCGATGCGCGACGACGAGGTCATCGCCGCGGCCAACGAGCACAATGTCGCCATGGTCTTCACCGGCATGCGGCACTTCCGCCACTGAGCGGAACCGTAAGCCGCTCAACGGTTTTACGGCGATCTTCGTCTGCTGCACCGGAAAGCTTACGTCCCCTTCGTCATCCTCGGGCTTGACCAGGTCAAGCCCGAGGATGACGACTGAGAGGGATGCGGGCGGCAACCGCTCACGCTGTCGCTCTCCAGCTTTGACAGGGCAAACACCGTCTTTCGAAAAGCCGCCGCCCTCCACGGCGGTTTTTCATGCCGGCCGATGGGCCGGATAGGGCGTGCGCAGCAGCACAACGAGGCCGACGGCGAGGAAGGCGACCAGCGCCATCATGCCGATGCGGGCCGAACCGGTCATCACCGTGATGGTCGCCACCGAGGCGGGCGCCAGGAACGAGGTCGCGCGGCCGGACAGCGCGTAGAGCCCGAAATAGCGTCCGGCCTCGTCGGCCGCGACGCTGCGGGCGAGATAGGACCGCGAGGAAGCCTGGACCGGGCCGAAGGCGATGCCGACCAACAGGCCGTAGAGAATGTAGGCCTTCTCGGCGGCCGTGCCGAAAAGCCCGTCCGAATCCACGCTCGGCAGCGAGACTAGCCCGAACAGGGTAAAGCCGGGACCGGTCGAGACGATGCCGAGCGTCGCGATCGTCAGGCAGACAAGGCTGGCGACGACGATGGTCTTCGAGCCGAGCCGCGTGTCGAGCCGGCTCGCATAGAGGCAGCCACCGATCGCGACGACGTTCAAAATGATGCCGTAGAGGCCGAGTTCCATCGTCTGCCAGCCGAACATGCCGGCGGCGAAGGTGCCGCCGAGCGCGAGCAAGCCGTTGACGCCATCCTGGAAGATCATGCGGGCGATCAGGAAGCGCAAGATTCCCGCCCTCTCCTTGAGCTCGCCGAGCGTGCCTCCGAGTTCCGTCAGACCCCGGGCCGTCGCCTCTCTGAGAGATGTCGTCGCCTTGCCTGCATCCGGAGTGAAAAGGAACATCGGCAGGACGAAGACCAGGTACCAGAGCGCCGAGATCGGGCCCGTGATGCGCGCATCTTCGCCCTTGGCCGGATCGAGCCCGAAAAGCGGATCGAGCCCGAGCGCCGTCTTTCCGGTAGCCGGATTCCCGGCAAGCAGGGCGACGACGCCGATCAGCACGATCATGCCGCCGAGATAGCCGAGTCCCCAGGCGATGTTGGAGATTCTTCCCACCTCCTTCTCGCCGACGAGACGAGGCATCATCGAATCGTTGAAGACGATCGAAAACTCGGCCGCGACCGTTGCGAGCGCCAGGAAGATCGCTGGGTAGATCAGCGGTGAACCGGGCACCGCGAACCACAGCATGGCGAGCGAGAAGACCTGGATGACCGCGAAGAAGCCGATCCACGGCTTGCGGGGCCCGGTCGCATCGGCAACGGCGCCGAGGACCGGCGAAAGGACCGCGATGACGATGCCGGAAACTGTGAGCGTGTAGCCCCAGATCGCCTGCCCTTGGGCGGGGTCTGTCGTTAGCCGGGAAACGAAATAGGGCGCGAAGATGAAGGTGGTGATGACGGTGAAGAAAGGTTGAGCGGCCCAGTCGAACAGCATCCAGCCGGCAATGCCGAGACGGGTGGTCTTCGGCTGTTCCTTCGCTCGTCCGGCTGCGATATCCAAGCTCCCCTCCCGGAATAAGCCGACCCGCGCCATTCAGCGGGGCGCGGGGGTCAACGCGTGGAAATCACACAGTCCCCCGGGCCAGCGGCCCGGAGGACTGTGTCATTTCGCCCTGCCGCGCGCAAGATCGCTGAGGAGACCTGCGGCGACGGTGATCTTGGCAAGCGTCGTCTCGCCCTTTTCGGTCAGGAGCTTCAACTGGTCGCCAGCGCGCGATACGCGCTCACGGTCCTGTTCCTGCCAGGCGAGAATCGGATTGCGTTGTCGCTTCTGTTCGACGAGCGCCGCGATGGTGATATCGCGGCGGGCGGTGGCTATGTCGGTAACGGCCCGTGTAAGCGCCATTGCCTCGAACTGTTCGGTGGCGGGCACGCGGTCGGCCGCCGCCAGCAGGCGGTTGACCCGGAGCGTCTCAGTCACGGCGAAGTAGCCTTGCGCCGTGCGATTGAGAGGCTCGCCGGTTACCGTGGCGATCTGCATGATCTCGGGGACGAGGGTCATCATCGACAGTTCCGCGATCTCTTCGGCAAGCTTTGCCGGCACGCCGCTCTCGATAAAGCCCGCCGCCTTCAGGCGCGCCTCCTCGGCGCTCTCGCTCGAAATCGCCGCGCGCATCGTACCGCGCAGCTTCTGCAGCCCATCGCGCAGCCGCGCAACGGCGTCGGCAACGGGGCCCTCGGACGCTCGCGTGCGCAAGGCCCTTTCGGCGACGAGCGCAAAGATGCGCCCGACTTCCTGGTAAAGCCTGTTCTGGACCGCGCCGCTGATCTTGTTGTCGAGCGCGTCGATCTCGCCATAGATCCACGGCAGGTCGAAACCGTCGAGCGCCAGCACCGCGGCCTTTACGACATCGGCAGAAAGGAAGCCGGTCGCGTCCGTGAGGGTCGAGACGAAGGCGGGGCCGCCGCGGTTGATCGCTTCGTTAGCGAGCGCCGTCGCAACGATCTCGCGGCGCAGACGATGGCCATGGATGTCCCCGCCATAGGTCTTGCGCATCTTTGCCGGGAAGTAGCGTTCGAGCGTCGCGGTGAAATAGGGGTCGTCCGGCAGATCGCTCTGGATCAGTTCTTCGAACAGCACCAGCTTCGCATAGGAAAGGAGCACGCCGATCTCCGGGCGCGTCAGGGGCTTGCCCGCCTGGTAACGCTCGGCCATCGCCAATTCCGTTGGCAGCGTCTCCACTTTGCGGTTGAGATGCCCGTCGGTCTCGAGCCGCGCCATCAGCCGTGCCAGCGGCGTGCGGTTGGCGAGGCCCTGCATTTCCGTGAGCGAGATCGCCAGCGATTGCTGGTAGTTGTTGCGAAGCACGAGATGGCCAACTTCGTCCGTCATCGCCGAAAGAAGCGTGTTGCGCTTGGGTCGCGTGAGACGTCCGTCGCGCATGGCCGAGGCGAGCGCGATTTTGATGTTGACCTCGACGTCGGAGGAATTGACGCCGGCCGAATTGTCGATGGCATCGGAATTGCAACGCCCGCCGGCGAGCGAGAAGCCGATGCGTCCCTTCTGCGTGACGCCGAGATTGGCGCCCTCGCCGATCACCCGGGCGCGCACCTCTTCCGCAGTCACTCGGATCGGGTCGTTGGCGCGATCGCCGACTTCAGCGTCCGTCTCGTTGCTGCCGCGCACATAGGTGCCGATGCCGCCGAACCACAGGAGGTCGACCTGGCTCTTCAGGATGGCGTTCATGATCTCGAACGGCGTCGCCTTGTGCTTGTCGATGCCGATCGCCGACATCGCCTCGGGCGTCAGCGTCACCAGTTTCTCCGTGCGCGAGATGATCATCGCTCCGGGCGAAAGCGTCTTGCGGTCATAGTCCTGCCAGCTTGAGCGCGGCAGCGCAAACATGCGTTTGCGCTCGGCAAAGGAGAGATCGATATCCGGATTCGGATCGATGAAGATGTCGCGGTGGTCGAAGGCGGCAATCAGCCGGATCTTCTCCGAAAGCAGCATGCCGTTGCCGAAGACGTCGCCCGACATGTCGCCGACGCCGGCGACCGTGAAGGGCGTCGTCTGGATGTCGATGTCCATCTCGCGGAAGTGCCGCTTGACGGCTTCCCAGGCACCGCGCGCCGTGATGCCCATCTTCTTGTGGTCGTAGCCGGCCGAGCCGCCGGAGGCAAAGGCGTCGTCGAGCCAGAAACCGGCCTCCTGCGCTAGCCCGTTCGCCGTGTCCGAGAAGGTTGCGGTACCCTTGTCGGCCGCCACGACGAAATATGGGTCGTCGCCGTCGAGGCGAAGCGTGTCCTGAGGGGGCACGACCTCCTGGCCGACGATGTTGTCCGTCACCGACAGGAGCGTGCGGATATAGGTCTTGTAGGCCTCGGTTCCGGCCTTGAAGATCTCGTCGCGGCTGCCGCCGACGGGGAGCTGCTTCGGATAGAAGCCGCCCTTGGCGCCGACCGGAACGATGACGGCGTTCTTGACCTGCTGCGCCTTGACGAGGCCGAGCACCTCGGTGCGATAGTCCTGGGCCCGGTCGGACCAGCGAAGCCCGCCGCGCGCCACCTTGCCGAAGCGCAGGTGGACGCCTTCCACTTCGGTGCCGTAGACGAAAATTTCGCGGAAGGGACGCGGTTCCGGCAGGCCTTCGAGTGCCTTCGGATCGAGCTTGAAGGCGAGGACGGTACGCGGTCTGCCCTCCGCATCCTTCTGGAAATAATTGGTCCTCAGCGTCGACTGGATGACGTTGACGTAGCGGCGCAGGATCCGGTCCTCGTCGAGGCTCGGCACGGCCGAGAGCGCCTCCTCGATCGTCGCGAGCAGGGCGCTGGTTTTCTTCGCGCGCGCCTTGGTGTCCATCTTCGGATCGAGCCGCGTCGAGAACAGCCTGAAGACATCGGCGGCGATAGCCGGATATTTGTTCAGCGTTTCGGCGATGTAGCCCTGCGAATAGGTGATCCCTGCCTGGCGCAAGTAACGTGAATAGGCGCGCAGCACCGTTACTTCGCGGGCGGTAAGCCCCGCGAGCAGGACCAGACGGTTGAAGTTGTCGTCCTCGATCGTGCCGTTCCAGGCCGCGAGGAAAGCCTCCTCCAGGGCAGCGCCCGTCTTGGCTAGATGGACCGTGTGGCCGTCGCGGTGAATGAGTTCCATGTCGTGCAGCACGACCTCACGCGGTTCCTGTCCATGGGCGCGCACACCGATGTCGTGGGTCTGCTCGCTGATGACGCGGAAACCGAGATTTTCGAGCAGCGGCACGCGGCGGGAGAGGGAGACCGGCGTTTCGGCGTGGAAGATCTTCAGTTCCAGCGCGTCCGGGCTTTCCCGATCCCGGTGATAGAAGGAGATGCGAATCGGATCGTTCGCCTTGCAGGCGGCTATGCCGGAGAGGTCGGCATAGGCCTCGGCCGGCGTGAAGGCGGCCTGATAGGCCTCGCCAACCGCAAGCTCGATGCCGTCCTTGCGGGCGAACAGGTTGAAGCGGTCGGTCCAGCGGGTGACGATCGCGCGGACCGCTTCCTCGAGCTTGGCCTGCGGGACGCGCGGCGTCTTGCCGCCTGAGCGTCCGATGATGAAGTGGACGCGCGCCAAACCGCCTTCGGGGAAGGCGGGATAGTAGGCCGAGACGCGGCCGTCATAGACGGTCTTCAGGTAGTCGCCGATCTTTTCGCGGACATCCGAATCATATTGCTCGCGCGGCACGAAGACGATGACCGAAACGAAGCGGTCGAAGTGGTCGATGCGCGGCAGCACGCGCACGCGCGGCCGGTCGGCGAGCTCGTTGATCTGCTCGCAGAAGGCGGCGAGCAGGCCGACATCGATCTGGAAGAGATCGTCGCGCGGATAGGCTTCGAGCGTATTCGCCAGCATCTTGCCGGAGTGGCTCTGCGGATCGTAGCCGAAGTGATCGACGATCTTCTCGATCTTGTGCCTCAAGAGTGGAATCTCCGCCGCCTGCCGGGTGTAGGCCGTCGACGTGAAGAGCCCGACGATGCGCAGCTCGCCAACGACATCGCCGGCGGCGTCGAAGCGCTTGACGCCGATATAATCCATGTAGGCCCGGCGGTGCACGACAGACTTCACATTGGCCTTGGTGACGATCAGGAAGTCCGGGCCTTCCAGGAAGGCGAGGATCTCCGGCGTCGTCAACACCGCGTCCTTGCCCTGGCGCAGGACGCGAACGTCCGGATTGGAGAGAATGCCGAGGCCCCTGCCCTTGCCGCGCTCGACGCTCGCGTTCTCACCCTTGCCGGAATAGGTGTATTCGCGCATTCCAATGAAGGTGAAATTGTTGTCCCTTAGCCAACGAAGAAAGGCGAGCGCCTCGTCGCGGTCACTCTTCTTGCGGGAGGCATTGTAATCCTCTAGTTCCTGCATGGCCTGATCGAGCAAGGCGGTCATCGCTGGCCAATCGTGTACGGTCTGATGGACCTGTTCCAGCACATCGGTGATGCGCTTGCTCAGCGAGCGCTCCTCGAGCGGCGTCAGCTTGCTCAGATGGATCTGGATGTGGCTGACGCGGTGCGCCGGGTCGCTTTCCTCGTCCGGGTCGAACAGTTTCGCAGGCTGGCCGGGTTTCACGACCAGAATGGGATGGATCGCCAGGTGAATGTCGCGGTGGGTGCTCGTCACCTCTCCCATGACCGAATCATACAGGAAAGGCATGTTGCGTTCGGTGACGGCGATGATCGAGACCTCGGTTCCACCCGGCGCTATGCCCGGCACCGTCTCGACCGAAACCTGCGGTTTGCCGCCGTCCCAGCGGGCCAGTTCCTGGCGGGCATGGGCGGCCGTCAGCGCCAGCATGTCCGGCGAATAGAGATCGAGGTCGTCGTTGCTCGCGCCCCCGAAGAGGATCTCCGGCGGCAGAGTCTCGGTTCCGATCTTGCTCGTTGCCGCACGGGCCGCATCAATGTGACGATCCCGTTTCGGATTATGCTTCACGCCCATGAACTCGCTCCCCCAAAATGATAGTTGACCCTATCAGAACCATGGTCAATGGCGATCGTTTTTATGATGGATTTGGGCAAAATCGAGCCTGTTTTTGGAGAAATTCACGTACAATCGACCTAAATCCATTTAAATCGGGGGCGATTTTGCGAAAATTTCTCGAAAAACGATGAAAACGAACAAAATCGCCGCAGCCCTCCAAAGTCGTCCGGAGCGGCTCCCTGTTGACAGGGCTGTGACAGTCGGGCGATCACACTTCGAATCGAAGGATGGTCTCGCCCGATGTCCGAAATGCCCGCCGCGCCCGGCGCCGTCATTGTCATATCCAGCCATGTGGTTCGCGGCACCGTCGGCAATCGTGCCGCCGTGTTCGCCCTGGAGACGCTCGGGCACCGGGTGTGGGCGCTGCCGACCGTCATTCTTCCCTGGCATCCCGGCCATGGCCGCTCGACGCGGGTGGTGATGCCGGACGCGGATTTCCAGTCCATCATCGACGATCTGGCCACCGCCCCCTGGGCGGGCGAGGTGCGCGCCGTCCTCTCCGGCTACCTGGGCTCGCCCGCCCAGGCCGAGGGCGTTGCCCGGCTGGTGACGGCGCTCAGAGAACGCAATCCGGACCTTTTCTACGCCTGCGACCCGGTGATCGGCGACGCGAACGGTCTTTACGTGCCGGTCGAGATCGCTGCTGCCATCCGCGATCGTTTGCTGCCACTTGCGACGTTGGCGACGCCCAACCGGTTCGAGCTCGCCTGGCTTGCGGGCGCCGCGCTTGAAACCAATGCGGCGATCCTCGACGCCGCGGTTGGCCTCGGGCCGTCTCGGGTGCTGGTGACGTCCGCGATGCCGATGATGAGCGGCGGCACCGGCAATCTCTATCTTTCCGGACGGCATGCGCTGCTTGCCGAACATCGACTGATCGACGATCCTCCGAACGGCACGGGGGACCTTCTCTCGGCCGTCTTTCTCGCGCGGCTTCTTCAGGGGCTTTCCGAGGAGCGTGCGCTGCAGATGGCGACCGCCAGCGTGTTCGAGATCATAGCGCGCAGCCGCAAACGCGGCGCCGACGAACTGACGCTCGAGCAGGATGCATCGAGCCTGGCGACACCGATGGCGATGGTGCAGATGCGCCGGCTGATGCATCCGAGCCAGATGCGGCCGAAATAAAGAAACTGCTCATAATGGATTGATCTGTCGATCGCGTCGAGGTAACCGATGGATATGCAGCGCTTCCCGGAACATCTACTGAACGGCTACCGCAATTTCATGAGCGGTCGGTTCAACGAACAGCAGCAACGCTACAAGACCCTCGCAGAAACCGGCCAGAAGCCCCGGACCATGGTCATCGCCTGCTGCGATTCGCGGGCGGCCCCCGAAACGATCTTCGATTGCGGCCCGGGGGAGCTGTTCGTCGTCCGCAACGTTGCCAATATGATGCCGCCCTATGAGCCGGACGGGCACTATCATTCAACATCGGCGGCTCTGGAATTCGCGGTCCAGTCGCTGCGCGTCAGCGATATCGTCGTCATGGGTCACGGCCGCTGCGGCGGTATCAAGGCAGCTCTTGACCCGGATGCGGAACCGCTCTCGCCCGGCGATTTCATTGGCCGCTGGATGAACCTGCTCAAGCCGGCCGCGGGGCAGATCCAGAGCAACGAGTTCATGACACAGGCGGAACGCCAGCGCGCGCTCGAGCGCGTGTCCATCCGAAATTCGCTCGCGAACCTGCGCACATTTCCCTGCGTCCAGATTCTCGAGGCGAAGGGAAAACTGCAGCTTCACGGTGCCTGGTTCGACATTTCGACCGGCGAACTTTGGGTGATGGACGCGAAGACCGGCGATTTCGCCCGGCCTGGCACGTAAAATACAGAAAGGCCCGCTCCTTTCGAAGCGAGCCTTTATTCCAATCATTGTTTGCGTGCTCAGTCGCCGTCGATCTCGGCGCCGATGATGGCGATCGCCTGCTGGTAGACGCTTGCGGCGTTCCAGCCCTGGATCGCCGCGTAGTTCACCTCGCCCGGCTGGTAGCCGCCGCCCCGCTGCCAGCCGTGGCCGCGCAGGAAGTTCGCGGTCGAGGCAAGTGCGTCGGCCCTTGAGCGGACCATGTCGATATGGCCGTTGCCATCGCCGTCGACACCGAACTTCAAGACGTTCATCGGCAGGAATTGCGTCTGGCCGATTTCGCCATGGGCAGCGCCGCGCGCGGCCGGGCTCAGATCGCCACGTTCGACGAGCTGAAGCGCGGCATAGAGCTGGTCGGTGAAGTAGGCGGAGCGACGACAATCATAGGCGAGCGTCGAGACGGCAGAGAGCGTGTGCTCCTTGCCCATGAAGGAGCCGAAGCCGGTCTCCATGCCCCAGATCGCGATCAGCGGACCCGCCGGCACGCCGAAGCGCGCCTCGATGCTGTCGAAAAGACCGGCGTTCTGGGAGCGCATCTTCCTGCCGCGCGAGATGATCGCCTGGCCGCCGCGCTTCTGCATGAACTGGTCGAACGAGAGCTTGAAGCTCTTCTGGCCACGATCGGCGCGGATCGTCGCCCTGCTATAGGAGACGTTGGCAAGTGCAGCGTCGAGCACCGATGGGCTGATACCGTTGCCGGCCGCCTCGCGCTTGAACTCTGCGACCCAGGCGGAAAAGCCACCGCCGTCGTTGCCGCATTGCGCCGCCGAAGCGGCTGCGGGAAGAACTGCACTTATCATGAGGGCTGCGAGCCCTGCCGCTGCGCGCTTTGCCATCTTCATGGAATACCCCGTCATTGCCCGAATGTGTTGCCTTCTAAAAGAGCCGCTCTCACTGCTGGCCCTGCGTTCGCTCTTGTGCCGCGTCATGGTTTCACGCGAATCCACCGCGCCGAACTCAACGCGAAACCCCGCAAGGTCAAGTGGCCGAGCGGGGTTCCGATTGCACTCGATTGTCGCCTCTCAGGCGGCCTGCTTGCGCGGCTTGATCAGGCCGCGATTGACAAGCAGTTCGGCGATCTGAACGGCGTTCAGCGCCGCACCCTTGCGCAGGTTGTCGGAAACGACCCACATGTTGAGGCCGTTTTCGACGGTCGCGTCCTCTCGGATGCGCGAAATATAGGTCGCGTCTTCGCCAGCGCATTCGTAGGGCGTCACATAGCCGCCATTTTCATGCTTGTCGACGACCAGGCAACCCGGCGCCTCACGCAGGATCTCGCGCGCCTCGTCGGCGGTGATCTCGTTCTCGAATTCGATATTGACCGATTCCGAATGGCCGATGAACACCGGCACGCGGACGGCCGTGCATGTCACCTTGATCTTCGGATCGAGCATCTTCTTGGTTTCGGCGAGAACCTTCCATTCTTCCTTGGTGTAGCCGTCTTCCATAAAGACATCGATATGCGGGATGACGTTGAAGGCGATGCGCTTGGTGAACTTCTTGCTCTCGATCGGATCGGCGACGAAGACGGCGCGCGTCTGGTTGAAGAGCTCGTCCATGCCGTCCTTGCCGGCACCGGAAACCGACTGATAGGTGGAAACGACGACGCGCTTGATCTTCGCGTGATCGTGCAGTGGCTTCAGCGCGACGACGAGCTGCGCCGTCGAGCAATTCGGATTGGCGATGATGTTCTTCTTGGTGAACTGGGAAACCGCATCCGCATTCACTTCCGGCACGATCAGCGGCACGTCGGCGTCGTAGCGCCAGGCCGAGGAATTGTCGATGACGACGCAGCCCTGCTGCCCGATCTTCGGCGAGTACTTCAAGGAAACCGCGCCGCCGGCCGACATCAGGCAGATATCGGTGTCGGAGAAGTCATAGGTTTCGAGGTTGGAGACTTTCAGCGTCTTGTCGCCGTAGGAGACCTCGGTGCCGATGGAGCGCGAGGAGGCGAGCGCCACAACCTCATCCGCAGGAAATCCCCGTTCGGAAAGGATGTTCAGCATCTCCCGGCCGACATTGCCGGTGGCGCCTGCGACTGCAATCTTGAAACCCATGATCTAAGCTCTCTTTCTGTCTCTCCTCATCTGGTGGAGGCGGAGCCGCGCGGATTGTCCGCGAGGTTCCTGTCCCCGGCCGTACCGGGGAGAGAGCGGAGGGCCAGAGACGTCAGACGGTTTTCGTCGTCGTTTTGGCCGTTGTTTTGCGATTGAGCGAGAAAGGGCGAGCCTGCCCGGCATGGGCCGGCAAGTTCAGCGCAGCGATGGACGAACTGTTCGGTCGCATCTCGGTTTCCTCGTTCGCCGCTGCTCATACCGGCTTTTCGGCAAGAGTCAAGCCGCGGGCGGTCCTTCGCATCGAATCGCTGGCCTGCGGCGCGCGCAGGATTCCACCCGGCGACACGCCCGATCGCGGCATTAGACGAAAGTCATAAGCCCAAAGCATCCCTGCCTCGGGCAAGGCTTTTCTGACATCCTCTGATCAGGCGTACCACGTTCGCGGCTTCGGGGAGGAGCGCGGGAACGACCCAATGGACGCTCCAATATGCCTTTTGAAGTGGAGGATCATCAAAATGGCAAATGTCGCAACAGCGGACGGCATTAGAAAAGCCGGCCCTATGACCGCCGAGGAGAAGAAGGTCATCTTCGCCTCGTCGCTCGGTACCGTCTTCGAATGGTATGATTTCTATCTTTACGGATCGCTCGCCCTCTATATCGGCGCGACGTTCTTCAGCCAGTATCCGGAAACGACGCGCAACATCTTCGCGCTGCTTGCCTTTGCCGCGGGCTTCCTGGTGCGCCCCTTCGGCGCGCTCGTCTTCGGCCGCCTCGGCGATCTCGTCGGCCGCAAATACACCTTCCTCATCACGATCCTGATCATGGGTCTGTCGACCTTCCTGGTCGGCGTTCTACCCGGTGCCGCCTCGATCGGCATCGCTGCGCCGATCATCCTGATCATGCTGCGCCTGCTGCAGGGCCTGGCGCTTGGTGGTGAATATGGCGGTGCCGCGACCTATGTCGCCGAACATGCGCCGCATGGACGCCGCGGCTACTTCACCTCGTGGATCCAGACGACGGCGACGCTCGGTCTGTTCCTGTCGCTGATCGTGATCCTGTTCGTGCAGTTCATGGTCGGCAAGGAGGCCTTCGCCGAGTGGGGTTGGCGCATACCCTTCCTGCTCTCCTGCGTGCTTCTCGGCGTATCCGTCTGGATCCGGCTGAAGATGAACGAATCGCCGGCCTTCAAGAAGATGAAGGAAGAGGGCAAGGGTTCCAAGGCACCGCTGACGGAGGCGTTCGGTCAATGGCGCAATGCCAAGATCGCCCTCCTGGCCCTTTTCGGCGCCGTCGTCGGCCAGGCCGTCGTCTGGTATTCCGGCCAGTTCTACGCGCTGTTTTTCCTGCAGAACATCCTTAAAGTCGACGCCCAGTCGGCGAACCTGATGGTCGCGGCCTCACTCGTGCTCGGCACCGGCTTCTTTGTCTTCTTCGGCTGGCTTTCCGACAAGATCGGCCGAAAGCCGATCATCATGGCGGGTCTGCTTCTGGCGATGCTGACCTATTTCCCGCTGTTCAAGACAATGACCTGGGCGGGCAACCCGGCTCTTGCCGAAGCCCAACAGAACATCCGTGCGACGGTCACCGCCGCTCCGGGCGACTGCAATTTCCAGTTCAATCCGACTGGCGTCCAGAAGTTCACGACCTCTTGCGATATCGCGACGGACTTCCTCACCCGCAACTCGGTGCCCTACGACGTCGTGACCACGGCCGCCGCGGGAACTCCGGCAACCGTGAAGATCGGCGAAACGACGATCACCGGCTATGACGCCACGGCTGCCGGCGACAAGGCCAAGGCACAGGATGGTGCGTTCAAGAAGCAGGTCAACCTGGCGCTCCAGGCCTCCGGCTATCCGCTGGTTCGCGGCGCCGCCAAGGTTCCCGAATCCAAGGTCGATGCCTTCGTTGCCGGAAACCCGGAACTGGCACTCGATGCCGCTGCCATCCGCGCCAGCGAAAAGACCATGGTTCCGGCTGACAAGCTCATCGCCGACAAGCTTCTGACCAAGGAAGAGGTCGGCAGCGCTACCGAAATAGGGGTCTATTCGATCGACAAGGCCGGCGCCTTCACGATGGTGGCCGACCCTGCCCGCGTCAACTGGACGGTGATCATCGCGGTTCTGACAGTCCTCGTCATCTATGTGACGATGGTCTATGGCCCGATCGCCGCTCTCCTGGTCGAGCTCTTCCCGACTCGCATCCGCTACACCGGCATGTCGCTGCCCTATCATATCGGCAACGGCTGGTTCGGCGGCCTGCTTCCGGCAACGGCCTTCGCGATGAGCGCCGCAAAGGGCGATATCTACTATGGGCTCTGGTACCCGATCGTCTTCGCCGGCCTGACGCTGGTGATCGGTCTCCTGTTCCTGCCGGAAACCAAGGACCGCGACATCCATCAGATGGATTGAGCGGCTGCCTAACCATACCGCGGGATGCGGGGGAAAACCGCACACACTTTTCCTCATCCCGCTTACAAGCTCTCCTGACTCCGGCGCGGCTTCCGCGCCGGCTTTTTATTTGAGCTCTGGCGGAGGACTTGCGGTTTTCGGCGCCGGCCAGCCGCCGGCATCGACGCGGAAGAGCCAGTCCCGCCGGGCGAAGAGAAAGGCGTACATCATCGCGACCCAGAGGCCGAGCAGCAGGCCTGCGGCCACATCGCTCGGATAGTGGGCGCCGACGACGACGCGCGACACGCCGATCATCAGCGCCAAAATCAGGAAAAGCGGCCGCAGCTGCGGCGTCAGCATCGCGAAGGCACCGAAGAAGGCGCCGGCCGCTGTCGAATGGCCGGAGGGGAAACTCTCGAACGCGCCGCTGCCGGTGAAGGGCGTCAGGCTGTAGGCGCCATATTCGGCGAAGAGCTCGGGGCGGGCGCGGCCGATCAGCAATTTCAGCCCGTGAACCAGCACGCTGGCCGTGCCGATCGTCAGCAGAAAATAGGCCGAGAGATTGCCCGCGGTTCGCGCTCGTTGCCGGACCGTATCGCGCCTTGATGCGCGTCGGACGATGAAGGCGATCAAGAGCAGGGTCGCTGACGTATACAGCATCCAGGCGAACGTGCCGAAATCGGTGATCGTCCGGTTGAAGCCAACGATTTCATCGGGCAGCCCCTGCGCCCATTCCGACAATTGCGGATCGAAGGGAACGAGAGCCACGACGAGAACGATCGTCATCAGCAGAATCCAGCCTGTGGAAGTGAGCGGTTGGTTCATTTCGTTCTTTCCTGATCGGTCTCCTGCATGTGAAGTCGAACGCGGAAAAATCAAGATATTCCAACGAAAACACCTCCGGAGGACGTCCGGAGGTGTTTGTTCAATCCGCAGAAAAGAAGCGTCGACGGCCGATCAGGCCGAGAGCACCTTGAACTCGGCGAGAATGGCGTCGCCCATTTCGACGGTGCCGACCTGACGGCAGCCTTCCGCCATGATGTCGCCGGTGCGAATGCCCTTGTCGAGCACGTTGGCGATCGCCTTCTCCAGATTGTCGGCTTCCTTCACAAGGTTGAAGGAGTAGTGCAGGCACATGGCGAAAGAAGCGATCATGGCGATCGGGTTGGCGATGCCCTTGCCGGCGATATCCGGCGCAGAGCCATGCACCGGCTCGTAGAGTGCCTTGCGCTTGCCCGTCTTGGCATCCGGTGCGCCGAGCGAAGCCGACGGCAGCATGCCGAGCGAACCGGTCAGCATCGCGGCGACGTCGGAAAGCATGTCGCCGAACAGGTTGTCGGTGACGATGACGTCGAACTGCTTCGGCTGGCGCACGAGCTGCATGCCGCCGGCATCGGCCAGCATGTGCTCAAGCTGAACGTCGGAATATTTCGCCTTGTGCGTCTCGGTAACCACCTGGTTCCAGAGCACGCCCGACTTCATGACGTTGCGCTTTTCCATCGAGCAGACGCTGTTCTTGCGGGTGCGCGCCAGTTCGAAGGCGACGCCGGCGATGCGCTCGATCTCGTAGGTGTCGTAGACCTGCGTGTCGATGCCGCGCTTCTGGCCGTTGCCGAGGTCGATGATCTCCTTCGGCTCGCCGAAATAGACGCCACCGGTCAACTCGCGGACGATGAGGATGTCGAGACCCTCGACCAGCTCCGGCTTCAGCGAGGAGGCATTGGCAAGCGCCGGGTAGCAGATGGCGGGCCTCAGGTTGGCGAAGAGTTCGAGATCCTTGCGCAGCCGCAGCAGGCCGGCTTCCGGTCGCACCTCGTAAGGCACTGCGTCCCATTTCGGTCCGCCGACGGCGCCGAAGAGCACGGCATCGGCGGCAAGCGCCTTCGCCATGTGCTCTTCCGAGATCGCCGCGCCATGGGCGTCATAGGCGGAACCACCCACAAGCCCCTCGTCCGTCACGAAGCCAGCGCCCTGCTCGGCATTCATGTAAGCGATGATTTTGCGGACTTCCGCCATGGCTTCCGGGCCGATGCCGTCGCCGGGCAGAAGGAAGAGATTGCGCACAGTCATGGATAGTCCTTCTCGAGGGGAAAACTCGGGCGCGTTCTTAGCGCAACTTCGTATCGAGGGAAATCGCGTCGGCGAAAGATTTGTGCGCGCGATCTACCCGTTCCCTTGGGGACGGTGGTGGCTGGGACCGATCACCCGGTTCGCGCAGCGGAGAGGAAAGATCCATGCGCAAGCTCATTCGGGCCATCGCAGACCTGCTCCGCGACACGTGGACATCCTCACCTTCCGCAAGCCTTCGACTGATGCCGCCAGGCAAGCTGGCTCGCCGCCGTCCCGTTTCCGCTTGACGGAATCGGCGGCTGACGCTCGAATGGCCGAATTACAACCGGGGTTTCCAAGATGTCCGAGACGCTACTTGTCGGTGCCTTTCTCGCAGCACTTTCCTACACGCTGATCCCCGGCCCCGCCTTCCTGGCGCTTCTCGGCATCGGCGCCGGCCAGGGCCGAAAGGCCGGCGCGCTGTTCATGGGCGGCCATCTCGCCGGCGATATTCTCTGGTCGACGCTGGCGCTCGTCGCGATCGTCGGCGCCCGTTCGATCGGAACGGCGATCTTCGACATTCTGGGCCTCTTCTGCGGCGCCTATCTCGCCTGGATCGGCTGGACGGCGCTCAAGGCCCGTCCGAAGGGCGAGAACCGAGCCCTGATGACGGTCGAACGGCCGCTCCGGCGCGGGCTGATCTTCGGGCTCACCAATCCCAAAGGCTACCCGGTGGCGCTCGCGACCTTCACGGCGCTCCTTGCCAGCTCCGCGAACGCATTGGAATTCAATGCCCTGCCGATGCTGCTCGCCGTTTCGCTGATCGGCTTCCTGATCGCTGACGTGATCCTGATCGCCATCATCGGCGCCTCGGTCGTCCGGCGCTTCTATCGGCGCCATGAGCTCACCATCGTCCGACTCTCCGGGCTCCTGTTCATCGGTTTTGCGGCGCAGGCGATCTGGCACGCGGCGCCCGGCCTCCTGGGCGTGCGCAAGGCTTGAACAATTCGCGCTCGCCAACCACTTCACACTCCGCCGGCGCGCCAATCCGCGCCCGACCGGATCCGCATGCGAAAGGAATCTCATGACCGTCAGCGCTTCGCTCAACCCTGCCCTGGTAAATTGGACCGGCCATGAGGGCCTGCCTCGCTTCGAGGCGATAAACGACGAGGACTTCGCCCCCGCCTTCGATGCGGCCTTCGTGCGCCACGAGGCGGAAATCGACGCGATCGCCATCAATCCGGAGCCGCCGAGCTTCGAGAACACCGTCGTCGCGCTGGAAATTGCCGGAGACGAGCTATCGCGCGTTTCGGCGCTGTTCTGGACCAAGGCGGGTGCCCACACGAACGAGGTCATCCAGGCGCTGGAGCGCGACATTGCACCGAAGATGTCGCGCCATTACTCGAAGATCGGCACCAATCCGGCCTTGTTCAGCCGCATCGACACGCTGTGGGAGAAGCGGAAGGAACTCGGCCTCGATCTCGAAGCGACGCGCGTGCTCGAGCGGCACTGGAAGGGTTTCGTCAAATCCGGCGCAAAACTTGCCAAGCCCGAGCAGGAGCGTCTGGCAGTGATCAACGAGACGCTCGCCGGGCTTGGCGCGAAATTCGGCCAGAACGTGCTGGCCGACGAGAAGAACTGGACGCTGCTGCTCGCGAGCGAGGAGGAACTGGCCGGGCTTCCGGATTTCCTGAAGGACGCGATGGCGGCGGCGGCGCGCGACCGGGGCGAAGACGGAAAATATGCTGTGACGCTGTCGCGCTCGATCATCGAGCCGTTCCTGACCTTCTCCGAGAACCGCGAACTGCGCGAGCAGGCCTTTAGGGCCTGGACGGGGCGCGGCGAAAACGGCGGCGAGACCGACAATCGCGGCATCATCGCCGAAACGCTCTCGCTGCGCGCCGAGAAGGCAAAGCTGCTCGGTTACGAGAATTATGCTGCACTCAAGCTCGACGACACAATGGCGAAGACGCCCGAGGCGGTGAACGGCCTTTTGTTGCAGGTCTGGGAGAAGGCGGTGATGCGCGCCCGCGAGGAAGAGGCGGAACTGGCGAAGCTGATCGCCGCCGAGGGCCGCAATCACGAGGTCATGCCCTGGGACTGGCGCCACTATGCCGAAAAGCTGAGAGCCGAAAAGTTCAGCTTCTCGGAAAGCGAGCTGAAGCCCTATCTGCAGCTCGAAAGGATCATCGATGCCTGCTTTGACGTCGCAGGCCGGCTTTTCGGCATCACCGCGACGGAGAAGAAGGGCATCGCCATCTACCATCCCGATGTCCGCGTCTTCGAAATCCGCGACGCGGCCGGCAAGCTCGTGGCACTCTTCCTCGGCGACTATTTCGCCCGCTCCTCCAAGCGCTCCGGTGCCTGGATGAGCTCCTTCCAGTCGCAGCACAAGTTGACGCTGAAGAACGGCACCGTCGGTGAAATTCCGATCGTCTACAATGTCTGCAATTTTGCAAAGCCAGCCGACGGCAAGCCCGCCCTGCTCTCGCTCGACGATGCCCGTACCCTCTTCCACGAGTTTGGCCATGCGCTGCACGGCATGCTGTCCAACGTCACCTACCCGTCGGTGTCGGGCACAGGCGTTTCGCGCGACTTCGTCGAGCTGCCGTCGCAGCTCTACGAGCATTGGCTGACGGTGCCGGAAATCCTCAAGAAATATGCCGTGCATTACCGGACCGGTGAGCCCATGCCGCAGGCGCTTCTCGACAAGGTGCTGGCGGCCAGAACCTTCAATTCCGGCTTCGCCACCGTAGAGTTCACCTCGTCGGCGCTTGTCGACATGGCCTATCATACGGCCGAAAGCGTCAGCGATCCGATGGCGCTGGAAGCGGCGGCGCTCGAGAAGATCGGCCTGCCGACATCGATCGTCATGCGCCACCGCAGCCCGCATTTCCTGCACGTCTTCTCGGGAGACGGCTATTCCGCCGGCTATTATTCCTACATGTGGTCGGAGGTGCTCGACGCCGACGCCTTCGCCGCCTTCGAGGAGACCGGTGATCCCTTCGATGCGGCGATGGCGGCCAAACTCAAGGGCCACATCTATTCCATCGGCGGTGCCGTCGATCCGGAAGACGCCTACAAGGCCTTTCGCGGCAAGCTGCCGAGCCCCGAGGCGATGCTGATAAAGAAGGGGCTGGCGGCCTAGAACGATCAGGCACGCCGGAGCCGGAATAGGAAGGGCGCGCCGGTGCGCGCCCTGCGGCGCATTACGCTGCTTGTTCGACGCCGAGCACGGCGAGCAGGTTGCGCATCCGCGCCGCCGCGAGCTCCGGCTTGTCGAGAACATTGGCCCGGTCGGCCAGGCGGAAGATATCCGAATAATGCAGCAGTCCACGGGCCGACTGCAGGCCGGCCGGCAGGGTGAAATGGCGCTGGTGGCCGTTCAGCCAGGCCAGAAAGACGACCCCGGCCTTGTAGTATTGTGTCGGCGCCTCGAAGATCTTGCGTGACAGCGCCACTGTCGGCTCGATGACGCCGCGGAACGTGGCCAGATCGCCGGCCGCAAGCGCCGCGAGCGCCTTCGAGGCCGAGGGCGCGACGGCGTCGAAGATGCCGAGCAGGGCGTGGCTGTATTTCACGCCGTCGCCCTCGATCAGCTCCGCATAGTTGAAGTCGTCGCCGGTGAAGCAGAGCACGCCCTCCGGTAGCTGGTTGCGCAGCGCCACTTCCTTTGCATTGTCGAGCAGCGAAATCTTGATGCCCTCGACCTTGGCGCTGTTGTCACCGATGATCGACACCACGGTATCGAGAGCCTCTTCGAAATTCTCGGAGCCCCAATAGCCTTTGAGCTGCGGGTCGAATATGTCGCCGAGCCAATGGAGCACGACCTTGTCCTTCGTCTGGCTGAGGATGTGGCCGTAGACACGTCGATAATCATCGGGGGAGCGGGCCACGCGGGCCAGTGCCCGGCTCGCCATCATGATCGCCCTGCCGCCATGCGCCTCGACGAAACCGATCTGTTCCTCATAAGCGGCGATGACATCCTCGATCGACCGCGCCTCGGCGGGCGGAAGCTGATCCGTGCCGGCGCCGCAGGCGAGATCGGCACCCGGAACGCTCTGTGCCTCGGCAAGCGCGCGGCGGATCAATTCCTTGGCGCCCGTCCAGGGCAGTCCCATGCCGCGCTGGGCGGTATCCATTGCCTCGGCGATGCGGAAGCCGAGGCTCCACAAGTGATGGCGAAAGGCCATCGTCGCTTCCCAGTCGATCGCCGGATTTCCCCAGGGATCGGCGTCGCGAAGCGGGTCGGAAACGACATGCGCGGCCGCATAGGCGATGCGGTTGAAAGTCGGCACCGCGGCGGGCCGGGCGATCGGCGTTCCCTGGAGCCGGTATTCTTCGAGCGAGCCGTCTTGGCGCGGCAGCATCAGGCTGGTCATCGACATTGATCCTCCTCACATTTGCGGCATCGATTAATTTAGATCGTTCCAAATTGCAAGGCGGAAAATCTTCACTCTTGCCTGATGGCTTGTCGTGCGGCACGGCAGTTTATCGACACAGAGAATACTCAAGTATCTGAAAAACAACCAATTTGCTCTGAAACCCTGCACAGATTGGATTTCCTTTGGTCTCGTTCGGAGCCAAGAAAAAAGTGAACACAAGCCTCTTGACGAGATTGGAACGTTCCAATTATTAAGGGTGCAACGGACGAAATACCGGTAGGAGGACAGTGATGGCGAAGGAGCGGGTGACGGTTGTCGACATAGCGCGCGCCGCTGGCGTGTCGAAGTCGACCGTGTCGCTCGTCCTGCAGGGAAGTGCGCTCGTCAACGAGGCGACACGGGCGAAGGTGAACGCCGCCATCCGCGAGCTTGGCTATGTTTACAATCGCAGTGCCGCCAATCTGCGCCAGGCGAAATCCAAGATCATCGGTATCGTCGTCAACGACCTGACGAACAGCTTCTTCGCGGAGCTCGCCGTCGGGGTCGATGGGGTGGTGCAGTCCGCCGGCTTCGTCCAGTTCCTTGCCAATACCGGTGAGAAGAGTGAACGCCAACGCGAGGTCATCGCCTCGATGCGTGAGCACGGCGTCTCCGGCCTGATCATCTCGCCGGCGCGTGGCACGGAAGCGTCCGATCTCGCGCCGCTCGTCGCCAGTGACATTCCCGTCGTGCTCGTCGTGCGCGACATTGCGGAAGCCGGTGTCTCGTCGCTGATCTCCGACAACCATGCCGGTGCCATGGCCGCCGTCCGTCATCTGATCGAGCGCGGCCATCGCCGCATCGCCTTCCTCGGCGGCTTTCCCGACACCGCCGTCTTCGAGGCGCGCATGCGCGGCTATCGCGATGCGCTTCGCGAGGCGGGAATGCCCGCCCTCGACGAGCTTGTCATCGGTTCGGCGCCGTCGCGCGCCGGCGGCGTGACGGCTATCGAGCAGGCGATGATGTTGAAGGAGCGACCGACCGCGGCACTCTGCTTCAACGACGCGGTCGCCTTCGGCGTTTGCGACGGGCTTAGGGCGCGGCGGCTCGAGCCGGGCGCGGATTTCGCGGTGATCGGCTTCGACGACGTGATCGAGGCAAAGACCGCGGTGCCGGCGCTGACCACGGTTTCCGTCGACCCGCAGGGCATGGGCGAACGCGCGGCGGAATTGCTCCTGAAGCAGATCACGGCCGGGCGCGCGGAGCCCGAATCCATCGTCAGTCCCGTGCGGCTCGTCGTTCGCCAGAGCTGCGGCGGCACTGTCGAGCGCAGAGTGAAGGAGATATCGTCATGATTCGATGGGGATTGATCGGCGCGAGCACGATTGCGCGCGAATGGGTGATCGGCGCCATCCGCGCCGCCGGTGGCGAGGTAATCTCGGTGATGAGCTCGAGCGCCGAGCGTGGGCAGGCCTACGCGGCGGAAAACGGCATCGC
Source organism: Sinorhizobium shofinae (assembly GCA_001704765.1). Lineage (GTDB taxonomy): Bacteria > Pseudomonadota > Alphaproteobacteria > Rhizobiales > Rhizobiaceae > Sinorhizobium > Sinorhizobium shofinae. The sequence goes on from MBFK01000009.1 coordinate 130,857, forward strand.
CAAGGCTGTTACCAGCGTCGACGACCTCGCCGGTGATCCGGAGGTCGACGCTGTCTACATCTCGACGACCAACGAACTGCATCACGACCAGGCGCTCGCAGCGATCCGTGCCGGCAAGCATGTGCTTTGCGAGAAGCCGCTGGCGATGAACTTGAATGACGGCTGCGAAATGGTGCTGATGGCCTGTGAGGCCGGCGTCGTGCTCGGCACGAACCATCACCTGCGCAATGCCGCCACCCATCGGGCCATGCGCGAGGCGATCGCCGCCGGCCGGATCGGCCGGCCGATCGCGGCGCGGGTGTTCCACGCCGTCTACCTGCCCCCGCATCTGCAGGGCTGGCGGCTCGAAAGGCCGGACGCCGGCGGCGGCGTCATTCTCGACATCACTGTGCATGACGCGGACACGTTGCGCTTCATCCTCGACGACGATCCGATCGAGGCTGTGGCGATCAGTCACAGCGCCGGCATGAGCAAGGAAGGGCTCGAGGACGGCGTGATGGGCGTGCTGCGCTTCCGCTCCGGCGTGATCGCCCAGTTCCATGATGCCTTCACGACCAAATATGCCGAAACCGGCCTCGAGGTGCACGGCACGGACGGTTCGCTGATCGGCCGAAACGTCATGACGCAGCGCCCGGTCGGCACCGTGACATTGCGCAACGAAGAGGGCGAAACTGAACTGCCGCTCGATCATCGCAATCTCTACGAGACGGCGCTTGTCGCCTTCCATGCCGCAATTAAAGGCGAGGGACGGCCGAGTGCAACGGGCGAGGACGGGGTCTGGTCGCTCGCCACGGGCCTTGCCGTCGTCAAGGCCGCGGCCACGGGTATCGCTGCCCAGATCGAAACGGGACTGTGAACCGAATGTCTATGAGCAAGCATATTTCGCCGGCGCAAGCGGCTGCCCTGATCCCGGACGGAGCCGTCGTTTCGGTCTCCTCCTCCAGCGGCCTCGGCTGCCCGGATCTGATGCTGAAGGCGATCGGCGAGCGCTTCGATGCGACCGGCCACCCGCGCGACCTGACGACGCTGCATCCGATCGCCGCCGGCGACATGAGCGGTATTAAAGGCGTCGACTATATTGCCAAGAAGGGTCTTTTGAAGAAGATCATCGGCGGCTCCTACCCTTCTGGACCCTCGAGTGCCGAGCCGCCGCTGATCTGGCAGATGATCGGCGCGGACGAGGTGGCCGCCTACAACATTCCGTCCGGCATCCTCTTCGATATGCATCGCGAGGCGGCGGCAAAACGTCCGGGCGTGATGACCAAGGTCGGACTCGACACCTTCGTCGACCCGTCGCGCGAGGGCTGCGCCATGAATGCAGCCGCGGCGGCCGAACCGGTGGTGCGGAAGATTTCCTTCGAGGGCGAGGACTGGCTCTATTTCAAGGCGATCGCACCGCAGGTGGCGATCATCCGCGCCACGACGGCGGACGAGCGCGGCAATCTCACCTACGAACACGAGGGCGCCTATCTCGGCGGGCTCGACCAGGCGCTGGCCGCCCGCAACAATGGCGGCATCGTCGTCGCCCAGGTGAAGCGCATCGCTAAGGAAGGTTCGCTGAAGCCCCATGACGTGCGCGTGCCGGGCGTGCTCGTCGATTACGTGGTCGTAGATCCGGATCAGAAGCAGACGACGCAGACGCTCTACGATCCGGCGATCTCCGGGGAGATCTTCCGGCCGCTCGACAGTTTCCGCGTCCCGGAATTCAACATTCAAAAGGTGATCGCCCGCCGCGTTGCGCAGGAACTCGAGGCCGGAAGCGCCGTCAATCTCGGCTTCGGGATTTCGGCCAATGTGCCGCGCATCCTCATCGAGGAGGGGCTGCATGGCGCCGTCACCTGGGTGATCGAACAGGGGGCGGTCGGCGGCGTGCCGCTGCTCGACTTCGCGTTCGGATGCGCATCGAATGCAGACGCCTTCATGCCGTCGCCCTACCAGTTCACCTATTTCCAGGGTGCCGGATTCGATGCATCGCTGCTCTCCTTCCTGGAGATCGACCGCAGCGGCTCGGTCAACGTCTCAAAGCTCAGCTTCCGCCCGCATGTGACGGCCGGCGCTGGCGGCTTCGTCGATATCACTGCGCGGGCGAGGAAGATCGTCTTCTCCGGCATGTTCAATGCCGGCGCGAAACTTGAGGTCGCCGACGGCCAACTCGTCATCGAGAAGGAAGGCAAGCTCAAGAAGCTGGTCGACCAGGTTGAGCACGTCACCTTCTCGGGTCGCCGTGCGGTCGAACAGGGGCAGGACGTCACCTATGTCACCGAGCGGGCGGTGATGAAGCTGACGCCCGCGGGCCTCGTGCTTACCGAAATCGCTCCGGGCGTCGATCTCCAGGCACATGTCCTCGACCAGTCGGAGTTTCCGCTGATCGTTTCCGACAAGCTGAAGGTCATGGATGTGGTCCTGTTCCATGAGGCGCCGCTCGGACTGAGGCTTCCTGCCAAGCCGCAGCGCAGCATTGCGGGAGGCGTCAATGGCTGACGAACGCATCCGCGTCGAGATCGATGGCGCCGTCGCGACGATGACCGTGGCGAGGCCGGAGAAACTCAATGCCTTCGACATCGACATGCTAAAGGCGCTCGCATCGGCCTGCGACGCGGTCGAGGCGAACCGCGATGTGCGCGTCACGATCCTCACCGGCGAGGGCAAGGCCTTTTCCGCCGGCGGCGACATCAAGGCCTGGGGCGGCATGGACGCCGCCGCCTTCGGTTACGAGTGGGTGCGCTTCGGCCACCGCGTCTTCGAGCGGCTGGCGACGCTGCGCATGCCGGTGATTGCGGCGTTGAACGGCCACGCGCTTGGTGGCGGCCTGGAGCTGGCGGCGGCCGCGGATATCCGCATCGCCGAAAAGCAAGTGAAGATAGGCCTTCCCGAAACGAGTCTCGGCATGGTGCCTGGCTGGTCCGGTACGCAGCGCCTCGTCTTGCGTTTCGGCGCGCAGATCGTCCGCCGCATGGTACTCGGCGGCGAGATGTTTTCGGCGGAGGATGCAAAGGCCGAGGGCCTGGTCGATGCGGTTGTCGAGACCGGCGCGGTCATGGCGGCGGCGCGCGATTATGCCGCCCGCATCGCAGCGCGCGGGCCGGCAGCGCTCGAAATATCGAAACTGATGATCGCTTCGGCGAATGGCGAGGACAAGGGCGCGGCCGTCGAGGCGCTGGGCTCGATCCTTGTTGCCAAGACCGGCGATCTCAAGGAGGGCGTGGCAGCCTTCAGCGAAAAGCGCGAAGCGCGCTTCAAGGGAGAATGGTGATGACGGTTCTGGTGAGGCCGAAGCCGCTCGGCGATTACAAGGTCCGCGAATTCCGCATGCTGATCGACGGCCAATGGGTGACCGGCGCTGAGGGCCGCACGATCGAGCGGGTGGCGCCCGGGCACGGTGTGGTCGTCAGCCGCTACCAGGCGGCGACGACGGCGGACGCTGAGCGCGCCATCGCCGCGGCGCGGCGTGCCTTTGACGATGGCCCCTGGCCGCGCATGACCGCGTCCGAGCGTTCGCTGATCCTCCTTAGGGCCGCCGACATGATTGCGGAGCGCGCCGAGGAGCTCGCCTATCTCGACGCGATCGAATCCGGCAAGCCGATCAGCCAAGCCAAGGGCGAACTGGCAGGCGCCGCCGATATCTGGCGTTATGCCGCGGCGCTGGCCCGCGAGCTTTCCGGCGAGAGCTACAACACGCTCGGCGAGGGTACCCTTGGCGTCGTGCTGCGCGAGCCGATCGGCGTCGTTTCGATCATCACGCCCTGGAACTTCCCCTTCCTGATCGTCAGCCAGAAATTACCTTTCGCGCTCGCCGCCGGCTGCACGACGGTCGTCAAGCCTTCGGAGCTCACCTCCGCCTCGACGCTCGTCCTCGGCGAAATCCTCGAGGCGGCGGGCGTTCCGGCCGGCGTCGTCAACATCATCGTCGGCACGGGGCCGGAGGCCGGCGCGCCGCTCACCAGCCATCCGGATATCGACATGGTCTCCTTCACCGGCTCGACCGGCATCGGCCGGCTGACCATGGCGAATGCGGCGCAAACCTTGAAGAAGGTGTCGCTCGAGCTCGGTGGCAAGAACCCGCAGATCGTCTTTGCCGATGCCAATCTCGACGAGTTCATCGATGCGGCCGTCTTCGGCGCCTATTTCAATGCCGGCGAATGCTGCAATGCCGGCTCGCGGCTGATCCTGCATCGCGACATCGCCGAGGAGGTGACAGGGCGCATCGCCAGCCTCTCGGCCAAGGTCAAGGTCGGCGATCCGCTCGATCCTGAGACGCAGGTCGGCGCGATCATCACGCCGCAACATCTCGAAAAGATCGCCGGCTATGTATCTGCTGCCGCGGGCGAGGGCGCGGCCGTCAGCCATGGCGGCGCGGCGCTCGATCTCGGCATGGGCCAGTTCATGGCGCCGACCATTCTCTCGGCGGTCCGGCCGGAAATGGCGGTGGCGCGCGAGGAGGTTTTCGGGCCGGTCCTTTCGGTCCTCACCTTCGAGACCACCGAAGAGGCGATTGGCATTGCCAATTCGATCGACTACGGGCTTTCAGCCGGTGTCTGGAGCCGCGATTTTGATACGTGCCTCACGATCGGGCGGCGCGTGCGCGCCGGCACGGTCTGGATGAACACCTTCATGGACGGCGCGTCCGAACTGCCCTTCGGCGGCTACCGGCAGTCGGGTCTCGGCCGTGAACTCGGTCGGCATGCGGTCGAGGACTATACGGAGACCAAGACGCTCAACATGCATATCGGCCAGCGCACCAATTGGTGGATGCCGCGCTGAGATCGGGATTGGGGGCTGTTTGCAGATGAGTTCGTTGGCAATGTTCGCAGGCAGGATGACGAAGGGGTGGCTGATTCCACGCCTTCCCGCTCCGGCTGCGCGCGCCTCAGACGGCCCGATCGCCAACGGCTGTTTCAGTTTTGAAGCGAAGCTCGGGTTCGAGCAGCAATTGCAGCTCGCTGGTATCGGTGCTTCCGCCGATACGGCGCAGCAGGATGCGCCCCATGTGCTCGCCCGTGTCGGTCAGATCCTCATAGATTGTGTCGACTCGGGGCTGGATGGCGCCCAGGAGAGGCGAGGTCTGCTTGGCGACGATGTCGTACTCGACGCCGAGGGTCAGGCCGCAGTCGCTCATGCCGGTGATCGTCGCCAGCGCGCAGACTTCGCCGCCGCAGGCAAAACCGTCTGGCGGATCCCCGTCGGCCTGGCGCCGGCGGATCCGATCGCGGATCGCGCCCGCCGGGCTGTCGAGATCGATATCGGAGAGGATTTCGTAGGCGCAGCCCGCCTCGCGCACGGCCGTCATGAAGCCGTGCAGGATGTGACCGGTGAAGGTGAAGCCGGCCGGACCGCTGATCAGCGCCGGCTTGCGTCGTCCCTTGGTGATCAGCCGGCGCGTCGCCTCGTAGGCGAAGGTGAAATTGTCGTAGTCGACGAAGGGATGGGCCGTGGCAAGCTCGGTGCGGCCGTGGGTGACGAAGGGAAAGCCGGTCTCCGAGAGCAGCTTGACACGCGGATCGAGCGGTTCGGTACGCGAGAAGATCAGCCCGTCGGCCATGCCGTTGCGGATGATGTAGTTCACCGCCTCGATATTCGCCGCGTCGAGGAAGTTCGGCATGACGATCAGATGATAGGCGGTGCCCTGCAAGGCCCTGGCGACGCCGGCCATGACGGAGGTCCCGTAACCCAGGATCTCCTCGTGTGGCGCGAGCAGCACGGCGATCACATTCGTCCGGCCGGTCTTCAGACGTTGCGCGGCGCGGTCCGGCGAATAGCCGATGTCGAGCGCTACCTGGCGCACGCGATGGCGCGTCTCGATCGAGATCTGCGGAGCGTCGGCAAGCGCTCGCGAGACCGTGGTCACGGCCAGTCCGGTGATATCGGCAATGGTGCGCAGGGTCGGCTTGCCGCGCTTTTCTGCCGCACTTCCCGGGCGGACGAGTTTCGAAGGATCGGCCAAACGGATGCTTTCCTGCGAGGGGTCAAGAGCGGCATTTGTAACGTGACGCAAACCAATAGGCAATCGTATCATGCAAACGTTTTAAATCGCGGCATCACCGACTGTTTACTGCATCGCAGCATCTCCAGGATGTCGTATAATGCAGAGAAATCAGTCGGTTTCGGTCGGAAGGCGGCGGAAGACTACCGTCCGCTTGACTCATGGCGATTTGTAACGTTTTAAATTGTGCGGGCGGCGCGTGCCGCAAGCCCAAGCTGCCCCGCGAGAGTGGGCAGGCAATCCAAAAAGGCGGGAGGAATTTCCGCTTCGGTAACTTGCAAACGGGAGGAAAACGATGCGCAAGTTAATGACGACGACGGCTGTTGCAGCACTGATGTTGGCGGCAACCGCCGCGCGCGCAGCAGAGAATGTGGAAGTGCTGCACTGGTGGACGTCCGGTGGCGAGGCGGCAGCGCTCGACGTTCTGAAGAAGGATCTGGAAAGCAAGGGCATCACCTGGACCGACATGCCGGTTGCCGGGGGTGGCGGCACGGAAGCCATGACGGTGCTTCGCGCCCGCGTCACTTCCGGCAATGCGCCGACGGCGGTGCAGATGCTCGGCTTCGACATCCTCGACTGGGCCAAGGAAGGCGCGCTCGGCAACCTTGACGACATTGCCGCCAAGGAGGGCTGGGACAAGGTCGTTCCGACGGCGCTGCAGCAATTCTCGAAATATGACGGCCACTGGATCGCCGCTCCGGTCAACGTCCATTCGACCAACTGGGTCTGGATCAACAAGGCCGCTCTCGACAAGGCCGGCGGCAAGGAGCCGGCGAACTGGGATGAGCTGATCGCGCTGCTCGACAAGTTCAAGGAGCAGGGCATCACGCCGGTCGCTCACGGCGGCCAGCCCTGGCAGGACGCGACGATCTTCGACGCGGTCGTCCTTTCGCTGGGCAACGACTTCTATAAGCAGGCGTTCATCGACCTCGACCCGGCAGCGCTCGGTAGCGACAAGATGAAGGAAGCCTTCGACCGGATGACGAAGCTGAGGTCCTATGTCGACGACAACTTCTCCGGCCGCGACTGGAACCTCGCCTCCGCCATGGTCATCGAGAACAAGGCCGGCCTGCAGTTCATGGGCGACTGGGCGAAGGGTGAATTCCTGAAGGCGAAGAAGGTGCCTGGCACCGATTTCGTCTGCATCCGCTTCCCGGGAACACAGGGCTCGGTCACCTTCAACTCCGACCAGTTCGCGATGTTCAAGGTTTCGGATGACAAGGTCCCGGCGCAATTGCAGATGGCCTCGGCGATCGAGAGCCCGACCTTCCAGTCGGCCTTCAACGTCGTCAAGGGATCGGTTCCTGCCCGCACCGACGTTCCGGACACCGATTTCGACGCCTGCGGCAAGAAGGGCATCAAGGATCTTGCCGAAGCCAACGCAAACGGCACGCTCTTCGGTTCCATGGCGCATGGCCATGCCAACCCGGCTTCCGTCAAGAACGCGATCTACGACGTGGTGACCCGCCAATTCAACGGCGAGCTCAGCTCGGACGAGGCCGTGAAGGAACTCGTCGCGGCGGTCGAGGCTGCGAAGTAACGGGTTGAACCCCGATCCGGGGTGCCTGAGGCACCCCGGACACCGTTACGCCCATGCAAGTCTCCGAAGCGCCGCGTCCGACGCGGATGCCGCGGAGAGGCTTTGAAACTTCAAACGCGCGTACGTCCCTGGCGGAGAGTCGTTCTCCGTCAGCGCGATACGCCATAATTGGTGACTGCCCATGGATAGCCGCAGCCGATTGCAGGAACTGGTGCCCAAGCTGGTGCTGGCCCCGAGTTTCCTCATCGTCCTGACCTTTGTCTACGGCTTCATAGCCTATACCGGGATCCTGTCGCTGACGGACAGCAAGATGCTGCCGTCCTACAACTTAGTCGGCCTGCTGAACTACAGCAGGCTGTGGGCCCTGCCGCACTGGTGGCGGGCGGTCAGCAACCTGGCAATCTTCGCGTCTCTTTATATCGTCATCTGCTCGGTGCTCGGCCTGGCGCTGGCGATCCTGCTCGACCAGAAGATCCGCGCGGAAGGCTTTCTAAGGCCGATCTATCTCTATCCGATGGCGCTTTCCTTCATCGTGACGGGGACGGCGTGGAAGTGGTTCCTCGATCCCGGAATCGGGCTCGAGAACACCATGCACCTCTGGGGCTGGGAGAGCTTCTCCTTCAACTGGATCAAGGACCGCAACTACGCGATCTATTGCGTCGTAATCGCCGCGGTCTGGCAGTCGACCGGCTTCATCATGGCGATGTTCCTGGCGGGGCTGCGTGGCGTCGACAACGAGATCATCAAGGCCGCCCAGATCGACGGGGCGACGACCCCGACCATCTACCGGCGGATCATCATTCCCCTGATGCGGCCGGTCTTCCTCTCGGCCTTCGTCGTCCTCGCCCACCTCGCCATCAAGGCCTACGACCTGATCATCGCGCTGACCGGCGGCGGGCCGGGGCAGGCGACGGAGCTGCCGGCGACCTTCATGTATTCCTACACGTTCACGCGCAACCAGATGGCGATCGGCGCCTCGTCTGCGATCATCATGCTGGTGATGATCTTCTCGATCATCATTCCCTATCTCTATTCCGAAATCCGGGGAGGAAAACGCTGATGGGCGCTCCCAGTCCAGAGAACGTCATTTCGCACAACCGCCTGACCCGGGCGCTGATCTACCTGGCGCTGATCCTGTTCGCGCTGTACTCGCTGCTGCCGCTTTACGTGATGGTGATCAACTCGCTGAAGCCGCTCGATGAGATCCGCCAGGGCGGCATGCTCAATCTGCCGCAGACCTGGACCATCGAACCCTGGCTTTCCGCCTGGTCGACCGCGCAGATCGGCGTGCAGCCGACCGGTCTTCGCCCCTTCTTCATCAATTCGATCCTGATGGTCGTTCCGGCCGTCGCGATCTCGACGATCATCGGCGCGCTGAACGGCTACGTGCTGACGAAATGGCGCTTTCCGGGCGCCAACATCTTCTTCGGCATGCTGCTGCTCTCCTGCTTCATCCCCTTCCAGATCGTGCTGATCCCGATGGCGCGCATTCTTGGCATTTTCGGCCTTGCGGGGTCGATCTGGGGGCTGATCCTCGTCCATGTGGTCTATGGCATCGGCTTTACGACGCTCTATTTCCGCAACTATTACGAGGCGTTCCCGACCGAGCTGGTGCGCGCCGCGCAGATCGACGGGGCGAGCTTCTTCCAGATCTTCTGGCGGATCCTGCTGCCGTCCTCGGGACCGATCATCGTCGTCTCGGTCATCTGGCAGTTCACCAACATCTGGAACGACTTCCTGTTCGGCGCCTCGTTCTCCGGCCCCTATTCGACGCCGATGACGGTGGCGCTCAACAACCTGGTGAGCTCGTCGACGGGGGTCAAGGAATACAACGTCCACTTCGCGGGCGCGATCCTCGCCGCCCTGCCAACGCTCGTCGTCTACATCGTGTCCGGCCGCTACTTCGTCCGCGGGCTGATGTCCGGCGCCGTGAAAGGATAAGCCCATGTCATTCCTGAAAATCACCAATCTGCGCAAATCCTACGGCGCCCTCGAGATCCTCAAGGACATCAATCTCGAGATCGAGAAGGGCGGCTTCCTGGTGCTCGTCGGCCCCTCCGGCTGCGGCAAGTCGACCCTGCTCAATGCGATCGCGGGCCTGGAGCCGATCACCTCGGGCGACATCGCCATCAACGGCCGCTCGGTTTCGGGGCTTCACCCGTCGAAGCGCGATATCGCCATGGTGTTCCAGTCCTATGCGCTCTATCCGAACATGACGGTCGCCGGCAACATCGCCTTCGGCATGGAAATCCGCGGCGTGCCGAAGGAGGAGCGCGACAAGGCGATCAAGCAGGTCGCCGATATGCTGCAGATCGGCCATCTGCTCGATCGCAAGCCGAGCCAGCTTTCCGGCGGCCAGCGCCAGCGCGTCGCCATGGGCCGGGCGCTGGTGCGCAATCCGCAGGTCTTCCTCTTCGACGAGCCGCTGTCGAACCTCGACGCGAAGCTGCGCGTCGACATGCGCACCGAGATCAAGCGCCTGCACCATCGCATGAAGACGACGATCGTCTATGTGACGCACGACCAGATCGAAGCGATGACGCTCGCGACGAAGATCGCCGTCTTGAAGGATGGCGTGTTGCAGCAGTTCGGCACGCCCGCCGAGATCTACAACAATCCGGCCAATATGTTCGTCGCGGACTTCATGGGATCGCCGGCGATGAACCTGTTGAATGCCCGGATCGAAACCTCCGGGTCGGACGTCGCCGTGACGCTGGAGCGGCTGAATGCCGAGCCGCTGAAGCTTGCCGTGCCGCATAACGGCGCGCTCTCCGCCTATGCCGGCAGGGACGTCGTCTTCGGCATCCGTCCAGAGGCGCTGACCGACCCGGACGGCGCCGACCGCAACGCCAGGTTCGTCGCCGAGGGCGATTGCCTGATCGAGGTTGTCGAACCGGCCGGCTCCGACACCTTCGCGGTCACCCGGCTCGGCGGCAAGGAAATCGTCGCGCGGCTCAGGGCCGACGCCCGCATCGCCCCCGGCCAGACGTCGCGGCTCGCCTTCAATCTCGACAAGGCGGTGTTCTTCGACCCACAGAGCCAGATGCGGATCGCATGAGCCAGAGCATGCAGAGCCAGCCGGATATCGTCATCGTCGGATCGGGAGTCGGCGGCGCCACCGTTGCGGCGGGACTTGCCGCTGCGGGCGCCGAGATCCTCATCCTCGAGGCCGGCGGTCACATCGAGGACTTGCCGGTCAACCGCGATCAGCGGGCGATCTTCCAGCGCGGCCATTTCCGGCCGAAGGAGATCTGGTACGAGACGGGCGGCGCCGGCTTCAACCCCGGCAACTATTACAATGTCGGCGGCAACTCGAAATTCTACGGCGCTGTGCTCACGCGTTACCGCCGCGAGGATTTCGAGGAGATGCGGCATCTCGACGGCGTCTCGCCCGCCTGGCCGTTTCCCTATGAAGAACTTGAGCCGTGGTACGCCAAGGCGGAAGAACTCTATCAGGTGCGCGGCAAACTCGGCGAGGACCCCACCGAACCGGTGCATTCGAAAGACTATGTCTACCCTCCGGTCCCGGACGAGCCGGCAATCGCGAAGGTGCGCAAGCGCCTCCGCGACATCGGCATGCATCCCTATTCTCTGCCGCTTGGCATCGATATCGACCGTTGGCTCGCCAAAGGGAAGACGCCGTGGGATGCGCATCCGAACAGCTTCGACGGCAAGATGGACGCCGAAACCGCGGCCCTGACGGCGGCGCTCGAATATCCGAATGTCCGGCTGCAGATCGGTTCGCGCGTCACCCGGCTGACGACGGCGCCGGATGGGAAGACGATTTCCTCCGTGCATTATGTCAAGGACGGGGTTGAGCACAGCGTCTCGCCGAAGCTCGTCATCCTCTCGGCCGGCGCCGTGCAATCGGCCGTGCTGCTGCTGCGCTCGGCCGATGACCGCAACCCGGCCGGACTCGCCAACCGGTCCGACCAGGTCGGCCGCAATTTCATGAATCACAATTCGAGCGCGGTGATTGCGCTCAGTCCCTGGTATCGCAATGATTCCATCTACCAGAAGACCTTCGGCCTCAACGATTTCTACCTCTCCGACGGTGAGGGTGGGCCGCCGCTCGGCAATATCCAGCTCCTCGGCCGCGTCTCCGGCGCAATTCTGAAGGCCAACATGCGCTCGATGCCGGAATGGCTCCTGAGCCAGGTCTCGGCGCGCGCCATCGACTTTTACGCGATGAGCGAGGATCTGCCGTCACTGGAAAGCCGGGTGATGGTCGACGGCGATCGCATACTGCTCAAATGGGTACGGACGAACTGGCAGGCACATCTGAAACTCGTCGCCAGGCTGAAGGCGGTGCTCAAGCAGGCCGGCTTTCCGGTGGTGCTGGCGCGGGCCTTCGACAAGCGGACGCCATCGCACCAGTGCGGTACGGTCCGGATCGGCAGCGACCAGGCGCAGGCGCCGCTCGACGTCTATTGCCGCGCCTTCGACCATCCCAATCTCTTTGTCGTCGATGCCGGCTTCCTGCCGACCTCTGCCGCCGTCAATCCGGCCCTGACCGTCGCGGCTCAGGCGCTGCGCGTCGCCGATCACATAACCAAAGAGGATCTTCGGTCATGACGGACAAGGCACGCCCCGTCGCGATCGTCACCGGCGGCCGTCGCGGCATCGGGCTTGGCATCGCCCGTGCACTGGCGGCGGGCGGTTTCGACATCGCCATCACCGGCATCGGCGATGCGGAAGGCGTGGCTCCGGTCATTGCCGACCTCGCAACGCTAGGGGCGCGCGCTATCTTCCTCAGGGCCGACGTCGCGGACCTTTCGGGCCATCAGGCGACCGTCGATGCGGTGATCGCGGCTTTCGGCCGGATCGACTGCCTCGTCAACAATGCCGGGATCGCCTCCGTGGTGCGCGGCGATTTCCTCGATTTGAGGCCGGAGAATTTCGACAAGATCGTCGGCATCAACCTGCGCGGCACCGTGTTCTTCACCCAGGCCGTCGTCAAGGCGATGCTCGCTGTAGGGACGAGCACGCCGCGCTCGATCATCAACATCACCTCGGTCTCCGCAGCGATGACCTCGCCGGAGCGGCTCGACTACTGCATGAGCAAGGCGGGGCTTGCGGCCTTCAGCCAGGGCCTGGCGCTGCGGCTCGCCGAAACCGGCATCTCGGTCTTCGAGGTCCGCCCCGGCATCATCCGCTCCGATATGACGGCCGCAGTCTCCGGCAAATACGATACGCTGATTGCGGGCGGGCTGGTGCCTGCGCGGCGGTGGGGCGAGCCCGAGGATATCGGCAATATCGTCGCCGGCCTCGCCAGCGGCCAATTCGCCTTCGCCACGGGCTCGGTCATCCAGGCCGATGGAGGCCTGTCGATCAGCCGTCTTTAGAGCAAAAAGGGACCGCCTCGCCGGAGGCGTCCGTTGGATTTATCACGCCTTGCATTTGGAACGTTCCAAATGCGGCGGTGGAGGAAACGGAGCATGGCATTCGACTACATCATCACCGGTGCCGGCCCGGCCGGCTGCGTGCTCGCCAATCGGCTGAGCGAGGATCCGACCGTCAAGGTACTGCTGCTCGAGGCGGGTGGCGGCGATTGGAACCCGCTGTTCCACATGCCGGCCGGCTTTGCCAAGATGACCAAGGGCGTGGCGAGCTGGGGCTGGCACACGGTACCGCAAAAGCACATGAAGGGAAGGGTGCTGCGCTATACGCAGGCGAAGGTGATCGGCGGCGGCTCCTCGATCAATGCGCAGCTCTACACCCGCGGCAATGCCGTCGACTATGATCTCTGGGCGAGCGAGGACGGCTGTGCCGGCTGGGACTATCGGAGCGTGCTTCCCTATTTCAAGCGCGCCGAGGACAACCAGCGTTTCGCCGACGACTATCATTCCTATGGCGGGCCGCTCGGCGTCTCCATGCCCGTCTCCGCCTTGCCGATCTGCGATGCCTATATCCGCGCCGGCCAGGAGCTCGGCATTCCCTATAATCACGACTTCAATGGAAAGCAGCAGGCGGGCGTCGGCTTCTATCAACTGACCCAGCGCAACCGTCGGCGCTCCTCGGCTTCGCTTGCCTATCTGTCGCCGATCAAGGACCGCAAGAATTTGACGGTCCGCACCGGTGCCCGCGTCGCCCGCATCGTGCTCGAAGGCAGGCGGGCGGTCGGCGTGGAGGTGGTGACCGTCAAGGGCAGCGAGACGATCCGCGCCGAACGCGAGGTGCTGGTGTCTTCCGGCGCCATCGGATCGCCGAAGCTGCTCTTGCAGTCGGGCATCGGCCCGGCCGATCACCTGCGCTCGGTCGGCGTCGAGGTGCGCCATGACCTCCCCGGCGTCGGCGGCAACCTCCAGGACCATCTCGACCTCTTCGTCATTGCCGAATGCACCGGCGACCACACCTATGACAACGTCGCCAAGCTGCACCGCACGCTCTGGGCCGGGGTGCAATACGTGCTTTTCCGCACCGGCCCGGTCGCCTCTTCGCTCTTCGAGACTGGCGGCTTCTGGTATGCCGATCCGAATGCCCGCTCGCCGGATATCCAGTTCCATCTGGGTCTCGGCTCGGGCATCGAGGCGGGCGTCGCGCGGCTCAAGAATGCCGGAGTCACGCTCAATTCCGCCTATCTGCATCCGCGCTCGCGCGGCACGGTTCGGCTCTCTTCGGCCGATCCGGCGGCCGCACCGCTGATCGACCCGAACTACTGGGAGGATCCGCATGATCGCAGGATGTCGCTGGAAGGGCTGCAGATCGCCCGCGAGATCATGCAGCAGCCGGCCCTGGAGCCCTACGTGCTGGCCGAACGTTTGCCGGGCAATGATATCAAGAGCGAGGCGCAGCTCTTCGACTACGGCTGCGCCAATGCCAAGACGGATCATCATCCGGTCGGTACCTGCAAGATGGGAACGGATCAGATGGCGGTCGTCGATCTCGAACTGAAGGTCCGCGGGCTCGAGGGCCTCCGAGTCTGCGACAGCTCGGTGATGCCGCGGGTGCCGTCCTGCAACACCAACGGGCCGACGATCATGATGGGTGAAAAGGGGGCCGACATTATTCGCGGCCTGCCGCCACTGCCGCCGACCGTGTTCCAGCACGAGCGCAACGATACGCGGCCGCGGGCCCGCGCCGATATTCGCTGAAGCGGAGGAAACATGATTCGCCACCGCGTTTTTATCCGCTTCCGCCCCGAGGTGGGCGGGGCCGAGAAGGCGGCGATCTTCGCCGAGATATCCGCCATGAAAGAGCGACTCCCAGGGTTCCTGGCGGCTCATGTCGGCGCCAATGTCAGCCCGGAGACGGGCATGGATAAGGGTTACGCCGAAGGCTTCATCGTCGATTTTGCCAGTGCCAAGGCGCGCGACGCCTATCTCGACGACCCGGAACATCAAAAGACCGGTCGAAAAATCGTTGCAGCGGCGGATGGCGGCGTACAAGGTGTCTTTGTCTACGATCTCGAAATCCCGGACTGATTCCATGGCACCGACTGAACCGCGCCGCTTTTTGACCTCCCTCTTCGAGGCCGCCGTCGTCGCGGCTGATCCCTACGCCGCCATTCGCGCCCATCTGCCGGCGCGGCCAAAAGGGCGCACGATCGTCGTCGGGGCCGGCAAGGCGGCAAGCCAGATGGCGGCCGCCTTCGAGCGGCTCTGGGACGGGCCGCTCACGGGCGGCGTGGTCGCGCGCCACGGGCCGGTTGAAAAATGCGAACGCATCAAGGTGCTGCAATCGGCCCATCCCGTGCCGGACGAGGCGGGGCTTGTCGCCTCCTCGGTGCTTCTCGAACTGGTCGAAGGGCTGACGGTGGACGACCTGGTGGTGGCGCTGATTTCCGGCGGCGGCTCGGCTCTTCTGCCGGCGCCGCCCGATGGCCTGACGCTCGAGGACGAGATCGCCGTCAACCGGGCGCTGCTTGCCTCCGGCGCGCCAATCTCGGCAATGAATGTGGTGCGCAAGCATGTCTCGCGAATCAAGGGCGGACGGCTCGCGTTCGCGGCGTCGCCGGCGCGCGTTGTCAGCTTGGTCGTCTCGGACGTCCCCGGCGACAATCCCGCCTTTGTCGCCTCCGGCCCGACGGTGCCGGATCGATCGAGGCTCGAGGAGGCGCGCGACATCGTCGCGCGCTATGCGCTCGCCTTGCCCGAGCGGGTGACGGCGCATCTCTCCTCCGATGCCGCACGCGCACCGAGCCCGGACGATCCCGCCTTTGCCGGCAACGAATGTCACGTGATCGCCTCGGCGAGCGTCTCGCTGGAGGCGGCAGCGGCGCGCGCTCGGGAAATGGGTGTCGAGGTCGCGATCCTCTCGGATGCGATCGAGGGCGAAGCGCGCGACATCGGCCGCATGCATGCGGCGCTTGCCCGCGAAGTGCGCTCACGCGGCCGCCCCTTCGCAAAACCCGTGGTGCTGCTTTCCGGCGGCGAGACGACGGTGACGATTTCCGGCAAGGATTACGGTAAGGGCGGGCGCAATAGCGAATTCCTGCTGTCGCTGGCGCTCGACATCGACGGCATCGACGGCGTCGACGCGCTTGCCGCCGACACGGACGGCATCGACGGCTCGGAAGACAATGCCGGCGCCTTTGCCGACGGGGCAAGCGTCGGCCGCATGCGGGCGGCGGGCGTCGATCCGCGCGCCCATCTCGCCCGCCACGATGCCTGGTCGGCGTTCGCGGCGAGCGGCGATCTTTTCGTGCCTGGCCCGACCGGGACGAATGTCAATGATTTCCGGGCGATCTTGATTCGCTGAAGCCGCTGCTGAAGTTGCCCCTCCCAAGGGTTGGGGGGAGGTGCAGGCCGCGCCTCTTTTGACTCTATCTCAAGAAAGCCGCGCGCAGGCGGCGGCGATGCGCGTGAGCGCTTCCGTCAGTTCAGCCTCCGACGTCGCATAGGAGATGCGAAAGAAGGGCGAAAGGCCGAAGGCCGAGCCCGGGACGACGGCGATATGGGCGTCTTCAAGCAGATAGGCGCAGAAGTCGGTATCCGTCTCGATCTTCTTTCCGGCGGGCGTTACCTTGCCGAGCATGCCGGCGCAGCCGGAGAAGGTGTAGAAGGCACCTTCCGGAACGCGGCAATCGAGCCCGTCGATGGCGTTCAGGCCGCTCACCACCAGGTCGCGGCGACGCTGGAAGCTCGCTGTGCGCTCTTTCAGGAAATCCTGCGGGCCGTTGAGCGCGGCGACCGAGGCCGCCTGGCTCACCGATGACGGGCAGGATGTCGCCTGGCTCTGGACGACGGCCATCGCCTTGATGAGCGCGCGCGGGCCGCCGGCATAGCCGATCCGCCAGCCGGTCATCGCATAGGCCTTGGAAACCCCGTTGACGGTCAGCGTCCGCTCCTTGAGGCGGGGCTCGAGCTCAACCGGCGTCACGAAACGGAAGCCGTCATAGACGATATGCTCATACATGTCGTCGACGAGCAGCCAGACATGCGGGTGGTTGAGCAGAGCATCCATCAGCGGCCGGTAGTCGTGCGCGCTGTAGGCAGCACCCGACGGGTTCGAGGGCGAGTTCAACAGCACCCAGCGCGTCTTCGGCGTAATCGCCGCCTCAAGCTTTTCCGCCGTCAGGCGGAAACCGGACGATGCATCGCATGCAATCAGCACCGGCTTGCCTTCGCAGATCTGGACGATGTCCGAATAGGAGGTCCAGTAGGGGGTCGGGATGATCACCTCGTCGCCGGGATTGATCGTCGCCATCATGGCGTTGAAGAGAATCTGCTTGGCGCCGGTGGCAACCGTAATCTCGTCCAGCGCATAGGCGAGCCCATTCTCGCGCTGGAACTTTTCGCGGATCGCGTTTTTGAGCTCCGGCGAGCCATCGAGCGCCGTATATTTCGTCTCGCCGCGCTGGATCGCTTCCCAGGCCGCCTGCTTGACGTGGTCCGGCGTATCGAAATCCGGCTCGCCGGCACCGAGAATGATGACCGGCTTGCCTTCGCGCTTCATGGCGTTGGCACGGGCGCCGATCTTCAGGATTTCCGAAACGCCGATCGAGGAGATCCGAGAGGCGGGCAGAAAGCCCGCCTCCTTGACCGTTGCATTGATGGTCATGGCCGATCCTATTCGATGTCGAAGGAGACGCCCTGCGCCAGCGGCAGAGCCTTCGAATAGTTGATCGTGTTGGTGGCGCGGCGCATATAGGCCTTCCAGGCGTCGGAGCCGGATTCACGGCCGCCGCCGGTTTCCTTTTCGCCGCCGAAAGCGCCGCCGATTTCCGCACCGGACGTGCCGATATTGACGTTGGCAATGCCGCAGTCCGAGCCGTCGGCTGCGAGGAAGCGCTCGGATTCCTGCATGTCGCGGGTAAAGATCGACGACGAGAGCCCCGCCGCCACGGCATTGTGGTCGGTGATCGCCGCGTCGAAGTCGCTGTACTTCATGACGTAGAGAATCGGCGCGAAGGTCTCTTCAAGCACCGGGCCCGCCTGCTTCGGCATTTCGACGAGCGCCGGCTTGACGTAGTAACCGTTCTCGTAGCCGAGCTCGACGCGTTCGCCGCCGGTCACCGCGCCGCCTTGTGCCTTGGCCTCGGCGATCGCCTTCTGCATGTTGTCGAAGGCGGCCTTGTCGACGAGCGGGCCGACGAGCGCGGTCGTTTCCAGCGGGTTGCCGACGGAGACCGACGCGTAGGCCTTCTTCAGCCGCGGCACGAGCTGGTCATAGACGCTTTCATGCACAAAGAGGCGGCGCAGCGTCGTGCAGCGCTGGCCGGCCGTGCCCATGGCGCCGAAGGCGATGGCGCGCAGCGCCATGTCTAGATCGGCCGAGGGGCAGACAATGCCGGCATTGTTGCCGCCGAGCTCGAGGATCGAGCGGGCGAAGCGCTTGGCGAGCCGCGGCCCGACTTCGCGGCCCATGCGGGTGGAGCCGGTTGCCGAGACGATCGGAACCTTCGGATGGTCGACGAGCACCTCGCCGATTGCGCGGTCGCCGATCAGCACCTGCGACAGGCCTTCCGGCGCGTCGCCGAAGCGGGCGAGGGCGCGCTCTAGGATAGCCTCGCATGCAAGGGCGGTGAGCGGCGTCTTTTCCGACGGCTTCCAGACGACGGCGTTGCCGCAGACGAGCGCCAGCGCTGCATTCCACGACCACACGGCGACCGGGAAATTGAAGGCCGAGATGATGCCGACGACGCCGAGCGGATGCCAGGTTTCCATCATGCGGTGGCCGGGGCGCTCGGTGGCGATCGTCAGGCCGTAGAGCTGGCGGGACAGGCCGACGGCGAAATCGCAGATGTCGATCATCTCCTGCACTTCGCCGAGGCCTTCTGACGGGATCTTGCCGGCTTCGAGCGAGACGAGGCGGCCGAGATCGGCCTTGAAGGCGCGCAGTTCCTCGCCGAGCAGGCGGACGAGTTCGCCGCGCTTCGGCGCCGGCACCAGCCTCCAGGCCCGGAAGGCCTCATCGGCCTGTTCGATCTTCCTGGCGGCTTGGGCAGCCGACACGGTCTTCAGACTGGCGATCTGCTCGCCGGTGACCGGGCTGAAGGACGGCATGTCGCCGCCCGTATAGAGTTCCTTGGTGACGCCCATCTTGTCGAGGAGGGTGGCTGCCTCCTTGGCGACGTCGACTTTCTTGGCTGCAATGTTCATCTCATCTGACTCCCGTGTTGTCTTATTTATGAGGCTGGCGCGGGATGCGGGGTGAAAACCGCTTCACACTTTTCCTCATCCCGCGCGGCTTAACCGAAACGCGCGCTGCCGAGCTTTCCCGGCGAGGTGAGCGTCTTCAGGCCGGCGGCCATCTCCTTGAGTTTTTCCGGTGTATAGAAATCGTAATAGGCCTGGTTGCGGCGTCCGATCGCATGCTCTGCACTGAAGCTGCCGCGATATTGCCCGACCGCCACGGCGAAGACCCATTCGCGCAGGCGCTGCTCAAAGGTCGGGTCGGTCAATAGCGGGCTATCCTTCGCGACGACCAGGTTGAAGTGGACGCCGCCGTCGCCGATATGGCCGAAGTCGCAGACTGTGACGCCGGGAAACTTCTCCGGCATGTCCGCCTTCATATGGTCGCAGAAGGCCATGATGTCACCCCTGCGGAAGGACAGGTCGAAGGCAATCAGCTTGCCGAGGTGCTTGACGCCTTCCGAAAGGGCGTGACGGAGCGCCCAGGTCTCGTGCGGCGGGCCGACGAAGGCGTCGGCAAGCGGCGCGTGCTCCAACTCCCAGATTTCTGCCAGCACGCTTTCGAGAACCGCGTCGAGCGGTTGCTCTCCCTCGCGCGGCGCCCAGGTGCGGGAGATTTCCGCGAGGATCACGTAATCGGGGATGTTACCGCCCTGGAACGGATTCTTCAGCGACGGCACGTGGGCGAAGGCGGCGGCGATCGCGTTCTTCGACATCCCCTCGAAGGCCGACAGATAGGCGCCGAGCCTCTCTTCCATGGCTTTCAAGAGCGGCAGCACCTGCGCGCCGCTTGCCGGCACCAGGAAGGCGGTCGCCACCTGCTTCGGAAGGCGCTCGAGATTAAGCACGCATTCGGTGACAATGCCGAAGGCGCCGGACGTGCCGATGAAGATCTGCTTCCAGTCGACGCCCGTATTGTTCTTGCGCAGGTCGCAGTCGAGGTCGAGCACTGTGCCCGCCGCGTCGGCGAGCACCACCTTCAAGCCCAGCGTGTTGCGGCGGACGTCGCCATATTTCAGGAAACGCGAGCCGCCCGTATTGGTGGCGATCATGCCGCCGAGGCGCGGATCGGCGCCGAGGTCGATCGGGAAGAACAGGTCGTGCTCCTCCAGGCGCCGGTTGAGGTCCGACAGGCGAATGCCTGCATCGACGCGGATCGAGCGATTATCGAGATCGAGCTCGAATCGCCGGGTCAACCGATCGAGACTGAGGACCACTTCAGTGCCTGAACCGTCGGGCGTCGAGCCCGAAACGAGGCCGGTATTGCCGGCTTGCGGAATAAGGGCGATGCCGTTGCGCACGCAATAGGAAACCGTAGCGGAAACCTCCGCGGTCGTTGACGGACGCAACACGGCGGCGGCGCGGCCGCGATCATAGCGCGCGCCGGTCTCGTAGGCTGCCATGTCTTCCTGACGCGTGACGACGCCCTTGTCGCCAAGGAGCCTCGCCAACGCGTCGATATGGTCCTGTGCAATCATCGTCGGCGTATCATTCCGCTGCCACGGCGGCGGTCAAGGCCTTGAGGCAGCTCTCGATCGATGCCTTTTCGATGCCGGCATAGTGATCGAATTCGTTAAGGACGGCAGCGCCGAGATCGGCCTCGAAGCGCTTCTGGTTCGGGCTCGCGACGAATTCCTGCTGCGCGCCGTCGCCGAGGTTTGACTGGAAGATACCGGCGGCGCTGACCGGAAGGAAGTCCTCGTAGACGATCGGATCGAACTGCACGAGGCCGTCGGCGATCAGCGAGTCGAGATCGCGGCGGCCGGGAAGTTTTGTCTGCCGGCCCTTTTCCGTCACAGAATAGCTGAAATAGCCGAGCCCTGCTTCGCGAATTTCAGCCCAGCTGTCCGGGAAGTCCTCGAAGGCCTTGGCGAGCGCCGCCTCATACTCCCTGGCATTGGATCCGTCGCCGGCGGGACGCACGATCTTGCGCGATTCGTCGAGCAGCCGGTCGTAAAGGCCGCGGCCCTTCGGGGCCAGCGCGATGCCGCGCTGTTCGATCTCGCCGAAGCGGGCGGTGTGCGAGCCGGGCTTCCAGCCGCCGTCGGCGTCGCGGAAGGAAACCGCTTCCTCGAGCGCCTTGAAGGAGGTCTGGCGCAACAGGATCGGGCAGTTGCGGGTCGGCGGGCCTTCGACGACGGCCTTCGGGGCGATGCGATACTCGGGCATCAGCGCCTGCACGCGGTCAATGTCGAGCGTGCGCGGCGTCAGATGGTTGATGTGCGGTCCCTTGAAGGAGACGACGTCGGCGATCAACCGGTGGGCATCATGCAGGCGCTTGTACATATCGGCGCTCACATTGGCCTTGTCGTGCCAGCGGAAGGTTTCGAGCACCTCGGCGACGAAGCGTTCGGTATCGGCCTTGTCGAGCCCGCCGTCGCGCTCGGCTTTCTCCGTGAGCTCGATCGCGCCCGGCGTGAAGATCCGGCGCTCCTTGAGGATCGCGTCCGCCTCAGTGCGTAGCGTCTCGTCGGCGATCAGATCCAGCCTCAGTAGCGAGGTGAAGACGCGGAAGGGATTGCGCTTGAGCGACGCCTCGCCGACCGGCCGGAAGGCGGTGGAATGCACCGGCACGCCGGCGGTCGAAAGATCGTAGTAGCCGACCGGATACATGCCCATGACCGCGAAGACGCGGCGCATCATCGACAGCTCCGCCGGGGTGCCGAGACGGATCGCTCCATGCCGCTCCTCGGAGATGCGCTCGAGCGAGTCGGTCGCCTCAAGGCGCTCCTTGAGGGTTGCGTTCGCGGCCAGCGTGTCGGCATTGACCTTCGCCACCAGCTCCATCAGCGTGCCGTAGGCCGGAACCTCATCGCGGTACATGATGGACATCGCGGCGGAAAAGGCGGCGCGAATATCGTCGGCCGATACGAAACTATTCTCTTTCACTGGGGCTCGCCTCGCGCTAAGGATGAAGACAAGATCATTCTTAATTCTGATCATATCCAAAGGCGGCGGCCATTGATCGCGCTGCTTGTGACTATGTTGATGCGAGGCCGGAATGAAGTTAAGCCGCCGACTGGTTCCCGACGTGACGACGCTACAGGCTTTCGAATGCGCGGCGCGCCACGGCAGCTTCACCCAGGCGGCGGCCGAGCTCAATCTCACCCAAAGCGCCGTCAGCCGGCAGATCAAGGATCTCGAAACCCAATTGGGCGTGCTGCTCTTCGAGCGGGTCCGTCAGCGGGTCATTCTCTCGGATGCGGGGCAGAAATTCCTGCCGGAGGTTCGCCGCCTGCTGCACCAGACCGAGGAGTTAATGGTGCGCGCCATGGCCTCGGCACGGGCCGATTCGAGCCTTTCCGTCGCCTCGCTGCCGACCTTCGGCAGCCGCTGGCTGGTGCCGCGCCTGCCCGATTTCCTGAGGCGCTATCCCGGCACGGTTCTCAACATCGCGTCACGCTCCGCACCGTTCGATTTCGACGAGCAGAATTTCGACCTGGCGATCCACTATGGCCAGCCGGTCTGGGCGCGCGCGAC
Organism: Sinorhizobium shofinae; assembly: GCA_001704765.1. Taxonomy (GTDB): domain Bacteria; phylum Pseudomonadota; class Alphaproteobacteria; order Rhizobiales; family Rhizobiaceae; genus Sinorhizobium; species Sinorhizobium shofinae. Next base: position 153,433 of record MBFK01000009.1, read on the forward strand.
CTGCAGCTATCTGTGCAGCGAGGTCATCGTGCCGGCCGCAAGCCCGGCGCTTCTTGCAGCAAATTCGGTCGAGGTTCCCGAAGACATCGGCGGCGGACCGCTGCTTCATCTTGCAACAAGGCCGAAGCTCTGGGCGCAATGGTTCGACGCGAACGGCGTCGACAGTCACGGCGCCTACCGGGGCAACCGGTTCGATCAATTCTCGATGGTCATCGAAGCGGCGACAGCAGGTCTCGGTTTTGCCCTTTTGCCCCGTTATCTGATCGAACAGGAACTCGCCGCAGGCACGTTGCGGATTGTACTCGATCGACCGATGCAGACTGAAAACAGCTATTATCTCGTCGTGCCGGAAGGCAAACTGGAAAACCCGATCAGCCGCGCCTTCCGGGAATGGATCAGCGAGCAGGTCGGCTGAAACCGACGCAGCCGGGGAGGGTGGAAGGCGGCTTTCTCAGCGGTCCTTTTGGGATCGCCACGCTGCCACATACCAGGAAGGGGCCGGATTTGACGGAAGCATTCATCGAGCCAGCGGGAGGGTGCGGCCGCGCCGCATTGCTGCCGCGGCAGTCCCGCGCAAATCGTCCAAGGCGGTGCTCGCAATCCTTGCAAGCCGCTGACACTACGGCTAAAAAATGCCACTTTCATGCATCACGCGGCCGTGACATCCAACGCGCCGTCGGCTTTGCGATCTCCAATGCCCAAGTCCCAGCCGGTGCCTGCTCCCGCGGGTTTCCGGCTCCAGGATGACGACAGCGGATGGGGGGACACATGACCGTGTCTAGAAACGCGCCGGCGCCGCCTGGATCCCAAGGGCCGCAGCCACTTCGGCAGATCAACGAGAACCGGGCCGATCAACCCCGGTTGGAACCAGAATTCATACCCATGCTCCAACATACGACGTCGTCCAATACACTGCGCGAACCCGAAGCGAAGCAAATCGATTATAACGATTCGATCCGCTCGACCTATTTCTCGTTCGACGATCTGAGGGCATGCGGGGCCGAGCTTGCGCGGAGCGGCGTTTCCTCCCTGCCGGGATTCTTTTCCTTCGAGTTCCGCACGAGACACCGGGAGAACGAGAAGGAAATCTTTCGCGTATACCGGGCGACGGCGGCCGACGTTGAGGCCGGCGCTTCGATCACTCCGGCCGCCGAATGGCTGCTCGACAACCATCACGTCGTCGAGGAAGCGATCCAGGAGGTCCGGCGCGATTTTCCGCGCAAGTTCTACCGTCAATTGCCGACGCTGTCTGTCTCCGGCACGACCATTCCGCGCACCATGGCACTTGCCTGGCTCTATGTGGCCCATACCCATAGCACCGTTACGCGGGAAAGCATCACCGCGATGGTGGAGGGGTTCCAGGAGCACGACACCTTCAAGATCGGCGAGCTGTGGGCGTTGCCGTCGATCCTGCGCTTCGTGCTCATCGAAAACCTGCGCCGCATCGCGATCCGCGTCGAACGCTCGCGCGGCATGCGGCGGAAGGCGAACGAGGTCGCGGACCAGATCATCCGCCTGAGCGACCCGGAAAGATGCCGCGCGCTGCTTGCGGAGTCCGAGGCGCTAGCCGCCGACAACACCTTCATCGCCCAACTTCTCTATCGCATGCGCGACGGGTCGCAGACCTCGGGCGCGGTCATCGCCTGGATCGAGGAAAGGCTGGAGCGGCGCGGCACCGACGTCGAGGAGGCGCTGGTCGCCGAGCAGAACCGCCTGTCGTCGGGCAACGCGACGATGAGCAACATCATTCGCAGCCTGCGCGAGATCGACGACACGGACTGGGCCGTCTGGTTCGAGAGTGTCAGCAAGATCGACGCGACGCTGCGCGAGGGCTCCGACTATGCGGCGCTCGATTTCGGCTCGCGCAACAAGTATCGCGACACGATCGAAAAGCTCGCCCGCCGGTCCGGCTACAGCGAGCACGAGGTCACGGAAACCGCGGTCGAGATGGTCGAGGAGGCGAAGGCGGCCGCTGCGGTCGAGGCGCCGCTGCAGGAGCCGAATGTCGGCGCCTTCCTCGTCGGCAAGCAGCGCAAGGACCTGGAGAAGAGGATCGGCTATTCGCCGTCGGTGCTCCAGCGCATGATCCGCCTGGTGCGCAAGCTGGACTGGTTTGCGATCGCCGGGCCGAACATCCTGCTGACCATCCTGGCGATGATCGCCGTCTACGTTTTCGTCAGCCCGATGGACATTCCGAGCGGCGCCAAGCTGATCATGCTGCTGCTTTTCGCGCTGCCGGCTTCCGAGGGCGCGATGGGCCTGTTCAACACGCTTGTAACGCTCTTCGTCAGGCCGTCGCGGCTCGTGGGCTACGAATTCCTCGACGGCATTCCGCAGGACGCCCGCACGCTTGTCGTGGTGCCCTGTCTGATCGCCAAGCGCGACCATGTCGACGAACTGGTGCGCAATCTCGAGGTTCACTACCTCGCCAATCCGCGCGGCGAGATCTATTTCGCGCTCCTAAGCGACTGGGCCGACAGCAAGTTCGAGGAAACGCCTGCCGATTCGGACGTGCTGGAATATGCCAAGCGGGAAGTGGCGTCGCTCACGGCCCGCTATGCCTATGACGGTAAGACCCGCTTCTTCCTTCTGCACCGCCGGCGGCTGTTCAACGAGGCCGAAGGCGTCTGGATGGGATGGGAGCGTAAGCGCGGCAAGCTGCACGAGCTCAACCTCCTGTTGCGCGGCGATCGCGACACCTCGTTCCTCCAGGGCGCCAACACGGTGCCGGAGGGCGTGCAATATGTCATGACCCTCGATTCCGACACGCGCCTGATGCGTGATGCGGTGACAAAGTTGGTCGGCAAGCTCTATCACCCGATCAACCGGCCGGTCGTGAACCCCCGAACGCAGGACGTCGTAGCCGGCTACAGCCTCTTGCAGCCGCGCGTGACGCCGTCGCTGACGACGGGCAACGAGGCCTCTGCCTTCCAGCGCATCTTCTCGATCAACCGTGGCATCGACCCCTACATCTTCACCGTCTCCGACGTCTATCAGGACATCACCGACGAAGGCAGTTTCACCGGCAAGGGCCTCTACCACGTCGATGCCTTCGAGGCCGCGCTCAAGGGCCGGATCGAAGAGAATGCCGTGCTCAGCCACGACCTGCTCGAGGGCTCCTATGCGCGCTGCGCGCTGGTGACCGACATCGAGCTCGTCGAGGATTTTCCGACCCGATACGAGGTCGAAATGTCGCGCCAGCACCGCTGGGCGCGCGGCGACTGGCAGCTTCTGCCTTACATCTTCAGCCTGACGAACGGGCTCTCCATGCTCGGCCGCTGGAAGATGTATGACAACCTGCGCCGCTCGCTGATCCCCGTCGCCTGGCTCGCCGCCTCCGTCATGGGCTGGTACTACATGGAGCCGACGGATGCGCTGATCTGGCAGATCGTGCTGATCTTCAGCCTTTTCGTCGCACCGACGCTGTCGCTCATCTCCGGAATCATGCCGCGGCGCAACGATATCGTCGCCAGGGCGCATATCCACACGGTGCTTTCCGACATCCGCGCCGCCAATGCTCAAGTTGCCTTGCGCATTGTCTTCATCGCCCACAACGCGGCGATGATGGCGGACGCGATCGTCCGGTCGCTCTACCGCACCTTCGTCAGCCGCAAGCTGATGCTCGAATGGCGCACGGCCGCGCAGGTTCAGAGCGCCGGCCACGGCTCGATCGGCGACTATTTCCGCGCCATGTGGACGGCGCCGGCTCTCTCCGTCGTCTCGCTGGCGCTCGCGGCCGTCTCCGACACCGGACTGCCCTTCATCGGCATCCCGTTCGCCCTCCTCTGGGCTGCATCGCCGGCGGTCGCATGGTTCGTCAGCCAGTCGGCGGAAACGGAAGACCAGCTCGTCGTTTCCGATGAGGCGATCGACGACATGCGCAAGATCGCCCGGCGGACATGGCGCTATTTCGAGACCTTCGTCACCGCCGAGCAGAACTTCCTGCCGCCGGACAATTTCCAGGAGACCCCACAACCGGTTTTGGCGGAACGGACCTCGCCGACGAATATCGGCGTCTATCTCCTGTCGGCAATGTCGGCGCGCTCCTTCGGCTGGATCGGCTTCGAGGAAACGATCACCCGACTCGAACAGACGATCGCGACGATCGATCGCATGCCCAAATATCGCGGCCATCTCTTCAACTGGTACCGCACGCGCGGCCTCGAAACGATGGAGCCGCGCTATATCTCGTCGGTCGACAGCGGCAATCTGGCCGGGCACCTGATCGCGGTGTCTTCAATGTGCCGGGAATGGGCCGAGGCGCCCTCCGCCCATGTCCAGGGCAATCTCGACGGCATAGGCGACGTCGCCGCCATCCTCGCCGAAGTGCTGGACGAGCTGCCGGACGACCGCAAGACCGTGCGTCCGCTGCGGCGGCTGATCGAAGAGCGCATCGCCGGCTTCCAGAACGCGCTCGCCGCGGTCAAGCGGGAGCACGAGTTCGCCTCGATCCGGGTCATCAACCTGGCGGTGCTTGCCCGCGACATGCACAAGCTTACCCTCAATCTCGACCATGAGGTCCGCACCGCCCAAAGCGGCGAAGTGACGACCTGGGCGAGCTCGCTCGTGGCGACCTGCGAGGCGCACATCGCCGACGGGGTCTTCGATCTCGGTGCGATCGACTCGCTGCGCCAGCGCCTGCTGGTGCTCAAGGACCGGGCCCGCGACATCGCCTTCTCGATGGATTTCAGCTTCCTTTTCCGGCCGGAGCGGCGGCTGCTCTCGATCGGTTACCGGGTGAACGCCAACGAGCTCGACGAGGCCTGCTACGACCTCCTGGCTTCGGAAGCGCGGCTGACGAGCCTCTTTGCGATCGCCAAGGGGGATCTGCCGACCGAGCATTGGTACAAGCTCGGACGCCCGATCGTGCCGATCGGCGCGCGCGGTGCGCTCGTCTCCTGGTCCGGCTCGATGTTCGAATATCTGATGCCGCCGCTCGTCATGCAGGAGCGGCAAGGCGGCATCCTCAACCAGACGAACAATCTGGTGGTGCAGGAGCAGATCAACCATGGCCGGCGCCTCGGGACCCCTTGGGGCATCTCCGAAGCCGCCTTCAACGCGCGCGACCACGAACTCACCTACCAGTACACGAATTTCGGCGTGCCGACGCTGGGCCTCAAACGCGGCCTCGGCCAGAATGCGGTGATCGCGCCCTATGCGTCGATCCTTGCCTGCATGTACGATCCGAAGTCGGCACTCGCCAATCTGGAGCGGTTGAGAGAAGGCGGCGCCCTTGGTGCCTATGGCTACCACGACGCGGTGGATTTCACGCCGACGCGTGTGCCCGAAGGGCAGAAATGCGCCGTGGTGCGCAACTACTACGCCCACCACCACGGCATGTCGATCGCAGCCATCGCAAACGTCGTCTTCAATGGGCAGTTGCGCGAATGGTTCCACGCCGATCCGGTGATCGAGGCGGCGGAGCTCCTGCTGCAGGAGAAGGCGCCACGCGACATTCCGGTGATGGCGGCCAAGCGCGAGCCGGAATCACTCGGCAAGGGACAGGCCGACCTGCTGCGCCCGGAAGTCCGGGTCATCGAGGACCCGCTGTCGCAGGACCGCGAGACGGTGTTCCTGTCGAACGGCCACTATTCGATCATGCTGACGGCGACGGGCGCCGGCTATGCGCGCTGGAACGGCCAGTCGGTCACGCGTTGGAAGCCGGATCCGGTGGAGGACAGGACGGGCACGTTCATCTTCCTGCGCGACACCGTGACCGGCGAGTGGTGGTCGGCGACCGCCGAGCCGCGGCGCCTCGAGGGCGAAAAGACCCTCACCCGCTTCGGCGACGACAAGGCCGAGTTCGTCAAGACCGTCGGTGATCTGACGAGCGAAGTGGAATGCATCGTCGCCACCGAACACGACGCGGAAGGCCGTCGGGTGATCCTGCTCAACACCGGCACCGAAGACCGGTTCATCGAAGTCACCTCCTATGCCGAGCCGGTGCTCGCCATGGAGGAGGCCGACAGTTCGCATCCGGCTTTCTCGAAGATGTTCATCCGCACGGAGATCAGCCGTCAGGGCGACGTCATCCGGGTGTCGCGCAACAAGCGCAGCCCCGGTGACCCGGATATCGAGGTCGCGCATCTCATCACCGACAATGCCGGCAGCGATCGCCACACCCAGGCGGAAACCGACCGCCGCCGCTTCCTCGGCCAGGGTCGCACGCTGTCGGAGGCCGCTGCCTTCGACCAGGGCGTGAGCCTGTCGGGCACCGACGGCTATACGCTCGATCCGATCATGGCGCTCCGGCGCGTCGTGCGGGTTCCGGCCGGCAAGAAGGTGAGCGTCATCTTCTGGACGATCGCAGCGCCGGACCGGGAAGCGGTCGACCGGGCGATCGACCGCTACCGCCACCCCGAAACCTTCAACCACGAGCTCATCCATGCCTGGACCCGCAGCCAAGTGCAGATGCGCCATGTCGGGATCAGCTCGAAAGAGGCGGCGAGCTTCCAGATGCTCGGCCGCTATCTGGTCTATCCGGACATGCACCTTCGCGCCGACACGGCGAGCGTCAAGGCCGGCCTCGCTTCCCAGGCGGCGCTCTGGCCGCTGGCGATCTCCGGCGATTTCCCGATCTTCTGCCTGAGGATCAATGACGACGGCGACCTCGGCATCGCCCGCGAGGCGCTGCGCGCGCAGGAGTATCTCAGAGCCCGCGGCATCACCGCTGATCTGGTGGTCGTCAACGAGCGCGCTTCGTCCTATGCGCAGGACCTGCAGCACACGCTCGATTCCATGTGCGAGAACCTGAGGCTGCGCGGCCTCTCGGACGGCCCGCGCCAGCACATCTTCGCGGTGCGACGTGACCTGATGGAGCCGGAGACCTGGTCGACGCTGATCTCGGCGTCGCGCGCCGTCTTCCATGCCCGCAACGGCACGATCACCGACCAGATCGCCCGCGCCGCCGCCCTTTACGCAAAGCCTGCGGAAGAGGCGAAGGAGAGCACGCGCATGCTGCTGCCGGTGATCCAGGACGGGGCCNGAGGCGAAGGAGAGCACGCGCATGCTGCTGCCGGTGATCCAGGACGGGGCCGGGGGCGCGGCGGCGACCGTCTCCGGCGACGACCTCGAATTCTGGAACGGCTTCGGCGGTTTTGCGGACGAGGGTCGCGAATATGTGGTGCGGCTGCGCGGCGGCGAGGCGACGCCTCACCCGTGGATCAACGTCATTTCCAACGAGGGCTTCGGCTTCCACGTGTCGGCCGAGGGAGCAAGCTTCTCCTGGAGCCGCAACTCGCGCGATTACCAGCTGACCCCCTGGACCAACGACGCCGTCGTCAACCGTCCGAGCGAGGCGATCTTTATCCGCGATATGGCCAGCGGTTCGGTGCTGACGCCCTACGCGGCTCTTTCGCGGCGTAAGTCGGCGCTTTTCGAAGCGCGTCATGGCCTTGGCTATTCGCTCTTCCGAAGCAAGCAGGACGAACTCGAGATCGAGGCGACCCACACCGTGCACAGGTCGCTGTCGGCCAAGCTCGTCCGGCTGTCGATCCGCAACCGCGGTTCGGCCGCCCGCAAGCTGCGCGTCTATGGCTATGCCGAGTGGGTTCTCGGCAACAACCGCAGCCGCACGGCTCCATTCGTGCTGGCCGAATGGCAGGAGGCGTCGAAGGCGCTCCTCGCGACCAATCCCTACAGCATCGACTATGCGGGCCGCACGGCATTCTTCGCCATCGATGGCGGGACTGCGAGCTATACGGCGAGCCGCCGGGAGTTCCTCGGCTTGGCCGGCGGGATCCTCGCCCCGCATGCAGTCCTCTCGGGAACCGAGCTTTCCGGGTCGACCGAAGTGGACGGCGATGCCTGCGCGGCGCTTGCGACGGATCTCACCATCGAACCGGGGAGCGAGCGGCAGATCACCTTCTTCCTCGGCGACGCCGATAGCAGCGACCAGGTAGAGGGAATTCTCGGGGAATTGCGTGCTGGCGCCTTCGACAAGGTGCTGGAGGCGTCAAAAACCTTCTGGAGCGAGTTCACCGGTGTCGTGAAGGTCGAGACGCCCGACCGGGCCTTCAACCACATGATCAACCATTGGCTTCCCTACCAGAGCCTCGGGTGCCGGATCATGGCGCGCTCGGCCTTCTATCAGGCGAGCGGCGCCTATGGCTTCCGCGATCAATTGCAGGATACGCTCGCCTTCCTCACGCACCGGCCGGAACTGGCGCGGGCGCAAGTTCTCAACGCCGCTTCCAGGCAGTTCGTCGAAGGTGATGTACAGCATTGGTGGCTGCCGGGTTCAGGCGCCGGCGTCCGTACGATGATTTCCGACGGCGTCGTCTGGCTCGCCTATGCGGTCGCGCATTATTGCACCGTCACCGGTACGAAGGACATTCTCGACGAGAAGCTGCCCTTCATCGTCGGGCCGGCGCTCGAGGAGGGACAGCACGACAGCTTCTACAAGCCGGAGATCGCGGACGAGGTCGCCGACATTTACGAGCATTGCGCCCGCGCGCTCGATCTCGCCATCAAACGAACCGGTGCCAACGGTCTGCCGCTGATCCTCGGCGGCGACTGGAATGACGGCATGAACCGCGTCGGCGAGGCGGGCGAAGGCACGAGCGTCTGGCTCGGCTGGTTCCTGGCCGGGGCCCTGCGCGACTTCCTGCCTCATGCGCGCGAGCGCAAGGATCAGCCGCGCGTTGCGCGCTGGGAGACGCATCTCGATATCGTCAAGCGGGCGCTCGATGAGGCCGGCTGGGACGGCGACTACTATCGTCGGGGCTATTATGACGACGGTACGCCGCTCGGCTCGGCGGAAAGCGACGAATGCCGGATCGACTCGATCGCGCAATCGTGGAGCACGCTGTCGGGCGAGGGTGACGCGGAGCGCTCCAGACGCGCCATGGATGCGGTGATGGCGGAACTGGTCGATCCGGAAAAGCGCATCGTCCGGCTCTTCACGCCGCCGCTCGAAAAGACGAAGCAGGAGCCCGGCTATATCAAGTATTACCCGCCGGGCGTGCGCGAGAATGGCGGCCAGTATACCCACGCGGCTACCTGGGTCGTGCTGGCCTTCGCCACCCAGGGGCGGGCGGAGGAAGCCTGGCGTGCATTCCAGATGCTGAATCCGATATCGCATGCGCGCAATCGCGACGATGCGGAACATTACCGCGTCGAGCCCTACGTCGTCGCCGCCGATGTCTATGGCGAGGGCGCGCTCGCCGGCCGCGGCGGCTGGACCTGGTACACGGGCTCGGCGGGCTGGCTCTACCGCGCCGGCGTCGAAGGGATCCTCGGTATTCGCCAGCGGGGCGAGAGGCTGGCGATCCAGCCGGTCTTGCCGGAACACTGGGACGGCTATTCCGCCGAGGTCAGGCTGAATGGTGCCACGCACCGGATTTCCGTCAGCCGTGATCGAAAAACCGGTGAGTTAATCGTCAGCGTCAATAATAGTGTCACAAAAAACGCGCATGAAGGCATTTTGCTGTAACTGCCGGAAATGACACTGGAGGAGCCGGCTTTGTACGGAACGTGCGAGGCCGGTTTTTCTTTGCCGTTGATTTGCGGTGCGCGCCCCGGATTTTTGGGTCGCAGTTTCATCGACGCTGCCGGAAACCCACTCTGGGGCGGCGGCGTCCGGTTTCAACAAGGGGTGGGGCGGGGCGCCAAATCCCGGATAAGGACCGCATGCTGCAAAAGACTTCTTGGGGCGGCAGAGACCGGATCGGAACCGCCCCGGTCATGACGGGGCGCGACACACGCCTCGACGTCTTTCGAGCGCTCTGCCTGCTGACGATCTTCATCAACCACGTTCCAGGCCAGTATCTCGAATATCTCACGCACAAGAACATTGGCTTTTCCGACTCGGCAGAGGCCTTCGTGCTGATTTCCGGCCTGTCGGTCGGCGTCGCCTATGGCGGCAAGTTCGTGGCGGGTGCGCGGCTGGCGCTGACCTTGAAGGTCTGGCGGCGCGCACTGACGCTCTACGTCGCGCATATCATGACGAGCGTGGTGACGCTGGCGATCTTCGCGGGCGGCGCCCTCTATTTCGGCCGCCAGGATCTGATCGGCGAAATCAACATCCGTCCGATCGTCGAGCAGGCCGAGCAAGGCATCGTCGCCATGGTGCTGCTCGGCCATCAGCTCGGCTACAACAACATCCTGTCGATGTATGCGGTGCTCTTCCTGATGCTGCCCGGCATCCTCTGGCTGAATACGCTCCGCCCCTGGCTGCTCTTCCTCCTTTCGGCCGCCCTCTGGCTTGCCGCCGGCTGTTTCAAGCTCGTTCCCTCGAACTTCCTCGATGAAGGTTATTGGTTCCTCAATCCCTGGTCCTGGCAGTTCCTCTTCGTGATCGGCATCCTCTGCATGAGCCATGTGCGCCGCGGCGGTCGCCTGCCGCGCAGCCCCTGGCTCATCGGGATTTCCGCCGCCTACCTGCTGGTCTCGGGCGCCTGGGTGCTGTTCTCCTGGTGGAGCATCGACTTTTCCTTCGGGCTGCCCGCGGTGCTGACCGGCTTCGACAAGACGTTCCTGTCGCTGACGCGGCTCCTGCATGTGCTAGCGCTCGCCTACCTTCTGGCGATCACCCCGCTCATCAGCCGGCTGACGCGGCTCGACAGTAATCATCCGCTGGTGATGGTCGGCCGGCATTCGCTGGCGGTCTTCATCTTCGGAACGATCCTCGCCATGGCGGGGCAGGTCCTGCTCTTCGTCACCGGCCGGAACCCGGTGATCGGCTCCCTCTTCGTCATCGCCGGCATCGGCCTGCATTTCGTCTACGCCTATTATCTCGATTGGCTGAGGGAAATGGCTGGCGCCAAGCCGCTGCGCGCTGCGTAGATGCGAACAAGCAGGCGTAGCGCGATGGAAATTGCCTCGAACCTAAAGCCCGTTGCATTGAAACGTATTCACGCGGCGCGCTTTCGATCCTTATTTTCATGCATGTCGTCATCCCAAAACCGCTGCACACGTTTGGGCGACATGCATTAGGGCGTGAGTGCTTGTCGCCGAAGTCCGTGACGGACTTCGGACTTCGCCGGCAACTATACGACGGGAATTCGCCTGACCCTGCCGACTATCCCGACGTTAGTTCCTTGCTCCTAGAGCAAGACGGAACGCCAGCCCCGTGAAGACGCTCGCGAGAAGGTATTGCGGCACCTTCGGGAAGCGGCGGAGTCCGGAAAGACGCGTGCGGATATGGTTGCCAAGAAGGATGACCGAGCCATTCACGAGAAGGCCGATCCCGTTCAGTACTGTAGCGAGGAGAACAATCTGCAGTACCATCGATCCGCCGTGGGGATGCACGAACTGCGGGAACAGAGCCAGCACGAAGAGGGCCATCTTCGGATTAAGGAGGTTGGTCATAAGGCCCTCTCCGAAAATCCGCTTACTTGAAAGTCGCTTTAGCGCCGATGTCGGGGAAGAGCTCGATACTTCCGAGCGGACTGTCTTGCAGGCCAAGTAGAGAAGATAGGCGCAGCCTGCCCAACGGACGATTTCATAGGCAATCGGCACGGTCACAAAGAGCTGAGAGAGGCCGAGCGCGGCAGCGAGAGCATGGCAATAAGTGCCGAGCGCGATGCCGGCATAGGTGAGGAGCCCGGCTGTGCGCCCTTGGCTTATGCTGCGTGAAGCAATCAGCAGCATATCGGGGCCGGGCGTGGCGGTGAGTACCACAGACGCCGCGGTGAAAAGTATGATGGTGGAGAAGTCCGGCATAATGATTCCCTTGGAATTGAAGCCGGAATTTCCGTCTATCAAGATTTCCGGGAATCACAAGGCTGCTTTAGGCGTTGTCAAAAGCCGATAACGAAAAAACCACCCGCGTTTCCTCGCGGGTGGTTTCCGTGTTCGTGACTACCGACGCTCGGTGCGCTTTCATCTCAGAGCGAAAGCCTCACGCCGCCGTATGGCTCTTGCGGACATCCTCGTCCGTCAGGATCCCGCTTGCCCTGAGCAGTGCGGCGAAGCGGCCATTGCTGTGGCTGAGCTCGTTGAAGCCGCCCATCTCGACGACCCGGCCGTGATCCATGAAGATCACCAGGTCGGCCTCGCGCACCGTCGACAGACGGTGGGCGATGATGAAGGTCGTGCGATCCTTGCGCAGCGCATCGATGGCATCCTTGACGCGGGCTTCGGTTTCCACGTCGAGCGCGCTGGTCGCCTCGTCAAGCACCAGGATCGGCGCGTTCTTGAGGATGGCGCGGGCAATCGCGATCCGCTGGCGTTCGCCGCCCGAGAGCCGGTTGCCGCGTTCGCCGACGACCGTATCGTAGCCGTTGAGGCGGCCTTCGATGAAGTCGCTTGCGGCGGCCGCTTCGGCGGCGGCCATGATCTCGTCCAGCGAGGCGTCCTCGCGGCCGAGCCGGATATTGTCGCCAATCGAGCGGTTCATCAAGCCGGCGTCCTGGAAGACGGTGGCGATCGACCGGCGGAGCGACTTGCGCGTCACGGTCGAGATATCGACGCCGTCGATCAGGATCTGGCCGTGCTTCGGCTCATGGACCCGCTGCAGCAGGTTGACGAGCGTCGTCTTGCCGGCGCCGGTCGGGCCGACGATGGCGATCGTCTGGCCGGCCCTGGCCGTGAACGAGACGTTGCGCACGCCCTGGGCGGAATTGGCGAAGTCGAAGGAGACGTCGCGGAACTGCACTTCGCCCACGACGCCGCTGAGTTCCTTGGCGCCGGCCGGCTCCTCGCGTTCGCGCACTGAATCCTCGAGCTGGTAGAAGTCCTGGAGCTTGGCGCGCGCCTCGAAGATCTGCGTCACGAAGGCCTTCATCTGGTCGAGACGGCCGATCAAGAGATTGGCGAAGCCAATGAATGCGATCACCTCGCCGACGCCGAGCTCGCCTCGCTGCACCAGGATGGTGCCGATGACGAGGATCGCCATCATCGAGATGGTCGAGGCGATGCGGTTGAGCGCGCTCGCCAGGGCCCACCAGTCGAGTACCGGAAACTGGGCGGAGAGAAGCCGCTCGGCGAACTTCTTCAGTTCGCGCGTTTCCGCTTCGATACGGTTGTAGCTGTGGACCACCGAAACGTTGCTGATCGCGTCGGAGACGTGCGAGAAGACCGTGTGATAGTGGTTCTCGACCGAGGCCTGGCCGTCCTTCGTGCGGTTCATCACGGCCTTGCTGATCAGCACATAGGCGGCGCCGAGCACGACGAGGACCATCGACAGGCGGAAATCCATGGCGAAGGCGGTCGGCACCAGCAGGACGAGCGCCACGGCGGTGGCGAGGTGCTGCCGCATGAATTCGAGCCACAGGCCGAAGAGGGTTTCGCAGGCGCGCAGCAGCGTGTGCAGCGCATTGGAGGTGCCGCGCTGGCTATGCCAGGAGAGCGGCATGGAGACGATCCGGCCGAAGGCCTCGGTCAGCAGCGTCGCCCGGCGGCCATGCGCCAGACGGTCGGCCTCGCGGGAGACGAGCACGAATGCGATCGTGTTGAAGACACCGAAGCCGGCCCACAGCAGCAGCATCGGCGCGACTTCCTTCTTTGATGAGATCGCGTCGATGATACGGCCGAAGAGGATCGGCTCGGCGATCGTGATGACAGCCAGGACGATATTGGCGATGACGATCGCCCCGACACGGTATTTGTGGACAGCAAGATACTGAAGCGCTCTTGCATACACCTGGAATAAAGACACTGTCTCACCCCTTCTGGGCATCGGATTTGCCGCCGCAACAGCATTGCGGCAGTGCGTTGCGCCTCTGGCGGTCAACACAGGATTGCCCTGCAGGACCGACAAAGCCGCGCGAGACGGCCCTGAGAAAAACCTGCGGAAAACGCGAAGCGGGCAACTCAGATGGCTTGATCATCCGGTACCAAGGGAGGAATTGGTGGACGATCCATCGTTCGCTATCTCTTGCCACAACTCCGATTTTTTGCAGGTTTCGTACAGGACCGGGCGTGATAAGAAGAATTATCGCGGTTGCAACATGAATGGCTTCTGAACGGCGCGTTCATAGAAGGCTTCGCAAGCGCTCGCTGTCCGTTCTGACCCCGTAGGTGTTCAATGAATATAACGTTGCTCGTACAGTTTCTGGCGCTTCTGGAAGAGATGAAGACACGCGAGGAGATCCTGCCCGAGTTCGAACGGCTGCTCGATCGCTGTGGCTTCGATTTCTACGGTGTGGTGCGCCAGCCCAAGCCACACGACAACCCGCTGAGGCTGCTGCTCGCCGGGCGTTGGCCTGAGGGCTGGCCGCAGATCTACATCCGCAAGAAATATGTCGTCATCGACCCGACGATCCGCTATCTCGGTCATGCCCAGCGCGGCTTCCGCTGGCGTGACACGCTCGTCGCCTTCCGCTCGGACCCGCACCGCAAGCGCATGGAAAGCATGATGGTCGAGGCGCGCAATCACGGGCTTTTCGACGGCTACATCTTTCCGGTACATGGCCGGCGCGGGCTGATGGGCAACCTCACCGTCGGCGGCCGGGTGGTCGACTTGAGCCCGGTGGAATTGAGCCTCTTCGACGCGATCGCCAAGCGGCTGTTCTGGAAGCTGCTCGAGCTTACCGATCCGGAGATCATGGCGGAGCTCGTCTCGCGCGTCGAAGTCCAGATGACGCGGCGCGAAATGGAGGCGCTGAACTATCTCGCCGACGGCATGACCTCCAACGACATCGGCAAGGTGCTCGACATTTCGAGCCACACGGTCGACTGGTACATGAACGGCATTCAGGAAAAGCTGAAGGCGAAAAACCGGCATCACGCCGTTGCCATTGCCTTTCGCCTCGGGCTGATTTCCTGACCCAATGGGTTAGGCTTCGTGTCGCATCTGAAATTGCACTTCATTCCTTGACTCGCTAATAGTTCATTTCGCGGGTGCAGCATTCCCGCGTTCCAAGTCTATTGAGGAGTCCGACTTGTCCATATCGAAGATCCTTGTTGCCAACCGCTCCGAAATCGCCATCCGCGTCTTCCGCGCGGCCAATGAGCTGGGGCTTAAAACGGTCGCGATCTGGGCAGAGGAGGACAAGCTGGCGCTGCACCGCTTCAAGGCGGACGAGAGCTACCAGGTCGGCCGCGGCCCGCATCTTTCCCGCGACCTCGGGCCGATCGAAAGCTATCTGTCGATCGACGAGGTGATCCGCGTTGCCAAGCTGTCCGGCGCCGACGCCATTCATCCGGGCTATGGGCTGTTGTCGGAGAGCCCGGAATTCGCCGAGGCCTGTGCCCAAAACGGCATCACCTTCATCGGCCCGAAGCCGGAGACGATGCGCCAGCTCGGCAACAAGGTGGCGGCCCGCAACCTGGCGATCTCGATCGGCGTGCCGGTCGTGCCGGCGACCGAGCCGCTGCCGGACGATCCGGCCGAGATCAAGCGGCTGGCCGACGAGATCGGCTATCCGGTGATGCTGAAGGCCTCCTGGGGCGGCGGCGGCCGCGGCATGCGGGCGATCCGCGACCCGAAGGACCTGATCCGCGAGGTGACCGAGGCGAAGCGCGAGGCGAAGGCCGCCTTCGGCAAGGACGAGGTCTATCTCGAAAAGCTCGTCGAGCGGGCCCGTCACGTCGAAAGCCAGATCCTCGGCGACACGCATGGCAATGTCGTGCATCTCTTCGAGCGCGACTGCTCGATCCAGCGGCGCAACCAGAAGGTCGTCGAACGGGCCCCGGCGCCCTATCTCAACGAGGCGCAGCGTGCCGAGCTCGCCGCCTATTCCAAGAAGATCGCCGAGGCGACCAACTATATCGGCGCCGGCACCGTCGAGTATCTGATGGATGCCGACACCGGCAAGTTCTATTTCATCGAGGTCAATCCGCGCATCCAGGTCGAGCACACGGTGACCGAGGTCGTCACCGGCATCGACATCGTCAAGGCGCAGATCCACATCCTCGACGGCTTTGCCATCGGCACGCCGGAGTCGGGCGTTCCGAAGCAGGCGGACATCCGTCTCAACGGCCACGCACTGCAGTGCCGCATCACCACCGAGGACCCGGAGCAGAACTTCATCCCGGATTATGGCCGCATCACCGCCTATCGCGGCGCCACCGGCTTCGGCATCCGGCTGGACGGCGGCACCGCCTATTCCGGCGCGGTGATAACCCGCTACTACGATCCGCTCCTGGAAAAGGTCACCGCCTGGGCGCCGAACCCGGACGAGGCGATCAAGCGGATGATCCGGGCGCTGCGCGAGTTCCGCATCCGCGGCGTCGCCACCAACCTCACCTTCCTCGAGGCGATCATCAGCCACCCGCAGTTCCACGACAACAGCTACACGACCCGCTTCATCGACACGACGCCGGAGCTGTTCCAACAGGTCAAGCGCCAGGACCGCGCCACCAAGCTGTTGACCTATCTCGCCGACGTCACCGTCAACGGCCACCCGGAGGCGAAGGGCCGGCCGAAGCCCAACGACGACATCGCCGCCCCGGTCGTGCCGTTCATCGGCGGCGACATCAAGCCCGGCACCAAGCAGCGGCTCGATGAGCTCGGGCCGAAAAAATTCGCCGAATGGGTGAAGGCTGAGAAGCAGGTGCTGATCACCGACACGACGATGCGCGACGGCCACCAGTCGCTGTTGGCGACGCGCATGCGCACCTATGACATTGCCCGCATCGCCGGCACCTATGCGCGGGCGCTGCCGAACCTGTTCTCGCTTGAATGCTGGGGCGGCGCCACCTTCGACGTGTCGATGCGCTTCCTGACCGAAGATCCGTGGGAGCGGCTGGCGATGGTGCGCGAGGACGCGCCGAACCTGCTGCTGCAGATGCTTTTGCGCGGCGCCAACGGCGTCGGCTACAAGAACTATCCGGACAATGTCGTCAAATACTTCGTCGCCCAAGCGGCCAAGGGCGGCATCGACGTCTTCCGCGTCTTCGACTGCCTGAACTGGGTCGAGAACATGCGCGTCGCGATGGATGCGGTGGCCCAAGAGAACAAGATCTGTGAGGCGGCGATCTGCTATACCGGCGACATTTTGAATGCCGCCCGGCCGAAATACGATCTCAAATACTATACCGATCTTGCCGCCGAACTGGAAAAGGCCGGCGCCCACATCATCGCCGTCAAGGACATGGCCGGGCTGCTAAAGCCGGCCGCGGCGCGGGTGCTGTTCAAGGCGCTCAAGGACGCCACCGATCTGCCGATCCATTTCCACACCCACGACACCTCGGGCATTGCCGCCGCGACGGTGCTGGCCGCCGTCGAATCCGGCGTCGACATCGTCGATGCGGCGATGGATGCGCTCTCCGGCAACACCTCGCAGCCCTGCCTCGGCTCGATCGTCGAGGCGCTGTCCGGCACCGAGCGCGATCCCGGCCTGAACCCGGAATGGATCCGCCGCATCTCCTTCTACTGGGAGGCGGTGCGCCACCAATATGCGGCCTTCGAGAGCGACCTCAAGGGGCCAGCCTCGGAAGTCTATCTCCACGAGATGCCGGGCGGCCAGTTCACCAACCTCAAGGAACAGGCCCGCTCGCTCGGCCTCGAGACCCGCTGGCACGAGGTGGCGCAGGCCTATGCCGACGCCAACCGGATGTTCGGCGACATCGTCAAGGTGACGCCGTCCTCCAAGGTGGTCGGCGACATGGCCTTGATGATGGTTTCCCAGGACCTGACGGTTGCCGATGTCGAGAATCCGGCGAAGGACATCGCCTTCCCGGACTCGGTCGTGTCGATGCTGAAGGGCGATCTCGGCCAGCCGCCCGGCGGCTGGCCGGAGGCGCTGCAGAAGAAGGCGCTGAAGGGCGAGACGGCCTATGCGGTCCGCCCCGGCTCGCTGCTCGAAGACGCCGATCTCGACCAGGAGCGCAAAGCGATCGGGGAGAAGCTCGGCCGCGACCTCACCGACTTCGAGTTCGCCTCCTATCTGATGTATCCAAAGGTGTTCACCGACTATGCGCTGGCCGCCGAGACCTATGGCCCGGTCAGCGTGCTGCCGACGCCCGCCTATTTCTACGGCATGGGTCCGGGCGAGGAGCTGTTCGCCGACATCGAGAAGGGCAAGACGCTGGTCATCCTCAACCAGGCCCAGGGCGAGATCGACGAGAAGGGCATGGTCAAGATGTTCTTCGAACTGAACGGCCAGCCGCGCTCGATCAAGGTGCCGGACCGCAACCGCGGCGCTTCGACCGCCATCCGCCGCAAGGCCGAGGCCGGCAACGCCGCCCAGCTCGGCGCGCCGATGCCCGGCGTCATCTCGACCGTCGCCGTCCACCCCGGCCAGCCGGTCAAGGCCGGCGACGTGCTGTTGTCGATCGAGGCAATGAAGATGGAGACGGCGCTGCATGCCGAGAAGGACGGCGTGATCGCCGAGGTACTGGTCCGCGCCGGCGACCAGATCGACGCCAAGGATCTGTTGATCGTCTTTGGGGCGTGACGCGTTTCGCTCCCGCCGTTGCGAGCAGGGGCGGAGCGGCCCAGCATCAGGTGATGTGCACGGCGCTGCACGTGCCTGTCGCAAAGTCGGTCGCAGTATTCACTGCATAGCCTCTTGCGACAGGTCGGTCTCCGGTCTTTCCAAACCGGCCGGTTCGCGTCGAGAATATTGGGCCTTCGCATCAGGTCTCCTGTCGGTGGACCCGATCCCGTTGCTGCCGGCGCTGCCCTGCGAGCGACAATACGCAAGCCGAAATTGCCTCGAGTTGCTGTTGCAACATGGCACCCTTTGCCGGGAACCGTCCGTCCAGGGCGGATGTCCCGACCGTAAAGCCGGCCGCGCCGCCATGGTGGATTGCGGCGATCTGATCCGGCCGGTCGACAGAGCCTGCGACGATCACGGGCTTGGATACGGATTTGCAGACCGCTGCGATAAGCGATGGCACGTCGCCCGCGGATCGATAGGCGAGGAGGTCGAGACCGGAAACGCCCGGGTGGCTGGCGAGCGCCACGGCGCTGTCGACGATCTCAGCCTCTCCCCCTTCGAGGATGCTCGGATGTCCCACGATGCGACCGGGAAACGGATAGTAGCGGATGGCGGTGCCTTCCAGCAGCGGAAGGACATCCTCGGCGTGCGTGCCGCCAAGGAGATAGTCGACGCCCAGGTCGATCGCTGCCTCGACTGAGCGAATTTCACTTTCGCGATCCAGTGAAACAACTTCCAGGTAGGTGTCGGCTCCAGCCTCGCGAAGTTGACGATGAAGATCGGCAAGGGCGTCGAATGGCAGGCCGACATCCTTGAAGCCGATATGGCGAATTCCGGCGCGGAGTGCCGTTTGCGCATGGGTGGCGGCGTCGGCCACGGTGCGGTCGTTGCGGGTCAGCATGAAGATGAAGTCAAAGGGTCTCATGGGCGTCAGCTCTCGTGTTCGGGATGACAGGCCGCAGCCGAACGGCATAGTCGAAGGCGGTTTTCAAGCTCGAGGGATCGGCGATGCCGCGCCCTGCGATGTCAAAAGCCGTGCCGTGGTCCGGGCTGGTCCGGACAAACGGCAGGCCCAGCGTGACGTTCACGCCATGGTCGAGCCCCATGTATTTGACCGGGATGAGCCCTTGGTCGTGATACTGGGCGACCACGATGTCGAAGCGACCCTTGCGCGCCTGCATGAACACGGTGTCGCCGGGCCATGGACCGGAAGCGTCGATGCCCTCGGCACGCGCTGCCTCGACTGCCGGTCGGATAATGCGGATCTCCTCGTCACCGAACAGTCCGCCTTCGCCGGCATGCGGATTGAGCCCCGCCACGGCGATTCGTGGACGCGTGATCCCGAGGGCCCGCCCGCCGGCATCGGCAAGTCGGATGGCGGCCATCTGGGCGGCGAAGTCACCTCGGCGGATCGCCTCCGCCAGCGAACAATGGATCGTGACGAGAACCGTGCGGATGTCATCGTTCGCCAGCATCATCGCGACCTTCGAAGCGCCACCGTGGTCAGCCAGGATTTCGGTATGGCCGGGGTACGGCAGCCCGGCTGCTGCAAGCGCCTCCTTGTGGATCGGTGCGGTGACGATGCCATGGACGCGGCCCTCCCGCGCGAGTCGAATCGCCGTTACGATGGCCTTGTACGCCGCATGACCGCTATCTGCTGAGACCTGGCCGACCGGTGGAAGGGCCGGAAGCCGGGATGAGCAAAGGACATCGAGGACGCCGTCCTCAAGCATGGCTTCGTCGATGGAGGACAGCGGGCGAATTCGCACGTCGGCGCCAAGCGCGGTAACGGCATGTTCCATCACCATCGGATCGCCGACGACGACCCATTGCCGGTTTCGCGGCCATCGGAGGTACATTTTGGCGATGATCTCGGGGCCGATGCCGGCGGGATCGCCCATGGTGACAGCGAGGGGAAGCTCACAGGGTGCCATCGGATTCTGTCTTTCGCGCTGGTGCGGCGAACAGGTCGCGCGCCGCATGAAGAAGCGTCAAGGGCGAACCGAACCCGCCTGCTTTCATGGCAATGACGATCGGCGTGCCGTCCGGCCGCTCGGCACGACCGACTGGAAAGCCCGGCTCCAGTTCGCGGGTGAGAAGGAAGCGGTGGATATCTAGCCGATCGAGGATCGCCGCTGTTGTCTCGCCACCTGTCGCAACCAACCCGTCAAAGTCATGTCGCGCGAGCGCGGCGGCGCATTGATCCGCGAGAGTCGTCAGAACGGCGCTGGCGTCGGCTTGCCGTTGTGTCTGAGTGCGCAGGCAAAGAACGGAGCCGCCGGCGCGAGCGGAGGCCAATTCGTTGACGACAGAGATCCCGTGCGCAAGCAGAACGTCGCATTGGATGTGCGTGACCGGGTTGGCGCTGCCGGCGACGATCAGTACCCCCGCGCCTGTTTCGTTCGCTTGGCGGCGCCTGTCCGGCGCGGCGGGAACCAGGGACGCAAGCGCGATGGCGAGACCGGGCGAGCCGACCCACAGCACCTTCTGCGGGTCGGGAATGCGGGCCACTTGCCGGTTCAGGGCATCCTGGTTGTCGGCGTCGAGTATCAAGATGGGGGCGGTCGCAGCCTGCTGCACCGCTTCACGAGCATCGTCCTGGGCAAGGATAACCGGTCGACCGAGCAAAGGATCGATCAACTCGGCGACGCGTGACGTGCGTGCCGGGTGAACCGGATCAAGACCGTAGTCGCTGTCGCTGACGGGAATGCCATTGACCGACTGGATACCGCCGATGGTGAGGCGCCCCGCCGCGGGAAACGCCGGGGCGAGGACAAGCCGGCTTCGGCCGCTGGCGCGGAGCGCGGCGATGATTTCCTCGCGGACATGGCCGCGCAACGTCGAGTCCATAGTCTTGAAGAGCAGGTCTCGATCGGCCAGAGCGGAGATAGCCGCCGTCGTCGCCCGTACGGCTTGCGAGACGGTCGAGGCGCGGCTGTTTGTTTCGATTGAAACGATGACCCTTTCCGTCAGGCCGACAGCATTGCGAAGGATCAGGGGGGCATAGCCTTTCGACAGAAAGGGCGCCGCGCCATCAGTGGCGCTGGTCAGATCGTCAGCGACAACGCCGACGCGGAGAGAGGGGTTCTGCTTCATGTTGGTGTTAATAGCAGAACGTTCGAGAAGGATTATCGATATGATCTGACGAATTTTGGTGATACATAGTCACCAATGAGACGATCCGATATTCCCTCTCTCGACGATCTTCGGGCTTTCGAGACCGTTGCCCGCCTCGGTTCGGTACGTGCGGCCGCCGGAGAACTTGCGCTGACGCATGGCGCGGTCAGCCGGCGTGTCTCCAAGCTGGCGGCCGAACTCGGCATGCACCTTGTCGAGCCAGACGGACGAGGGCTGCGCCTGACGCCGGATGGCGAAAAGCTTGCAGACGCAACCGGTCAGGCGTTCGGCGTCATCGCCGGCGTCCTGGCCGAAATCCGGGCCGCTTCGGTGCCGACCCCGATCATCTTGTCCTGCGAGCGCTCGTTGGCAATGCGCTGGCTGATTCCACGCCTGTCGGGCTTTCAGGACAGATACCCGGACATCGACGTGCATCTGTCGACCGGCGGCGGGGCGCTGGATTTCGCGCGGGACCGCGTCACGCTGGCAATCCGGCGTCTTGATTTTCCAGTCGATCCGGAATGGACGATCATCAAGCTGATGCCCGAACGCGTCGGCCCGGTGATGCTACCGTCCCTGCAGGCGCGCTTCGAGAGTGGCGACTATGTGGCACTCGGATCGCGGACACGGCCGAATGCGTGGGCGGCATGGCTGGACGCGCACCCCGATGTGCCGCGCCCCAGAAGCACGCGGCTTCTCGACCACCATTTCCTGATGACGGAAGCGACTTTGGGTGGCCTTGGCATTGCGCTTGCGCCGCAAGCGATCGTCGCCGACGACGTGGCGCACGGCCGGCTCATGGCGCCCTTTGGTTTCGACCCGGACGGCTCCGAGTATGCCCTTATCCATCCGAAACAGATGGCCCACACAACTGGCTTGCCCGAGTTACGGGAATGGCTCCTCAGTCAGGGCTAGTCAGGGTCTAGGAGCGATGCAGTCGGTTGTCTTGCGCGTTAGATATCATAACTATGCGATGCGCTCAGCGAGGCGATGAACTTCTTCGTGCGCTCCCGTTCTGGCGTTGAGAAGATCTTGCGCGGCGGGCCGCTTTCGACGACGACGCCGGCGTCGAGGAAGATCACGTGATCGGCGACGCGTGAGGCGAGGCGTAGGTCATGGGTTGCCATGATCATCGTCGTACCTTCGCGGGCGAGACGGCTGAGGACCTCCACCACTTCCTCGGCGAGTTCCGGATCGAGGGCCGAGGTCGGCTCGTCGCACAGCAGGACCCGTGGGGACGGCGCAAGCGCGCGGGCAATCGCCACGCGCTGCTGCTGTCCGCCGGAGAGCGTCGCTGGCCAGGCGTCGGCCTTGTGGGCCATGCCGACCTTCTCCAGGAGTTCGAGGGCACGGGCCTGGGCCCGGTCGGTCGGCCATTTGAGAACGGTCACGAGACCTTCCATGACATTGCCGAGCGCCGTCTGGTGCGGGAAAAGCTGGAAGTTCTGGAACACCATGCCGGTTTGACGGCGCAGCCTCTGGATCGCCTGCCAGCTGACCTTCCGGCCGGGGGTGAATTCCAGCCGCTCGTCGCCGAGGCGGATCGTTCCGCTGGTCGGGATTTCCAACAGGTTGACGCAGCGGAGCAGTGTGCTCTTGCCGCCGCCCGAGGGGCCGACGAGGGCCGTCACGGTTCCTTCCGCCAGCGTGACGCTGATGTCGTTCAGGACTGTGTGGGTGCCGAAGCGCTTGACGATGTGCGTGAGCTCGATCATGCGCGCGCCTCCAGGAAGCCGCCATACCGGGCGAAGCGTTTCTCCAGCCTCACCTGCAGGGCCGAAAGCACGGAGCTCATGGCAAGATAGATCAGGGCTGCCTCGATGTAGAGGATCAGGGGCTCATAGGTGGTGGCGACGATGCGCTGCGCCGTCTGGAAAAGTTCCGGCACCGTGATCGCCGCTGCGAGCGAGGTGTCTTTGACCAGCGAGATGAAGGTGTTCGAGAGCGGCGGCACGGCGACGCGGCCCGCCTGCGGCAGGATCGTCCGGCGCATTGCCTGGCTCCAACTCATGCCGATCGAATAGGCGGCTTCCCATTGCCCGCGCGGCACGGAGGAGATGACGGCGCGGATGATCTCGGAGGTATAGGCGCCGATGTTCAGAGTGAAGCCGATGAGCGCGGCCGGGAAGGCGTCGAGCAGGATGCCGAGGCTCGGGAGTCCGTAGAAGATGACGAAGAGCTGGACGAGGAGCGGCGTGCCACGGATCACCCAAACATAGAAGCGCGCCACGGCGACGAAGGGTGTCGGCGCGAAGAGCCTGGCGATGGCGGTGACGAGGCCGAGCAGCAGGCCGAGGAAGAAGGAAAGCAGGGTCAGCGGCACCGTGAAGATCAAGCCGGCCCAGAGCAGGGTCGGCAGCGATTCCGCCATGAGGTTGAGCCAGTTTGGCAAGGGAAAGCCTTTCAAAACGCGCGATCCGCCCCGGGGCCGGAACGGATCGTAATTCTGGAGCGAGCTCAAGCAAAGCGCGAAGCCCGCATGCAGTGCAAGTCTAGAGCGCTGTGCGTTCAGTGAACGCACAAAGGACGCTCCTTAACAGCTACTTCGAGACGTCGGCGCCGAAATATTTCTGCGAGATCTTCTCATAGGTGCCGTCGGCCTTGATCTCGGCCAGCGCCTTGTTGATCGCGGCCAGCAGTTCCGGCTCGTCCTTACGGAGGATGATGCCGGAATAGTCGGCGTCGGGCTTTTCGGCAGCGATCTTCACGTTGGCGTCCGGCTTCTGCTTCTTGAAGTCGAGGAAGGACAGGCTGTCGTTGATCGTCGCATCGGCGCGGCCGGTCAAGACGAGCTGGATCGACTGGTCGAATCCGTCGGTGCCGACAAGCTCGGCGCCGGAGGCTTCAGCAAGCCTGCCGAAGTTGCTGGTCAGCGACTGGGCGGACTTCTTGCCCTTGAGATCGGCGAAGTCCTTGATCTCCTCGTTGTCGCCCTTGACGATCAGCACCGCCTTGGAGGCGATATAGGGCTCGGAGAAATCATATTTCTTCTTGCGTTCCTCGGTAATACCGACCTGGTTGATGACGGTGTCGTAGCGGTTGGCATCGAGGCCGGCGATCAGGCCATCCCACTTGCCTTCCAGGAACTCGGCCTTGACGCCGAGACGCTTGGCGACTTCCTGGCCGATCTCCACGTCGAAACCGACGAGCGCGCCGTTCACATCATGATACGTGAAGGGGGCGTAGGTGCCCTCGGTGCCGATCTTCAGCACGCCGGCCGATTTGATCTCATCGAGGTTCGACCCCGCGTCGGCCGGCGCAAAGGCGGCAAGTTGCAGAAGGGCGGCAGCGAAAAGTGTCGGAAGGAGTTTCATTGTCTTGTTTCCATCTTTCTGTTCTCCGGCCCGTCATCCGGATTGCGGCGAGACTCGCATAAATTCTAAGCCGCCTGAGCGCATAAAAGACCAATTCTCGGCTGTTTTGATAGAATATTTTCTCAAGCAAACCGTACCCCATCGGAACGGCTGGCAATAAAACCTCCAGCCGGCGGACCTGTTCCCATCGATCCAAGGTTGAAATTGCCGTGCGAGGGTGCTATTCACGTTTTCATCGATTTATGCACGTTTATGCACGATTATGAAGATGTCGACCGAGCTGCTGCTGCGCGAAAGAAAATCCCTGATCCAGGACCGCCTGAGGACCGATGGCCGTGTTCTCGCTGCCGATCTGGCGCGCGAGTTCAACGTCTCCGAAGACACGATCCGGCGCGACCTGCGCGAAATGGCCGCGGCAGGCCTCTGCGAGCGCGTCTATGGCGGCGCCCTGCCAATCGCTCCGGATGCGGGCTCCTTGAGCGAGCGCGCGACGCTCGCCCCGGGGCGCAAGGCGGCGCTGGCGCGGGCAGCGGTCGGCTTCATTCAACCCGGCATGACGGTGTTTCTCGATGCGGGCTCGACCAATCTGGCGATCGCCCGGGCGATCGCCCCGGATCTGTCGGCAACGATCGTCACCAACACGCCGCTGATCGCCTCCGCCTTGATGGAGAAGCCGGGCCTTGACC
Source organism: Sinorhizobium shofinae (assembly GCA_001704765.1). Lineage (GTDB taxonomy): Bacteria > Pseudomonadota > Alphaproteobacteria > Rhizobiales > Rhizobiaceae > Sinorhizobium > Sinorhizobium shofinae. The sequence goes on from MBFK01000009.1 coordinate 178,819, forward strand.
TCATCCTGATAGGCGGCCCGCTCGACCGGGCCGTCGGCGCGGCGGTCGGGGCAAGGGCACAGCGCGACGTGGAGTTGCTGAGGCCCGACCTCTGCGTCCTTGGGACTTGCGGCGCCGACGCTGAAGCGGGGCTCACGGCCTTCCACTTTGAGGACGCGGAATTCAAGCGACTGATCGCCTCGCGTAGCCGCTCGGTGCTCGCCGCCATCACGAGCGATAAGCTCGGCACTGCCGCTCCGCACACCGTGATCGGCATCGACGCCGCTTCTACGCTGATCCTTGAGGCGAATGCGCCGGAGGCTCAGATCGCCGCGTTCACCGCGCACGGGTCGAGCGTCGTTCTGGCGGGGGAGTGCGCCGGATGAGCATCGCGCATGTCGCCCTCTGGACCAAGGATCTCGAGCGAATTGCGGCCTTCTGGGTCGAATTCCTCGGCGCCGATGCCGGCCCGGTCTACGAAAGTCGGCGTCGTCCCGGTTTCCGTTCGCGCTTCCTGACCGTCGGCGCCGGACCGTCGATCGAGGTCATGGAGGGGCCGTGGCTGGAGCCGCATGACGACGCGACGGTGGAGCGCGCTGGCTACGCGCACATCGCCCTTTCCCTGGGCAGTGGCGAGGCCGTGGACGACATAGCCGCGCGGGCCGCCCAGCAGGGCCTGCTTGTATCCGGAGCCAGGTGGACGGGGGACGGTTTCTACGAAGCCGTGATCCGCGACCCGGACGGCAATCTTATCGAATTCACCATTTGAGCCGGGACCGGCAAACAGGAAGATCAAAATGGATCAGCGCACAGAGACCGCCCCAAAGGCCGCAGTCCGGCAGGGCTATATGTCGAAGAACCGGCTCGCCGTCTCCCTCCTGTTCCTGATGAACGGCTTCGTCACCGGAAGCTGGGCGCCGAAAATCCCCGAATTCAAGGACCGGCTGGGGATCGGCGAGAGCGTGCTCGGGCTGCTGATCCTGGTGTTCGGAGTCGGATCGCTGGTGCTGATGCCGATCGCCGGCGGCTACATTGCCCGCATCGGCTCTGAAAAGGTGGCCAAGGCCACGGCGATCATCCTCTCGCCCCTGCTCCTCGTCCTGACGCTCTTGCCGAACATCTGGACGGCGGCGATCGGCATGTTCCTGCTCGGCGGCTTCGTCGGCGCCATGGACGTCGCGATGAACGCCAATGCCGTCGAGGTCGAGAAATCGATGCGCCGCGCTATCATGTCCTCCTGCCACGCCTATTGGAGCCTCGGCGGGCTGATCGGCGCCGGCATCGGCGGCTTCCTGATGGCGCGCGTCGGCGTGCTGCCGCATGCGATCCTGGTGACCGGCCTTTGCGCCGCGATCCTTGCGGCTGCCTGGCCGATGATCCTCGCCGATAAGCCTCACCCGGCGGCCGCGAAAGAGAAGTTGCGCCTGCCGATGACGCCATTGCCCTGGCTGGTGGGCCTGATGGCGCTGTTCTCGATGGTGCCTGAAGGGGCCGTGCTCGACTGGGGGGCGCTCTATCTCCGCAATGAACTCGGCGCCTCGGTCGAGCTCTCGGGATTCGGCTTTGCCGCCTTCTCGGCGACCATGGCGGCGATGCGTTTTGCCGGCGATCATGTGCGTGATCGCTTCGGCGCCACTACGACGCTGCGCGTTTGCACGATTACGGCCCTCATCGGCATGGTCTTAGCGGGGCTCGCGCCAAATGCGGCCCTCGCGGTTCTCGGTTTTGCCGTGGCCGGCATCGGCATCTCGAACATGGTGCCGATCGCCTTCTCGGCCGGCGGCAACATGCCCGGCCTGCAGCCCGGTATCGGACTCGCGGTCGCGACGACCATGGGCTATTCCGGCATGCTGTTTGCGCCGTCGCTGATCGGCTTCATTGCCGAGCATAGCGGATTTGCGGTCGTTTTCGCATCGCTGCCGGTTCTCTTCGTCGTTGTGCTTCTCCTGTCGCACCACGCCGTCCATGCGGATCAGGGCAAGGAGCACTGACAGCGGCGTGCCATCAATTCGCCGTCAGAACGTGATGTTGCCGTTGACAAGCAAGCTTTCCTCCGCCACCTGAAAGGCGAAAGCTCGAGCGGTTCTCCCTCCGTTTTCCGCTCCGACAGCAGCTCAAAGTGTTACAGCGCGATCTTTGCGCGCCCGGAAAGGCGCACGGCGCTGTAAAGGGACCCAAGAAGAGGCCTTCATGTCTTCTGCCTTCGATTTCGAGCCAAAGCCGCGCCGCGCCTCGGTCGCCGTCGATGTCGGCGGCGTGATCGTCGGCGGCGGTGCGCCGGTCGTCATCCAGTCGATGACGAACACGGACACGGCCGACATCGATCAGACCGTTGCGCAGGTCGCGGCACTCCACAAGGCGGGCTCCGAACTGGTGCGGATCACCGTTGATCGCGACGAAAGCGCTGCGGCCGTACCGAAGATCCGCGAACGGCTGCTGCGCCTCGGCATGGACGTGCCGCTCGTCGGCGACTTCCACTATATCGGCCACAAGCTGCTTGCCGATCATCCGGCCTGCGCCGAGGCGCTCGCGAAATACCGCATCAATCCCGGCAATGTCGGCTTCAAGGACAAGAAGGACAAGCAGTTCGCCGAGATCATCGAGATGGCGATCCGCTACGACAAGCCGGTGCGCATCGGGGTGAACTGGGGCTCGCTCGACCAGGAACTCCTGACGCGGCTGATGGACGAAAACCAGGCCAATGGCTCGCCGCTGACGGCGCAACAGGTGACGCGCGAGACGATCGTGCAGTCGGCGCTCCTTTCGGCGGAGCTTGCCGAGGAACTGGGTCTGCCGCGCAACCGCATCATTCTCTCCGCCAAGGTTTCAGGCGTCCAGGATCTGATCGCCGTCTACGCGATGCTTGCCGCCCGTTCCGACCATGCGCTGCATCTCGGGCTTACCGAGGCCGGCATGGGGACGAAGGGTATCGTCGCTTCCTCGGCTTCGCTTGGCATCCTGATGCAGCAGGGCATTGGCGACACGATCCGCATTTCGCTGACGCCGGAGCCCGGCGGCGACCGCACCCGCGAGGTACAGGTGGCGCAGGAGCTCTTGCAGGTCATGGGCTTCCGCCAGTTCATCCCCGTCGTCGCCGCCTGTCCCGGTTGCGGCCGCACCACCTCCACCGTCTTCCAGGAACTTGCCCAGAAGATCCAGGAGGACATCCGCGCCAGCATGCCGACCTGGCGCGAGAAATATCCGGGCGTTGAGGCGCTCAAGGTCGCCGTCATGGGCTGCATCGTCAACGGCCCTGGCGAGAGCAAGCATGCCGATATCGGCATTTCGCTCCCCGGCACGGGTGAGATGCCGGCCGCGCCCGTCTTCATCGACGGCCAGAAGGCAATGACGCTCCGCGGCCCAAAGATCGCCGAGGAATTCCAGCTTCTCGTCGCCGACTATATTGAAAAGCGCTTCGGCCGCGGCCAGGCGGCCGCGGAATAACGCAAGCGTCAGAGAATCTCGTCGAGCGCCGAAATCAGCCTTGCGCATTCTTCGTCGGTGCCGATGGTGATGCGCAGGAAGTCCGAAATCCGCGGCTTGGCGAAATGGCGGACGATGACTGCGCGATCGCGCAGCTTTGCCGCGAGCACCTGGCCGGCATGATCCGGATGGCGGGCGAAGACGAAGTTCGCCTGCGACGGCAGGACCTCGAAGCCACGTTCTTCCAGTTCGCTCGTCAACCTCGCACGCGTGGCGATGATTTTGCCGCGCGTCGCCTCAAACCATGTGTTGTCCTTGATCGCGGCGGTCGCACCGGCCTGCGCGGCACGTCCGAGCGGATAGGAATTGAAACTGTCCTTGACCCGCTCCAGCGCCTCGATCAGCGGCCGCTGGCCGATCGCGAAGCCGACGCGCAAGCCCGCCAGAGCCCACGATTTGGAGAAGGTCTGAACGACCAGCAGGTTGTCGTATTTCGGAACGAGCGCGGTCGCGGATTCGCCGCCGAAGTCGATATAGGCCTCGTCGATCACCACCGGCTGGTCGGGATGTTCGGCGACCAGCCTGTCGATCTCGCCAAGCCGCAGGCCAATGCCGGTCGGCGCATTGGGATTGGGCAGGATGATCGCGCCGCAGGATCGGCGGTAGTCGGCGATGTCGATGCGGAATGCGGTATTGAGCGGCACTTCGATCGCCTCGATGCCGAAAAGCCCCGCATAGGTCGGATAGAAGCTGTAGGAAATATCCGGATAGAGCAGGGGTTCGTCGTGCTTCAGCAGTGCGGCGAAGGCGTGAGCCAGCACCTCGTCGGAACCATTGCCGACGAAGACCTCCCCGGCCGAGATGCCATATCTTGCGGCGATCGCCTCCCTCAGGCCCAACGCGACCGGATCCGGATAGAGCCTGAGGTCGGCGCTTGCCGCCGCCCGGATTGCTTCGAGCGCCTGTTCCGAGGGGCCATAGGGGCTCTCATTGGTGTTGAGCTTGACGAGATTCGCCATGCGCGGCTGTTCGCCCGGAACATAGGGCGTCAGCTTGGAAACGATCGGCGACCAGAATTTGCTCATGAGCTCAGTTCCTGCGATTGGCGATGAAGCGGGCGGTTTCGACAAGAACGGCCGAACGGGTGCCGTAGGGTGCCAGCAGCTCTTCGGCCTCCGTCACCAGCTTTTCGAGCTCGCGCTCGGCCCAGGACTGGCCATGAAGGGCGACGAGCGTGCCCTTGCCGCGGGCGGCGTCCTTGCCGGTGGCCTTGCCCATGACCTCGGCGTCGGCGGTGAGGTCGAGAAGATCGTCGGCAAGCTGGAAGGCAAGGCCGACCTTCTCGCCGAAGGCGCGCATCCGCCGGCGATCCTCGGCACGCGCGTCGGCGATGATCGCGCCCGCCTCGCAGGCGAAGCGGAGGAGGGCGCCGGTCTTCATCGCCTGCAGCGTGACGATGCCCGCCTCGTCCGGCGCCGCCTTCTCGGCGGCGAGGTCGAGCGCCTGCCCGCCGGCCATGCCGCCATGGCCGGCGGCGCGCGCAAGCGCCAGCACAAGCGCCATCTTCTGGCCGTCGGCAAGCGGCGTTTCCGGCGCGGCGACGATGTCGAAGGCGAAGGTCAGCAGGCTGTCGCCGGCGAGAATCGCGGTCGCCTCGTCAAAGGCAATGTGTACCGTCGGCTGCCCGCGCCGGAGGTCGTCGTCGTCCATTGCCGGCAGGTCGTCGTGGACGAGCGAATAGCAATGCACGCATTCGAGTGCTGCGCCGATCCGTAGGGCCGCATCGGCGCTGCCGCCGAGAAGGGCGGTGCTTTCGGCGACCAGGAAGGGACGCAGCCGCTTTCCGCCGTTGAGCACGCCATGGCGCATGGCGTCGAGCAGCTGCGTCGGGCGGGCGATCTCGTCCGCTTGAGCGGCGGGCCCGAGGAGGCTCGAGAGCAGGCTCTCGACTGCCAACGCCGCGGCCTTGAGGCGTTCCGGAAAAAATGATGTCTCGTCTTGCATGAGAGGCTCTTTGGCACGTGGGAGAGCCGCTTTCAACGGCCTTTTGCGTCGCGGTTCCTGCGTTTAGTTCGGGATGAGTGCACAGGCGCCCTTGTCTTTTGTGAGAAAGGCCGTTCAACTTTCGCGATCCATGAAATAAGAGTGGGGAATGGACAGAGGGGTGGACAGTCAGGCCGTGGACATCGTTCCGGAAGAACGCCAGGAGGGCGAGTTGCCCGCCGGCCGCTGGTCCGCTCTGCGCCGCACGTGGCGAACGCGGCGCCAGCGTCTCGTTCTCGCGGCGCTTTCCATTCTCCTGCTGCCCTATCTGCTGATCGTCGTCTACCTGCTCGGTTTCATCCATCCCGTATCGACATTGATGCTGCGCGACCTCGTGCTGCTGCGCGGCTATGAGCGGCAATGGGTGGAGTTCGACGATATCGCCCCGGTCCTCGTCCAGTCGGTGATGATGTCCGAGGACGGCCAGTTCTGCGCCCATAACGGGGTCGACTGGACGCAGATGCGCGGCGTCGTCGAGGACGCCCTGGATGGCGAGCAGACGCGCGGCGCGAGCACGATCCCGATGCAGACCGTCAAGAACCTGTTTCTCTGGAACGGGCGCTCCTTCATTCGAAAGGGAATGGAGCTGCCGCTCGCCGTCGTCGCCGATCTCGTCTGGAGCAAGCGGCGCATGATGGAAATCTACCTGAACGTCGCCGAATGGGGCGACGGCATCTACGGCATCGAAGCCGCCGCACGGCATCATTTCGGGGTTTCCGCCACGAAGCTTTCGCGCCGCCAGGCCGCTCTCCTCGCCGTGTCGCTTCCCAATCCGATCGGCCGCAATGCCGGCAAGCCCGGACGGGGCCTCAGGCGCCTCGCCTCGGTGATCGAGCGTCGCGCCGGCCGCTCCGGCGGCTACATCACATGTCTTTATGATTGAGATGAAGGCAATTCATTGGTCTTGCAGCCGGTGATGTGGCAAGTCTGCCGCCCGAGCCAGAGCGGGATAAGGAAAAGTGTGCGCGGTTTTCCGTCCGCATCCCGCTCTAACCTTTTGGAATCGATCACGAAGATTTTGGGTCGGTCAGACCCAAAATCATCGTGATCTAGGGGAAACAGATCATGGCCAAGCTCGTTCTTTATGTCGGCAACAAGAATTATTCGTCCTGGTCGCTCCGGCCATGGCTAGCGCTCGAAGGCTGCGGTGTTCCGTTCGAAGACGTCGTCATTCCCTTCGACTTTCCGGCGGGCAATCCGCGGTTTCGCGAGATCTCGCCGACCGGACGCGTGCCAGTCCTCCACCATGGGGAAATCCGCGTCTGGGAATCGCTGGCGATCATCGAATATGTGGCGGAGCTTTACCCGGAAGCGGGCCTCTGGCCGGAAAACCGCGAGGATCGTGCCCGTGCGCGCAGCTATTCGATGGAGATGCTTTCCGGCTTCCGGGCGCTGCGCGGCGCCTGCCCGATGAATATCCGCCGGCCGCGCAAGGCGATCACGCTTCCCGAAGGGGTCGCGGCCGACGTCGCGCGGATCGAAGAGATCTGGCGCGAGGCAATCGCCCGTTCCGGCGGACCGTTCCTTTTCGGCCGCTTCACCGCCGCCGACGCGATGTTCGCCCCGGTCGTCAATCGCCTCGATGTCTACGAACTCACGACCGATACGGCAACGCTTGCCTATATGGAGGCCGTCAAGGCGCATCCGGCCTTCCGCAAATGGGAGGAAGCCGCAAGGGCCGAACCGTGGATCGTGCCGGAGGACGAGGCCTGACGCTTTCAAGGGGGAGCAGACGTTTCCCTTGCTGCTCCGAGTCGAAAATTTGCGCACGGGGACTGGTCAAACCGCGGTCGGGCATGTATAAGCGCGCAAAATTTCCGAGATCGACATCTGTTTGACCCGGCCATTTTCGGCTGCTGAACAGTGTTTTGCCCAATAAGTGGAGAATGAAATGGCTGTACCGAAAAGAAAAACGAGCCCGTCCAAGCGTGGCATGCGCCGTTCCGCTGACGCCCTCAAGGCTCCGACGTACATCGAAGACAAGAATTCCGGCGAGCTGCGCCGTCCGCACCACATCGACCTGAAGACCGGCATGTACCGCGGCCGTCAGGTCCTGACGCCGAAGGAAAGCGCATAAGCGCTCTTATGTGCTGATGAAGTTTGAAGGGTCGGCTCTGCCGGCCCTTTTTCTTGGTGCATAGGTTTGACGAAATGCCCTTCCCCAACCGCCCCACAAGGGGGAGGGGGCTCCCTCGTCGCACCCTCGGACATGGCCGCGAGCCGCCGGCCAGACATCGAGGCGGGTACGACGTGACGCTCGCAGGCCGCATCCCTCGCAGCGTGTTGTGTCGGCGCAGACGGACATGTCTGAAAGCCGCTACCGGTACGGGGAATTGAATTTGGGCGCGACGGTGGAGCCTGCGAGAGCCCCTCCCCCTTGTGGGGAGGGGAATTTCCAGCTAGCCGAGATTGTCGAGCTTCGTCTGGAGCGCGCGAAGCTGCTCCTTGAGCTCGTCGATGTCCTTGGCCTCGGCCTTCTTGGTCTCCTTGGCCGGAGGAGCGGCCATGAAGGGCGAGAACATCTGCATAGCCTGATGGAACATTTCGGTGTTGCGCCGGACCTGCTCCTCGACCAGTTGCAGCGGCACCTGCAGGTTCTTGCCGAGTGGCGTGTCGCCGAAGGCCTTGTTGATCTGCTCGCGCATCTGCGCCTGCTGTTCGGTGAAGGCCTGCATCGAATGTTCGAGGTAGCTCGGCACGACCATCTGCATCTGGTCGCCGTAGAAGGAGATCAGCTGGCGCAGGAAGGAAATCGGCAGAAGCGTATTGCCGGTCTTCGACTCCTGCTCGAAGATGATCTGCGTCAGCACGGAATGCGTGATGTCTTCGCCGGACTTGGCGTCCTGCACGACGAAATCCTCTCCCCTCTTCACCATCACGGCCAGATCGTCGAGGGTCACATAGGTGCTCGTGCCGGTATTGTAGAGTCGCCGGTTTGCGTATTTCTTGATAACGATCTGGCCTTCATTCTTCGCCATCAGGGTCTCCTCTTACCCATCGTCCCGTCTTTATTGTGTTTTTTAAGAGTATCCGCAAAAGAGCGCCGCTGACAATCTCTTTGTGCGTTGCGGCGACGCAGGTGCAAAACGTGATGAACGGCGCTGGCCGTGAAGCTTTTGTTGCAAAGCATCAAGGCGTTTGACTTGCGCTCCTGGCTTTGCCAGTCTGCTTCTCCAGGCAAAGGAAACAAGAGGAAACGTCCCATGAGCAATCCCTCCATCGTGATCGCCAGCGCCGCTCGCACCGCGGTCGGGTCCTTCAACGGCGCCTTCGGCAACACACCCGCTCATGAACTGGGTGCAACGGTCATCAAAGCGGTCCTCGAACGGGCCGGTGTCGATGCGGGAGAGGTCGACGAGGTGATCCTCGGCCAGGTGCTTTCGGCCGGCGAGGGACAGAACCCGGCCCGCCAGGCGGCGATAAAGGCCGGCGTCCCGCAGGAAAAGACCGCATGGGGTATGAACCAGCTCTGCGGCTCGGGCCTCCGGGCGGTCGCCCTCGGCATGCAGCAGATCGCCACCGGCGATGCGAACATCATCGTGGCCGGCGGCATGGAGTCGATGTCGATGGCGCCGCATTGCGCGCATCTGCGCGGCGGCGTCAAGATGGGCGACTACAAGATGATCGACACGATGATCAAGGACGGCCTGACGGACGCCTTCTACGGCTACCATATGGGCATCACCGCCGAAAACGTCGCGCGCAAGTGGCAGCTGACCCGCGAGGAGCAGGACGAATTCGCGCTCCGCTCGCAGAACAAGGCGGAAGCGGCGCAGAAGGCCGGCAGGTTCGCCGACGAAATCGTTCCTTTCATCGTCAAGACCCGCAAGGGTGACGTCACCGTCGACCAGGATGAATACATCCGCCACGGTGCCACCCTCGATTCGATCGCCAAGCTGCGGCCGGCCTTCGACAAGGAGGGAACGGTAACCGCCGGCAATGCCTCGGGGCTCAATGATGGCGCCGCCGCGACGCTTTTGATGACCGAGGCCGAGGCCGCCAGGCGCGGCATCCAGCCGCTCGCCCGCATCGTCTCCTGGGCAACGGCCGGCGTCGACCCGCAGATCATGGGCACCGGCCCGATCCCCGCCTCCCGCAAGGCGCTCGAGAAGGCCGGCTGGTCGGTCGGCGACGTCGAACTCGTCGAGGCCAACGAAGCCTTCGCGGCGCAGGCCTGCGCGGTCAACAAGGATCTCGGCTGGGACCCGTCGATCGTCAACGTCAACGGCGGTGCGATCGCCATCGGCCATCCGATCGGCGCTTCCGGCGCCCGCGTTCTCAACACGCTGCTCTTCGAGATGAAGCGGCGCGGTGTTTCCAAGGGCCTCGCAACCCTCTGCATCGGGGGAGGCATGGGCGTCGCCATGTGCGTCGAGCGCCTGTAGGCGACGACCGCATGCGTCGCACTGGACGATTTGTCGTTGCGCTGCTCATCGTCGGATCATCGGCTGCCACCGTGCCCGCGGTAGCTGCCGAATTCGACCAGAATCGCGTGGTCCAATGCATGTTGGACCACACGACGACCGAGCAGGAAACCGTCTTCAAGAACCTTATGGTCGCTGCGCTCAGCGACGACACCGCCGGCGTCAAGTCGTCCCTGGTGCAATTGACGAGCACCATGATGGATCTCGCACTGACAAAGTGCGAGGTCGGCGTATCCTCGCTCTCGAGCCCTGAGTTCCAGGCGGCTGCCAAGCTCTACGGCCAGCAGGTGGGCGAGAAACTGATGAAGAATGCATTTGCAAAACTGAATTAACCCAAGTGGGAGGCGAACATGAGCAGGGTAGCATTGGTTACGGGTGGGTCCCGCGGTATCGGCGCTGCGATTTCCGTCGCGCTGAAGGCGGCCGGCTACAAGGTGGCCGCGAACTATGCCGGCAATGACGAGAAGGCCCAGGCCTTCAAGCAGGAAACCGGCATCCCGGTCTACAAATGGGATGTCTCCAGCTATCAGGCCTGCGTCGATGGCATCGCCAAGGTGGAGGCGGATCTCGGGCCGATCGACATTCTCGTCAACAATGCGGGCATCACCCGCGATGCGATGTTCCACAAGATGACGCCGGAGCAGTGGGGAGAGGTCATCAATACCAACCTCACCGGCCTCTTCAATATGACGCATCCCGTCTGGTCGGGTATGCGCGACCGTGGCTTCGGTCGCGTCATCAATATCTCGTCGATCAACGGCCAGAAGGGGCAGATGGGTCAGGCGAACTATTCCGCCGCCAAGGCTGGCGATCTCGGCTTTACCAAGGCGCTGGCGCAGGAAGGGGCGGCAAAGGGGGTCACCGTCAATGCGATATGCCCCGGCTATATCGGCACTGAGATGGTGCGCGCGGTGCCGGAAAAGGTGCTGAACGAAAGGATCATCCCGCAGATCCCCGTCGGCCGCCTCGGCGAGCCGGAAGAGATCGCCCGCTGCGTCGTGTTCCTGGCGTCGGACGAGTCCGGCTTCATCACCGGCTCGACGATCTCGGCGAATGGCGGGCAGTATTTCGCCTGACGCCTGCAAGGGATCGATCATTGTGCGGCGCTCTTCGGGGCGCCGCTTTCGTTTTTGGTCGTCGCACGGGGCGATGCCATGGGGGCGATTCTGCGGCGCCCGAACCGCAGGCGGTGCCGGATTCCTGCGGCAAATTGGCGCCCCGAGACACTATATGTTGTAGCGGGCAGAAGCGGAAATCGCTCCATCGGCGCGTGCCACCGGAATCATTCCGACTCATTGGCTCACGTCAGATGGCGATTCGTATTCCTGGAATCGGTGTGCCGAAAAACGAATCTTGGTCAAAATTTTCCAGCTATTCCAGACTCTTGGATTCGGAATCCTTTGTGCCGATTCCGCCGTCGGCGGCCGGAATGCGTGCCGTCAAACACGGTGCGGTGCCTGGCGCATCGGTAGATTCAGCATATGGTGCGAATCCAGTCGTTGAAATCTATATATAGCCGTGAACATACAGTGAATCTGCGGGAGTCACCGATTCGTCTCCGATTCGTTCCACCGCTGTTCCAAGTGTCGATATTTGCAGATGAAGTGAGGCCCAAGATATGGCCGGTGGCAGCCTGATGCTTTTAATTGCTCGCGCCCTCTTGCGTTCGGGCCTCGGCGTGGGCATCTGTTGCCCGCCGGGCTGCGTTAGCGCTCTGGCTCTTTGAGACTGCCCGGGATCGACGACGTGTCCTTTCAATCCATGATCCTGAGCGGCCGCGGGGTGACCGCGGTGCTCGGACCCACCAATACCGGCAAGACGCATTATGCCATCGAACGCATGGTCGCGCATGACAGCGGCGTCATCGGGCTGCCGCTCAGGCTGCTTGCCCGCGAGGTCTATACGCGACTGGTCGAGAAGGTCGGTCATCACAATGTCGCGCTGATCACCGGCGAGGAGAAGATCACTCCGCATCGCGCCCGTTATTCGGTCTGCACGGTGGAGGCGATGCCGCGCGAGACGACGGCGTCCTTCGTCGCGATCGACGAGGTGCAACTCGCGGGCGACCTCGAGCGCGGCCATATCTTCACCGACAGGCTACTGCATTTGCGCGGCCGGGGAGAGACGCTCCTCCTCGGTGCGGCGACCATGCGGCCAATCCTCGAGCAGTTGCTGCCCGGTATCACGGTGGTCGAACGACCGCGCATGTCGCAGCTTCTCTATGCGGGCTTGAAGAAGATCACCCGGCTGCCGCATCGCTCGGCGATCGTCGCCTTTTCGGCCGACGAGGTCTATGCCATCGCCGAGCTCATCCGGCGGCAACGTGGCGGCGCCGCGGTCGTGCTCGGTGCTCTCTCGCCGCGCACCCGCAATGCCCAGGTGGCGCTCTACCAGGAAGGCGACGTCGACTACCTGGTGGCGACGGACGCGATCGGCATGGGGCTCAATCTCGACGTCGATCACGTCGCCTTCGCCCAGGACCGCAAGTTCGACGGTTACCAATACCGCAACCTCAATCCGGCGGAGCTTGCCCAGGTCGCCGGCCGCGCCGGCCGGCATATCAGAGACGGCACTTTCGGCGTGACCGGGCGCGTCGATCCCTTTGAGGACGAGCTCGTGCACCGGATCGAATCGCATGAGTTCGATCCCGTCCGGGTGCTGCAATGGCGCTCCAAGGCCTTCGACTACTCTTCGCTGAAGGCGCTGAAGCACAGCCTCGAGGCGGCGCCTGCGGTGCCCGGGCTGACGCGCGCCCTTCCGGCCGTCGACCAGCAGGCGCTGGAGCACCTGGCGCGCTATCCGGAAGTCGTCGATGTCGCCACGACGTCGGAACGCGTGGAAAAGCTGTGGGAAGCCTGCGCCTTGCCCGACTACCGCCGCATCACGCCGGCGCAACACGCCGACCTGATCTCGAGCATTTATGCCGATCTCGTTCGCCATGGCACGGTCAACGAGGACTTCATGGCCGAGCAGGTCCGCCGCGCCGACCATACAGATGGCGAGATTGACACACTTTCGGCGCGAATCGCGCAGATCAGGACCTGGACCTATGTGTCCAACCGGCCCGGGTGGCTTGCCGATCCGACACACTGGCAAGAAAAGACGCGGGAAATCGAAGATCGATTGTCCGACGCGTTACATGAAAGGTTGACGAAACGCTTCGTTGACCGCAGGACATCTGTGCTCATGAAGCGCCTGAGAGAGAATGCGATGCTGGAAGCAGAAATCAGTGTGAATGGTGATGTCTTCGTCGAAGGGCACCACGTGGGTCAGCTAACCGGTTTCCGGTTCACGCTTGTCGCCGGCAGCGAGGGAACGGACGCGAAGGCCGTTCAGGGCGCCGCCCAGAAGGCGCTTGCGCTGGAATTCGAGGCGCGCGCCGCCCGTCTGCATGCGGCCGGCAACAACGATCTGGCGCTTTCGTCGGATGGTCTCGTGCGCTGGCTCGGCGATCCCGTGGCGCGGCTTGCGGCGAGCGACCATGTCATGCGGCCCCGCGTCATCCTGCTCGCCGACGAGCAGCTCCAGGCCAACGCCCGCGACCACGTCGTGGCGCGGATCGAGCGCTTCGTGAACCATCACATCAGCACGGTGCTGAAGCCGCTCGACGATATTTCGCGCGCGGAGGATCTCGAGGGCCTGGCCAAGGGTCTCGCCTTCCAGCTCGTCGAAAATCTCGGCGTGCTCTTCCGTCGCGACGTCGCCGAAGAGGTGAAGTCGCTCGACCAGGAGAGCCGTGCGTCGATCCGCAAATATGGCGTTCGTTTCGGCGCCTACCACATCTTCCTTCCGGCCCTGCTGAAGCCGGCGCCGGCAGAGCTGATCACCTTGCTCTGGGCGCTGAAGAACGACGGCCTGGACAAGCCCGGCTACGGCGAACTCATCCCGATGCTTGCCGCCGGCCGGACCTCGGTCGTCACCGACCCGTCCTTCGAGCGCACTTTCTACAAGCTCGCCGGTTTCCGCTACCTCGGCAAGCGCGCGGTGCGGATCGACATCCTGGAGCGTCTCGCAGACCTCATCCGCCCGCTCCTGCAATGGAAGCCGGGCACGACGCCGCGGCCCGACGGGGCCTATGACGGTCGTCGCTTCACGGCGACGACGTCGATGCTCTCGATCCTCGGCGCGACGCCGGACGATATGGAGGAGATCCTCAAGGGTCTCGGCTATCGCGCCGACAGCGTGGCCGCGGAGGAGGCGGCAGCCTTCCTGGCGAAGCAGGACGGCACGCCGGCAGAGACGGGCGCGACGCCGGAAGCGGCTGCCGAGCATGTCGAGGCGGATGCAGATGCCGCGGCAGAGCCTTCCGATGTGGATGCGACGCCGGCGGAAACGGCGCCGGCAGAAGCTGCGTCGGCAGCGGCGACCGGCGACGAGACTCCCGCCGCGGCGCAGCCGGAAGAGCCGGTCGAGCCGAAGCCGGTGCTCCTGTGGCGTCCCGGCACGCGACAGGACAACCAGCGGGGCGGCCGCCATCAGGGCGATCAGCGCCGTGGCGGTCAGCGTCACGGCCAGGCCGAGGCCAGGGAAGGTGGCCGCAAGGGAGGTGCCGCCGCGCGGGCCAAGTCTCAGGACGGCAAGCCGGGCGGTCAGCGCAAGGAGCGTCAGGACCGCCACGAGCGCCACGACCGGGGCGCCAAGTTCGACAATCGCCCGCCGCGCAAGGAGAAGCCGATCGATCCGGATTCTCCCTTCGCCAAGCTCGCCGCGCTCAAGGAGCAACTGAAGAAGTAGCGGACCATGGAGAAACAGCCACCGTCCTCGCCCGCGGCGCGCCAGCGGCTCGACAAGTGGCTGTTCTTCGCCCGGCTGATCAAGTCGCGTTCGCTCGCCCAGAAGGCGATCGAGGCGGGTCACGTGGCCGTCAACGGCGCGCGGGCGACGCAGTCGTCCGCGCAGGTCAAGGCGGGCGACACGCTGGAGCTTTCGCTCGAACGTCGCGACCTAGTCCTGCGGGTCCTGTTGCCGGGAACCCGGCGGGGCCCCTATGAAGAGGCGCGGCTGCTCTACGAAGACCTGACGCCGGCCGCACCCGCCGAGCGTCGCACACCCTTCGAACAGGCGACGCGCGAGCGCGGCGCGGGACGGCCGACGAAGCGGGAGCGGCGCGAGACCGACCGCCTCAAGCCCGACTTCGACGACGACGATTAGGACCTTGTTCAGGCGCGATTTGCGTGGTCATCACGAACGTAAGGATTGCCGTCGTGGCCGTCGGCGGCCGCGCCGGGAGCGGGCCATCCAGCAAATTTGGATGCTTCGATCCGATACCGCGGCGATGCTGGAAAACTCTGCCCTTTTCGCGGCAAATCGCGTGTGGATTATTCTTGCAAAGGCCGCCCAAAGCCTTTACGTCACAAGCCACGTTGGGTGGCATTCATGGTTTGCTTCGGGCAGCTATGCGCGCCGGACATTCCTCGCATGCGCGGACGATCGAGCATCACCGTGATTTGCCGTCTGCCATCAAATGTGAGCATTGGCTGGAGTACCTCATGACGTATGTCGTGACCGACAATTGCATTCGCTGCAAGTACACGGACTGTGTGGAAGTCTGCCCGGTGGATTGCTTCTATGAGGGCGAGAACTTCCTCGTCATCCATCCGGACGAGTGCATCGATTGCGGCGTGTGCGAACCGGAATGTCCTGCCGGGGCGATCAAGCCAGATACCGAGCCGGGTCTCGATATGTGGTTGAAATTGAACGCTGAATTTTCGACCCAGTGGCCAAATATCACCGTCAAGCGGGATCCGCTCCCGGAGGCCAAGGAGATGGACGGCGTCGAAGGGAAATACGAGCAGTATTTCTCCGAGAAGCCTGGGCAGGGCGACTGAAGCCTCAGCCGCTCGGTTCGTCGCGGCTGACGCAGGACAGAAATAGGCGAGCCCGGAAATCTGGGGAAATCCCGCCGGTGCCTCGCAGGTGCGAGCATGGTGACTTGATC
Organism: Sinorhizobium shofinae; assembly: GCA_001704765.1. Taxonomy (GTDB): domain Bacteria; phylum Pseudomonadota; class Alphaproteobacteria; order Rhizobiales; family Rhizobiaceae; genus Sinorhizobium; species Sinorhizobium shofinae. Next base: position 194,626 of record MBFK01000009.1, read on the forward strand.
GTTGCCATGCAGCAAATTATTGATTTCCGCTCTTTTTTGTGATAGGTTCCTCATACTGATCCACAGAGGGTGCTTTTGCGCGCCCGAAAACCAGCACGAAAGCAAATCGATTTCCACGGCGCGGCACTTTCAAAATATGCAACGTTCCGTTGCTGGTGACTGCGACGTAAGAAGCCGTTTGCATTTCGTTGGACGGACCAGGATTGACCCCACCCGGCGGTATCCCCGTCTATCCGGGCCTCACGACCCGGCCCGGCCGATTGAGGCCGGTGCGCAATAGGGAGTGTTTGAAACGAATGACGACCCAGCAGAAAAAATCTTCAACGCGCCAAGGCTTCAAGACCGGTGAATCGATCGTTTATCCGGCTCATGGCGTTGGTCAGATCGTGGCGATTGAGGAGCAGGAAGTCGCTGGCATGAAGCTCGAGCTTTTTGTCATCGATTTCGAAAAGGACAAGATGCGTCTCAAGGTTCCGGTGGCCAAGGCCGTCAGCATCGGCATGCGCAAGCTGTCCGAAACCGATTTCGTCGATCGCGCATTGAAGGTTGTGCAGGGCAAGGCACGCGTGAAGCGGACCATGTGGTCCCGTCGCGCGCAGGAATACGATGCCAAGATCAATTCCGGCGATCTCATTTCCATCGCGGAAGTAGTGCGCGACCTCTATCGTGCGGAAAATCAGCCGGAACAGTCCTATTCCGAGCGCCAGCTCTATGAAGCCGCTCTCGACCGCATGGCGCGCGAAATCGCTGCCGTGAACAAGATGTCGGAAACGGAAGCCGTGCGCCTCGTCGAAGCCAATCTGAACAAGGGGCCGAAGCGCGGCAAGGCCATCGAAGAAGACGATACGCAGGACGAAGCCGCCTAAGATCGGCAGCGACGCACTCGCCCTGCGGGCGGAGCACCGCGACCAGCGTTCACCAAATTATCAAGGCCCGGTCTCAGCGCCGGGCCTTTTTCTTGCGCCGGCGCTGCGCGATGAGTTTCGTCGTCGCCAGCTCCAGGACAGTGCGGGTGGCACGGCACGCGTCCTGCAATCTAAAATCGTCATCACAAGAGGGAACTTTTCGACCCTGCGCACGTTTCTCGTTCACGGGACAGGCGTGCGCCTGCGTTCCCGTGCGATCTTGGTTCTGTGAGTCCTCACCGTCTCAGGTTCGTATTCTTCGATTTAGGGCACTGCCTGAATTCGTCAAGCAGCGCCGGCCGCCCCTCAACCGACCGCCGCGACAGGCGTTCGGCTCTTCTAAGATCAACATTGTTGGCGTTCGGCGCCAGCCAGGGAGCAATCGATGAAGACCCTCACAGCAGACAGGCGTTTGATCAAGATTGCAATGGATGCCCCCTATCTCGAGCGTGACGAGGAACATGCGCTGGCTGAGGCCTGGCGGAACGACCATGACCAGGAAGCCCGTAACAAGATCGCCATGTCGCATATGCGGCTGGTGATCGCGATGGCGGCCAAGTTCCGCAGCTTCGGCCTGCCGATGGGCGATCTCGTCCAGGAGGGGCATATCGGGCTGCTGGAGGCGGCGGCGCGTTTCGAGCCGAGCCGCGAGGTCCGCTTTTCGACCTACGCCACCTGGTGGATCCGTGCATCGATGCAGGACTTCGTGCTGCGCAACTGGTCGATCGTGCGAGGCGGCACCAGTTCGGCGCAAAAGGCGCTGTTCTTCAATTTACGCCGGTTGCGGGCGCGCCTCGCCCAAGGCGATCGGCAACTTACATCGCTGGCTATGCATGAGGAAATTGCCGCCGCCCTTGGCGTCAGCCTCGCCGATGTGCAGACCATGGATGCCCGCCTTTCCGGCAACGACGCGTCGCTGCAGGCGCCGGTCGGTCACGGCGAATCCGACGGCGGCGCGCGGCTCGATTTCCTCCCCAGCGATGCACCGCTCCCCGACGAGCAGGTGAGTGACATGATCGACGGCGAGCGGGCGCGCCGCTGGCTGCAGATCGCCCTGACGCAGCTCACCGAGCGCGAGATGAAGATCATCCGGGCGCGCCGCCTGTCGGAGGACGGCGCCACCCTCGAGGAGCTCGGCCTCGCGCTGGGCATCTCCAAGGAGCGCGTCCGGCAGATCGAAACCCGGGCGCTCGAGAAGCTGCGGACCGCGCTGGCTGCAAAGGCGCCGGCATTGACCGCCGCCATGCACTAAATTTAAAGCGCGTTGCGGGTAAACGGAACCATGCGACACGTTTTATGTCTTTGTTTCGTTTATCCCGTTTATCCCAAAACCGCTGCGCACTTTTGGGCGACATGCATTACCTGCATGTTTCCTTAAATCGGAGCCGATTTTAGGATAAAAACATGCAGCAATTCAAAGTGCTACATTGATCCTTGTGCGTCTATAAAACGCACCGCGCTGTAGATCGGGCGATCACCAGTTTCCGAGGTGTCACCGGGCGCTTGCCGGTGCGCCTTGGAGCGCCGTCAGCACCTGATAGGCGGCCTTCACCCGGGCTGGAATGGGATAGTTCCTGTTGGCCAGGATGACGATGCCAATGTGCTCGGCGGGAACAAAGGCGGCATAGGCGCCAAATCCGCTCGTCGAGCCGGTTTTGTTGATCAGCACGTTTTCCCCGGGCGGCCGCGGCGGATCAAGTCTGGTGACTTTGTTAGGCTTGAGGCTCACCTTCTTCGAGTTTCCCGCCAGCAGACGCTCAAGATCAACCGGATAGGCATACATCTCCCATCCGAGGCCCTGCGTCATGTCGCCGACCTTGACGTAGCCGGTGTGCGTTGCCGCGATCGCGCGCTGGAGCGTGTCGTCGAGGTTCGCGCCTTTCATGTTTGCCTCGACAAAACGGATCAAATCGGCTGCAGTCGTCTTCACCCCATAGGCTTCCGAATCCAGGACGCCGGGGCTCACCCGGACCGGTCTGCCGGCTTTCGAGTAGCCATGGGCGTAGTCGCCCATTCGCTCCTCGGGAATCCTGATATGGGTCCGCGTCAGGCCAAGTTCCGGGAAAAGCGTCTTCTCCATCAGATCGTCGAACGGCTCTCCCATGCTTTTGGCGGCGAGGTAGCCGAACAGGCCGATGCTGGGGTTCGAGTAGAGCCGATGGGTGGTCGCGGCGTAGCTCGGCTGCCAGCCTTTGAAATAGGCGATCATCGTTTTCTGATCGGTGACGGAAGCCGGAAACTGCAAAGGCAGGCCGCCCGCCGTATAGGTGGCGAGATCGAGAAGACTGATCCTGTCGAAGCTGCTTCCGGCGAGCGCGGGCAGGTGCTTGCTGGCATTATCGGAGAGAGACAGGGTTCCACGGGCTTCCGCATAGGACGCGAGAGTCGCCGTAAAGGTCTTGCTGATCGAGCCGATCTCGAAAAGCGTCTCATCGCTGACCTTTTGTCCACTCTCCTTCGAGGCGACGCCATAGTTGAAGACGTATCTCCTCCCCTGCACCGCGACTGCGACAGCCATTCCGGGAACGTCGTATTCCTCCATGACCGGGTGGATCGCCTCGTTAACGGCGCGTTCGATAAGGTCCTGGCCGTCGCTGGCGATCGCCTGGGTGCATGCGCCGTAGAAAAGATAGGCGACCGCCAGAACTCCAAGCTTCTTAAGGCGAATATTTCTCATAGCTGATTCATCCCGTCGAACGGCCGCGTCTGCCTCGTGCAACGGCGGGTGAGGCGCGTTGCATGGAGGACAAAGAAAGTGCACCGGTGTATCCGATCCGGTGGAGCCGGACCACCTATTCGGAAATGATCTTCACCTTGTCGCCCGGCTTGACGGTGGAGGTGACTTGCATCGCGTTGATGAGCCGGAAGAGGTCGAGTTTCCGATCCGTTCCCATCATTCGCGCCGCCACTGTGGCGATCGTATCGCCTGGCCGCACCGTAACCACCCTGACGCGCAGCGGCCTCAAGGCTTGAACTTCGTTCGGCGACATACGGCGGAAGGACGTGCGCAGCTGGCTGGCCGTCGCCTCGAGCGCGGTCGATCCCTTCGGAACCGCGGTCAGGAAGCGGTAAATGCGGTCGCCGATCCGGATGACGGTAACGTCGAAATCCCAGCGATCGGCAGAGGCCCGAGCCGTCGCGGCTTCGAGGCCGTTTACGGCAATGGGTCGAATGGTGTCCGGCTGCAGACCGGTCACCCAGCCGCTGGCGATGTAATCGGTCAGGTTGCGGCGTGCATTGTCGGCAATGCCGTCGAAGCGGATGGCGACTTCGCCCGGTCCCGTGGCGAGCACGGCTTCGGCCTTGTTGTCGATCTGGAAACCCTGAGGCACGTCGAAGCGTATGCCGAGCTGGCCGTGCAAAAAGGTCTGCCCGCGGACATAGCCTTCCTGCGGGCTGTCGCCATAGAGCAGCCCGTCGATACCGGCGAGATAATAGTCACGGCCGCGGTCGCCGCTCGTTCCTTCGGGGCCGAAGGCGCGGGCATGCCGGCGCGCCAGTTCGACGCGCTGCGGCGCGTTGGGATGGCTCGAAAGGAAGTCGAGGCTCTGGTCCGCTTCGGGATCGACCGCGGTGAAGCGGCTATAGGCAGCCATCGAATCGAGGAAGCGTGCGGCGGCGTAGGGATCGTAGCCGGCTTCACCCAGCATCCGGACCCCAATCACGTCGGCCTGCAGTTCCTGGTTGCGCGAGAAGGCGGCAAGCCGCAGCTTGCCGCGGGCGAGCGCCTGCTTGCCGGCAAGGTTGGAGGACAGCACTTCGGAAACGACGCGGCTGGCGATCACCTCGGCCTCTTCCCGCTGCTGACGCTGGATGCCGTGATTGGCGGTGACATGCGCCATTTCGTGCGAAAGCACGGCGGCCACTTCCGAGGCGTCGTTGGCAAGCGCCAGCAGACCGCGCGTGACGTAGAGGTAGCCGCCCGGCAGCGCAAAGGCGTTGATCGCCGGGGAATTGAGGATGGTGATGCGGTAGGATTGCTGCGGGTTTTCCGAAACAGCCGTCAGCGCGCCGGTGATACGGGCGACGAGCCGTTCCGTCTTGGCGTCCTTGTATTCGCCGCCGTAGCTCGCGACGATGCGCGGATGCTCGCGCGCGCCGAGCTGGGCGCGCGGATCGTTCTTCTGCACCTCCTCGACGATCTGCGGATTGGAGGAGGGCGAGACGGCGGGCTCATAGGTCTGCTCGATGATCGACTGGCAGGCGGAGAGAAGGCTCAACGAAGACAATGCAATCAAAGCGCGTGCCGCCGTGCCGCCACGCCGCGTCGGAAACCAGCCCTTTGTGACTGTCTGCCTTGCCATTCTCAGCCCGTTCCATCCGCCGGTGCGCCCTGCGCTCATCAGGCAACAGTCGCCAGCGTCGAAAAATCCTACTTTTTCAGCCGCATAAGGGCTCCGGCGCAGGTTTTTCAGCGATACCCATGCTGTATCGATTTAAGCGCCGCCTGCCTAGCTGATCCCAGTAGAAATAGTTGCCCCGTGGTATCACAGCAACGGATGCGCGAGTAACGCGCGCATCCAGCCGGACGTTCCGCGCGTCGCATAACGGGGCGGTCAAATTGTGGCGAACCACGCATTGTCGAAAAATACTGCCGCCCCGCCCCGATCGATTGCCATGACAGGGTCGAAGGACGCTCATTCGTCTCACCTGATCTCGTCGTTGCCGAGAAACCGGTTGATCACTGCCAGGTCGCGCCGTGCAAGAAATCGATCCAAGGCGTCATGCGCGACGATACGCCCCTGATCGAGGAAAAGCACGCTGTCGGCAAGGCTCTTCACGTCATCGGGATGATGCGTGATCATCAGGATGGTGTTGCCCTCCTCGCCATGGAGGTCGCTGAGCAGCTCGCGCATCTCCGCGCGCATGCCGGGGTCGAGCGCGGCGAAGGGCTCGTCGAGCAGCAACAGCGGCCGGTGCCGCACCAGCGCGCGGGCAAGCGCCACCCGCTGGCGCTCGCCGCCGGAAAGCGTCGGCGGCAGCCTCTTGCCGAAGCCGGCGAGCCCGACCCGCGCCAGCGCTTCCTCGATCCTGCCGCGATCGGACGCGCCGATGCTGAGCGAGGGACTGATGCCTAAGCCGACATTGGTCGCGACATCGAGATGAGCGAAGAGGTTGTTTTCCTGGAAGATGACGGAGGCCGGGCGCTCGGCGGGCATGCGCCCGGCCATGTCTTCGCCGAAGATCCGCACTTCGCCCGCCTCCGGCGCCTCGAAGCCGGCGATGACGTTGAAAAGCGTCGATTTTCCCGAGCCCGAGGCGCCAACAACGGCGACGATCTGCCCGGCCGGAACCGCGCAATCGAATGTCAGCGCCGTCGTTTCGAAACGAACCTTCACGTCCTCGAGCGATAGGGCGAGCGAACTCATGCGCTTCGTCCTTCAGGTGCCTTGTCTCCCGCCGTGCCGAGCATGGTCAGAACGAGGCAGATGAGCCCCAGCATCAGGGCAAGCCCGGCCGCGTCGGCGGTGCGGTAGCTGCCCATACGGCTGTAGAGCAGCCAGGGCAGGGTCGCGAGATCCTGCGAACCGAAGAGGGCGACCGCGCCGAGATCGCCGAGCGACAGCGCGAGCGCAAAGGAGAAGGCCATCAAGAGAGGCTTGCGCAGCGCCGGCCAATCGATCCATCGCAGGCGATGGAAGCTTCGGATGCCGAGACTGGCCGCAAGGCGCTCGGTGCGCGCGGCATGGGTCGCCATGGCGGGGGCGAGGACGCGGTGGACGAAAGGCAGCGCCATCAGCGCATTGATGGCGATGACGAGAAATGGGGCAAGGCGGGCGACATCACCGAAGGGCCTGACGAGCAGGAACCATCCGGCGCCAAGCACGACGGGCGGGGCGAGCAGGATGAAGGAGGTGCTGGCACCGATCGCGCCGGCAAACAGGCGGGCCGGCATTCCACTGCGCCGCCGAGCGAGGAGTAGCCGCTGTGCACGGATCATCAGGGCGGCCATCGCAACGGAAATGGCGGCGGAGGGAAGGGCAATGGCGGCGCTCGTGGCAAGCGCCTGATGGAACGCCGGTTCGCCGATGAGGCGGCGCAGATCCGCCTGCAATCCGGAAGTCGCGATGGCGATGAAGGGCAGGCCGACGAAGACGAGGGCGAATGCCAGCCAGGTCCCGTCGACAAGGCGCGAAAGCCTGCTCAGACCATCGAACCGTCGGATTGCCCTGCCGCTCGTCTCGCCTTCCTCAGAGGGCGGGGCGAGAAATTTCAGGGCGATAAGCAGCGTGCCTGTGAGCACGACCTGGAGGCCGGAAAGGGCGATCGCCCGGGGCGGGTCGAAATCGAAGCGCAGTGCCTGATAGATGGCCACCTCGATCGTGCTCGCGGCGGGGCCGCCGCCAAGCGTCAGCACCAGTGTGAAGCTGGTGGCGCAGAGCATGAAGATGAGGCCGGCAATGCCCGGCAGCAGGCCCCGGATCGCCGGCCATTCGATGAAGTGGAAGACCGCAAGCGAGCCCATGCCGAGATTGGCGGAGGTGCGCCAATATTCGCCGGGGATGCGCTCGAGCCCGGCAAGCATCAGCCGCGCTGCAAGCGGCATATTGAAGAAGACATGGGCAAGCAGGATGCCGAGCAGGCCGTAGATGCTGATCGGCTGCCGCAAGCCCATTGCTGCGAAGATGCTGTTCAGAAAGCCCTGCCGACCCCACACCTCGATCAGGCCGAGCGCCGCAACGAGAGCCGGCAGGCCGAGCGGCAAGGCCATCAGCCGCAGCATCCAGATCCGGCCGGGGAACGACGCCTGGCGCGCCAGGGCGCGTGAGACGGGTATGGCGAAGAGGAGCGACAGGCCCGTCGAGAGGCCTGCCTGCAGCAGAGTGAAGCGAGTGACGCGCCAGATATAGGCGTCGAACAGGCCGTTGGCGCCACCTTCGCCGGACTGCGCGAGCAGCGCGGCGCCTGCCAGACCGACGAAAAGCAGGATGCCACCGAGGCAGAAAGCCGCGGCGGTGATCGTTTTCCTGTTTTCGGTGGCGTCAAACAAACCGGCCTCAGTTCTTGCTCATCGCGGCAAGCCATTCGTCAATCCAGGCCTTGCGGTTCGCGGCAACCTCTTCGGAAGACATGAGGAAGGTCTTTTCCGGATTGACGAGCTTGCCGAAGGCCTCGGGCAGAGGTTCCTTGGTGGCGCCGACCGGCATCATCCAGTTGGTCGTCGGGATGATCGACTGGAATTCCGGGCCGGTCATGAAGGCCAGGAACTTGCGGGCGAGTTCCGGCTCCTTGGTGTTCTTCGTCACGCCGGCCACTTCGATCTGGATGTAGTGGCCTTCGGCGAACCGGGCCGCCTGGTAGCGATCGGTTCCTTCCGCCACCATGTGGTAGGCGGGGGAGGTGGTGTAGGAGAGCACCATCGGCGCCTCGCCCTTGGTGAACAGGCCATAGGCTTCCGACCAGCCGGGGGTCACCGTCAGCACGCGCTCCTTGAGCTTGGCCCAGGCCTCACCGGCCTTGTCCCCGTAAACAGATTTGACCCAGAGAAGCAGGCCGAGGCCGGGCGTCGAGGTGCGCGGATCCTCGATGACGATCTTCTGCGCCGGATCGCCTTCGACCAGGTCCTTGAGGCTCTGCGGCGGATTCTTCAGGGTTTCGGTGTCATAGATCACGGCGAAATGGCCGTAGTCATAGGGAACGAATGTGTCGTCGGAAAAGCCGCCGGGGACCTTGAGGCTTGTTGTGTCGAGGCCGTGCGGGGCAAAATAGCCGGTGCCCTTGGCCTCCGCGACGAGGTTGGTATCGAGGCCGAGAACGACGTCGGCCTTCGTTCCGTCGCCCTCAAGCTTCAGCCGCGTCAGGAGCTCGACGCCGTCGGCAACGCCGACATAGTTCACCTTGCAGTCACAGGTCTTCTCGAAGCCTTCGGCGACCTTGGCGCCCGGACCCCATTCGGTGATGAAGCTCTCATAGGTGTAGATCGTCAGCGTCTTCTCCGCAGCGACGGCGCTCGCTGAAAACGCGGCGATAGCCATGCCGGCAATGGAGAGCCGGCTAAGGATCTTGCGATGGCGTGAACTGGACATGATGGGCACCTCTCCCTGTTGTTGATGCTGCACGGGAAAAGCGCGTATCGGTCCGATCGCTTCTAATCCCTCCGCCGGTACGAGCCGGATCAGGTTCCGCGGGTTGGCTCGAAGCCTCTCAGCCATCGGTCCGCAAGCGGTCCCGGGCACCCCGTTAGAGCAGTCAAGATTTAGCTTCCGGCGGCAGCCAAGGCAAGCGGAGTTTCGGCCAAAGCATTGGCCCTGAGCGCCGCCTGCGCTATCAAGAGTTCCCGAGGAACCGGAAGGATTTGCCGGCGCTCTGAGTTCAAACAACGGCAGCGGCGTTTTGTTCGCCAAGCGAGGGTCATTTCATGCCGGATATGCTCGTTCGCCTCTATGCCTTGCCCGAAGGCCGTCCGTCCAGGATTGGCCCCGACGTTACCATCCGGCGCGCCATGGCGCCCGAACGCAGGACCGTCGTCTCGTGGATCGAAGAACGGTTTGGCGCCCTCTGGGCGGGCGAGGCGGAGGCGGCCTTTTCCTCGACGCCGACGCGGATCCATATTGCGCTATGCAAGGGAGAACTTGCCGGCTTTGCCTGCCATGACGTCACGGCGCTCGGCTTCTTCGGTCCGACGGGCGTGGATGAAGCGATGCGCCGCCTCGGCCTCGGCGAGGCATTGCTCCTCGAAAGCCTGCTCGCCATGCGCGCCGCCGGCTATGCCTATGCGATCATCGGCGGCGTCGGCCCGGCGGAATTCTATGCGCGCGCCGTCGGTGCGGTGGAGATCCCGGATTCGACGCCCGGCATCTATGCGGACATGCTTTCGCCCGACGGGACGACGGGAACCTGATCTACAGGCCGTGGTCTTTTCAGACGCACAAAGGTCGCTGTAGCACATTGAATTGCTGCATGCCGCGTTGGCCAAATGCGACGACAGGCTCCGAAAAGGCTATCTGCCCTTTTCCTTGGGAGCCGCTTTGCGCTATGGGCTTTTGCCATGACCCGATCAACCTTCACCATTCTTCTCGGCGGCGCGCTCACCCTCACGGAGCGGCTAGCTGCGCAGCTTTCCGGCAGCCGGTTCATCGCGGCAGATGGCGGCATGCGCCATGCGAAGACGCTCGGTGTCGTCCCGGATCTCTGGGTCGGCGATTTCGACTCGACCGACGAGGCGCTCCTGGCGGCGTTTGCCGATGTCCCGCGGGAAAGTTATCCGGCCGCCAAGAGCGCCACCGATGGCGAGATCGCGGTCAAGGCGGCGCTTTCGCGCGGCGCGACGTCGCTGATCTTGGCAGGCGCGCTCGGCGGCACCCGCAGCGACCATGCTTTCCTGCACCTCTTGCGGCTTGCGGCGCTCGCGGAAGAGGGATTCGCCGCGTTCATGACCTCCGGCGAGGAGGAGGCCTATCCGCTCATGCCCGGCACGCGGGAGATCGACCTGCCGAAGGGCAGCCTGTTCTCGATCCTCGGCTTCACCGACCTTTCCGGCTTGTCGATCGAAAACGCCCGCTACCCGCTCGACGACTTCGCGCTGCCTTTCGGGTCCTCCCGGACGATTTCCAATGTCGCGGAAGGTCCGGTTCGCTTTTCCCTGAAATCCGGCCGGGCGGTGGTTCTCGCCCGACCCTACGATCTTTCCGGAGCCTGACGCCTTGGCGCCCCCCATCCTGAAGCTTGACGACATCTTCCTGACCTTCGGCGGCACGCCGCTTCTCGCCGGCGCCAATCTGCAGGTCGAGCCCGGCGACCGCATCTGCCTCGTTGGCCGCAACGGCTCCGGCAAGTCGACGCTGATGAAGATCGTCGCAGGCCTTGCCGAGCCGCAATCCGGCGAGATTTTCCGGCACCCCTCGGTGACCATCCGCTACTTGCACCAGGCCCCGGATTTCGACGGCTTCGACACCGTGCAGGCCTATGCCGAGGCGGGCCTCGGACCCAGCGACGATCACTACCGCGTCACTTACATGCTGCAGCATCTGGGGCTAACCGGTGAGGAGGATCCGGAGCGCCTCTCCGGCGGCGAGGCGCGTCGCGCCGCGCTCGCCCGCGTGTTGGCGCCGGAACCCGACATCCTGCTACTCGACGAGCCGACCAACCATCTCGACCTGCCGACGATCGAATGGCTGGAAGACGAGCTCACCCGCAGCCGCTCGGCCCTTGTGCTGATCTCGCACGACCGGCGTTTTCTCGAGAAGGTCTCGACCGCCACGGTCTGGCTCGATCGCGGCCAGTCGCGTCGGCTCGACCGCGGCTTTGCCCATTTCGAAGCCTGGCGCGACGAGGTGCTGGAGGCGGAGGAGCTCGAACAGCACAAGCTCGGCAAGGCGATCGAGCGCGAGGAGCACTGGCTGCGTTACGGCGTTACAGCCCGCCGCAAGCGCAACATGCGCCGCCTCGGCGAGTTGCAGGACATGCGGGCGCGCTATCGCGGTCACAAGGGGCCGCAGGGCACAATCCAGGCAACCCTCGCCGATGCCAAGGAATCCGGCAAGCTGGTCATCGAGGCGGAAAAGATCACCAAGGCCTATGGCGAGCGAATTATCGTCGCGCCCTTCTCGATCCGCGTCCATCGTGGCGACCGGATCGGCCTCGTCGGGCCGAACGGCGCCGGCAAGACGACGCTGCTCAAGCTTTTGACCGGGCAGATCGAGCCGGATTCCGGCACCGTCAAGCTCGGCACCAACCTGGAGATCGCCACGCTCGACCAGAAGCGCGAGGATCTGAACCTCGACGAGACGCTGGCGCATTATCTCACCGACGGGCGCGGCGAGACGCTTCTCGTCAACGGCGAACAGCGTCATGTCACCGGCTACATGAAGGAATTCCTCTTCCAGCCGGAGCAGGCACGCACGCCTATCAGCGAACTTTCCGGCGGCGAGCGAGCCCGGCTGATCCTCGCCCGCATCCTGGCGCGCGCCACCAACCTCTTGATCCTTGACGAACCGACCAACGATCTCGACATCGAGACGCTCGACCTCCTGCAGGAGGTCGTCGCTGGCTTTGCCGGAACGGTGATCCTCGTCAGCCACGACCGCGATTTCCTCGACCGCACCGTGACCTCGACCATCGCGCCCGCCAATCCGGAAGCGCCCGACGGCCGCTGGATCGAATATGCCGGCGGTTATTCCGACATGATGGCGCAGCGCCGCGGCGCAATCGAGGAGCGGCGCAGGGCCGAAAAGGCCGAGAAGTCCAAGCCGAGCGATGCGCCCATCGAAACAGCCGAGCCGCAAAAGGCGAAGGGCAAGCTCTCCTACAAACAGAAATTCGCGCTGGAGAACCTGCCGAAGGAGATCGCCAAGGCCGAAGCCGAGATCGCCAAGCGCGAAGAGAAGATGCACGATCCGGCTCTCTTTTCCCGCGATCCGGACGGTTTCGCCAAACTCGCCGCCGAGCTCGAAAAGCTGAAAGAGGGGCTCGCGCGGATGGAGGAGGAATGGCTGGAGCTCGAGATGCTGCGCGAGGAGCTCGAGGGCTGAGGTCGGTCCGCATTCGTGAAATGACCCCTCCCCAACCTCTCGCCCTTGTGGGGTGAGGTTGGGGAGGCGAATGATGCAGGCCCTGCATTGAACGGACCGGGTGAATATGATAAGGAAAACTTATTATTTTTCCTCGTGAACGACCCAGATGCCCAGAAAACTCGAATCCGATACGATCGGATTGCTGCTCACCGATGTCTCGCGCCTGCTGCGCGGGGCCTTCGATCGCAAGGTCAATGCGATGGCGCTCGGAATCACGCCTGGGGAAGCGCGCACCCTGATCCAGGTCGCCGTGACCGAGGGCATCAAGCAGGCGGAGATCGCCACCCGCATGGGCATAGAGCCGATGACGCTTTCGGCTTATCTCGATCGCCTCGAAGCGCTCGGGCTCGTCGCGCGCGTGCCCGATCCGGCCGACCGGCGCGCCAAGAACGTCGTCATCACTGACAAGGCTGATCCGCTTCTTAACGAGTTGATGGCCGGCCTACGCGGGATGATGAACGCCTATACCGAGGGCCTGGGCGACGAGGGGCGGGAGCTGCTGCGCGGCAATCTTCGGATCCTGCGAGACAATCTTCGTCGGCTCGATCCTTGTCTCGCCGGCAAGGAGAAGGGGACGGCGGAATGACGCTGCGGATGAGCGAACGGCGCACGAGCATCATCGGCGCCTTCCTGGTGGCGCTCGGTCCCGTTTCGATGGCGCTCTATACGCCAGCGATGCCGGAACTCGTGCGCGCCTTTGCGTCCAGCGAAGCGGCGATCAAAATGACGCTGTCGCTCTATTTCGGCGGCTTCGCCTTCGCCCAGCTCGTTTCCGGCACGCTCTCCGATGTCATCGGCCGACGCCCAGCGACGCTCATCTTCATGGCGATCTATCTCGCCGGCAGCCTGATGGCGGCCTTTGCCCCCTCCGTCGCCGTGCTGCTTGCCGGTCGGCTCGTGCAGGGAATCGGCGCGTCCGTCGGCATGACGGTGGCCCGCGCCATCGTTCGCGACCAGTTTACCGGCACCACGGCGGCCCGCATCATGAACATGATCGGCATGATGCTGGCGCTCGGGCCGGCGGTCTCGCCGACGCTCGGCGGCATCGCGCTCGGCCTCTTCGGCTGGCAGTCGATCTTCTTCCTGATGGTCGGTTTCGCGCTGATGGCCTGCTTTTGCGTACAGTTCTTCATGGTCGAGACGGTGACGCCGGACCGCAGCAAGGGGCATTTGCAACCGATACTCACGGCCTATCGCGAACTGCTGACGGACAGCCGCTTCGTATCCTCGACACTGGTGATCGCCGGTGCGGTCGGCGCCCTCTATGCCTGGGCGACCATGCTGCCCTTCGTGTTGATCAGCGAGGTCGGCCTGACACCGACGGAATTCGGCGTCGGCATGCTGATGCAGTCGGGCCTTTTCTTTTCCGGCACGGTGACGGTGCGGCTCCTGATGCGGCGTGTTACGCCGCAGGCGCTCGTGCCCGCCGGCCTCTCTTTCATCGGCATGGCGAGCCTCATCCTTGCCTTCACCATGCACGCGCTGGGCCCGAGCTTTCTCTCGGTCATGATCCCGATTGGCATCTACGCTTTCGGCATCGCCTTCGTCATGCCCTATATGATGACCGCGGCGATGGTGCCCTTCCCGCATATCGCCGGCACGGCGTCGGCCATGATGGGCTTCATCCAGATGAGTTCGGGCCTTCTCGGCGGCGCGCTCGCCGCCCTCGTCGGCGCACCGGCGCTGGCGCTCGGAACGATCATCCCGGGCTTCGGTTTCATCTCAGTAGTAAGCTATTTCTGGTATCGCAGGATTGTCCGCCGGCGCCCTTTGACCGTGCCGGCCTCCTCCGAGGAGCCGTTGCGCGAAGCGGCGCAATAGAGCGGGATGAGGAAAAGTGTGCGCGGTTTTCCGCCCGCGTCCCGCGTCTCAACTTAAAACCGACCGGAACGAAAAAGCCGCGGCGGATCGCTCTGCCGCGGTCCTTGTCTGAAATGTAACCCTGGCCTTATCGATTGCGCGCGGCGAGCGTGCGCAGGCGCAGAGCGTTGAGCTTGATGAAGCCGGCGGCATCCTTCTGGTCGTAGGCGCCCTGGTCGTCCTCGAAGGTGACCAGCTTGTCCGAATAGAGCGACTTTGGGCTCTCGCGGCCGATGACCATGACATTGCCCTTGTAGAGCTTCAGCGTCACTTCGCCTTCGACATGCTCCTGGCTCTTGTCGATCGCCGCCTGCAGCATCTCGCGCTCCGGCGAGAACCAGAAGCCGTAATAGATGAGCTCCGCATAGCGCGGCATCAGCTCATCCTTCAGGTGAGCGGCGCCGCGGTCGAGCGTGATGCTCTCGATGGCGCGGTGGGCGGCAAGCAGGATCGTGCCGCCGGGGGTCTCGTAGACGCCGCGCGACTTCATGCCGACGAAGCGGTTCTCGACGAGATCGAGGCGGCCGATGCCGTTGTCGCGGCCATACTCGTTGAGCATGGCGAGCAGCGTCGCCGGCGACATGCGCACGCCGTTGATCGAGACGGCGTCGCCGCGCTCGAAGCCGACCTTGATGACAGTCGCCTGGTCGGGGGCTGCTTCCGGCGAAATCGTACGCATGTGCACATATTCCGGAGCCTCCTGTGCGGGGTCTTCCAGAACTTTGCCCTCGGAAGAGGAGTGCAGCAAGTTGGCGTCGACGGAGAAGGGCGCCTCGCCCTTCTTGTCCTTGGCGACCGGGATCTGGTGCTTCTCGGCGAATTCGAGCAGGTCAGTCCGGCTCTTGAACGACCAATCGCGCCAGGGGGCAATGATCTTGATGTCGGGGTTCAGCGCGTACGCCGAGAGCTCGAAGCGCACCTGGTCGTTGCCCTTGCCGGTCGCGCCATGGGCGATCGCGTCGGCGCCGGTCTTCCGGGCGATGTCGATCAGGTGCTTGGAGATCAGCGGTCGGGCGATCGAGGTGCCGAGCAGGTAGACGCCCTCATAGACGGCGTTGGCGCGGAACATCGGGAAGACGAAGTCACGCACGAATTCCTCGCGGACGTCCTCGATGTAGATCTCCTTGATGCCGAGCATCTCGGCCTTCTTGCGCGCCGGCTCCAGTTCCTCGCCCTGGCCGAGATCGGCGGTGAAGGTCACCACTTCTGCGCCCAGCTCCGTCTGCAGCCATTTGAGGATGATCGAGGTGTCGAGACCGCCGGAATAGGCGAGAACGACCTTCTTCACGTCTTTGTGCGATGCCATGGTGTCTGTCCGTCTGCTCTTCAAGGGCGGCGATGCCGCCGTGCAAAATCTGCGGCACTTTAGCCAGAACTCGAAGCGATACAAGCGGAACTAAGTCAGGATAGGCGAATCCGCTGGCAAAAGCGCGAAGCCGGCGGTATCAGCAACGATCACCGACCAGGGAATGCGCCATGGACTTCGTGCCCAGCCTGCCGACACTCTTCGCCTTTGCTGCCGCAAGCCTGCTTCTGGCCGCGACACCGGGGCCCGACATGACGCTCTCGATCAGCCGGGCGCTGGCGCAGGGCAAGAAGGCCGCACTCTTCGTCGTGGTCGGCACCGGGCTCGGCATCGTCGTCCATACGCTACTGGTCGCCTTCGGCGTGTCGGCGCTGATCACCGCCTCGCCGACCGCCTTCCTCGGGTTGAAGACCGGCGGTGCCGCCTATCTCCTGTGGCTGGCGATCCAAGCGATCCGCTATGGGTCGAGCCTGTCGGTGACGAAGGTCACGGAGGCAAAGGGCTCGGCCCTTTCGAACATCGCAACCGGCTTTTCGGTGAACATCCTCAATCCGAAGGTCGTCATCTTCTTCATGACCTTCCTGCCGCAGTTCGTCAGCGCCGACGATCCGGCGGTGAGCGGCAAGCTCTTGTTCCTCGGCTTCTTCTTCATCGCCATCGGCATGCCAGTCAACGCGCTGGTGGTGCTTGCTGCCGACTGGCTGGCGGCATGGCTGCAGCGCAACAAGCGGATGATGCGGGCGATCGACTATAGCTTCGCGGGCGTCTTTTCTGTGTTTGCGGTGAAGATCTTTCTGACCCAGGCGCGTTGACAACCACTTGGCGCCCGCCGATCAGCCGATCAGCAGCGCGTCGTCGTCGAGCGTCTGGCCGCGGATCCGGCGGAACATGGCGATGAGGTCTTCCACCTGCAGCGTCTTGCGGCTATCGCCGGCGACGTCGAGCACGATCTCGCCGCCGTGCAGCATGATCGTGCGGTGGCCGAAATCGAGCGCCTGGCGCATCGAATGGGTGACCATCAGCGTTGTCAGCTTGCGTTCCGAGACGATCTTCTGCGTAAGATTCATGATGAACTCGGCCATGCCCGGGTCGAGCGCGGCGGTGTGTTCGTCAAGCAGGAGCACTTCGGAACCGGCGAGCGTCGCCATCACCAGCGAGACGGCCTGGCGCTGACCGCCGGACAGGAGATCCATGCGGTCGCGCATGCGGTTCTCGAGGCCGAGATTGAGCTCGGCGATGCGCTCGCGGAAATGCTCGCGGCGCTTCGGTCCGAGCGCCGGCGTGAGCCTCCGGCTCTCGCCGCGCCTTGCGGCAAGCGCCAGGTTCTCCTCGATCGAAAGCGCGCCGCAGCTGCCGGCGAGCGGGTCCTGGAATACCCGGGCAACGAGGCCGGCGCGGGCGGCCGTGCCCTTGCGCGTCACATCCGTCTTGCCGATCGTCACTCTGCCGCCGCCGGGTAGCACGTCGCCCGCCAGGACGCCGAGCAGCGTCGATTTCCCGGCACCGTTTGAGCCGATCACTGTGACGAAGGCGCCTTCCTCGATCGTCAGGCTGACACCGTTCAGCGCCTGTTTCTGCAGCGGCGTGCCCTTGCCGAAGACGACCTGGATGTTCTCGAGGTTGATCATGCGGCACCTCCACGACGCAGACGAGGCAGGATGAGCGCCACGGTGACGAGCACGGCGGTCACGAAATTGAGGTCGGAGGCCTGCAGGCCGAGCGTATCGGTCGAGAGTGCCACCTGGATGGCGACGCGATAGAGGATCGACCCGAGCACGCAGCCAACGAGCGCCAGCAGAATGCCGCGGGCGCCGAGCAGCGTTTCGCCGATGATCACGGCGGCGAGGCCGACAACGATCGTCCCGACGCCCGAGGTCACGTCAGCAAAACCGTTGGTCTGGGCGAACAGGGCGCCCCCGAAGGCGACGAGCGCGTTGGAAATCGCCATGCCTGTGTAAATCTGACGGCTGGTGTCGACCCCTTGCGCCCGCGCCATGCGGGCATTCGCACCGGTCGCCCGCATCGCCAGGCCCGCATCGCTTTCGAGGAAGCGCCAGACGAGAACGACCGCGATCAGCACCAGCACGCCGACGAAGAGCGGCCGCACGTAGAAGTCCCTGAGGCCCAGCCCATAGAAGGGCGAGAGCATCGTGTCGGCATTGATCAGCGCCACGTTCGGCTTGCCCATTACCCTGAGATTGACGGAGAAGAGCGCGATCATCGTCAGGATCGAGGCAAGCAGGTTCAGGATCTTGAAGCGCACGTTCAGCAGGGCGGTGACGATCCCTGCCGTCGCACCGGCAACCATCGCCACCGTCGCCGCCAGCCACGGATTGACCCCGGCGATGATCAGCACCGCGGTGACCGCCGCACCGAGCGGAAAGGACCCGTCGACCGTCAGGTCGGGAAAGTCGAGCACCCGGAAGGCGAGAAAGACGCCGACGGCGACGAAGGCATAGACGAGCCCCAGTTCCACAGCTCCCCAGAAAGCGATTTGACTCAACGCCGGTGGTCCTCTTTTCCAGTCTTCCGCGGTCGTTCGGCGCCGCGGAATTCTTCCGACAAGCGAACCGCCCTCGCCGGAACGAGGGCGGCAGCAACGAAATGCTGCCCGATGTGTGTTACTCGATCACGCGGGTCGCGCGGCCGAGTACGCTTTCGGGCAGGGTCACGCCCATCTTGGCGGCAGCACCCTTGTTGATCACGAGATCGCTGCCGGCGGCAACCTTGACGGCGATGTCGCCCGGATTTTCGCCCTTGAGAACGCGCACAACCACTTCGCCGGTCTGCTTGCCGACGTCGTAGTAGTTGAAGCCGAGGGCGGCAATCGAGCCGCGGGAGACGGAGTCCGTATCAGCGGTGAAGAGCGGCAGCTTGCTTTCCTCGGCAACCGCAACGGCGCCCTCGAGGGCGGAGATGATCGTGTTGTCGGTCGGGACATAGATCGCATCGGCGCGGCCGACGAGGGCGCGGGCGGCACCCTGCACTTCAGCCGATTTCGTCGCGGCGGACTCGACCACGGTGAGGCCGGCCTTCTCGGCTTCCGTCTTCAGGGCGGCGAGCAGCGAGACGGAGTTCGCCTCGCCGGAATTGTAGAGATAGCCGATCGACTTGGCATTCGGCAGGATTTCCTTGATCAGCGCCACATGTTCGGCAACCGGCGACATGTCGGAGAGGCCGGTGACGTTGCCGCCGGGCTTTTCCATGTCCTTGACGAGCTGGGCGCCGAGCGGATCGGAAACGGCGGTGAACACCACCGGAATGTCGCGCGTCGAGGAAACGACGGCCTGGGCAGACGGCGTCGAGATCGGCACGATGATCACATTCGGTGCCTCGCCGGCGAATTGGCGGGCGATCTGCGCCGCGGTGGCGGGATTGCCCTGCGCCGACTCGTAGATGAACTTCAGGTTCTCGCCTTCCTTGTAGCCGGCGGCGGCCAGCGCGTCCTTGATGCCGTCGCGCGCGGCATCGAGCGCCGGATGCTCGACGATCGCGGTGATGGCGACCGTGACCTCGTCGGCGCGCGCCGGCAGGGCAATGGCGGCGGTGGCGGCAAGCGCGATGAGAAGTGAACGCATGGGTGTCCTCCGATTTTGACGAGCGGGACGCGGACGGAACCCGCGCATGCGCGCCCGCTCAGGATGATTTGGCCGCTTCTTAGGAGAGCGAAGGAAGGGAATCAATCGACGGGAATAGCTCCATCCATCAAACTTCTTCATCAGTCACGACGAGGACGTCGTGACTGATTTCAATCCTCGCCGTGATTGGCGATCATCATCGCCTCGAAGGCGAGGCGATCGACCTTGCGCATGCGCTCCGATTCCGACTTGAGCTGGCCGCAGGCGGCGAGAATGTCGCGGCCGCGCGGGGTGCGGATCGGCGAGGCGTAGCCGGCCTGGTTGATGAAATCGGCGAAAGCCTCGATCTGCTCCCAGTCGGAGCACTGGTAGTTCGTGCCTGGCCAGGGATTGAAGGGGATGAGGTTGATCTTCGCCGGAATGCCCTTCAAGAGCTTCACCAGTTCCTTGGCGTCTTCCAGGCTGTCGTTGACGTCCTTCAGCATCACATATTCGAAGGTGATGCGGCGGGCGTTGGAAAGGCCCGGATAGGCGCGGCAGGCCTGCATCAGCTCCTTCAGCGGGTATTTCTTGTTGATCGGCACCAGCATGTCGCGCAATTCGTCAGTTACGGCATGCAGCGAGATTGCCAGCATGACGCCGATCTCCTCGCCGGTGCGATAGATCTCCGGGACGATCCCCGAGGTCGAGAGCGTGATGCGCCGCTTCGACAGCGAAAGTCCGTCGCCGTCAGAAGCGATCAGCAGCGCCGTCTTGACGTTCTCGAAATTGTAGAGCGGCTCGCCCATGCCCATCATGACGATGTTGGTGATCTTGCGGCCTTCGGCCGGCACGATCGCGCCCTGCGGCGTGTAGCGCTCGGGGAAGTCGCCGAGCCGATCGCGGGCCAAGAGAAGCTGGGAGAGGATTTCCTCGGCCGTCAGGTTGCGCACCAGCTTCTGCGTGCCGGTGTGGCAGAAGGAACAGGTGAGCGTGCAGCCGACCTGGCTGGAGATGCAGAGCGTACCGCGGCCTTCCTCGGGAATGTAGACGGTCTCAATCTCCACCGGCCGGCCGGCGCCACGCGGCGGAAAGCGCAACAGCCACTTGCGCGTGCCGTCGTTGGAAACCTGTTCCTCGACGATCTCGGGCCGGGCAACGCTGAAATGCTCCTTGAGCATTTCACGCATGTCCTTGGAGACGTTCGACATCTGGTCGAAGTCCGAGACGCCGCGCACATAGAGCCAGTGCCAGAGCTGGCTCACGCGCATCTTCACCTGCCGCTCCGGCACGCCTTTTTCGACCAGCAGCTTGACCATGTCCTCGCGCGAGATGCCGATCAGCGACGGCTTTTCAGTTTGCGGTGCAAGCCTTACTTGCGGTGCCTTGACGACGTCCGCCCTGTTCAAGATCTCGGTGGCTGCCATGCTCTCGATGTCCTGTCGTACAGCAAAGAGGCGTCCGGAGAACGATTCCGGACTATTTCCCAGTGCTCGAATTGAAATCTGGTGAGCCTCGACACGCGCTCGACGGGGGCGCGGGGCTCCGAATTTGCCGGCGCTTTAGCATTCTTTCGGCGGCGAGTCACCATGAGCGCTTCCCCGGAAAGCAAAAAGGCCGGCGCAGCGGCCGGCCCTTGCGATCAACACCGCGCTGTCGCGGCTTACTTGCAGGCCTCGATCTGTTTCAGCGCCGCCGAAATGCCGGAGAGCGAATAGGAGTAGGACGTTGCCGTGCCTTTGCGGGACTTGGCGTTGACCGACATGTCCTTGCCCGATTTCATCGCCGCGACCAGCGCCGGCTCTTCCGCGGCGTTTTCCACCCAGGCGGAATTGCCCTTGGTGAACATGACGAAGGTGCGCCCGTCGATGACCACGTTGACCTTGGAATTGTCTTGCAGCTGGTAGCCCATCATCGCCTGCGGCTCATAGCTGATGTTCTGCCCCGGGCGCTGCGAGACGAGGAAGAAGATATCGCCGTGATCGACACCGGCAGGGCTCTTCTCCTTCGGGACCGAAAGAACATAGCAGACCTTGCCGCCGCCGGACTGGTAGGAGTAGGCGCCCCAGGCATTGAACTGCTGGAGTCGGGTCGGCGATTGCGCGGAAGCCACGCCGGCTGCCGCCAGTACGAGTGCGATTGCAGTTGCGATCTTTCTTGCAAACATGAGTTCCTGCCGATTTCCTAGCTTGCAGTTGCCCGAACCAGGCTTACACGGGCAACGCATAGTCACGATTTGAATTTATTTTGACTTAATTCAGGTTACCAAACCGTCAACGATCACCGCAATCGTCCCGCTTCGCCCCGCCGAGGGCGGCCCGCCTACGGCCCATGGCCATTCTCGGGTATCGCGGTTGCGCGTGCGGATCTCCGGTTCGGTCGAACGTCGGTACTGGAGGGCCGTGGCCGGTGGCTATCCTGTCTCAAATCTCGTCGGACGCGCCGTTCTGCTGCCTTTTCTGCCCACAGCCGTCACGTTTCCGGAATCTATGTCACAAAGAATCGGGCAAGAGTTTGTCTTTGCGGGCGGCAATGCGGCGATGCTCACCGCTTGACGGCGCCCCTATTCATCGGGCCGGTCGCCAATCGTCTCGTCGGCCTTCCGATAGTGCGTTTCCCTGATCTGGCCGCTGATCGCCGCAAAGGCCGCAGTCAGCACGGCGACGTCGTCGGAGAAGCCGACAGCGGCGAGCACGTCGGGCACGAAATCGAGCGGCAGGACGAAATAGGCCAGCGCCGCGAGCAATATGCCGCGGGTGCGCGTCGGCGTCTGCGGGTCCACCGCGCAATAATAGGCGGCGACGAGATCGCGGCTGAAGGGGATCTGGCGGACCGCCCGGCGGAAGGTCGGCCAGAAGCCGCGGCGCACCTTGCGCTCGCGGCGCTCCTGTTCGGATTCCTCGCCGGGAAGGAGGATCTCACCGATCTTGATGTCGTCCATCGCGTCCGTTCCGCCTGAAGCGCCGTGCGTCTTATCAGACGCACAAAGGTCGCTGTAGCACTTTGAATTGCTGCATGTTTTTATCTTTGAATCGAAGCCGATTTAAGGAAACATGCAATTAGCACCGCAGCCTGATATGGGCATGGCAGGCGCTATTTCAAATGGTCCGGCATCCGGCCGGCGGCCGCCTGGTCCATTTTCGCCGCCAGCTTGAAGTCGAGTTCCGTCAGCCCGCTGGCATCGTGCGTCGAAAGCGTCACATCCACCTTGTTGTAGACATTGAACCACTCCGGGTGGTGGTTGAGCTTCTCCGCCGCAAGGGCGCATTGCGTCATGAAGCTGAAGGCTTCGGCAAAATTGCGGAAGCGAAACGCCTTCCAGATCGAAGCGCCGTCCTCGGCGAGAACCCAGCCTTCCATCCTGTGCAGTTGTTCGGCGATGGCTTCGGCATCGAGCTTTTCAGGCCTCATGCTGTTTTCTCCCTGCCATTTTCAGTCTAACCATGCCGCGGTGGACGAGCGGCTGCGCTCCCTGAATGCCCAATGGATACCATGAAACCCGTCAGAATTCTCTTCGTTTGTCTCGGCAATATCTGCCGATCGCCTCTGGCCGAGGGCGTCATGCGTGAGCTTGCGAACCGCGCGGGTTATGGCGGGGTGGTCTCGGTCGATTCCGCCGGCATTGGCGCGTGGCATATCGGCCATCTGCCCGACCGGCGCTCGATCGCGGTCGCCAGAGCCCACGGCATCGACATTGCGGGACTGCACGGCCGGCAGATCGCCGCGGCCGATCTTGCCGCCTTCGACCTGATCCTCGGCATGGACAGCCGCAACGTCAGCGAGCTGCGCAGGCTCGCTTCGCCGGAAACAGCACACAAGGTGCATCTGTTCATGAAGTTTGCCACGGGCCGGAACGACGACGTTCCGGATCCCTATTACGAGACTGCGGATGCCTTCGAGGCGCTCTACCAGACGCTGGAAGCCGGCTGCTCCTCGCTGCTCGAGAAACTGGAACGCCCTTCATGAAGCGGGAACACTTCCTCCGTCAGATAAGGCCCGCCGCCGACCGAGTCGCGCGAGGACAGAAGAACGAAGCGCGGAACGATAAAGGGCGCGGTGAGGAAATTGCCGCGCCCTGATAGATATTCGACAACGTCGTCGACACGTGAGGCGCGTAGTCGCGCCAGCGTCACGTGCGGCGTGAACTTGCGCGGGTCCGGCGGCAGGCCGAGACGCTGGCAGATGCGTTCGATTTCCGCCTGCAGCGCGAACATGTCCGGGTTGTTGCTGACACCGGCCCAGACCGAATGCGGCTTCTTCGAGCCGAAGGCGCCGGTGCCGGTCAGTTGCAATTGGAATTCGGGCCGTTCAATTCGGTCGAGCCCGTCGATGATTTCATTGGCGGTGCGCCAGTCGACGTCGCCGATGAAACGCAGGGTGATGTGGTAGTTCTCCACATCGATCCATCGAGCTCCGGGAAGACCTCCGCGCAGCAGTGAAAGACTCATTGCTGCATTGCGCGGAATTTCGAGGGCGGTGAATAGTCTCGGCATGGCGAGCTCCCCGAATCTCTTGCAGATGTCTTAGCGAATCACGCATCAACTCTGCACGCAACTATTATTTGACGGGTCCAGGAATTAACATCTGCTTAATTGTGGATGTTCGTCACTCTCCTTTCTGAAGCGACCTGACGAATTGCTCGGCGGTCGGAAGAAAGCGCTCCACCATCACGGCGATGCCATCGCTGTTCGGGTGCATGCCGTCTTCGAGTTGTAGCCCCGCTTTGGTGACGACGCCGTCGAGGAAGAAAGGGTAGAAGGCGAGGCTGTGTTCCCTCGCGAGGTCGGAATAAATCGAGTTGAAACGCGCCGCGTAATCGGCACCCATGTTGGGTGGCGCCATCATGCCGGCGAGCAGCACGGCGACACCGCGCTCCTTGAGCCGCAGGATCATCGCTTCCAGGTTCTTGCGGGTTTCTTCGGGCGGGATGCCGCGCAGCGCGTCATTGGCGCCAAGCTCCAGGATCACGCCCTTCGTCCCGTCCGGTACCGACCAGTCTATGCGGGCGAGACCGCCCGACGTTGTGTCGCCCGAAACGCCCGCGTTGGCGATCGCGGCATCCAGACCCTTGTCCTTGAGCGCCCTTTCGAGCTGGGCGGGGAAGGCATCCTCCGGCGGAAGCTGGTAGCCGGCCATCAGGCTGTCGCCGAAGCCGACGAGCTTCAAGCTTTCGGCACGGGCTGGCGCCGATAACGCGATTGTCATTGCCAGGCAGCAGAAAAAGGGCAGAAAATCTTTTAATCGCATAAGTTCGTTCCTAAATCGGCGGGCAATCTTTTCGTCATTCCATTTATCTTTCATATAGGGTCGTTCCGCGTGGCAAAAACCATCATCAAACTGAAAAATGCGGACCTGACCCTTGGAGAGGCGGCTGCCTCGGTGCATGTGCTGAAGGGCGTGAGCCTTACCGTCAATGCCGGCGAATCCGTCGGCATCGTCGGGCCGTCCGGCTCGGGAAAGTCGACCCTGCTGATGGTCATGGCCGGCCTGGAGCGGCTCGACAGCGGCGAGATCGACATCGACGGCACGGCTCTGCACCGCATGAGCGAGGACGAGATCGCCGATTTCCGCGGCCGCAATATCGGCATCGTCTTCCAGTCCTTTCATCTCATCCCCAACATGACCGCACTCGAAAACGTCGCGGTGCCCCTGGAGCTTGCCAATGTTCGCGACGCCTTTGACGTCGCGCGCCGGGAGCTCGTCGCCGTCGGGCTCGGCGAACGGCTGACGCATTATCCGGGGCAGCTTTCCGGCGGCGAGCAGCAACGCGTGGCGATCGCCAGGGCGCTGGCGCCGTCGCCGAAACTGCTCATCGCCGACGAGCCGACCGGCAATCTCGACGCCGAGACGGGCCGGCAGATCGCCGATCTGCTCTTTGCCGAGCAGCGCGAGCGCGGCATGACGCTCATTCTCGTCACCCATGACGCAGCACTCGCCGGACGCTGCTCCCGGCAGGTGCGGGTACGCTCGGGCGAGATCGTCTCCGGCGCCGAGTCCGTGCCCCTGGCCGGACCGACCCGCCAGGAGGCCGCATCCGCATGAGCGCGGCCACAGCCATCCGCCGCCTTCGCCCGGTCCTCGCTCTTCGCCTGGCGCTCCGGGAGATGCGCGGCGGTCTCAGGGGCTTCTATATCTTCCTCGCCTGCATCGCGCTCGGCACGGCGGCGATCGCCGGCGTCAACTCGCTGTCGCAGTCGATCAGCGCGACGATCGCTTTGCAGGGCCAGGAAATCCTTGCCGGCGATATCCGCTTCGAGCTCAACAACCGCGTCGCGACGCCTGAGGAGCGCGCCTTCCTCGACGGGCTCGGCCGTGTATCGGCATCCGCCGGGCTGCGCTCCATGGCACGCCTCCCGGACGGATCGAACCAGGCGCTGGTGGAACTCAAGGCCGTCGACGGCGCCTATCCGCTTTATGGCGTTCTCGAAAGCGAGCCGGCGAAGCCGCTTTCGGACCTCCTTGCGAAACGGGGCGACGTCTACGGCGCGGTTGCAGCGCCGTTGCTCCTCGAGCGGCTCGGCATCGCCCCGGGCGCCGACATCCTGCTCGGAAACGCGCGGATCCGCGTCAATGCCACGCTTGCCCGCGAGCCCGATTCCCTGTCCGACGGTTTTGGCTTCGCGCCGCGGCTGATGGTGTCGCTCGAGGCGCTCGGCGCTTCCGGCCTGGTGCAGACCGGCAGCCTCGTCGAGCACACCTACAAGATCAGGCTCGACGACCCTTCGCGCGTCGCTTCGATCCGGACGGAAGCGCAGACCCGATTCCCGGCGGCCGGCTGGTCGATCCGCACCAGCAGCAATGCCGCCCCGTCGCTCAACGCCAACATCACCCGCTTCTCGCAGTTCCTGACGCTCGTCGGGCTGACGGCGCTGATCGTTGGCGGCGTCGGCGTCGGCAATGCGGTGCGGTCCTATCTCGACGGCAAGCGCGGCGTCATCGCCACCTTCAAGTGCCTCGGCGCGCCGGCCTCGCTGGTGGCGACAATCTACCTCGCGCAGATCCTGATGATCGCGTCGATCGGCATTGCCATCGGCCTCGTCGTCGGCGCCTTGATCCCGTTTGTGGCGGCCCAGTTCCTGGCCGATGTGCTGCCGGTTTCGACGTCCTTCGAGCTCTATCCCTCGGCGCTCGGTCTTGCAGCGCTCTTCGGTTTCCTGACTGCGCTTGCCTTTGCGGTCCTGCCGCTCGGCCGGGCACGCCGGGTCCCGGCCACCGCCCTTTTCCGCCAGCAGGGTTTCGAGCCGAGCGGTTTTCCCGCTTGGCCCTATCTCGCGGGCGCTCTCATCTGCCTTGCGGCACTCGCGGGCCTCGCCGTCTGGACGGCCTATGACCGCTACATCTCGCTGATCTTCCTCGGCGCGATCGCCTTCGCCTTCATCGTCCTGCGCGCCGTCGCGTTCCTCATAGGCTGGCTGGCGCGACGCAGCCCGCGCGTCCACTCGCCGGCCCTCCGTCTGGCGATCGGCAACATCCACCGCCCTGGCGCGTTGACCCCGTCGGTGGTCCTGTCGCTCGGGCTGGGCCTGGCTTTGCTGGTCACTCTGGCGCTGATCGACGGCAATCTGCGGCGCGAACTGACCGGCAACATGTCGGAACGCGCGCCCAACTTCTTCTTCATCGACATCCAGGGTAGCGAGATCGACGGCTTCCGGTCGCTGCTCGGAAAGGCCATGCCGAAGGGCAAGATCGTCGAAGTGCCGATGCTGCGCGGTCGCATCGTCGCGCTCAACGGCGAGGACGTGAACAGCCGCACCGTGCCGCCCGGTGGGCAATGGGTGCTGCGTGGCGACCGCGGCATCACCTATGCAAAAAACAAGCCGGAGAATTCGACCCTCACCGAAGGCGCCTGGTGGCCCGCCGATTACAGCGGCGAGCCGCTCGTTTCCTTCTCGGCGCAAGAGGCCGGCGAGCTTGGCCTGAAGATCGGCGACACGGTCACGGTCAACGTGCTTGGCCGCAATATCACCGCCCGGATCGCCAATTTCCGCAATGTCGAGTGGGAATCGCTGTCGATCAATTTCGTCATGGTCTTCTCGCCGAACACCTTCGCCGGGGCACCGCATGCCTGGCTGGCGACGATCATCGATCCGAATGCCACGGCCGCCGAGGAGGCGGCGGTGCTGAAATCCGTCACCAATGCCTATCCGACGATTACCAGCGTCCGCGTCAAGGACGCGCTCGACATCGTCAACACGCTGCTTGGGCAGCTCGCAACGGGAATCCGCGCCGCCGCCGCCGTGGCGCTGATCGCATCCGTGCTGGTTCTCGCCGGTGCGCTTGCTGCCGGAAACCGGGCGCGCATCCATGACGCGGTGGTGCTGAAGACCCTCGGCGCCACGCGGGGAACGCTGATCCGCGCCTTCAGCTACGAATACTTCATTCTCGGCCTGGCCACCGCCGTTTTCGCGCTGCTGGCCGGCGGTATGGCGGCCTGGTTCGTCGTCAGTCGCATCATGACGCTACCTTCGAGCTTCCTGCCGGACGTGGCCATCGTCACGATCGCCGTCGCCCTCGTCGTGACGGTCGGCATCGGCCTTGCCGGGACCTGGCGCATCCTCGGGCAGAAGGCCGCTCCGGTCCTGCGGGAACTGTAGCGGTGGCGATTTACCGTTAATCACCCGTCTTTGATCGCTCAAACGCCCGGCTTTGCGCGATTCCGGCCGGCTCAGGTCTTGTGCGGCGCGGGTTTCATCATCATATTTGTCCACAGGCATGCTGGAGCCCCGCAGCGGCGCCTGGGCGTGAGTTGCGGCCCGACACCGTAATTCCAACCGGGGCTTAAAGAGGAAACAATGGCTGATCTGAGAAACTACCAAACCCGAATGTCGCCCGCCGGCGCTCAGGCGGGTGCCGTGATCGATGAAGGCCTTCGCGCATACATGCTGAAGGTCTACAACCTGATGGCCTTGGGGCTGGCGATCACCGGCGTGGCAGCTTACGGTACCTATGCGCTTGCCGTCTCCAATCCGGCATTCGCCCAGCTCATCTACGCCTCGCCGCTGAAGTGGGTCGTCATGCTGGCTCCGCTGGGGCTGGTCTTCTTCATGAGCTTCCGCATCAACTCCATGAGCGTTTCCGCCGCACAGACGACGTTCTGGATCTACGCCGCGCTGATGGGCGTTTCGCTGTCCTCGATCTTCCTGGTCTTCACCGGCCAGAGCATCGTGCAGACGTTCTTCGTGACGGCCGCCTCGTTTGGCGCCCTGTCGCTTTACGGCTACACGACGAAGAAGGATCTGTCGGGCTTCGGCACGTTCCTGATCATGGGCCTTTTCGGCGTGATCATCGCGTCGATCGTCAACATCTTCCTTGCCTCGTCGGCCCTCGGCTTCGCGATCTCCGTCATCGGTGTTCTGGTCTTCGCCGGCCTGACCGCCTACGACACCCAGAAGATCAAGGAAATGTACTTTGATGCCGATGACGTCGCGGTTGCCGGCCGCAAGGCCATCATGGGCGCGCTGACGCTCTACCTCGACTTCATCAACCTGTTCATGTTCCTGCTGCAGTTCCTGGGCAACAGGAACGAGTAGTCAGGATTGAATTGACGAAGAAGGCGGCTCCGGCCGCCTTTTTTGTTGCGCCGAATCTTGATCGATCCCGTCGCTTCATGCGATTGCTGCGGCAATCGTAACGACGAAAACCTCCCATGACTTTCACGCTTCGCGACGCCGTCGCCACCGATCTTCCTGCGATCACCGAGATCTACCGCGAATCCGTCCTGAACGGGGTGGCGACCTATGAGGTGACGCCGCCTCCCGAGGCGGAGATGGCGCTGCGCTTCACAACGATCACCGGCAACGGCTATCCCTATGTCGTGGCCTTGGACGAGCGCGGCGCCGTCATCGGTTACGCCTATGCTTCCGCATTCCGCACGCGCGCTGCGTATCGGTTCCTAGTCGAGGATTCGATCTATCTGGCGCCGGAGTCGCGCGGCAAAGGCATCGGCAAGGCTCTGCTCGAGGAACTCGTCAGGCGATGCACGGCACTCGGCTTCCGCCAGATGGTCGCGGTGATCGGCGGTGCACACCCTTCATCCATCGCGCTCCACACCGCGCTCGGCTTCGAGCATCAGGGACTGATGAAGGCAAGCGGTTTCAAGCATGGGCGCTGGCTGGATACCGCGATCATGCAGCGTCCGCTCGGCGAGGGGACGGCCACCCTGCCTGCCGAGGGCCGTTATCCGGATACGCTGTATCGCAGCTGATGGCCCCTACCTCAGGACCGATCGCCCTCACGTCTCGACGAGCTTCAGCACCTTGTCGAAGACCTTGAGGACCTGCGTCAGCTCGTGGCCGCGCTTCAAGATCGTGCCGTGGGCGTTCAGCACGCTGTAGGCGCCCTGCTTGGCGGCGAGCTTCGGGTTCTTTTCGATGCGGTAGAGCGGGACCTCCCCGGCGCGCTTGAACACCGAGAAAACGGCGCGGTCCTTCAAATGGTCGATCGCATAGTCGCGCCATTGGCCCTCGCCGACCATACGGCCGTAGAGCCTGAGAATAAGGTCCAGCTCACGTCGGTGGAAGGTTATGGGCGGTGGATTCTTGGCTTGTTTGTATTCGTGAAAATCGACGACCACATTCGATGTGGTCTGGCCCTGGTGACGCGCTTCGCCCTCCGGCAAATCCGATTCATCGGTCATCAGCAATACGGCCTTCTGATGTGACAGGACCATGACAGTGTGCCTGACGAGAGACGAAATGCAAGCTGGAAGCTGTTGGTAAGCCGGGCAATTCTTGCCCTTGCCGCAATTCAGTCAAATCGCCGCCCCAATTCATCGCAAAACTCCGTCCGCTGCCGGACAGAGTCGTTGCCACCGTATGTCCGGACAGGTCGTCATGCTGCGGGAGGTTTCCGAACGCAGACATGGCCGGTTCGGTCCGGTAACTTCGAACCCTCAGCCCCAGCCCCTCGATGCTGCCGGGCCGAACCACCCCCTTATCCAATCGACTGGCGCAGTATTGCGAATCGGTGAGCCCGTACACGGTGCGGCTAGAGCGGCGCTCGTTCAACTGAACGAGCAAAGGACGCTCTAGATGTGGAGCCTCAATAGGTTGTCCTCGGTGAGGCCGAGTCTGCTGATTGGCGTTTGTGACTTTAGGCTGCCGTGTGG
>MBFK01000152.1 GCA_001704765.1 Sinorhizobium shofinae
GCGTCAGCAAGGATTCCGGCACGCTCGGCGGCAGCCTCGCCGCGGTCCTCAGCGATCCGGCAACGGGCGCCGGCGACGGCACCGTCAGCTGGACCTACACGGTCGCCAACAGCGCCACCCAGTACCTGGCCCTCGCCGAGACCGCCACCGAGACCTTCACCGTCACCATCGCCGACGGCAACGGCGGCAGCGTCGCCCAGGCCATCACCGTCACCGTCACCGGCACCAACGACCNCCTTCGACGACATCGATCTCATCGACGCCCATTCGGTCAGCGTCAGCAAGGATTCCGGCACGCTCGGCGGCAGCCTCGCCGCGGTCGTCAGCGATCCGGCAACGGGCGCCGGCGACGGCACCGTCAGCTGGACCTACACGGTCGCCAACAGCGCCACCCAGTACCTGGCCCTCGCCGAGACCGCCACCGAGACCTTCACCGTCACCATCGATGACGGCCATGGCGGCAGCGTCGCCCAGGCCATCACCGTCACCGTCACCGGCACCAACGACCGGCCGACCGTCTCGGTCGCCGACGGCAGCGGCGCCGTCACCGAGGACGCCAGCGCGCCCGACCTCACCGACAGCGGCACGATCACCTTCGACGACATCGATCTCATCGACGCCCATTCGGTCAGCGTCAGCAAGGATTCCGGCACGCTCGGCGGCAGCCTCGCCGCGGTCGTCAGCGATCCGGCAACGGGCGCCGGCGACGGCACCGTCAGCTGGACCTACACGGTCGCCAACAGCGCCACCCAGTACCTGGCCCTCGCCGAGACCGCCACCGAGACCTTCACCGTCACCATCGATGACGGCCATGGCGGCAGCGTCGCCCAGGCCATCACCGTCACCGTCACCGGCACCAACGACCGGCCGACCGTCTCGGTCGCCGACGGCAGCGGCGCCGTCACCGAGGACGACGGCGCCGCCACGCTGAGCGACAGCGGTGCGCTGAGCTTCGCCGACTTCGACGTCAACGACACAGTGACCGTGTCGCAGAGCTACAACGGCGACATCGCCTGGAGCGGCGGAACCCTCGCCCCGGCGCTGGCGGCCGCACTGGTCGCCGGCTTCAGCGTCGATCAGGACAGCTGGGACTACACCACCAGCCAGAACCTCGACTTCCTCGGCGAAGGCGAGACCATCACCTTCTCCTTCGACGTCGTCGCCACCGACGATTCCGGTGCCGCCAATGCCGCTTCCGCGCCGCACACCGTCACCATCACCATCACCGGCTCCAACGACCAGCCGACGCTAGCGGCGGTGGCGTCTGGCTCGATCGTCGAGATCATCCAGAGTTCGTCGACTACCGACAACGGTTTGTCCGGCACTCTCGATGGTGACGATGTTGATGGCGACACTCTGGCCTACGGCATAGTTGGGGGCGCGACCAGTGGGGTCAACGAAGTCAGCCTAGCAGGTGATTACGGCACGCTGACGGTCAACACTATCACGGGCGCCTACAACTATGTGAAAAATGCTGCCGCCATCGAGGCTCTCAATAGCGGTGAGAATGATAGCGATATCTTCACCGTCACGGTCTCGGATGGCAATGGCCCAGCAGTCACTCAGAGCTATTTCGTCAACGTGACTGGTGCCGACGATGTACTCCCTGCACTGACCATCACCGATGTCGCGGTCAACGAAGGCACGGCTGCCACTTTCACGGTTTCTTTAGATAGTGCCTCGACTCAAACGGTATCGGTTTCCTATGCCACTTCGAACGGAACGGCAAATGGGTCTGACTATACCAGCTCAACCGGCACGGTGACCTTTGCGCCCGGCGAAACCACGAAGACGATAACCATCCAAACCAACGACGACTCACTGGACGAACCAGACGAGACGTTCACTCTCAATCTAGGCAGTCCGACCAACGCCACGATCTCGGATGGGTCTGGCGTCGCCACCCTTCTCGACAACGACAACCCGCCTAGCCTCTCAATCACCAATCAGACGGTCAGCGAGGGCGGCTCCTTGATCCTGACCGTTTCATTAAGTGCTGCGTCGGGAAAGACGGTCTCTGTGAACTATTCCACTACGGCCGCTACGGCGGGATCAGGCGACTTCACCGGCGCCAGCGGCACGCTGACGTTTGCGCCGGGCGTCACCGCACAAACCATCACAATCCAGACGACTCAGGACACCATCGCGGAGCTGTCGGAAGCGATGATTGTGAATCTGAGCAGTGCCGTGAACGCAACGATTGCTGATGGCAAAGGAGTCGGGACGATCACAGATAACGATGCCCTGCCAGCTACCGCGACCACCGTGAACCACGGGACGGGCACCAATTCAAGCGCTGCAACCGCTTTTAACATCGACAGCTTGGTGCTGGAACTGTCCAACGATCCAGAAATCGCTTCTGCAAATTCGCGTCCGTCAATCACGATCTCGGCAACCGGAACGTCCGGCCAGTTCGACTATTACAAGTTCACGGTTACAACCAATGGCACACTTGTCGTCTTCGATATCGACCACGCGCAGAATCCAGCCGGCAATCAGTATGATTCATGGCTGAATCTTCTTAATTCCAGCCAATCAATAATACTATCCAATGACGATATTCCTTCCTTCGCGGTTGATGTTGGCAGCTCTCATTGGAACGATTCGAACATCACGACCACACTGAATGCCGGCACTTACTACATCCAAGTCGGACGCTGGGTTAGCGGGGATCCTGACGGTGCAACTTTCAACGGTCCTCGAAACTACGAGCTGCAAGTTTCAATCGTGCCGCCGACGATCACTGATCCCCTGATCTTCGACCTCGACAGGAATGGATACACCTTTAGTTCGATGCCCGAGGGGGTTTCTTTCGATATTGACGGTGATGGGGCGCTCGATCAGGTGGCCTGGAACACTTCCGGAGACGGTTTCCTGGCCGTCGACCTGGATGGCGACGGGACAATTTCGAACGGAACCGAACTTTTCACTCCGACCTTCGGGGGCGGCACCTTTGCTTCGGGTGGGGACGCACTGGCGTCCCTAGATTCCAATCAGGACGGACTGATCGACGGAGCTGACGAGGCGTTTCAGGCCCTTGCGATTTGGAGAGATGCCGATGGCGACGGGATCACGGATCAAGGGGAAGTCTCGAGTTTGGCTGATGAAAACATCGCTTCGATCAGCGTCCCCACGAGCCCCGCGACCGCCGAGATCGATGGTCAGATGGTGATTGGACAGGGCAGCTTTACGCTCACCGATGGGTCGTTTGGCACCTATGTGGAAGTCACCCTTGACACGTCCCTCGGCGCTCCAACATTTGAGCGATTGTTGGTCGGGGGGGAGGCCGATGATGTAATCGTTGGAGAAGCGGGTGCAGCCGAGACCCTTACCGGCGGCGCCGGCGCAGATGTTTTCCGCTTCAACGATTTCAAGGTCGCCGAGCTCGAATCGGAGTCTGTCACGCCCGTCGAAACGGCCGACACGGTAACCGACTTCTCACCCGGCGATGACGTTTTTCAGTTTGAAAACGCGAGTTTCGCCGGCCTTGGTGCCGATACCGGAGCCCTCGCAGAGGCGGCTTTTCTTGCTTCACCCGAGGCGAATGCCGCGACAGACGGTCTCCAGAGGCTAATTTACAACACGGCAACTGGCTATCTCTACTACGACGCAGATGGGCTAGACGGCGTTGCGGCGGTTCATGTCGCAACGCTTGCCGGAGCGCCGATCATCTCGAGTAGTGACTTCATGGTGATCTGAATTCGCCTCACGGTTCACAAGGGAAGTTACCGCCAAATACGGGAAGGTCCACGCTCCTCCCTGTCCGCGATCTAGCTAAGCTAACCAACAGGGCAGGCTGCAGCGGCACCCCCGCGACTGGGAGTTAGTGCCCGCGCAATCGCCGCAGCTGTTCTTGCTGCGCCGCGGGCTGCAAAACGAAGGACGCCCGGTCAGCCGAGGCGAAGGGAATCGGACCAGTGTGCTTTAAGCAGGGACCAGAAACATGACCGAGCATCCGCATCTCCGGAGCGCGGGGACAGGTTGGATCAAGCCGTCCGAACGATGCAATAGCCCGCCGACGCGTGCGCTGTTTGCAGAAAATAGCGGCAGGACTGTCGATCATTCCGCCGCTCTGCGCGATTGCCGGACCGCCTTCATCTGGATCGGCATTGCCAGCGCGCTCGTCAACGTCCTCTATCTCACCGGCTCGCTCTTTATGCTCGAGGTCTATGACCGGGTTCTGCCGAGCCGGAGCATTCCGTCGCTGATCGCGCTCAGTCTGCTCGCCTTGCTGCTTTACAGTTTCCAGGGCGCTTTCGAATTGATCCGCGGGCGCATGCTGGTGCGCATCGCCGGCGCGCTCGACGAGAGCTTGAGCGGCCGCATCTATCGGGCGGTGGTGAGGGCGCCCTTGAAGCTCAGAATGCAGGGCGATGGGCTTCAGGCGCTGCGCGACTTCGATCAGGTTCGGTCGTTCCTTTCGAGTGCCGGCCCGGCTGCGCTGTTCGACCTCCCTTGGCTCCCCTTCTATGTCGCAATCTGCTTCCTGTTCCATCCCGTCATTGGCCTCGTGGCAATTGGCGGCGGCCTGATCCTGACGCTTCTCACCTATCTGACCAATCGCGGCACTCAGGCGCCTGCGAGGAAGGCATCCGAGGCGGGCAGCCTCCGCAACGCCTTCGCTCAAGCCTCGCAGCGCAATGCCGAGGTCGTTCAGGCCATGGGCATGACAGGCCGACTCACCGAGCTCTGGGAGCGCCGCAATGCAGAGTTCCGGGAGCAGAACAGGCGCACATCCGATATTGGCAATGGCTACGGCGCGCTTTCCAAGGTTTTCCGCATGGCGCTGCAGTCCGGCGTGTTGGCCGCGGGTGCGGTCTTGGTGATCGAGGGGCAGGCTTCGCCCGGCATCATCATCGCCGGCTCGATCCTCACCGCGCGGGCACTCGCTCCGGTCGAGCTCGCCATCGGCAACTGGCGCGGGCTCGTCTCGGCGCGGCAGAGCTGGCAGCGCTTGAAGGAACTCATGAAGGCATTGCCGGAGGCCGAAGCGCCGCTGGCGCTGCCGAACCCGCACGAGCGTTTGAGCGTCGAGGCCTTGGCGAGCGGTCCTCCGGCGGCGCAGCGGCTGATCTTCACAGATATCAGTTTAACCGTCCGCGCCGGCAGCGCCCTCGGCGTCATCGGGCCGAGCGGCTCGGGCAAGTCGTCGCTGGCGCGCGCCATCATCGGCGTCTGGCCCGCCTATCGCGGCTCGGTACGCCTCGACGGGGCAGCACTCGACCAATGGGACGGCGACGCGCTTGGCAGGCATATCGGCTACTTGCCGCAGGACGTAGAGCTTTTCGCCGGAACCGTGGCGCAGAATATCTGCCGCTTCGCCGCGGATGCGACCTCTGAAGCCATCGTTGCGGCCGCCAAGGCGGCGCGCGTCAATGACCTGATCCTTCGCCTTCCAAATGGTTTCGACACCGAGATCGGGGAGGGCGGCGCCGCACTCTCGGCCGGTCAACGCCAGCGCATCGCGCTCGCCCGGGCACTCTATGGCGATCCCTTCCTCGTGGTCCTCGACGAGCCGAATTCGAACCTCGATGCGGAGGGCGAGCAGGCACTCAGCGAGGCGATCATGAATGCGCGTGCTCGTGACGGCATCGTCGTGGTCATCGCCCACCGGCCGAGCGCGCTTGCGAGCACCGACATTGTCCTGATGATGAACGAAGGGCGCATGCAGGCTTTCGGCCCGAAGGAAGACGTCCTTGGCAAGGTGCTCCGCCCGCAGCAAGTCGAGCGGCCGTCGCCGCTGAAAATCGTTGGAGAGGGCCAGGAGGCGAAGCAATGAGCGGCAACACGCAGCAGACATCGCGTCGTTCGCTTTCGCGCCACATGATGGGCGTCTCCATTCTGGCGTTCGCCCTCGTCGTCGGCGTTGGCGGTTGGGCCGCGACGACGGAACTGTCGAGCGCGATTGTCGCCGGCGGCGTCGTCGTCGTCGACGACAACGTCAAGAAGGTCCAGCATCTGACCGGCGGCATCGTCGGCGAACTGCTCGTCAAGGAGGGCGACCGCGTCGAAGCCGGGCAGGTGCTGATCCGCCTCGACGCCACCACCGTTCGTGCGAACCTCTCGATCGTCGAAAGCACGCTGGCGCAGCTTTATGCCCGCCGGGCCCGGCTCCAGGCCGAGCGGATCGGCGCGGCCTCCTTCGATATCGACGAAGATCTCGGCAAATTCATCTCCGGCGCCGCGGCGACGAAGCTCGTCGACGGCGAACAGAAGCTCTTCGCCAGCCGTCGCTCGGCGCTCACCGGCATGAAGGGACAGCTCGAATCGAGAAAGGCGCAGCTCGCGGACGAGATCGAAGGCCTGACCGTGCAGTTGAAGGCGATCGAGGACGCGCTGAAACTGATCGCCGAGGAACTGACCGGCGTCGATTCCCTCTACGGCCAGGGGCTGGTGCCGATGCAGCGGGTGACGACGCTGAAACGCCAGCGCGCGGAGCTCGAGGGCGAGCGCGGACGCCATATTGCCTCGCGCGCCCAGGCCCGCGGCAAGTCGAGCGAGATCGACCTGCAGATCCTCCAGCTCGACGAGGACCGGCGCACCGAGATTTCCAAGGAACTGACCGATGTCGAGGCGAAGGTCGCCGAATACGAGGAGCGCCGCACCGCCGCGACCGATCAGTTGCGACGGCTCGACATCACAGCGCCGCTACCCGGCCGCGTCTACCAGCTCACGATCCACACCATCAACGGCGTCGTCAATCCGGGCGAGACGCTGATGCTCGTCGTGCCAGAAGCCGACGATCTGACCGTCGAGGCGCGGGTGGCAACCCACGACATCGACCAGATCCGCGTCGGCCAACCGGTCGAAATCCGCTTCAGCGCCTTCAACCAGCGCACCACGCCCGAGGTCGAGGCGGAGGTCGTGACGGTGGCTCCGAACATGGTCACCGACGAGCGCACCGGCGCCAGCTACTATCCGCTGCGCATCCGCCCGAAGCCCGAGAGCCTCGCCAAGCTCAAGGGCCTTTCCCTCTATCCCGGCATGCCTGCGGAGGTGTTCATCAAGATCGCCGACCGCACGGTCATTTCCTACCTCACGAAGCCGCTGACCGACCAGATGCGGCACGCGTTCCGCGAAGATTGAGAGGGAGCCCCAACGCGCAAACCTGATGCCACTCCCGGAAAAGACCCCATGTCACTTGGCATGTTGCCCGACGAGCGAAAATCTAGCTGACGTCGTCGCTCCAACGCTCCAACCAGCGCCACTTGATGCCTAGACCACCATCCCCGACGAGCCCGAGCTTTTCGATTAGTCCAGCGTGCTGGATGCTGTGATGCCTGAGGGCGACATAGGCGCGAGGGAATTTACGTTCACCGTCTAGACTAAATGTTCGCCTGGGGCTGGGTGACCCGTCTCACAATATGCAGGTATCGAGGGTTGCGAGAGCGATCCTCTCG
>MBFK01000196.1 GCA_001704765.1 Sinorhizobium shofinae
TCGCTGGACGAGATGGAGCCTCAGGAGCGTGCCTTCCAGGAACGGATCGATGCTGGGCAAAAGATCGAGCCGAAGGAGTGGATGCCGGAGGGCTACCGCAAGACATTGGTCCGGCAGATCAGCCAACACGCCCATTCGGAGATCGTCGGCCAGCTGCCGGAAGGCAACTGGATCACCCGCGCGCCGACGCTGGAGCGCAAGGCGATCCTGCTCGCCAAGGTCCAGGACGAAGCGGGCCATGGCCTCTACCTTTATTGCGCCGCCGAGACGCTCGGGATCAGCCGCGACGAGATGTATGAACAGCTGCACTGCGGCAAGGCGAAATATTCCTCGATCTTCAATTATCCGACGCTGAGCTGGGCGGACATCGGTGCCATCGGCTGGCTCGTCGACGGCGCCGCGATCATGAACCAGGTGCCGCTGCAGCGCTGTTCCTATGGGCCCTACGCGCGCGCCATGGTCCGCATCTGCAAGGAGGAAAGCTTCCACCAGCGCCAGGGCTTCGACATCCTCGCCAAGATGGTGAAGGGCACGCCGGCGCAAAAGGCGATGGTGCAGGACGCCCTTAATCGCTGGTGGTGGCCGTCGCTGATGATGTTCGGCCCTTCGGATGATGCCTCCGTTCACTCCGCACAATCGATGGCCTGGAAGATCAAGCAGAACTCGAATGATGAACTGCGCCAGAAGTTCGTCGACCAGACCGTGCCGCAGGCCGAATATCTTGGCCTGACGGTCCCCGACCCGGAGCTGAAGTGGAACGAGGCGAAGAACGGCTACGATTTCGGCGAACCGGACTGGACGGAGTTCTTCGCGGTGATCGCCGGCAACGGCCCCTGCAATGCCGAGCGGCTGGGTGCGCGCAAAAAGGCCTGGGAGGATGGCGCCTGGTTCCGCGAGGGACTAACGGCTCACGCTGAAAAGGCCGCCGCCCGCCGTGCTCAAACGGTTGCGGCTGAATAGAGATCTAAGGAATCCGGGAGAGAAACATGTCGAGCGAGTGGCCCCTTTGGGAAGTCTTCATTCGCGGCCAGCACGGCCTGAACCACCGCCACGTGGGCAGCCTGCACGCGCCCGATGCGGAAATGGCGATCCACAATGCCCGCGACGTCTACACCCGTCGCAACGAGGGCGTCAGCATCTGGGTCGTGCGATCGACTGACATCACCGCAAGCGCACCTTCCGAGAAAGGCCCGCTGTTCGATCCCTCGAATTCCAAGGTCTACCGCCATCCGACGTTCTTCGACGTTCCGGAAGAAGTGGGGCACATGTGATGAGCGCGACGCCTACCCCCTCCGGCGACCGGACCGCCCTTTTCGAATTCCTGCAGCGCCTGGGCGACAACGCCCTGATCCTCGGCCATCGCCTGTCGGAATGGTGCGGCCATGCCCCTGCGCTCGAAGAGGACATCGCGCTTGCCAATACCGCCCTCGACCTGATCGGCCAGACCCAGCTGTGGCTCGGTCTTGCAGGCGAGGTGGAAGGCAAGGGCCGCAGCGCCGACGATCTTGCCTATCTGCGCGACGCAACGGAGTTCCGCAACGTGCTTCTTGTCGAGCGCCCGAACGGCGATTTCGGGAAAACGCTGCTGCGGCAATTGCTGTTCGACGCCTGGCATTTGTTGCTGCTGCAGGCACTGCGCTCCTCCGCTGATAAGCGAATTGCCGATATCGCCGAGAAGGCCTCCAAGGAGGTCGCCTATCACCTCGACCGCAGCCGCGATCTGGTCGTCCGGCTGGGCGACGGCACGGCGGAAAGTCACCGCCGCATGCAGGAGGCGCTCGACGAGCTCTGGCCCTATACCGGCGAGCTGTTCATCGGCGATCCGGCCGATGCCGAGCTTGCCGCGGCGGGCATTGCCCCCACGCCGGAGCGCCTGAAAGCGGCATGGGACGAAGTGGTCGGCGCGACGCTCGCCGCGGCGACGCTGAAAAAGCCGGCCGACGGCTACATGCACCAGGGCGGCAAGCGCGGAGTCCATACCGAGCACATCGGCTTCATCCTTGCCGAAATGCNGGAGCTTGCCGCGGCGGGCATTGCCCCCGCGCCGGAGCGCCTGAAAGCGGCATGGGACGAAGTGGTCGGCGCGACGCTCGCCGCGGCGACGCTGAAGAAGCCGGCCGACGGCTACATGCACCAGGGCGGCAAGCGCGGAGTCCATACCGAGCACATCGGCTTCATCCTTGCCGAAATGCAGTTCCTGCAGCGCGCCTATCCGGGCGCCACCTGGTAGGGAGACGGCGGTGATCNCAGTTCCTGCAGCGCGCCTATCCGGGCGCCACCTGGTAGGGAGACGGCGGTGATCACGGCGACACGTCCCTCGATCAAGGATGTATGGCACTGGCTCGCTGAGGTGCCGGACCCGGAGATCCCGGTCGTCTCGGTTACGGATCTTGGCATCGTCCGCGATGTCGCCTGGGATGACGACACTTTGGTGGTGACGGTGACGCCGACCTATTCGGGCTGCCCCGCCACCTCGGTCATCAACCTCGATATCGAGCGGGCGCTAAACGAGAAGGGCATCGAAAGGGTTCGGCTCGAACGTCGGCTCTCGCCGGCCTGGACGACCGACTGGATAGGCACCGAGGCCCGCGAAAAGCTCAAGGCCTATGGCATTGCGCCGCCAATCGACGGCACGGCCGCCGATGGCAGGCTGGTCAAGCGGATCGAAAGCCTTTCCGGCCGCTCGAATCTGTCGGTTGCATGCCCTCGCTGCGGCTCTACCCGCACCGAGAAGATCAGCCAGTTCGGCTCGACCCCGTGCAAGGCGAGCTATCGCTGTACCGACTGTCTTGAACCCTTCGATTATTTCAAGTGCATCTGACGGGATGCCGGCAGTGAGGCCCGCTTAAATGGCACGTTTCCATCCTCTTCAAGTCACCGAAGTCCGGCGCGAAACGCGCGATGCCGTGGTCGTGACGCTGTCCCCGCAGGACGCAGACCGCGGCGTCTTCGATTTCACGCAGGGCCAATACCTGACGTTCCGTCGCAGCTTCGATGGCGAGGAATTGCGTCGCTCCTATTCGATCTGCTCCGGGCGGCATGAAGGCGTATTGCGCGTCGGCATCAAGCGGGTCGACGGCGGCTGCTTCTCGACCTGGGCGAACGAGGAGTTGCGCCCCGGTGACACGATGGAGGCGATGCCGCCGATGGGGGCATTCTTCACGTCGATCGAGCCGGACGCGGCGAAACACTATCTGGCCTTTGCCGGCGGCAGCGGCATCACCCCGATCCTTTCGATCATCAAGACGACGCTCGCCAGCGAACCGCGCTCCCAGTTCACGCTGGTCTATGCCAACCGCCAGATCAGCTCGATCATGTTCCGCGAGGAGTTGGACGACCTCAAGAACATCTATCTCCGGCGGTTCGCCATCCTGCATGTCCTCAAAAGCGAGTCCCAGGATATCGACCTCTTCGCGGGGCGCGTCGACGCGGAAAAATGCGCCGCCCTCTTCGAGCACTGGATCGATATCGGGTCAGTCAACACCGCCTTCATCTGCGGTCCAGAACCGATGATGCTGGCGGTCGCCGCGGCGCTGCGCGGGCATGGGATGCGTGACGAGCAGATCAAGTTCGAGCTGTTCGCCTCCTC
>MBFK01000200.1 GCA_001704765.1 Sinorhizobium shofinae
CATTTCGTTTTCGTTCGCATGCCCGCCCATAGCGGCATCGTCGCTAACGGCGAATGAACCACACAAATTGAGGAAGACCCTAATTAAATGCCAAGCGACACTTGTTGGCGCTTGGCAAGACGATTCTACTGACTACCCACTTCATGGAAGAGGCGGACCGATTATGTGACCGCTTGTTATCGAGCACGGACGGAAGATCGTGGAAGGCCGCCCTCACGCGCTGATCGACGAGCAGATCGGGTGCGACGTGATTGAGATCTACGGCGGCAATCCGCGGGAGCTGACTTCAGTTGTCGGACCATATGCTCAGCGTGTCGAAGTGAGCGGTGAGACGCTGTTTTGCTATCCAGAACAGGTGCGCTTGCAATTGCGCGGGCGAACCGGTCTACGCCTATTGCAGCGCCCACCGAATCTCGAAGATGTGTTCTTGCGGCTGACCGGGCGCGAAATGAAGGACTGAGCGATGTGGAAACGTTACGCGGCGGTCCTACCCGCCAATCCTTGGAATTGGATTGCAGTGTGGCGCCGTAATTAATTATATGGCATGGAAGAAAGCCGCGATCGCTTCAATTCTTGGTAACCTCGCCGAGCCCGTGACTTCGCTGTTTGGCCTCGGCTTCGGCCTGAGTGCGATGGTGGGTCGCGTCGACGGCATTCCATATGTCGCGTTCTTGGCGGCTGGCATGGTTGCAACAAGCGCAATGATCT
>MBFK01000189.1 GCA_001704765.1 Sinorhizobium shofinae
GAACCGGAGAGCCTGCTCGGGCGGACCGCCGCCTTTCTTTCTGGCTTTGAGGGCATCGACGAAGCGCCGCCTCGAATGGGCCATGCATCCGATATGGATCGCGCCATCCAGCGTGCGCCAGGCGGTGTAACCATCGCTCATCAATATGCCGCGGTAATCGCCGAGGAAGGTCTGGGGGTGAATCTGGCCGCGGCCCGGCTGATAATCGAGAAGCACGATCGGCTCGTCACTGTCGTCGCCGCTCCGATAGGCCCACATATACGATGTGCTGGTGGCCTCTTTGTCCTTTTCCTTCAGGACCTGAACGGTCGTCTCGTCGCCATGGATGAGGGGTTGCGACCTGAGCCGCAGTTTCAGCGCGTCATAGATGCGATGCAGATGCTTCTCGCTCGAACCGATCACCCAGTGGCCGAGAGCACCACGGCTGACAGGAACACCGGCGCGTTCGAAGGTCTGCGCCAGACGGTAGAGCGGTGTGCCGTCGACGTACTTGTGAACGAGTGCGAAGGCCAATGTCGAGGCCGTGGCGATGCTGCCCGGCAAGGGCTGCACCGGCATCGGCGCGGTCACGACAGGCGTGTTGATCCCGGTGCGGTCGCAATGGCGGCATGCATATTTGAACCGCACATTCTGTAAGACCTTCGCCTTCACTTCGATATGAAGTTGCTCGGTAACGGCCTCGCCCATGCGGTGCATCTGCCCACGGCAGCAAGGACAAGCCTTCTGATCGTCGGGAAGGTCATACTCGACGCGCTCGCGCGGCAGGTTCTGCGGTAGTGGTCT
>MBFK01000194.1 GCA_001704765.1 Sinorhizobium shofinae
GGCTTCAAAGGCGCTGTCCCTTGCGCCGAAAGTCGCTGTAACATCAGAAAAACAGCGGTTTATGGACGGGCACTAGACTAGCTCTTAGTTGTAATGGCATGCGCCTGAAAAGGCGCTCACGCTTTTCCCCATCACGTTCTAAAATTCGACGCGCTCGCCCATTAACCACGCGCGTTAAGGAACCCGTGACCGAGGCGGCGTAGGGTTCAAACTATATTTGCCGGGGGGACCGACACCCATGACGACGCTCACAGGACCCGTTCGCGCTCTCGCCGTCAAAGCGGCCGACGGCCTGCTTTGGCTGATCGCGCTCATTCACGTGCTGGTGGCTGCTAGCCTTCTCGCCGCCTTGCTATCCATCTCGGAGGCCGAGGCCGCGGAAGATGCCGACTGCGGTGGCAGCAATATCCTGGCTGGTCTCGAGCAGTCCGACCCGGCCCGCCTTGCGGCGATACGCCGCGAGGCCGATGCCGTACCGAACGGAAAAGGCCTGCTCTGGAAGATCGAAGGACACGGATTGGCGCCGTCCTTCCTGCTCGGCACCATGCACGTCACCGATCCGCGCGTGCTGGCGATGCCCGCCGGCGCCGCGGATGCCTATGCCGGGGCGCTGACCGTCGTCGTCGAATCCGACGAGATCATCGACGAGCGAAAGGCGAGCGCCGCCATCATGATGCGCCCCGACCTCACCATGTTCGCCGACAACCGGACGATCAACGATTTCCTGGAACCGAAAGACCGGGCGCTTCTCGAAAACGGCCTCAAGGCGCGCGGCATCCCCCTGCCCCTGGTCGCCAAGATGAAACCCTGGATGATCGCCAGCTTCGTCGCCCTGCCGGCCTGCGAATTCACCCGCAAGGCTGCCGGCGCATCCTTCCTCGACAAGAAACTCGCTGAGGATGCCGTAAGCCAGGGCAAGACCTTGAAGGGACTGGAGTCCCTGGTCGAGCAGCTTTCCGCGATGGACTCGCTTCCCGTCGAGTGGCATCTGAGGGCACTGATCGAAACGCTCGCGCTTGGCAAGACGATCGATGACGTGCTGGCGACGATGACCGACCTCTATCTCGCCGGCGACACCGGCATGATCATGCCGATGATGCGATCGGTGGCCGAAAAAATCTCGCCCGGCGATCTCGGCTACGCCGATTTCGAGCAGCGGATCATTGTCGATCGCAACAGGATCATGGCGGTACGGGCCGAGCCCATCCTGAAAGGGGGCAACGTCTTCATGGCCGTCGGCGCGCTGCACCTCCCGGGCAAGGAAGGGCTCGTCGAGCTCCTGCGCCAGCAGGGCTTCACCCTGACGCCTGTCAACTGACAGGCGGTCGCTCCGGCTCATTCAGTTGCGCGAGCAATGCCGGGACGATCGCCTTGTGAAAGGGCGTGACGGCGGCGAGATAAAGGTAGCCGAATAGGTTCCTGCGACGCACCAGCGTGGTGACACCGATCACCTGGCTGTCGGCCGGCCCGTCGCGCACCTCCACCACGATACGGAAATCCAGATGCCGGTCGTCGAAGCCGAGAACCGCTTCGCGTTCCCTGCCGCGCAGGATCGGAAAGGCGCCGATGAGGCTTGCGTTTGAGGCAGAGGCGGCGGCCCTGAGGCCGAGCGGCGCAACGACGCGGTTGCGCAAGGCCAGGAGGCTGCGAATCCATTGCGGCGCGGTTCCAAGCGCCCGCCTTGCCGCTTCAAGCGCGGTCATGCGTTCGCCGAGAAAGAGAAGCTCATAGCAGTCCGCCCAGTCGGCCCCGGGCAGGCACGCGTTCGGGAGGCGGGCGGCAACGCTGCGAGGTTTCATGAACGCATCCTTTCGCTGTCGCCGATGGCTCCGGCCGCAGTCTCATAGTGGAGCGTTCATGATTACGCCGGATGACGGCTGAAAGGAGGGGGCCGCTTGTCG
This sequence comes from Sinorhizobium shofinae, assembly GCA_001704765.1. Lineage (GTDB taxonomy): Bacteria > Pseudomonadota > Alphaproteobacteria > Rhizobiales > Rhizobiaceae > Sinorhizobium > Sinorhizobium shofinae. Next base: position 1,902 of record MBFK01000194.1, read on the forward strand.
CAGCCCCCGGGCCAATTGTCACACGGGAGCCACTGCATGAGTCCTCAAATCGGAACCGGTTTGAGGACAAAATCATGCAGCGTTTCAAAGCGTTACAGCGACGTTCGCGCGTATAGGAGGCGCGCCGTGTTGTAATGTCACATATGGATCGGCTTGAAGAAGGTCGCAAGCGCCGCTTCCTTCACCGCCTCCGACATGGTCGGGTGCGCGTGGCAGGTGCGGCCGAGATCTTCGGACGATCCGCCGAACTCCATCAGCACCGCGATCTCGTGGATCATCTCGCCGGCGCCGAAGCCGATGATATGGCCACCGAGCACCCGGTCGGTCTCCTTGTCGGCGAGGATCTTGACGAAACCGTCCGTCTGGAGCATTGCGCGGGCGCGGCCGTTGGCGGTGAAGGGGAATTTGCCAACCTTGTAGGCGACGCCGGCGGCCTTCAGTTCCTCCTCGGTCTTGCCGACGGAAGCGACCTCCGGCTGGGTGTAGACGACACCCGGAATGACGTCGTAGTTCACGTGGCCGGCCTGTCCGGCGATGATCTCGGCGACGGCCACCCCTTCGTCCTCCGCCTTGTGGGCGAGCATCGGCCCGCGCACGACGTCACCGATCGCATAGACGCCGGTGATGCTCGTCTGGAAATGATGGTCGATCTCGACCCGGCCGCGGGCATCCAGAACGACGCCGGCCTTGGCGAGGCCCAGCCCGTCCGTAGCCGGCTTGCGACCGGTCGCGATCAGAACGACGTCCGTATCGAGCGTCGTCGCTTCGCCGCCCTTGACCGGCTCGAAGGTCACCTTTGCGCCATTGGCGGACTTCACGACGCCGGTCACCTTGGCGCTGAGCTTGAAGTCGATGCCCTGCTTCGCCATCATCCGCTGAAGCTGCTTGGCGACTTCGCCGTCCATGCCGCCGAGGATCGTATCGAGGAACTCAACGACGGTCACCTTGGCGCCGAGACGCGCCCAAACCGAGCCGAGCTCAAGGCCGATGACGCCGCCGCCGACGACGATCATGCTCGTCGGGACCGTCTGCAGCTCAAGAGCGCCGGTCGAGGAAATGATAACCTTCTCGTCGAATTCGACGTCGACGCCCGGAATGCCGGCGACATCCGAGCCGGTGGCGATGACGACGTTCTTGGCTTCGAGGATCTGCTCCTCGCCCTTGTCGTTGTTGACGGAAACCTTGCCCTGGCCAAGCACCTTGCCAGTACCCTGAAAGCCGTCGATCTTGTTCTTCTTGAAGAGGAATGAGACGCCGTCGACATTCGCCTTAACGGTGGTGTCCTTGTGGGCCATCATCTTTTCGAGATTGAGCCGGGGGCTTGCGACCTCGACGCCGAGCGCATCGAGCCCATGCGCGGCGTGATGGTACATCTCGGAGGCATGCAGCAGCGCCTTGGAGGGAATGCATCCGACATTGAGGCAGGTGCCGCCATAGGTGCTGCGCTTTTCAACCACGGCAACCTTCATGCCCAGTTGCGCCGCCTTGATGGCGCAGACATAGCCGCCGGGACCGCTACCGATAACGATGAGATCATAAGCCATTTGATAATCCTTCTGGGAGGGTAGTCTTCTTGAATGGGCGGGTCATCGCCCGCCGCTGACATTGAGAATGGCTCCCGTCACATAAGTCGCCTTATCCGACAGGAGATAGAGAATTGCGTCGGCCACTTCGCCGGCCGTGCCGGGACGTTGCATCGGGATCGACGGCGCCATGTCGCGAGCGCGATCGGGCAGGCCGCCGGACGCATGAATGTCTGTATCGATGATGCCGGGACGGACCGCATTTACACGGATGCCCTCGGACGCCACTTCGCGGGCGAGGCCGATGGTGAAGCTGTCGATCGCGCCTTTCGTGGCGGCATAGTCGACATATTGACCCGGCGCGCCCAATACCGCCGCCACGGAGGAGAGATTGACGATCGATCCGCCCTGCCCGCCGTGACGCGTCGACATCCTGAGCACGGCTTCGGCCGCGCAGCGAATGGCGCCGGTCACATTGACGCGGAACATCCGCTCCAGCCGCTCCGTCGAAATCTCATCGATTCGCTGCGGCGGGCCGACGATGCCGGCATTGTTGACCAGCCCGTCGAGCCGCCCGAAGGCGGCGTCGACGGCCGAAAAGATCGCCTTTACCCCGTCCTCGGAGCCGACATCGCCTTGGATGGCGATCGCCGAGCCGCCTGCCCCCGAGATTTGACGAACGACGTCCTCGGCGGCTTGCCGGTGGGAGGCATAATTGACCGCCACCCGCCAGCCTTCCGATGCCGCGGCAAGGCAGACAGCGGCGCCGATGCCGCGGCTGCCGCCTGTGACGAGAAGGACACGGCCGCCACTCATCCGGCGCATCCCTTGAACCGGAAGACGTCGGAACTGTCGGACGTCGCCTTGCCTTCGCCCCAGGCGCTCGAGGCGCGCAGCGACGGGCCGAAATCGGGGAGCAGAATCTGCGGGGCGGCAGCTGCATCCTCGGCCTGAAGCAATCCAATCGTGCCGGCGCTGTCGACGGCGTAGATCGGGCCCTGCCAGACGGTGCAGGCCGTAAGTTCGGCGCCTGTCACGTCCCCCGTCGGGCAATTGTGCATGACGATGCCGTTCGGGCGTTCCGGTTCGCCGGAGGGCAATACGACGCCGTCGAGCGACAGTCCGGTGCCCTGAACGCTGATCTTGAAATGATTGCTGGTGACCGCCGCTTCCGATCCGACCGGCTCGAAACGCAGCTCATAGCCACCGGCCGGGTCGGTATAGATCGCCCGGGCCTGCTTGCAATCCTCGGCAAGCGCCGGGAGAGCGGCCAGTGCCAGCGCGAAGGAAGCGAGGATGGCTGGCCGGCCGGACATTTCAGGCAGCCTTTTCGGTGGCAAGCTTCAACCCGAGCGCAATGAAGACGAGGCCGCTTGCCCGGTCGATCCACTTGCTCGCCCGTGTGAAGGCGGCCCGCATCCGCGGCGTCGTCATGAACAGGCTGACGCCGACGAACCAGAGGATGAGAGCGCTCGCCATGACAAGGCCGTAGCCGAACTTCACGGGCATCGGCGTGTGCGCGCTGACCACCGTCGAGAAGATCGACAGGAAGAAGAAAACCGCTTTCGGGTTGAGCGCATTGGCTGCAAAGCCAAGGCCGAATGCCTTCAGCGCCGACTGCCCCTTGCGCATCCCGGCTTCCTCAGTCGGTTCTGCGCCGATCTCCGTCTGTCCCGCCCGCAGCGCCTTGACACCGATATAGATGAGGTAAGCGACACCGCACCATTTGACGATGTTGAAGAGGTAGATCGATTGCGAAATGATCAGCCCCAGGCCGAGAACGGTATAGCTGACGTGGAGCATCAGCGACGCGCCGATGCCGAAAGAGGTGATGATCGCCGCCCGCCGGCCGTGGACGAGCGACTGGCGCATCACCATGGCGAGGTCGGCCCCAGGCGAAACGATGGCGAAGGAAAAAATCGCCATTAGCGATGCAAGTTCGATCAGGTAAGCGCTCATGGTTTGCCACGGGTGTGTTGGAGATCAAGATGGAGCCGGAAGGCCTGAATGCGCGCATAGCGTGCTTTCAAGACCCTAGCCTCTGGCTCTATCGCTGTCGATGCCCTTTGCGCGCGTCGAGGGGAGCCGCATCGAAGGTTGCGCGCCGGGGAGATAGAAACGGGGGCTCACGCCCCCGCCTTGACTTAGAGGTCGAGCACCAGGCGTTCCGGATCCTCGAGGCTCTCCTTGACGCGCACCAGGAAGGTCACGGCCTCCTTGCCGTCGACGATGCGGTGATCGTAGGAGAGCGCCAGATACATCATCGGACGAATGACGACCTGGCCGCCGATCGCGACCGGGCGGTCCTGGATCTTGTGCATGCCGAGGATGCCTGACTGCGGCGCATTGAGGATCGGCGAGGACATCAGCGAACCATAGACGCCGCCATTGGAGATGGTGAAGGTGCCGCCCTGCATGTCGGCCATCGACAGCGTTCCGTCGCGTGCCGCCTTGCCGAGACGGCCGATTTCCTTCTCGATCTCGGCGATCGACATCTGGTCAGCGTCACGCACGACCGGCACGACAAGGCCTTTCTCGGTGCCGACGGCGACGCCGACATGGCAGAAGTTCTTGTAGATGATGTCGGCGCCGTCGATCTCGGCGTTGACCGCCGGCAGCTCCTTCAGAGCGTGCGTGACGGCCTTGGTGAAGAAGCCCATGAAGCCGAGCTTCACGCCGTGCTTCTTCTCGAAGATGTCCTTGTACTTGTTGCGCAGGCTCATGACGGCGCTCATGTCCACCTCGTTGTAGGTGGTGAGCATCGCGGCGGTATTCTGCGCGTCCTTGAGGCGCCGGGCGATCGTCTGGCGCAGGCGGGTCATCTTGACCCGCTCTTCGCGGACGGCGTCTTCGGCTGGCGCCGGGGCACGGGCCTGGACCTTGGCTGGTTCTGCGGCGGCGGGCGCCGAAATTCCCTTGGCGACAGCGGCAAGCACGTCACCCTTCAGCACCTGGCCGCGCTTGCCCGAACCGTCGAGCTGGTCGGCGGAAAGGTTGTTTTCGGCGAGGAGCTTGGCGGCTGCCGGAGCCGGCGGCATGGAGGAGGCAGCCTGCGGTGCGGCAGCGGCCGCCGGCTTTGCGGCCGGAGTGGCGGCAGCGGGCTCGGCCTTCTTCTCGGCCGGCGCCGGGGCGGCGGCGGCGGCAACCGCGCCTTCGGCGATCTGGCCGAGCAGCGCGCCGAGGCCGACGGTCTCACCCGCCTGCGCGACGATTTCGCTGAGCGTGCCGGCGGCCGGCGCCGGCACTTCGATCGTCACCTTGTCGGTCTCGAGTTCGAGGATCGGCTCGTCGGCCTTGATCGCATCGCCGACCTTCTTGAACCAGGTCCCGACGGTCGCTTCGCTGACGGATTCGCCGAGGGTAGGAACGCGGATTTCTGTTGCCATGATTTTTGGTTCCGTTGATCAGATATCTGTTTCTGTCGATTGGCAGGTGGTGAGGGGCTTGATCAGCCCCCCAGCGCATCCTCGAGGAAGGCGTTGAGCTGCGCCATGTGCTTGGACATCAGGCCCGTCGCCGGGGAAGCGGCGGCCGGACGGCCGGTGTAGCGAACCCGCTGGTACTTGGCGTCGATATGGGCAAGAACCCATTCGAGGTAGGGGTCGATGAACGACCAGGCGCCCATGTTCTTCGGCTCTTCCTGGCACCAGACCATCTCCGCGTGGCGGAAGCGGCTGAGCTCGTTGATCAGCGCTTTCGCCGGGAACGGATAGAGCTGCTCGACGCGGAGCAGATAGATATCGTCGATGCCGCGCTTCTCGCGCTCTTCGAGAAGATCGTAATAGACCTTGCCCGAGCACATCACGACGCGACGGATCTTCGAATCCTTCTGCAGCTTGATCGGGCCGTCCTTGATGACCTCCGCATCGTCCCACAGCAGGCGGTGGAAGGAGCTCTCGCCGGCCATTTCCGACAGGCTGGAGACCGCCCGCTTGTGGCGCAGCAGCGACTTCGGCGTCATTAGGATCAACGGCTTGCGGAAGTCGCGCTTCACCTGGCGGCGCAGGATGTGGAAGTAGTTCGCCGGCGTCGTGACGTTGGCGACCTGCATGTTGTCTTCCGCGCAGAGCTGCAAGAAGCGTTCGAGACGCGCGGAGGAATGCTCCGGCCCCTGGCCTTCATAGCCGTGCGGCAGCAGGCAGACGAGGCCGGACATGCGCAGCCATTTGCGTTCACCCGACGAGACGAACTGGTCGAAGACCACCTGAGCGCCGTTGGCGAAGTCGCCGAACTGGGCCTCCCACAGCGTCAGCGCATTCGGGCGGGCAAGCGAATAGCCGTATTCGAAGCCGAGCACCGCCTCTTCCGAGAGCATCGAGTTGATGACTTCGTAGCGCGCCTGGGTCGGCGACAGGTTGGCGAGCGGAATGTAGCGCTCTTCCGTCTGCTGGTCGTAGAGGACCGAGTGGCGCTGCGAGAACGTGCCGCGCTCGCAGTCCTGGCCGGAGAGGCGGATCTTCGTGCCCTCGGTGACGAGCGTCCCGAAGGCGAGCGCTTCCGCCATCGCCCAGTCGATCCCCTCGCCGGTCTGCACCATGCTGGCGCGATTTTCCATGAAGCGCTGGATGGTGCGGTGGGCGCTGAAGCCAACCGGGATCTCGGAAATCTTGCGGCCGACTTCCTTCAGTTGTTTCATCGGCACCGAAGTCCTGCCGCGGCGCTGCTCATCCTGGTTGTCGGCCGTGCGCAGGCCCGACCAGGCACCGTCGAGCCAGTCGGCCTTGTTCGGCTTGTAGGACTGGCCGGCCTCGAACTCCTGCTCGAGATGGGCGCGCCAGTCGGCCTTCATCTTCTCGACCTCGCCCTCGGTCATGAGTCCTTCGGCGATCAGCCGTTCCGAATAGAGCTGGACGACCGTCTTGTGGGCGCGGATGGCCTTGTACATCCTCGGCTGCGTGAACGCCGGCTCGTCGCCCTCGTTGTGGCCGAAGCGGCGATAGCAGAACATGTCGACGACGACCGGCTTGTGAAACTTCATCCGGAACTCGGTCGCGACCTTGGCCGCATAGACGACGGCTTCCGGATCATCGCCGTTCACGTGGAAGATCGGCGCTTCGATCATCTTCGCCACGTCCGAAGGATAGGGCGAGGAGCGCGAGAAGGCCGGGTTCGTGGTGAAGCCGATCTGGTTGTTGATGATGAAGTGCACGGTACCGGCAACGCGGTGGCCGCGCAGGCCAGAGAGACCGAGGATCTCTGCGATAACGCCCTGGCCGGCGAAGGCCGCGTCGCCGTGCAGCAGCAACGGCATGACCTTGACGCGTTCGCGCAGCGGAATGATGTCGCCCTCGAACACGGTCGCCATCTGGTCCTGCTTGGCGCGCGCCTTGCCCATGACGACCGGGTTGACGATCTCGAGGTGCGAGGGGTTCGCCGTCAGCGACAGGTGCACCTTGTTGCCGTCGAATTCGCGGTCGGACGAAGCGCCGAGGTGGTACTTGACGTCGCCCGAGCCTTCGACGTCGTCCGGCGCATAGGAGCCGCCCTTGAACTCATGGAAGATGGCGCGGTGCGGCTTGGCCATGACCTGGGAGAGAACGTTGAGGCGGCCGCGATGGGCCATGCCGAGAACGATCTCCTTGAGGCCGAGCTGGCCGCCGCGCTTGATGAGCTGTTCGAGCGCCGGAATGAGCGACTCGCCGCCGTCGAGGCCGAAGCGCTTGGTGCCCTTGTACTTGACGTCGATGAACTGCTCGAAGCCTTCGGCCTCGATAAGCTTCTGCAGGATTGCCCGCTTGCCCTCGGGCGTGAATTCGACGCCCTTGTCCGGACCCTCGATCCGCTCCTGGATCCAGGCCTTCTCCTCCGGGTTGGACATGTGCATGAATTCGACGCCGATCGTCGAGCTATAGGTCCGCTCCAGGATCTCGACCATCTCGCGCACGGTCGCATATTCGAGGCCGAGGACGTTGTCGATGAAGATCTTGCGGTCGTAGTCCTTTTCTTCGAAGCCGTAGGTCTTCGGCGAGAGTTCCTCGTAATCCTCGACCGGATCGGCGAGGCCCAACGGGTCGAGCTTGGCATGCAGGTGGCCGCGCATGCGATAGGCGCGGATCATCATGATGGCGCGGACGGAATCGCGGGTCGATTGATGAACCTGGGCCTCGCTGACCGGCACTCCGGCAACGGCGGCGGCTTCCTCGGCCTTCGCCTTGACCTTCTTCTCGACGATCTTTTCGACGGTTCCCCAGTCGCCGTCGAGCGCGGAGACGAGTTCGCCATTGGCGGCGATCGGCCAATTCTTCTTCTTCCAGGAGGCCCCCTTGGCCGCCCTCACCACATCCTCGGGCCTGTCGGCAAGCGCCTTGAAGAAGGACTGCCATTCGGCCGAAACGGACGACGGATCCGCTTCATAGCGTGCATAGAGCTGCTCGATATAGGCGGCGTTGGCGCCGTCCAGAAACGAAGTGAGCTGGAATTGCTCGTTGGCCTCTTGCCTTGTCATGGTCTCTCGCGGACTTGGGTCCGCCTCCTGACTTTAAGTTGGGATGCCGGGTTGTCCCGGTCATGTTTGCCTGGCGCCCGGATCAGGATGGTCTTCGAAACGTCAGACGCATCCGTCCCGGCTTGCGTCGGTCGGAGCGGCCCGACCGCTTAATCATCGTGTCGTTCGTGGCTCCATTGGGGCGGCGCGGGATGCCGCCCCGGAGAGTTCGTCAGCCCTTCAGGACTTCGACGAGAGTCTTGCCGAGGCGGGCCGGCGACGGCGAGACGCGGATGCCGGCGGATTCCATCGCCGCGATCTTGTCTTCCGCACCGCCCTTGCCGCCGGAGATGACGGCGCCGGCATGGCCCATGGTGCGGCCGGGAGGCGCCGTACGGCCGGCGATGAAGCCAACCATCGGCTTCTTGCGGCCGCGCTTGGCTTCGTCCTTCAGGAACTGCGCCGCGTCCTCTTCCGCCGAGCCGCCGATCTCGCCGATCATGATGATCGACTTGGTCTCGTCGTCGGCGAGGAACATTTCGAGGACGTCGATGAATTCGGTGCCCTTCACCGGGTCGCCGCCGATGCCGACGGCGGTCGTCTGGCCGAGGCCTTCATTGGTGGTCTGGAACACCGCCTCGTAGGTGAGCGTGCCGGAGCGCGACAGCACGCCGACCGAGCCCTTGCGGAAGATATTGCCCGGCATGATGCCGATCTTGCATTCGTTCGGGGTCAGCACGCCCGGGCAGTTCGGGCCGATCAGACGCGAGGACGACTTCTCGAGCCGCGCCTTGACCTTGACCATGTCGGCGACCGGAATGCCCTCGGTGATGCAGACAATCAGCGGAATTTCCGCCTCGATCGCCTCGATGATCGCGGCAGCAGCGCCGGCCGGCGGAACATAGATGACCGAGGCGTTGGCGCCGGTGGCCTCACGGCCTTCGGCAACCGTCGCGAAGATCGGCAGCTCTTCGCCCTTGGAGCCGGTCCAGGTCTCGCCGCCCTTCTTCGGATGGATACCGCCGACCATCTTCGTGCCGTTATAGGCAAGCGCCTGCTCGGTATGGAAGGTGCCGGTCTTGCCGGTCAGGCCCTGGACGAGAACCTTGGTGTCTTTGTTGATGAGGATGGACATAAGCCTCAGGCTCCCTTCACGGCTGCAACGATCTTCTGGGCGGCATCGTCCAGATCATCGGCGGAGATGACGTTGAGGCCCGATTCATTGATGATCTTCTTGCCGAGCTCGACATTGGTGCCCTCGAGGCGCACGACGAGCGGTACCATGAGGCCGACTTCCTTGACCGCAGCAAGCACGCCTTCGGCGATGACGTCGCACTTCATGATGCCGCCGAAGATGTTGACCAGGATGCCCTTCACGGCAGGATCGGCGGTGATGATCTTGAAGGCGTGGGTGACCTTCTCCTTGGAAGCGCCGCCGCCGACATCGAGGAAGTTCGCGGGCTCCGCGCCATAGAGCTTGATGATGTCCATCGTCGCCATGGCAAGGCCGGCGCCGTTGACCATGCAGCCGATATTGCCGTCGAGGGCGACATAGGCGAGGTCGTGCTTCGACGCTTCGATTTCCTTCTCGTCCTCTTCGGTCGTGTCGCGCAGCGCGACGACGTCTTCGTGGCGGAAGAGCGCATTGCCGTCGAAGGACACCTTGGCGTCGAGGACGCGCATGCGGCCGTTCTTCATGACGATCAGCGGGTTGACCTCGAGCAGGCTCATGTCCTTCTCGACGAAGGCCTTGTAGAGGATCGGGAAGAGCTTCTCGGCATCGGCGCGCGCTTCGCCTTCGAGCTCCAGCGCCTCGGTCAGCGTCTTCAGATCGTCAGCGGTCACACCCTTGTCGGGGTCGATCGCAACGGTGACGATCTTTTCCGGCGTGTGCTCGGCAACCGCTTCGATGTCCATGCCGCCTTCGGTCGAGACGACGAAGGCGACGCGGCCGACGGAACGGTCGACGAGGATCGAGAGATAAAGCTCGCGATCGATGTCGGCGCCATCCTCGATATAGAGGCGGTTGACCTGCTTGCCGGCCGGGCCGGTCTGCTTGGTCACCAGCGTGTTGCCGAGCATCTCCTTGGCATTGGCGACGACCTCATCGACCGATTTCGCCAGCCGCACGCCGCCCTTGGCATCCGGGCCGAGTTCCGTGAACTTGCCCTTGCCGCGGCCGCCGGCATGGATCTGGCTCTTCACGACGTAAAGCGGCCCCGGCAGCTTCTTCGCGGCCGCTTCGGCTTCGTCGGCGGAGAAGATCGCGACACCTTCCGCGACCGGCGCGCCGTAGCTCTTCAGGAGAGCCTTGGCCTGATATTCATGAATGTTCATGGGATCTTTCCTGTCTGATTGGCCTGGCGGCGATTACTTCAGGCTGGGCGCAATGCCGATGCAGGCTTCGCAAAGGCCGGCGACAGCCGCGACCGACTTGTCGAAGGCTTCCTTCTCGCCCTTGTTGAGGTCGATCTCGATGATGCGCTCGACGCCGCCGGCGCCGATGACCGTCGGCACGCCGACATACATGTCCTTGACGCCATACTGGCCGGCCAGGTGCGCCGCGCAGGGAAGCACGCGCTTCTTGTCCTTGAGGTAGGCTTCGGCCATCTCGATCGCGGAAGCCGCCGGAGCGTAATAGGCCGAGCCGGTCTTCAGGAGGCCGACGATCTCCGCGCCGCCGTCACGGGTGCGCTGGATGATCTCTTCGAGGCGTTCCTTGGTGACCCAGCCCATCTGGACGAGATCGGTCAGCGGAATGCCGGCAACGGTCGAATAGCGAGCGAGCGGCACCATCGTGTCGCCATGGCCGCCGAGAACGAAGGCGGTGATGTCCTGGACCGAAACGTTGAATTCTTGGGCGAGGAAGAGACGGAAGCGCGAGGAGTCGAGTACGCCTGCCATGCCGACGACCTTGTTCTTCGGCAGTCCGGAGAACTTCTGCAGCGCCCAGACCATGGCGTCGAGCGGGTTGGTGATGCAGATAACGAAGGCGTTCGGAGCATATTTCTTGATGCCGGCGCCGACCTGTTCCATGACCTTCAGATTGATGCCGAGAAGATCGTCGCGGCTCATGCCGGGCTTGCGCGGGACGCCGGCAGTGACGATGCAGACGTCGGCACCTTCGATCGCCGCATAGTCGCTGGCGCCCGTCAGCGATGCGTCGAAACCTTCGACCGGCGAGGACTGGGCGATGTCGAGGCCCTTACCCTGGGGGATGCCGTCGGCAATATCGAACAGGACGATGTCGCCCAGTTCCTTGAGGCCGGCGAGATGCGCCAGCGTGCCACCAATCATCCCTGAACCAATAAGTGCGATCTTGTTGCGCGCCATGAATGTGCTTCCTTTGTGATCCATGATCGAGGCCTGAAACGCGGCAAACGCCAAACCTTCGCGCAAAGCCCTTAAACGGCAAATGGTAAAATATCAATCGATACTTTTTGGCAGAACAAATTCAATCGGTTAGATCATAAAATTCTTACGTAAAGGTAAGAATTCCTGTCATTGTTGCGTCATCGAAAGGCCGTATTTTCAGTATGTTGCGCGGCATATTCTTCGCTCTGCATCTCGATGAGACGTGAAACCGTGCGGTCGAATTCGAACCCCTCGGTACCCTGTTTGGCGATCAGAAGCCGCTCCGGTTCGGATGCGGCCGAGGCGAAGAGGCGGGCGCCCTGGTCGTAGAGCGCATCGACCAGAATGATGAAGCGCTTCGTTTCGTTGCGCATATGCGGGCCGAGATGCGGAACGTGGTCGAGGAAGACCGTCCTGAATTGTGACAGGATGGCGAGATAGTCGGCTGCTCCGAGCGGCTGGGCGCAGAGATCGGCGAAGGAAAAGCGGGCACAGTGGCCGACCGCGGCTGGCACACGGATCTTCCGGCCCTTCCGGCCGATCTCCGTCGAGGTGGTGGCCGCGCCGCCGGTCTCGACATACCAGGCGCGATCCATCGCCGCTTCCGTTTCCGATCCGAGTGGCGACAGCCAGACGGGATTTCCGTCCGTCTTGCGGAGGCGATAGTCGGTGTCCGTGTCGAGGGAGATGATGTCCGTACTGGCTTTCAGGAGGTCGATGAAAGGAAGAAAGAGACCGCGGTTGAGACCGTCGCGGTAAAGGTCGGACGGCTCTACGTTCGAGGTCGCGACAAGGACGCAGCCCTTGGCGAAGAGCTCGCCAAAGAGGCGCGCGAGGATCATCGCATCGGCAATGTCGGTCACCGAGAACTCATCGAAACACAGGAGCCGCGCCTCGGCGAAGAGCTCCGAAGCGACCGGCGGTATCGGATCGGCCTGCTTCGTCTCGCCGTTCTTGAGCTTCTGCCGGTGCTTGTAGATGCGCTCGTGCACATCCGCCATGAACTCATGGAAATGAGCGCGCCGCTTGCGCTGAATGGGCACGGCGTCGAAGAACATGTCCATCAGCATGGTCTTGCCACGCCCGACGCCGCCATGGATGTAGAGGCCCTTGACCGGCGCGTGGTCCTTCTTGCGGGCCGCGAACAGCCAGCCGAGCGCGTTGGCCTTGCGCGACGGCCGGCTGGCAATGAGCTCCGCCGTCAGATGGTCGAGCCGCCTTGCGATTGCAAATTGAGCCGGGTCACGCTGCCGCTCGCCGGCCGCAGCGAGCGCCTCGAGCTTGTGGAGAATACTGTCGTCAGGATTGAGCACGATGCACCTGGATGTGCCAGGGGCTGTTTTGGGAGGTGAGACTTAAGGCTGCAGGCGGAAGCCCCACCCCGACAACAGGCCGTTTCGAGGTCCGACAGGAAAGCCGGACCGGAGATTCCATCAGCGGCTGAGGCTGACCGGCTGGCCGCCATTGGTCGAGCCATCGAAGCGCGAACCGGCGGTCTTGTAGAGGCGGGCGATCGGATTGCCGTTGCGATCCTTGAGAACGACCTGCTTGCCGGCCACCTCCCACGATCCCATCGCCGTCAGTTCGCCGGCGCAACCGCGCGTGCCGCCGCGCGAGCCGCTGCCGAGATTGGTCAGCGTCAGGAACATGTCGCAGGAACTGCCGGCGCTCGATACGCGCCAATTGCCGACCATCGATTCCTTCGTCACGTCCAGGGCATTGGTGGCAGCGGCCACGTCCGTGCCCCCGGGCGCGCCGGCTGCCGCCGCACCGCCCGCCGGAGCGCTCGGGAATTGCGACGTGCTGGTGGTCGGATCCGGGAGCTGGCCGGCCGAGACCGATGGCACGGGTTGCGCCTGCAGGGGGGCTGGAGCGGGAGAAACATCCTGAGAACCGAAGCCGCCAAAGGATGTCCGCTGGCATCCGGTCAGCGCAAGCACAATAACAAGCCCCGCCGCCGCATGAAAAACCCGCATGTCTTTACCCCCGATATTGTCCGCGAACCATGATGCAACGCGATAATAAAGGCCGAATTACAGCAAATCCACCTGTGAGATCAAGGCACCGCATTTCGACCTTGGCTGTTGCACGAGGGAAACGCTTGGTTTGAGCAGCATGAAGGCGGGTCTAACTTTTCGCCTGAAGCGACGTATCCGGTTCAGTGGCTAACGCCGGCATAGGCGCGTTCGCCCCAAAGCGCCTCGACTGTCCGGTTTCGGCCGCAGCCATTGCGGTAATACCAGTAACGGATCGGATTTCGCACCGCGAAATCCTGATGATAGTCTTCGGCAGGCCAGAATTTCGCGGACCCTTCGACGGGCGTCACGATCGGCCTGCCGAGTTCGGCCTCGGCCTTGATCTTTTCGGCCTTGGCTTGCATCGCCTGCTGCTCGGTCAGCGCGAAGATCGCCGTCGTATAGGAGAAGCCGCGATCGCAGAACTGGCCGCCGCCATCGGTCGGGTCCGTCGTGTGGAACAGCACGCCGACGAGGTCCGAATAGGAGACCTTGTCGGGATCGAACTTGATCCGGACCACCTCGCGGTGCCCGCCCTTCGCATAGTCTTCATAGGTCGGATTTTCGTTCTTGCCGCCGGCATAGCCGGATATCGTCTCGAGAACGCCGGGCACGTCATCGAAGTCGCTCTCGACGCACCAGAAACAGCCGCCGGCGAAGACCGCATATTGCGGCTCGGCCGCCCGCACCGGCGACAGGAAAAGGCAGCTCACGGCAATTCCGACAGCCAAGCGAAGCATGGGCGACCCTCCACCCTTCTATTACCTATGCGCCTCGCAACGGCTTTCAAATCACTTACCGACACGTCGATGTGAGAGCCGTGATAAAGCAAAGGCGGGCTCAAGGCCCGCCGTCGGATTGCCATCGATTATTGGAGTTGCACCGGTCAGAACCGGCGCTCGACCAGCATCTTCTTGATCTCGCCGATCGCCTTGGCCGGGTTCAAGCCCTTCGGACAGGCCTGGGCGCAGTTCATGATCGTGTGGCAGCGGTAAAGCCGGAACGGATCCTCGAGATTGTCGAGGCGCTCACCGGTCGCCTCGTCTCTGGAGTCGATCAGCCAGCGATAGGCCTGCAGCAGAACGGCCGGGCCCAGATAGCGGTCGCCGTTCCACCAGTAGCTCGGACAGGAAGTCGAGCAGCAGGCGCAGAGAATGCACTCGTAGAGCCCGTCGAGCTTCTGACGATCTTCGTGGCTCTGCCGCCATTCCTTGGCCGGCGTCGGCGACACCGTCTTCAGCCACGGCTCGATCGAGCGGTGCTGGGCGTAGAAATTGGTCAGGTCCGGCACCAGGTCCTTGACGACCGGCATATGCGGCAGCGGATAGATCTTCACCGACCCCTTGATCTCGTCCATGCCCTTTGTGCAGGCGAGCGTGTTGGTGCCGTCGATGTTCATCGCGCAGGAGCCGCAGATACCCTCGCGGCAGGAGCGGCGCAGGGTCAGCGTCGGATCGATGTTGTTCTTGATGTAGAGCAGCCCGTCGAGGACCATCGGGCCGCAATCGTCGATGTCGATGTAATAGGTGTCGACCCGCGGGTTCTTGCCGTCGTCCGGATTCCAGCGGTAGACGCGGTATTCGCGGAGATTCGTCGCGCCGACCGGCTTCGGCCACACCTTGCCTTCGGTGATCTGCGAGTTCTTGGGAAGAGCGAGTTCAACCATGTGCCTTAGTCCTCGAGATCAGTAGACGCGCGCCTTCGGCTCGATCTTTTTCGGATCGATGCCCTCGGCGATAAGCTCGGTGTGGACCGGACGATATTCGAGCCGAACCTCGCCGGTGTCGTTGACCCAGGCGAGCGTGTGCTTGCGCCAGTTGGCGTCGTCGCGGCCGCCGAGCGGGCCGTCCTTGTAGTCCTCGCGGGCATGCGCGCCGCGGCTTTCCTTGCGCGCCTCGGCGCCGTAGACCGTGGTGATGGCATTGGCCATCAGGTTCTCGAGCTCCAGCGTCTCGACGAGGTCGGAGTTCCAGATCATCGAGCGGTCGGTGACCTTGACGTCCGGCAGTTCCTTCCAGATCGCGGACAAGCGCTGGCAGCCGGATTCGAGCGATTCCTGGGTGCGGAACACGGCCGCGTCTTCCTGCATGGCGCGCTGCATCTTGTCGCGCAGCACCGCCGTCGGCGTGCCGCCATTGGCATGGCGCAGCCGGTCGAAGCGCTCCATGATCCGGTCGCAGGCGGCCGTGTCGATCTTCGGCACCGCCTCGTTGCGGTCGATGATCTGACCGGCGCGGATTGCCGCGGCCCGACCGAAGACGACGAGGTCGATCAGCGAGTTCGAGCCGAGGCGGTTGGCGCCGTGCACCGAGGCGCAGCCGGCTTCGCCGACGGCCATCAGGCCGGGCGCGATGCGCTCGGGGTTCTGGGCGTCCGCATTCAGCACCTCGCCCCAGTAGTTGGTCGGGACGCCGCCCATGTTGTAGTGGACGGTCGGCAGCACCGGGATCGGCTCGCGGGTGACGTCGACGCCGGCAAAGATCTTCGCCGATTCCGAAATCCCCGGCAGGCGCTCGTGCAGCACGGCGGGATCGAGATGGTCGAGGTGCAGGAAGATGTGGTCCTTGTTCTTGCCGACGCCGCGGCCCTCGCGGATCTCCATCGTCATGCAGCGCGAGACGACGTCGCGGGAAGCCAAGTCCTTGGCCGACGGGGCGTAGCGTTCCATGAAGCGCTCGCCTTCGGAGTTGACGAGGTAGCCGCCCTCGCCGCGCGCACCTTCGGTGATGAGACAGCCGGCGCCGTAGATGCCGGTCGGATGGAACTGCACGAATTCCATGTCCTGCAGCGGCAGGCCGGCGCGCGCGATCATGCCGCCGCCGTCGCCGGTGCAGGTATGGGCCGAGGTCGCCGAGAAATAGGCACGCCCGTAGCCGCCGGTCGCCAGGACCACCATTTTGGCGGCGAAGCGATGGATCGTGCCGTCGTCGAGGTTCCAGGCGACGACGCCGGTGCAGCGGCCGTCGTTCGACATGATCAGGTCGAGGGCGAAATATTCGATGAAGAATTCGGCGTTGTTCCGGAGCGACTGGCCGTAGAGCGTGTGCAGGATCGCATGGCCGGTGCGGTCGGCGGCAGCACAGGTGCGCTGCACCGGCGGGCCTTCGCCATAGTTCTGCATATGGCCGCCGAACGGCCGCTGATAGATCTTGCCTTCCTCGTTGCGCGAGAAGGGCACGCCGTAATGCTCGAGTTCGTAGACGGCCTTCGGCGCTTCCATGGCGAGATATTGCATGGCGTCGACGTCGCCGAGCCAGTCCGAGCCCTTGACCGTGTCGTAGAGGTGCCACTGCCAGCAGTCAGGCGTCATGTTCTGCAGCGAGGCGGCGATGCCGCCCTGGGCCGCGACCGTGTGGGAGCGGGTCGGGAAGACCTTGGTGATGCAGGCGGTCTTGAGGCCCTGTTCGGCCATGCCGAGGGTCGCACGCAGGCCTGCACCGCCGGCCCCGACGACGACGACGTCGAAGGCGTGATCGACATACTGATAGGCCTTGCCGTTTGCAGCGGGGGAACTGTTCGATGCCATGACGAAATTACCCTGCAAAAGCGATCTTCAAGATGGCGAAAAGACAGAGCCCGCCGATCGCGATCGCAAAAAATGTATTGAGGATGAGAAGCGCGATCTTGGCGCCCTCCGCATGAACGTAGTCCTCGATGATGACCTGCATGCCGATCCGCATATGGATGAGCGCGGACGTCACGACGAGACTCATGATCACCGCGACGAACGGATTCGAAAGCGCCGCGACGACTTCCGCATGCGGCGCACCGGCATAGCGGGCCACGAAGAAGACGAAGAAGATCAAGAGCGGAATATTGGCGACCGCCGTCAGGCGCTGGCGCCAGAAATGGTCGGTTCCCTCCTTGGCCGAGCCGAGGCCGCGAACCTTGCCGAGGGGTGTGCGCATATCCATGGTAAGTCCCCTCGTTAGCGAACCAGAGAGCCGATGATCCAGATGACGAGCGTCAGCGTCACTGATCCGGCGAGCATCGCCTTGGCCACCTTCGTCGCGAAATGCTTTTCATAGCCGTAGCCGAGGTCCCAGACGAGATGGCGCAGGCCGCCCAGCATGTGGTGCACCAGCACCCAGGTGTAGCCGAAGAGGACAATCTTGCCGATCAGCGTGCCAAACAGCCAGCTCACCCAGTCGTAATAGGCCGCACCCGAGGCGGCGGCGATCAACCACCAGGCGACCAGCACCGTGCCGAAATAGAGTGCGCCGCCGGTAATGCGGTGCATGATCGACATAACCATGGTGGGAATTGGCTTGTAGATTTGAAGATGCGGCGAAAGCGGCCGGCTTCTTGTGACATTCGTCATCGGAACCTCACGAAATGACCGGAGTCCACGCCTTAAACTAGACTAATTTCATCCGGTATCGCACCCGATTGTGCGCAATTCAGTCATCCGGACCTTTAATCACCATATTGCTTAACGACAAGTATGTTTGCGGTGCAAAATAAATAAAATCGATTAGACGAAAAGCGGCATTTTCCTGCCTGCCCAAGACATCCGAGCCGTTAACGATGTGGGCGGAAAAGCCAATCGAATCCGTGACATTTGCGGGCGCTTGCATCAGGATGCGGTTAAGAATTCGTTAACCGCAATTCGGAGGGCAGGGCAGGATGAATCTGTTGCGCGCGGTCCATGCGACCAAAGTTTTACTCCTGGCCTTCACGTTGGCGGTCCCGGTCGGGCTGCCTGCGGAGGCCGGAAGCGGTGATGGCCTGCCGGAAGTCCAGACGCGTGTCCGGCATGTCCGGCTCAAGCATGGTCCATCACACCATGCATGGCGCAAGACGCAGCATCATCATCGTCATTTCGCCGGCCATCGGCGCCACCGCTCCGTGAACTCCAGCATCGATGACTTCTCCTCCTTTGAGACAGGCGGTCTGGCCGACATTCAAACCCGTACCCGCCATATCCGGCGGAAGCACTGGCCCTTCCACTTTGCGCGGCGTGACCGCGATCGCGGCCCCGTGATATTCATTTATGACGCCGGCAGCTACAGCGGCGACATGGATGGCGGCTATAATTTCCCTTCCTGGATCCCCGGCCTCGGCACCTATGCCGGCAACCTTTCGGCCTACCAGCAGCCGGGCAATGGCATCTATTTCAGCCAGGGCGGCAGCTATTCCTATTTCGCCGAGAACGGCGTCGAGCCGAGTCCGCCGGCAGAGCGCCCGAAGATCATCGTCGTCTCGCCGCAGACAAATGCCAGCGCCTGCTCATGGGAACACGGCATCTGCGTCGTTCGGCCGTAGGCTGAAAATCCCGCGCGAACAGGACGACAGGTTCCATCAGCGATCATCGATGCGGCCCGGACCGAACCGCCAGACCGTCGTCCGCTTCACTTCGCTATCCTCGAGGGCCCGGGTGACCGGCACCTCATAGGTCGCAAGCGCCGTCATCCGCTGGCGCGGGCAATAGGCGCGCCCCGGATCGCCGACGAGCACCGCGGCGCCGGCATGTTCGAGCGCGTCGAACCATGGCTGAAGCAGATCGGCAAAGCCCCTGTCGTAAAAGACGTCACCGGCGAGATAGACGTCGGCGGCGCGCTCGCGGCCGATGATGTCCTCGCCCAGGAAGCTGACAGCCACACCATTCAGTTCCGCGTTGAGCCGCACGGCCGTTTCGGCCCATGGGTCGATATCCACGGCGAGAACCTCGGCAGCGCCGGCCATCATGGCGGCGATAGCGACGAGGCCTGAGCCGGAGGCGAAATCGACGACGCGGCGGCCGCGCACCGCCTCCGGATGATCGAGGATGTAGCGGGCGAGCCCCTGCCCGCCCGCCCAGGCGAAGGCCCAGAAGGGCGGCGGCAGGCCGATCTCCTCCAGTTCCTCCTCGGTCTTCAGCCACAGCTCATGCGCTTCGCTCGCGAGGTGCAGGCGGACCTCCGGCACATGCGGCGGCGACAAGATGGCGGTATTGGCGCGGATGAAGCTTTCCGGGTCGGTTTTCAAGACTGGAGACTCAAGAGTGTGACCCGAACTGGGAACCGATTTTGGCTTACCTCGGCGGATTGTCGAGCCCGCCCATGCGGCAGACCTCGATCCATTCGTCCTCGGTCACCGGCTGCACCGAAAGACGCATGGAGGTCACCAGCGACATCTTGGCAAGCTTCGGATTTTCCTTGATTTCCTTGAGCGAGACGGGGCGCGGCATATCCATGACAGCGCGGATATCGACGCAATCCCAGCGGGCGTCGCCCTCTGCCGTCGAATCCGGGTGCGAAAGCGCGCAAACCTCGGTGAGGCCGACGATCTCAAGCCCCTCATTGGAATGGTAGAAGAAGCCCTTGTCGCCGATCTTCATCGCCCGCATGTTGTTGCGCGCCAGATAGTTGCGCACGCCGGTCCATTCGGTGCCCTTCGCACCGGCATCCTTCTGCATCTGCCAGGACCATTTGACCGGTTCGGATTTATAGAGCCAGAAAGCCATTGCCCCTCAAGCCTCCGGATTGTTGAAGACCCAGTTGTAGGCCTTGATCTCGACATTCGCGAAAAGGCCCGCCTTCGCATAGGGGTCGGCTTCGGCGATCGCCTTCGCCTCATCGAGCGTATCGGCCTTGACGATCACCAGGCTTCCCGTCGGTTTCCCGGCATCGCCGAGAAAGGGGCCGGCAATCTTCAAAATGCCCTTGGCGTTGAGGTCGTTGAGATAGGCGACATGGTCCGGGCGGGTGTCGAGCCTGAGCTGCAGGGCTCCCGGCTTGTCCGTGCATAGAAGTGCGAAGAGCATGGTTCCTCCTGACATTATCGATTGGAGCGGGATGCGGGCGGAAAACCGCTTTACACTTTTCCTTATCCCGCTGCCGAATTATTCCTGGGTGATCGGCCGCGACATCAGTTGTTCGAGAGCGGTGCGGACATCGAGCTTGCCGTCGATGATGGCGGCGACGGCCTCGGTGATCGGCATCTCGATGCCGAGGCCCTGGGCCACCCGCGCGGCGATCGACGCGGCAAAGGCGCCCTCGACGAGTTCGCCGCCGCGCCCGTTGGCACGGCCGTTCTTGCCGAGCGCAATGCCGAAGCGCAGGTTGCGGGACTGGTGGCTCGTCGCCGTCAGCACGAGGTCACCGAGCCCTGAGAGACCGCGCACCGTATCGGCCTCACCGCCTCTCGCGGCGATGAAGCGCGACATTTCCGCAAGGCCGCGGGAGATCAGCGCGGCGCGGGCGGAATCGCCGAGACCGGCGCCTTCGACGATACCGCAGGCGATCGCCAGCACGTTCTTGAGTGCGCCCCCAAGCTGAACGCCGATGCGGTCGGTGGACGGGTAGAGCCGGAAGGTCGGTCCGGAAAGCGCTTCGGCCAGTTCCGTCGCAATTGCCATGTCAGGCGCGGCGACCACCATTGCGGTCGGCAGGCCCTTGGCAATGTCGGCGGCAAAGCCTGGCCCGGAGAGGACACCGATCCTGTGGCCAGGCAATTCCTCCCCGAGCAGCTCGGTCAAGAGCCGGCCGGTCGATTGCTCCATCCCCTTGGCACAGGTGACGATCGTCGCATCGGCGCCGATGGCTGCGCCATAGCTCTGCGCCGCAGCCCGGTGCTCCTGCGACGGCATCGCGAAGAGCACGATATGGGCGCCCCCAAGCACGGCGACGTCGGAGGAAAAGGCAAGGCCGGTCGGAAGCGCGATACCGGGCAAAGCCCTTTCGTTGCGACCGGTCAGGCGGCAGTCAGCCGCCACTTCCTCCCGCCGGGCCAGCAGCGTCACGTCGGCATTGGCGCTTGCCGACGCCACCGCCGCAAGGGCCGTCCCGAAGGCGCCGGCACCGACGACGACGATCTTCGGCGCGATCGTTGGATTATCACTCATCTTCTGTCCGTCATGCCTTGGCGCCGCGCTTGCCGGAGCCGATCAAAGCCTGTGCCCGGGTGTCGAGCGGCCAACGTGAACGCGGCGCGACGTCGAGCCCGTCGGCCGGCAGGCCCGCCGCCAGGCGCTCGGCCCCTGCCCAGGCGATCATCGCCGCATTATCCGTGCAAAGCTGAAGCGGCGGCGCGACGAAACGGAAGCCGTGCGCGTCGCAAAGCGCCTGCAGCGTCGCCCGGAGCGTCTGGTTTGCGGCCACACCTCCGGCAACGACAAGCGCCGGCCCAGCGACCGACGCATATTCGGCCTTGAATCGCTTCAGCCCGCGACCGACGCGATCCTTCAGCGTGCGCGCGATGGCGCGCTGGAACGACGCGCAGATGTCGGCGATATCCTGTTCCTTGACCGGTTCCAGGGATTGCGCCGCCTGCCGCACCGCAGTCTTCAGCCCGGAGAAGGAAAAATCGAGCCGCGCATCGCCGACGAGCGGGCGCGGAAAATCGAAGCGCTCGGGATCGCCCGTCCTGGCCGACCGCTCCACCGCCGGCCCGCCCGGATAGGGAAGGCCGAGCAATTTCGCCGTCTTGTCGAAGGCCTCGCCGAGCGCGTCATCGATGGTCGTCCCCCAGCGCTCGTAGTCGCCGACGCCCTTGACGAGGATCAGCTGCGTGTGGCCGCCTGAGACGAGCAGCATCAGATAGGGAAAGGAGAGGCCGTCCGTCAGCCGCGCCGTCAGAGCATGGCCTTCGAGGTGGTTGACCGCATAAAGCGGTTTGCCAATCGCCCGGGCGATCGCCTTGCCGGTCATCAGTCCGACGATCAAACCGCCGATCAGGCCGGGTCCACTTGTCGCGGCGATGGCATCGATGTCCTGAAGCGTTACGCCGGCACGCAGGAGCGCTTCCTCGATCAGCGCATCCAGCGCCTCGACATGGGCGCGCGCGGCGATCTCGGGCACGACGCCGCCATAGGCGCTATGCTCTTCAAGCTGGCTCAGCACCACGTCGCCGAGGATCCGGCCGCTGCCCTCTTCATCGCGCAGCACCACGGAAGCCGCGGTTTCGTCGCAGCTTGTCTCAATGCCGAGGATGCGCAAAGGCGGGGACATTACGTGGTATACTCAAAGATTGCGGTCACCGTGAAAGGTGGGTACACGGAACTCCGGTAACAACGGATGGCCAAGGATGCAAACAAAACCTTTCCGCATCGGCACGCGCGGCAGCCCGCTGGCGCTCGCCCAGACCCATGAGACGCGCGACCGTCTGGCCGCCGCCCATGGGCTGCCGCCGGAAATGTTCGAGATCGTCGTGCTTTCGACGAAGGGCGATCGCATCACTGACCGACCGCTTGCAGAGATCGGCGGCAAGGGCCTGTTCACCGAAGAGCTCGAGCAGCAGCTTCTGTCGGGCGATCTCGACTTCGCCGTCCATTCGTCGAAGGACATGCCGACGAAGCTGCCCGACGGGCTGTTTCTCTCCGCCTTCCTGCCGCGCGAGGACATCCGCGACGCCTTCGTCGGCCGCACCGCACCGAAGCTCGTCGAGCTGCCTGAGGGCGCCACCGTCGGCTCGTCGTCGCTGCGCCGCCAGGCGCTGATCCGCCGGCTGCGGCCCGACATCAACGTCATCACCTATCGCGGCCAGGTCGAAACACGGCTGCGCAAGCTCGCCGAGGGGCAGGTCGACGGCACGCTGCTTGCCTATGCCGGCCTGAGGCGGCTCGGCATGACCGACGTGCCGACCGAACTGCTTGATCCCAAGGAGTTTCCGCCGGCTCCGGCCCAGGGCGCGATCTGCATCGAAAGCCGCGTCGGCGACGGTCGCGTCAACGCGCTGCTCGCCGCGATCGACCACCCGCGCACCCATGAGGCGGTCTCCTGCGAACGCGGCTTCCTGGCAACACTCGACGGCTCGTGCCGCACGCCGATTGCCGGCTACGCCCAATCGGACGGCGCGCATATCCGCTTCTCCGGCATGATCCTGACGCCCGACGGCACGACCTGCCACCGCATCGAAATCGACGGCAAGGCGGCGGACGCGACGGAACTTGGACGCAAGGCCGGCGAACAGATCCGCGCCAAGGCCGGACCAGGGTTCTTTTCGAGCTGGACCTGACCAATGCGCGTGCTCGTCACCCGTCCGCGGCCGGCAGCCGAAACTACGGCGCTGAAACTTGAAGCGATGGGACACCATGCGGTCGTCCTGCCGCTGATGCAGGCGCAGCATTTTGTCGCTGCGGTTCGCGCAGGGTTTGAGCGCCCCCACGACGCGATTGCCGTGACCAGCGCGCAAGCCATCGGTGTTCTGGCCGGGCTCGGTCCCGCACTTGACGCGCATCTGGCGACACCGCTTTTCGCCGTCGGTGCGGCGACGGCCCGCGCCGCCGCCGAGCTCGGCTTCAAGGACATACGGGTCGGGGCGGGAACGGGGGAAGCGCTCGCGGAGACGGTTGCCGGCTTTCTTGGCGCAGAAACGGGATCACTTCTTTATTTCGCCGGCTTGCCGCGCGCCGATGGTTTCGAGCACGCGCTGCGTGAACGGGCGATCGATCATGTGACTATCGAATGCTACCGGATGAGCCCAGTGAGCCACGGGCCGGAAACACTGCCCGCTCTCATTCAGTTCGGCCCGTTCGACGCGGTGCTGCTCTACTCGCGCGAAACGGCTCGGCGCCTTGTCGCGCTCATGCACGAGAGCGGCCTTGTTTGTGCCGACGTTTCCGCGCGTTACCTCTGCCTGAGCGCGGCAGTCAAAGAGGTGCTACCGGCCGGCGTTGCAGCGCATGTCGCAGCAGCACCCGACGAGGAAAGCCTGTTGAACCTCCTCTGAGGCGGGATCAGCAAAGACGGCGCCGATTTTCCGCTGACTTCCCGGGCATGGGTGAGGTCATCTGAGGCAAATGCCGCAAAAACGGAGCATAGGGACTTTCCCTGGTGCGCTTCCCTGACTAGGTTTGGCTGAAGAGCCCGACAGAACGGTAAAGAGGTCATTATGGTATCGGAAAAGCCGCCGCGCCGCTCGCAACCGGAAAAGGAACCGCTGACGATCGACCTCGAGGCAGAGAGAACCGTCACCGAAGAGACCGAGTCGATCGCCAGCCAGGAGCCGGTGACCGATGAGCCGGCGGAGATCTCAGCGACGACGGTGCCGGACACGACGGAGACGGTCACGGGCGATGCCGACACGGATGAAGCCAGGACGGATGGGGCCGGGAAGGACGACGCCGAGCCGAAAGCGGGGACGGAGGAGGAGCGCGCCGACGCGGCCGCCGCTGCTTTCGACGAGGAGCCTCCACATCTGAGCAACGGCACGACACCCGAGCCCAAGGGAAAGAAGGCGACGAGCGCCGGGGCACTTGCCGCCGGCATCCTCGGCGGTCTCATCGCGCTTCTCGGCGCCGGCGTGCTGCAATATGCCGGCTATGTCCCGGCACCCGGACCGGATCGCGGCAACGGATCGGTCGAGCAGAACCTGACAAATGAAATCGAGGCGATCAAGGCTGAGCTTCAATCGCGCCCGGATGCTCCGGCAGCGGCCGTCGATATCGCTCCACTGGAAAGCCGCCTTGCCGCACTGGAGCAGGCGGCACAAGCGCCATCCGGTACGAATGCACCGGATGTCACGTCACTCGAAGCTCAGATCGCCAACCTGACCAAGGAAATCGCGGCGTTGAAAACCGACCTTGCCGATGCCCGGCAGTCGGCGGATGCCGCCAAGGCCGAACTTGCCGGCCGCATCGACCAGGCGGAGCAGAAGCTCAACGAACCGGTCAACGACATCGAGATGGCGAAGGCCGTCGCCGTCACGGCACTGAAGACGGCAATCGATCGCGGCGGACCGTTCCTGGCCGAACTCGATGCACTGCGCAGCATCGCGCCCGAGGACGCGGCGGTGAAGGACCTTGCCGAGGACGCCGCAACCGGCGTCGCCACGCGGACGGAACTGCGCAGTACGTTTCCGGCAACAGCCACCGCGATGCTCGACGCCCTCCATCAGCCAGACCCGAACGAAGGCATCTTTGCCCGGCTTTTTTCGAGCGCCATGTCCGGCATTCGCGTCCGTCCGGTCGGCAGCGTCGAGGGAGACACTCCGGAGGCGGTGATTGCCCGCATCGAGGACAAGCTCAACAACGGCGATCTCAAGGGGGCTTCGCTCGAATGGGAAAACCTTCCCGAAGCCGCGAATGCCGCCGGCCAGGATTTCAAGGGGAAGCTCGACCGGCGGTTGCGCGTCGAGACCGTCATCGATGCGGCTGTGGCGGCGACCATGACGCGTACCGGCACGCAAGGCTAAGAAAAGGAAGAAGACGACATGGTCCGGATACTATTCTTCATCCTGCTCGTCCTCGCGCTCGCGCTCGGCTTTGCCTGGCTTGCGGATCGGCCGGGAGAGCTGTCGCTGATCTGGCAAGGCCAACGCATCGAGATGAGCCTAATGCGCGCCGCCACCATCCTGATATCGCTCTTCGCCGCAGTGCTGATCATCGTTTGGCTGATCCGCACGATCTGGCTGTCGCCCCACACCGTGACGCGCTACTTCCGCGCCCGAAAGCGCGACCGCGGCTACCAGGCGCTCTCGACCGGACTGATCGCTGCGGGGGCCGGCGACGCGACGCTGGCGCGCAAGATGGCGGGCCGCGCGCGCGGCCTGATCCGGATCGACCAGGAACCGCTCATCCATCTGCTGGAGGCACAGACGGCGCTCATCGAGGGCAAATATGACGATGCGCGCAAAAAATTCGAACTCATGGCGGAAGACCCGGAGACGCGCGAGCTCGGCCTGCGTGGCCTCTACCTCGAGGCCAAGCGGCTGGGCGCCAACGAGGCCGCCCGCCAATATGCCGAACGCGCTGCCGAAAAGGCGCCGCACCTGTCATGGGCCACCTTGGCGACCCTCGACCAGCACAGCCAGGCAGGCCAGTGGGACGAAGCGATTCGTCTCTTGGACCAGAGCCGCGCCGCCAACGTCCTCGACAAGAAGGAAGCGAACCGGAAGAAAGCCGTGCTGCTCACCGCGCGGGCGACGAGCAAGCTGGAGGCTGACCCAAGAGCGGCCCGGGACGACGCGCTCGCCGCGTTGAAGCTCGACGATCGGCTGGTGCCGGCAGCGCTCGTCGCCGCCAAGGCGCTGTTTCGCGAGGACAACCTGCGAAAGGGCGCCTCGGCCCTCGAAAAGATCTGGAAACAGGACCCCCATCCGGAAGTGGCCCGGCTTTACGTGCGGGCGCGCGGCGGCGATTCCGCCGTCGACCGGCTGAAGCGCGCCAAAAGGCTCGAAACCCTGCGCGGCAACAATGCGGTTAGCCTGGCAACCGTCGCCGAGGCAGCGCTCGAGGCACGCGAGCTGGAACTCTCCCGAACCAAGGCCCAAGCCGCCGCCCGGCTGGCGCCGAGCGAGAGCATCTTCCTGCTGCTTGCCGACATCGAGGAGGCCGATACCGGTGACGAAGGCCGCATCCGCCACTGGATGGCGCAGGCGCTGCGAAGCCCGCGCGACCCGGCCTGGACTGCCGATGGTGTGACCTCGCCGACATGGTTGCCGGTATCGCCGGTCAGCGGCCGGCTCGACGCTTTCGAATGGAAGGCGCCGCCCTCGCCGCTTGCCGGCGCGACAGAGGAGGGTCGCCTCAGCGTCGACGACGCGATCCGCAGCCTGCCGCCGGTCGCACCCGAGCAGCAGGCGGCCGCGCGAGAAGCGCCGGCAACGGCCAAGTCCGAAGAAAGCCAGCCTGTACTGGAAGCGGAACGAGAGGCTCCGATAAAGGTGCCCGAACGGAAGGAAACTGCCGCCCCACAGCCCAAGAGCGGAGAGACTGTCGCCGAGGAAGAAGAGGAGGCGCCCTTCTTCGGGCGGCCGCCGGACGATCCCGGTGTTCGCGACCGGGCGGTCGAGGAAGGAAACAAGGCCGGCTTCCGGCTGTTCTGAGTTCTGGTTTCACGGGCTGTGGGCACAAGGCATGTTTGAACGGTTTCGAGCGTTTCTCGAAGAACTGAGGGGCACGGCCGCGCGGATTGACAAGGACGATCCGCGTGTGGCCGTGATCGGGCTCTGCTTCCAGGTCATGGAGGCGGACGGCGCCATCCGCGGCTCGGAGCGCCGCAAGCTGCGCAAGATCATCAAGGAGCACTACAAGCTCGACGATGCCGCCCTCAAGGCGCTGGTCGCGGCGGGCGAAACCGCCGAGAGCGAGGCGATCGACTTCTACCAGTTCACATCCGAGATCAAGCGCCACCTCTCGGAGGAGCAGCGCGTCGAGCTCGTCGGCATGCTGTGGGAGATCGTCTATGCCGACGGCGCGCGCAGTGAGATGGAGGACCATGTGATCTGGCGGATCGCCGATCTCCTGGGCGTATCGGGGCGCGACCGGGTCTTGAAACGGCAGGAGGCAGCCGCCAAGATCGACATGGTTGAGGAGGAGAACGAGGCACAACAGGAAAGCTGAAGATGCCGCCCGAAGCCCGCGACGCCAAGAGACCGATCCTCATCGTCCTCCACCAGGAGCGGTCGAGCGCAGGTCGCGTCGGCCATATTCTTGAGCAGAAGGGCTTTTCTCTCGATATCCGCCGCCCGGCGCTCGGCGACGAGCTTCCGCCGACGCTCGAGGGTCATTCAGGAACGATCGTCTTCGGTGGACCGATGAGCGCCAACGACGAGGAGGAATTCGTCCGTCGCGAGATCGATTGGCTGTCGGTGCCGCTCCTCGAAAACAAGCCCTATCTCGGCATCTGCCTCGGGGCCCAGATGCTCGCCCGCAATCTTGGCGGCAAGGTCGCCCCCCACCACGAGGGCATGACCGAAATCGGCTGGTATCCGCTTGAGGCCACCGAAGCCGGCAAGACCCTCCTGGACTGGCCCGCCATGGTCTATCATTTTCACCGCGAAGGCTTCGATCTCCCCCCGGGCGCCGAGCTGCTCGCGACTGGCGATACCTATCCGAACCAGGCCTTCCGCTACGGCGAGAACGCCTGGGGCATTCAGTTTCACGGCGAACTGACGCGGGCGATGATGCATCGCTGGGTGGTGCATGGCGCCCACCGCTTCGTGCTGCCTGGCGCCCAGTTGGGCAAGGCGCATCTCGAGGGCCGGATGATTCACGACCATCCTTTGCGGACCTGGATGGAGAATTTTCTCGAGCTGATCTTCTTGCGCGGGGAGGACAAACTTAACGCGGCGACGGGGGAAAGAGGGGCATAAGAAACGGCCTGCGAGGGTGACGAATCTTGGCAATTTCACCCCCCACCTCTCCCCACAAGGGGGAGGGGCTTCCCACGCCGCACCCTCTCCGCCTCTCTTGATTGCCGCCGCACGGCTCGAGTCTTGGGGAATTGCAGTTGGTCGCGGCAGGCACCAAAAGCCCCTCCCCCTTATGGGGAGGGGTTGGTGAGGGTGCCTTCCGAGGCGCCAACAAACTTAATCACTCCGTCCGCCGCCCTTCCGGCACGTCGAGCCTATCGATCCTGCGCAATTGCGGGAAACTGATCGCCCAGAGCAGCGATACCAGAAGCGTGCCGAGCCCGCCGAAGACGACGGCGAAGACGGCGCCGAAGCCCGACGCCATTGTGCCGGCGCGAAACTCGCCGAGCTCGTTGGAGGCGCCGACAAATACGGCGTTGACGGCATTCACCCGGCCGCGCAACTCGTCCGGCGTCCAGAGCGCGATCAGGCTCTCGCGCACATAGACCGAGATCATGTCCGCCGCACCCATGACGACGAGCGCGGCGATCGATATCCAGGCCGTCGCGGACAGGCCGAATACAATCGTCGCAAGGCCGAAGAGCGCGACGCCGATGAACATGTAGAGGCCTGCCCGGTTGCGGATCGGGTGGGCGGCGAGCCAGATGGCCATTCCGACGGCGCCGACGCCGGGGGCGGCGCGCAACAGGCCCAATCCCCACGGGCCGAGCACCAGGACGTCGCGCGCAAAGACCGGCATCAACGCCACCGCCCCGCCGAGCAGCACCGCGAAAAGGTCGAGCGAGATTGCGCCGAGCACGACCTTCTCGGCCTTGATGTAGCGGAAGCCGGCGGTGATCGTTTGCCAATTCTGTGCCGAGGCGAGCGTGCGCTGTGCGGGCTTCGGCACGGCGAGCACCATCAGCGCCGCCGCCGCGAAGAAACAGAGGCTGACGGTATAGGGCACTGTCGGGCCAAAGCCGTAGATCAGCCCGCCCGCCACCGGCCCAACGATCGTCGCCGTCTGCCAGGAGCTCGAGTTCCAGGCGATCGCATTCGGCAGATGCTCGGCCGGCACGAGATTGGGCGCCAGCGATTGCGCGGCCGGCGTGAGAAAGGCCCGTTCGATGCCGAAGACTATGAGGATTGCGTAGACCGGCCAGGGTGAGAACGACCCAGTCACCGTGAGCATCAGCAGCGCCGCGGCACAGAACGTGCCGACGAGCATGCACAGCCCCATGATGACGCGGCGATTATAGCGATCCGCCACGCTACCGGTGACGAGAATGAGGGCAAGCGACGGCAGGAATTGGAAAAGGCCGATCAGACCGAGTGCGAAAGGGTCCCGCGTCAGGTCGTAGATCTGCCAGCCGACGGAGACCGACATGATCTGCACGGCGAAATAGGCAAGGAAGCGCGAGAAAAAATAGCGCCGATAACCGACATGCCGAAAAGCGGCAAAGCGATGCGCAGTGTGGACGGCCGACATGGCGGAAGCACTCCCAGGGGAAAGTAACGCCCCCGCATCGTTAAACATGATAGCGCCGGGCAAAGTGTCGTACTTGCTCGTTTGGTTCCCAATGTCTACATGTCTGGCGACAAAGAATTGGAGACGGGCATGATTGCTGTCATCGGTACATTGAATTTCATCATCAACATCGCGTGGTTCCTGATCATCGCGTCGGCGATCTTCTCCTGGCTCTACGCCTTCAACGTGATCAACGTGAACAATCAGGCCATCAACATGATCGGCCGCTCGCTCTATCAGTTGACCGAGCCGCTTTACCGGCCGATTCGCCGTTTTCTGCCGGATATGGGCGGCGTCGATCTTTCGCCGCTCGTCGTCCTGGTGATCCTCTACTTCATCCAGCTCTTCCTGAACACGACGATCGCGCCGGCGCTGATTCGCTGACGTGGGGCGCGGCGCGCTGACTAGTTTCGGCGACCATGCGCGCCTGACGGTACGGTTGACGCCGAGCGGCGGCCGCGACGCGATCGACGGCCTGGAAACGGCGGCCGACGGCGAAGAGCACCTCAAGGTGCGGGTGCGCGCTGTGCCGGAAAAGGGCAAGGCGAACCAGGCTCTGATCGCCCTGCTCGCCAAGTCGCTGACCATCGCCAAGAACAGGATCACCCTCGTTTCCGGCGACACGCAGCGCAAAAAAATCCTCCGGATCGAGGCCGACCCGGAGGAAGTCAGGAAGCGTCTCAGCGAACTCGTCGGTGACTAGCTAGTTACTTCTTCGCCTTGGCGCGTTCGACCGCTTCGCGGATCAGCTGCTTGGCAACGCTCGCATCCTTCCAGCCGAAGATCTTCACCCACTTGCCGGGCTCCAGATCCTTGTAGTGCTCGAAGAAGTGTTCGATCTGCTTCAGTGTGATTTCCGGCAGGTCGGTGTAGTCGTGAACCTTGTCGTACCGCTTGGTGAGATGGCTCGACGGGACAGCGATGATCTTCTCGTCCTGGCCGGAATTGTCTTCCATCATCATCACGCCAATCGGGCGGACGTTGATGACGCAGCCCGGCACCAGCGGGCGCGTATTGCAGATCAGGACATCGATCGGATCGCCGTCATCGGAAAGCGTGTGCGGGACGAAGCCATAGTTGCCGGGGTAGGTCATCGGCGTGTAGAGGAAGCGGTCGACCACCAGCGTGCCGGCTTCCTTGTCCATCTCGTACTTGATCGGATGCCCGCCGACCGGGACTTCCACAATCACGTTGACATCTTCCGGTGGATTCTTTCCGATGGAAATCGCGTCGATCCGCATGAGCACCTCCAGGGTCGTTTGAAAAGTTGCCCGTCGGATAAAGGGAAACATGCCGCGATGCAACATGACTTTCGTCCGGGTGGGCGGAAATGCTGTAGGCGGGCGGCGCGGCCAAATATGGGCAGACCGGATTTTTGTCCTGGAGAAAGGCAATGGGGCAGAAGCTTCTTAAAGTCGCCGCCCTTGCGCTGCTATCGGCGCCCGCCTTTGCCAATGACAGCGTCTACACCGACATCAGCCGTGACAAATGCAAGCTCTTGAAGGGACGAAGGAGCCTCCGTCGACATGCATTGCCCCGGGCTCGCGACTATCCGGTGCATTTTGCGGAAATCGACCTGCGCCTGAGCCTCTTCTTCGGGGCGGCACAATTCCGCTGCGGCATCGACGAGGCGGTTTATCACGGAGACGTGGGGAGAAGGCGGGCGAGCCCGCCCATTCTATGCCGAAGTAAAACACAGCGCCGTGCGCCGTATCAGACGCACGAAACGGGGCAGCGCTTACTTCCAGACGAGGCCGACTTTCTTCAGGTATTTCTCGCCGAAATCTTCCATGCCCTCAGCAATATCGCGGCCGCCGGCCGACAGAAAGAAATTATAGGCGAGGTCGCTGTCCTCGAGGCACCAGACGACCAGCCCCTCGCAGCCGAGCGATTTCAGCAGGCTTTTCGCCTCGCCGAACAGGATGCGCCCGAGACCGAGACCCTGATATTCCGGGCGAAGATAGATTTCATAGATCTCGCCTTCCTGGGGTAGCGCCCGCGCGCGGCTCAAGCCCAGCGTCGCATAGCCGGCGATCGTTCCGGCCACATCGACGACAAGCAATGTCGCCGGCCCGCGCGTCGCCTTCCTCCACCAGGTCTCGTCGCGTCGGTTGACCATCTTGACGAGGGGGCGGTGCGGGATGATGCCGCCATAGGCCTGCAGCCACGAAACGCGATGCACATCGGCAATCGCCGCCGCCTCATGCGGCTCTCCGGGCCTGACCTCGATCGAAACAGTCTTCATGACCTGACTCTAAACACACGACACGTCGAACCGGAATCCCGCCAGGGTGCTGTACCACGTTAACCCACAGGCAACTTTAACGGCATCCGTCCGAAGGTTAACGTGATTTTAACTTTATCCGCAAGCCGGCCGCGAAAGGCACACACAGCAAAAAACCCCGGATCGCTCCGGGGTTTCTCATGCATCTGTCGATTTTCTCGCAATTTACGCCGCGCCGGCCGTGCGGGCCTTTTCGAAGCGCTTGCGCTCGTGCGGATCGAGATGGAGTTTGCGGAGCCGAATCGACTTCGGCGTCACTTCCACGAGCTCGTCGTCCTGGATCCAGGAGAGGGCCCGCTCGAGCGTCATCTTGATCGGCGGCGTCAGGCGGACCGCCTCGTCCTTGCCGGCGGCGCGCATGTTGGTCAGCTTCTTGCCCTTCAAGACGTTGACTTCGAGGTCGTTGTCGCGGGTGTGGATGCCGATGATCATGCCCTCATAGACCTTCTCGCCCGGCTCGATCACCATCGGGCCGCGGTCTTCGAGGTTGAACAGCGCGTAGGCCACGGCCTCGCCCGGCTCGTTCGCCAGCAACACGCCGTTGATGCGGCCGCCGATCTCGCCCTTGTAGGGCTGATAGTCATGGAACAGGCGGTTCATGATCGCCGTACCGCGCGTGTCGGTCAGAAGCTCCGACTGGTAGCCGATCAGGCCGCGGGTCGGCGCGAAGAAGACGAGCCGGACGCGGTTGCCGCCGGAGGGGCGCAACTCGACCATCTCGGCCTTGCGCTCCGACATCTTCTGCACGACGACGCCGGAATGCTCCTCGTCGACGTCAATGACGACTTCCTCGATCGGCTCCAGCAATTGCCCGTTCTCGTCCTTGTGCATGACGACGCGCGGACGGGAGACGGCAAGCTCGAAGCCCTCGCGGCGCATCGTTTCGATCAGGACGGCGAGCTGCAATTCACCGCGACCGGAGACGAAGAAGGAATCCTTCTCGGACGATTCCTCGATCTTGAGCGCGACGTTGCCTTCCGCTTCCTTGAACAGGCGGTCGCGAATGACGCGCGAGGTCACTTTGTCGCCCTCGGTGCCGGCAAGCGGCGAATCGTTGACGATGAAGGACATGGTGACGGTCGGCGGATCGATCGGCTGGGCTGTCAGTGCCTCGGTGACGGAAGGATCACAGAAGGTGTCGGCGACGGTGCCCTTGGTGAGCCCGGCGATTGCGACGATGTCCCCGGCATGGGCCTCCTCGATCGGCTGACGCTCGATGCCGCGGAAGGCGAGGATCTTCGAAATACGGCCGGATTCGAGCAGCTTGCCATCCTGACCCAGTACCTTCACGGCCTGGTTCGGCTTGACGGAACCGGAGTGGACGCGGCCGGTGATGATGCGACCGAGGAAGGGGTTTGCCTCGAGGATCGTGCCGATCATGCGGAACGGCCCTTCCGCCACCGTCGGCTCGGGAACATGGTTCAGAACCAGATCGAGCAGCGGTCCCATTCCCTGGTCCTTCGGACCTTCGGGATTGACGTTCATCCAGCCGTCACGACCCGAACCGTAGAGGATCGGGAAGTCGAGTTGCTCGTCGGTCGCGTCGAGCGCGGCGAAGAGGTCGAAGACTTCATTGATGACTTCCTCGTGGCGGCCGTCCGGCCGGTCGATCTTGTTGATCGCGACGATTGGCTTCAGGCCGACCTTCAGCGCCTTGCCGACCACGAACTTGGTCTGCGGCATCGGGCCCTCGGAGGCATCGACCAGCACGATCGCGCCGTCAACCATCGACAGGATGCGTTCGACCTCGCCGCCGAAGTCGGCGTGGCCGGGGGTGTCGACGATATTGATGCGCGTCCCCTTCCACTCGACCGAGGTCGCCTTGGCGAGAATGGTGATACCGCGCTCCTTTTCCAGATCGTTGGAATCCATGACGCGTTCGGCAACGCGTTGGTTTTCGCGGAACGAGCCCGACTGCTTCAGAAGTTCGTCAACGAGCGTGGTCTTCCCATGGTCAACGTGCGCGATGATCGCGATGTTACGAATGCTCATTTTTTGTCTCGGAAAGTTCTGGGCGCGCGCGACAAGGCGGGCACCGCTTTTCAGTTGCCGCGCTCATACAGGTTTTTTTGCGATTGCGAAAGGGGGCCGGCGCGCAGACCAGGCCTGCATAAAGCGCTGCGGCACTCAAGCGACGGCTGCCGGGTCGAGCGTCACGCGCCACAATTCCTTGTCCTGCCGGTCCATGAGCCGCACCGTCAGCTGCTCAGTCTGGCCGCTGATATCGACGATGCCGAAGAATTGCAGGCCCGCCGACGGCGGCAGGTTGCTGTCGGTACCGCCGCCCGACGCCTTGATGAAGCGCACCTCCGGACCGAAGGTCATGTCGAGTTCCTTCGGACCATAGGTGCCGGAATGCAGCGGCCCGGAGACGAACTCCCAGAAGGGCAGGAAATCCTTGAAGGCGGCGCGTGACGGGTCATAGTGATGCGCGGCCGTGTAATGCACGTCGGCCGTTAGCCAGACGACGTTCTCGATCGCATTGTCGCGGATGAAGCGCAGCAGATCGGCAAATTCCGTCTCGCGTCCCTGGGGCGCTCCCCCGTCGCCATTGGCGATCGCGTCCGATCCGCGCTTCCTCGAATAATCGTCCCAGACGACGAGACCGATCGGCATGTCGCAGGCGATCACCTTCCAGGTGGCGCGCGAGGCGGCGAGCTCACGCTTCAGCCAATCGGCCTGTCGCCAGCCGAAGAGCCCGGCATCCCCCTCCCCCTGGTTGGGGCCGCGATAGGAACGCAGATCGACGAAGAACACGTCGAGCAGCGGTCCATAGGCGATCTTGCGGAAGATGCGCCCCGGCTGGGTCGGTAGCGTGCGGATCGGAGTCATCTCGTGGAAGGCGCGCGCCGCACGAGATGCATAGACGGCCACGTCCTTCTCCGGATAGCGCGGGTCGTCGCGAAGGTCAGTGGAGGCCGACCAGTTGTTCAGGACTTCGTGGTCGTCCCATTGATAGAAGGTCGGGCAGACGGCGTTGAGCCCCCGCACATGCTCGTCGAGTAGATTGTATTTCCACTGACCGCGATATTCCTCGAGCGTGCGGGCAACGTCGCGCTTTTCCGGCGTCACAATCCGGTTCCTCCACATGCCGCCGTCGCGAAGCTTGATCTCCTCGGGGATCGGATTGTCAGCATAGATCGTGTCGCCGGAATGGATGAAGAAATCCGGCTCGTGCTGCCGCATGGTCGAATAGGTCTTCATGCCGATCTCGTCGATGCCCCAGCCCTGACCTGCCGTGTCGCCGGACCAGACGAAGCGCACCGACCGGCGGCGCAAGGGCGCGGTCCGAAAGCGCCCGACGATCGGCTCGGAGACGCGGTTGCCGTCATAAAGATCGGTCGCGGTGAAGCGGTAGAAGATGTCCTGGTCCGGCAACAGGCCGTCGAGCCGGCACTTCACCGCGCAATCGGTCTGCGGCGTCGCATCGATATCGGGAAGCCGGATGGCATTCGAGAAGCTCTCGGTGGTCGAATATTCGACCGCAACGCGCGACGGGCGGTCCACCCGCGTCCAGATCATGCCCGACTGCGGATCGACATCGCCGGACTGCACGCCATGCAGGAATTCCGGCCGTCCGTAGCCGCGCGCATAGAAAGGTGTCGCAAGGCCGGAAGAAGCCATGAGGCCGGCGGCGCCGGCGGATAAGAGAAAAGAACGCCTGGTGAGCGTGTCTCGAACAGCGGCCAAATCCTGCCTCCGGTTCCGTTTCGCGAATCATCGTTTTCTCGCGCGGACCATTGGCGAACCGCATGTCAGCGGCTTTACAGATGGATGAAACTATTTGAACGGATTGGCGACAGTTCTGTGAACGGGGCGCCACAGACGGCTCGAGCGGCTATGGTTGCGCGTGCCGTTCGGCCGCGCACCTGCTATGAATGCCAGCGCTACAGCAGTTCACGAGGTTGCTCGCATTGACCCGATCGAACACCCCGTCTCGCGACCGGCTCGAGACCATTCTCGCGCGCCTCAAGCAGCGCCGGGACGGAGAACGTGTTTTCGTAAGACTCTATCCGGAGACCGCCCGCGCGGAAGCGGATGCCGCCGATGGGAGGTGGCGCGAAGGAACGAGCCTCGGTCCCCTCGACGGCCACATCCTCTCGATCAAGGACCTGTTTGACGTCGCCGGCGAGCCGACCCTTGCCGGCTCGATCATCCGGTGCAATGCACAGCCGGCTACGGCAGACGCTGCCATCGTCCGACGCCTGCGCGCCGCCGGCGCCGTCATCATTGGCAAGACTCACATGACCGAATTCGCCTTCACCGCCGTCGGCCTCAATCCGCATTATCCGGTGCCGGGCAATGCGCTTGACGCGAGCCTCATCCCCGGCGGCTCCTCCTCGGGTGCTGGCGTTTCGGTCGCCGAAGGCACGAGCGAGATCGCCATCGGTTCCGACACCGGCGGTTCGGTGCGCATCCCGGCCGCCCTGCAGGGCCTCGTCGGCTTCAAGCCGACCGCCCGCCGCGTATCGCTCGACGGCGCCTTCCCGCTGTCGCCGAGCCTCGATTCGATCGGCCCGCTCGCCCGCAGCGTCGCCGACTGCGCGCTGGCCGACGCCATCATGGCCGGCGAGACGCCGAAGCCACTCACGCCGCTGCCGCTCAACGGCCTGAAGCTCGGCATTCCGAGAGGCGTTCTGCTCGAAGAGCTCACGCCCGACATCGCCAGGGCCTTCGAGGCAAGCCTGCAAACACTCTCCCGTGCCGGCGCAAAACTCGCCGAATGCGATCTCGACGATCTCCTCGCCCGCCTTGCTGAGGCAACCGCAATCGGCTCCATCGCCGGCCTCCAAGCAAGCCGCATACATGCGGGCTGGCTGATGGACGGGAATGCGCCGGTCGACATCCGCGTGAAATCCCCTCTCCGCCGCCGTCTCGCCGTTCCCGACATCGCCATCGAAAATCTGCTGCAGACGCGGCGCGAACTTGCCCGCGCCATGGACGAGCGATTGACGCCCTTCGACCTCATCCTCCTGCCGACAACACCGATCCCCGCCGTCCGCATCGCCTCTGTGGAGCATGACAAACAGGAGTATCGCCGGGTCGAGGATCTGCTGTTGCGCAACACGCAGGTCGCCAACCAGTTCGACCTGACGGCAATAACGCTACCGATGGCCGGCACGGCCCTGCCGGCGGGACTGATGCTAATGGGGCGAAACGGCGCGGACGGGACGCTTCTGCGGGTCGCCGCTTCCGTGGAGCGCTTGTTGCAGGACGGCTAGCGCCCGGCGTCGCCGACCACCTCAATGCATCGTGTGGGAAGCCCAATCCTCGCCGAGTATCCGAAAGGCATCTTCGAGCGCGGCGACCAGAATATCGGTGAGTTCGTCGCCGTCATTGTCCATCAGGTAGAGGGCAACGCTCGCGTCCTGCGGGTCGCTATAGTGCTCAACATTGTTAGACATTCATCGTCCTTCCTTCGCCACGTACATTTCGGCTGTTGGCGCGATGATAGGAAGGCCGGCTTGTGCAGAGCTTGACGTGCGCAGACCCGTCACCCACGGCGTTTCTTTCAAGCGCGGCAGCTGCGACCCGCGCCATTCGACGTGGGCCTGTGGGACGCCCCATGTTTTTCCTCGCCCTCGCGTCTCACGCACGATAGAGGACCATGGAGGTCGAGTGTTGAGGTTTATGATGTCGAAGAAGACCAAGCGCGATGACGTCCACCTGCAGCGGCTCAAGACCGAGTTTCCGGATATCTATCGCGCCTTTCTCGCCGGTGAGATCCCCTCGGCGCGCAAAGCCTTCGTCATGGCCGGCATCAAGCCGGAACGCACCCGCCTCGAGAAGCTCAAGAACTCCTGGGCGAAAGCAGCGGATACCGAGCGCGAAGCCTTCCTGACTTGGCTCGCGGCCACAGGCGCAAGGCCGCCGACCGCGGCACTATCCTCCCCGCCCTCGTCATCTTCCAATCCGCGGTCGGCGGAAACGCCAATCGCAAGCGGCCGCTACCTGCTTCCCTCCACCATCGCCGAGATCAAGGCGATCATGGCCCGGCGCCGACTGACGCCGGAGGATGTGATGCGCGAGATGGGATTCACAGCCGAGGACCGCTCCCTCGCCGGCGCGCTAGCCCGTGGCGCCAGCCTCAGATTGACGGTGATTGCTGCCCTGGAGGGGTGGCTGGGCACCAACGCGCGCAGTTGAGTGGATCGGTGTGGCCTTTCGGACATGGGCGTAGCTTTGCGGCGGGGATTTTTGTGCCGTGGGAGCAGAAGAGATGAGCTTCGACAAACTGCTCGGCATCGACGTCGGCTACTCCCGATCCCGCCCGACCACTGGGATTGCCTGGAGCCTTGGCGAGGACTTCGGCTCTGCAAGGACGCACACCGATTGGGAGCGGCGACAGCGACACATTCCCGCGTCGACCATATTCGCGGTGATCGCCATCGATGGACCTTTGACGCCGCCGGAAGCGCCCGACACCCTCGATCGCCTCTGTGAGCGTCTCTTCATCCGCGGCGCGTTCCAGGCGCGCTGCAAGCCGGGCCTCAGCCACCACGGTTATGGCCTGACCCTTAGAAAAGCTGCGGCGCAGACCGCCGCGCAAGTCAGGCATCTCGCGGCTGCGGCCCCGATCGGCAGATCCGTGATCCCCGGCACGGCGATCATTGAAGCCTTCCCCAACGCCTTTCTCGGCGTTCTCCTCGCAGATGAGCGGTTTGCCGTGTCGAGGGCCGCGAAACGCAAGAAGTTCGACTGGCTATACGACCATGCGGTCGAGACCGGCGTTATCGAGCACCTCCTCGATTTCATCGGCTGGAACAATAAGCGCTTGCTTCAGGAAATCGCCACCGAAGGCGACCACGAAAAGCGGGCGGCCTGGATCTGCCTGCTGACGGCGGCCTGCGCGGTTTCCGGCAAATCGGCAGTCGTCGGCGATGACGTAGGAGGCTGGTTCTGGCTGCCGCCATCGGAACTCTGGGGGCCTTGGGCGGCCGATGCCTTGGCTCGAAACAAGGTGGCGGTTCTTCCATGATATCCAGGCACGCGGCTACGCTGGCAGCTTCTCGAACCTTGAACGCCTTTTCGCAATGTGGAGATGCGCTGAGAAGGAGGGCAAGGACAGTGCGGCGCCTTCTTCAGTCAGAACTGTCAATCTGCCTGCGACGCCATGCCGGTAAGGGATCCGGCGACCGGCCATGCGATCTCGCCCGTGGTCGCCGCTGCACTTTGCCTGAAACCGCGGGCCACGCTGACGGCCAATCAGGCGAGAAAGGTCGATGTCCTGAAGCGGGGCTCGCCTGAGTTCGCTTTGATGCGCAGTCTTGGCATGCGCTTCCGTGGAATCTTTCGCAGCCGTGATCCAAGCAAGCTCGACGTTTGGATTGACGATGCCGTCAGCCAGGGTGTCGTCGCCGTCCAAGATCGAGCCCTAGTGCCTGGAGCGATCATACGGCAGCCGCAGCTCCAGCTTGCCCACCCGCGTGATCAGCGTGCGACCGTGGCAGCCGAACCGCCCCTGCGTGGTTTCCAAAGCCTCGTCGGCTTCATGCACTCCCGCATAACGGGCGGTTCGCCTCGCACAGCCATCGGGGTTCGACGCAAAATGCCAACAAGAACTTCACTGTTGCACAATCCACGCCGTCACCGAGACCAGTTCCTGTTCGGTCGGCGCCCGCGGTAAGGAGCTTCCGGCGTCGAGCATGTCCGCAAAGACTTCCAGTCGGGAGCCGTTGATGTAGCGGCCGGGAAGCGATAGCTGGAATACCAGTTGGTTGTTGGGATCGGTCCGGCCGAATGGAATGGCGGAACCGATAAAGCGGCCGGAGGCCGACGATGCTATCCGAGCCATGCCGTGAGCCTTGATCTTTCTCGGACCAGGCCATCCTGATTGAAATGGTGAACACAAAAATGCGCCCATGATTCTTCGAACGCCATTTCCATATCACCGGTGACCGAGGTCGTACCGAGCCCGAGTTCTGCGTAGGTAAACTCGAAGCTGCCGCTCGGTCGTGCCAGCGCGATGTGAAACGGCTCGCCCGTGAACTCGTTGATTTTCGGGCTGGCGCTGCTCGTCAGGACGCCGGGGATCGCGACCTTCGCGATTCGTGCGTCCAAGTCCGCCTTGAGATCGATCGGCAGGAACAACGTCTCGCAAAAATCCGAACAGGTGGTGGCGAAGACGGCGAAGAGATTGCTCAAGGGCTCGCAGGCCTCGCCTGAGATGATCGTTTCAAGCGCGATCCGTTGAGCCTTATCCGCACGCTCGTCGATGATGATCTGACGCCGGCCGTTTCCGTCCTTTATTTCACCGGGCCACTTGTACAGCGCCGCCCAGTTCAGGCCCACGAGGGGCGTGTCGTTGAAGTGGCCTTCAACGATGTTGCCGATGAAGGCGGACTGGCAATAGCCATGAGTGCTTGGCAAATTGAACTGGCAGCCGCAATTCATGGCACAATTGCAGTTATCGTAGGTTTCGCTCTTGAATACCCATTGGTTTGCCATTCCCGTGATCCTCCAATCCTCGCGCCGATGTTGGGGCAACCATTACGGAGATTGCACGAGGGAGGAGGCGAGCTCTAGTTCAGGAATTGAAGTGCCCCGGTTTAGAATCTGAACTAGCCAAGATCCGCCATCTGCCGTAGCGTCAGGTGAACTTGGTGAGGAGGCTCATCATGGCACAAACCAGCTATGGACAGTTCTGTCCGGTAGCGTTGGCTGCCGAGGTGTTGTGCACGCGCTGGACGGTCGTGCTGCTGCGTGAATTGGTGGCCGGCTCGACCCGCTTCAACGATCTGCGCCGCGGCGTGCCGCGCATGTCGCCGGCGCTGCTAGTTAAGCGGCTGCGCGATCTCGAGGAGGCCGGCATCGTCCGTCGTGTTGCTTCGCGGACCGAGCCGGGAATTCTTGAGTATCACCTAACGCCTGCCGGACGGGACTTGAAGCCGGTGGTCGAGGCGATTGGCATATGGGGCCAGCGCTGGTTCGAGGCCGATGTCTCCCTGCAACATCTCGATCCGTCGCTGTTAATGTGGGACATGCACCGCAATCTCGACCCCACGACGTTGCCGCCGCGGCGCTGCGTGATTCAATTCCTATACCCCGAGCTGCCTGCCGCTCGCCGGCGGTGGTGGCTTCTCATCGATCCCGGCGCCGAGGTGGATCTCTGCTCGGTCGATCCCGGCTTCGATATCGACCTTTACGTCACCACCGACCTGCGTACCATGACTGCGATCTGGATGGGGCAGACGACCGTCCGTCAGGCGATGAGCGATGGAAAGCTTGTGCTCACCGGCGATCGTCAGATCGCCAGCCAGATGCATGCCTGGCTTGGCCTGAGCCCCTTCGCGACGGAAAAGAAGCTGGTTTCCGCATAGCGGGTTGGTGGGGCTTATCGCTATGGCGAGTCAGGGAATCGCGTAATGCCGACGTAGACGGTGCTTGCACGAACTTCGGCTTGCCACCCGGCAGAGACCTTCGCCCCCGATCCAGCTTGCATCCCCCCGCTCCTCAGGCGCAGGCTGGCCACATGATCGTGCTGTTTACGGATTTCGGCCTCAGCGGGCCCTATACGGGGCAAGTGAAGGCCGTGCTGCACCGGGAAGCGCCAGGCATTCCGGTCATCGACCTCTTCGCCGATGCACCGGCCGCCAATCCGGCAGCATCGGCCTATCTGCTGGCGGCCTATGCCGTGTGGTTTCCGGCCGACACGGTCTTTCTCTGCGTCGTCGATCCCGACGTGGGCGGCAAGCGGCCGGCCGTGATCGTGGAGGCAAATGGGCGGTGGTATGTCGGCCCTGGCAACGGCCTGTTCGAACTGGTCCAGCGGCGCGCCGGAAAGCCACGCTCGTGGGAGATCGACTGGAGGCCTGAACAGCTGTCGGCCAGCTTCCACGGGCGCGACCTGTTCGCGCCGGTCGCGGCGATGCTGGCGCGCGGCGAGCCGCCTCCCGGCCAGCCGAGCGGCGATCTCGGTCGGCGACCAGACTGGCCGGACGACCTTGCCGGGATCGTCTATCTCGACCATTACGGCAATGCCATGACCGGGCTTAGGGCAGCCATGCTGCCCCCCGACGCGAAACTTGCGGCAGCCGGCCGCATCCTGGAGCGGGCCAGAACGTTCAGTGACCGGTTGCCGGGCAGCGCGTTCTGGTACGAGAATTCGAACGGGCTTGCCGAGATCGCGGTCAACCGGGGACGCGCGGATCGCGAGCTTGGCCTCGCGGTCGGCAGCCCGGTCGAGATCGCGCCTTAAGGAAGCGGGCCGAAATGCCAAAACATGTGGCGGCTTGAAATCGCCTTCCGTGGGCCTACCTACCTACCATTGCGTTGCCTACCTTGAAGGAGCGCAGCCATGGAACTCACCGTGGTGCCAATCGTCAAGCCGGACGCCGCCAACTTCATTTTTGGCCAGTCGCATTTCATCAAGACTGTGGAAGACCTCCACGAGGCGCTGGTGGGCGCGGTTCCTGGCATCCGCTTCGGGCTGGCCTTCTGCGAGGCCTCCGGTAGGCGGCTGGTGCGCTGGTCGGGTAATGACGAAGCCGTGCTCGCCCTCGCACGTGACAACGCATTGGCCATTGGCGCCGGCCACACTTTCCTGATCTTCCTGGGCGACGGATTCTTTCCCGTCAACGTGCTGGCTGCGGTGCGTGCGGTGCCAGAGGTCTGCCGCATCTACTGCGCGACGGCCAACCCGACACAGGTGATCGTCGCACAAACGGAGCTGGGCCGCGGCGTGCTCGGCGTGGTCGATGGCGCCTCGCCGCTGGGTGTCGAAACCGACGCGGACATTGCGTGGCGGAAAGACCTGCTGCGAAAGATCGGCTACAAGCTGTAGCCGAAGTCGACGGGCCTGCATGGACAATACCGTCAAGACGCCCGGACCGTTCACGCAACGCCCGCGGTGACCCCGCGCTACGGCGCGTGCGGTTGCCGCACGCCATGCCTCCGGCGGCGTTATGATTGCCCCATCACGAGGACTTGCGGCGCAGCACGTTCCATGCCCGAATGGCTGGATGCTGCCAGAACTTTGGCGCGCAGTTCTCGCGCGTTCGGGATGCCGTGCCCGCGCATCCGCTCGAATGCTTCCGAGACGGTCAGCCGGTTGCGTATGGGAGGCCGGCAATGATCGCCCCGCCGGCAAAAACCTCGGGATAGGTGGCGTCAACCCGACCAGCCCGGCATCACTGATTTTCTCTCTTCACATGAGAATCCGGCTTAGCCGGATTCTCATCTTTAAATACCTAGCGACAGTCGCTAGGCGACCACACCGTAGATGCGGTTCTCGCCGGCGGCGTTCTTGCCGGCGAAGAGAAACTTGAAGTCCAGCCACCCGCCGAAGCCGACGACCACCGGAGATGAGACATTGCCGGGGGTCCCGGCGTCCCCGTAGGAGAGCAGCTGGCCGCTTTGGTCCACGGCGTAGATGCGGTTCTCGCCGGCGGCGTTGCTACCGGCGAAGAGGAACTTGAAGTCTTGCCACCCGCCGAAACCGACGACCACCTGCGACGAGACATTGCCGGGAGTCCCGACGTCGCCGTAGGAGAGCAGCTGGCCGCTTTGGTCCACGGCGTAGATGCAGTTCTCGCCGGCGGCGTTCTTGCCGGCGAAGAGAAACTCGAAGTCTTGCCACCCACCGAAGCCGACGACCACCGGCGACGAGACATTGCCTGATGTCCCGGCGTCCCCGTAGGACAGAAGCTGGCCGTTCTGGTCCACCGCGTAGATGCGGTTCTCACCGGCAGCGTTGCTGCCGGCAAAGAGAAACTTGAAGTCGTGCCAGCCGCCGAAGCCGACGACCACCGGAGACGAGACATTGCCGAGAGTTCCGGCGTCCCCGTAGGACAGCAGCTGTCCGTCCTGGTCCACGGCGTAGATGCGGTTCTCGCCGGCGGCGTTCTTGCCGGCGAAGAGAAACTTGAAGTCCAGCCAGCCGCCGA
Organism: Sinorhizobium shofinae; assembly: GCA_001704765.1. Lineage (GTDB taxonomy): Bacteria > Pseudomonadota > Alphaproteobacteria > Rhizobiales > Rhizobiaceae > Sinorhizobium > Sinorhizobium shofinae. The sequence continues at coordinate 45,909 of MBFK01000194.1, forward strand.
AGCCGACGACCACCGGAGATGAGACATTGCCGGGAGTTCCTGCATCCCCGTAGGACAGCAGTTGACCGCTGTCGAACGGCGCGTTTTGGTCCTCCACGACAACCAGGAATCCGCCCGGAATGGTGCCGGTGACACTGACCGCCACGTTTGTGTCCGATGTGAACGACTGTCCCACGGTCAGGGCGGTGGCTGTTAAGCGAAAGACCGGGAGGCGCTCGCCCTCTGGGCTGCCGAACGGGTCCGACGTCTGGACGCGGTAGACAATCACGCCGGAACTGGGAATGCCGGGTTCCAACTGGCTAGGGGACTCGAACTGATCGACCATCAGCCGTGCTTCGACCATCATGTACGGAACCTGCGATCCTATCCGTACGGCGGTCGATCTGCCGGACGAGGGAGGTTGGACGAGACCAACCGCGTGCAAAGCGTAGCCCGCAATACGTCCGGTGTGCTCCGCGATGGCGGAGGCATCGAGCCATTGCATTGCCGCCTTTGTGTACGCTGACGGATGCATGCCCCCATTGAAGGCCATCTCATCGAAATTGAACATGTCTATGGCGAAGTTCGGCGGCATGCCTATGTCCGGGCATTCGACGAACTGCGGTTGACACCGAATGTCGTCAAACCCGGTCAGCACGTGCATCAGCTCCATGGCCCATGTTCCGAGGTTCTCGGCCATAACAAACCGTGCCAAAAAGCCGCCCCTCTGAGAAGTGCCGGCCGGTGGCAGGCCGAGCATTACGAGCGCCGCGGCGTCAAAACCCCGATTTTTCAAATCGGCGCCGAGTTGCAATATATCGGGCTGATCCAGCCGGACGTCCTTCCGATCGATAACGACCATCGGCATCACGACCGGGTCAAGATCGGCCCGTCCGGATGACGCCGCGAAAATATAGGCACGAAGTGATCTATCGGCTCCGGTCTGCGCGTCCGGATCGAACAATACCCGGCGCAGAATAGCGTTTTCCCAGTCGGGTGGAATCACATCTGGGGGATCCGGCGGGGGCACATTCGGCCGATACACAGGAACGAAGGCTATCTTCTTTCTTCCGATCCAGGCCATGATTGCTGGGTCCTTTTGAAGGACAGGCTGCTAGACGCTGATCGCCAGCCTACCGCTGGCGTTTCTGCGCGAGCGCCTGGTTGATGGCTTTCCCATTGTTTATAGCATTCATTCTCGCGCCGCCGCTGTCTCCAACGGAACAACGGGTATGGACATGATTGCACTATCGGTTTGCCATCATCAGAAAGTACAGCGCTTGGAACACAACATGACGGCTCGTGTGGCCAAAATACCCACAGCGATCGCCGCGCTCAAATATCCGAGCATATCCTTCAAAAAAGGGGACCAGGCGGTCTAAACTCGCTTTGCAAAGGGCTCTTTGTCAGCGGCAAATAGGTCCACTTCCGGCGGTTTCTTCAGAACGTTGGAAGTTTATATGTGGTGTATCCAAGCACCATCGAACTTTCGGTCGCCGCCGGCCTGGCTTCCTCGCAGCCGGTGACAGGGCCAACTTCGACGAGCTCAACAAAGCCGTCGATGATCTGGCCGCAAAGTGGCCCGCAAATCACGCCGAAAAATCTGAAAGTCCTTCAGGCTGCGGTCTTTGCCGGATGCTTACGCAGCACGAGGGAACAGCGTCAGTGCGCATAGGGCCGCAGGCGTACGACGGAGCTAACGACCACCGAGGGCGAGATCATTGACGCGAGCCATTGCGGAGCAGCTAAACCGCTAAACCGGTGCGCGACAGACTGGAGAATCGCCGTGCCTGCGCCTGCCCTCGCCTCGTCTGGTCCCATCTCGCCGGCCGCGAGGTCTTCTCAGACTGGCTTGGAACGGCCGAACATCAACTCAAAAGGCGCAACCTGCACCAGGCGCAACCTGCACCGGCAGTTCCCCACGATACATTATGCGATCTTCTGTAACGGGCTGTGCGTCAATCCCTTGTGAGCTTAATCCCTCGCCGAGTGCTTGCTTCTGTC
>MBFK01000108.1 GCA_001704765.1 Sinorhizobium shofinae
GTGTGACTGTCCCTCGATCATCACCTGCATCTTAGTGATCCGTTCTATCGGTGGGGCGGCCTCTTTCATGCCACCTCCTTAGGCATTTGCGTAATCCCGAGAGAGTCAACCGAATCACTTTCTCCTTTGTTCCGGCTTGAAAGTGAAGATTTTCAAGGATTTTCTAAATTATTCTCGATCTGGGACCATGCGTCATCAATGATTAGGGCGCGTACTCATTAATTGCGGAAGCGGGTGAACGGCTGTGTTCGTCCGTTTTCGGGTGATCGCCAGATGTACGCCACTCCGCTGCCGCAGGTCGCAAATGCGCCAAAAGAAGACGCTATACGGCTCGAACTAGGACATCAATGACGCGTTCCGCCCGATCTCATTGCGGCAAAATGTTCTGGTTCATGTGGAAGAGATTGTCTGGATCGTAGTCGCGCTTGACCTTCTGAAGTCTTGCGTAGGTTTCATCACCGAGAGCGTCGCGAACAAGATTCTTACCCTCTCCGAAGCCGGAAAAATTCAGATACAGGCGGCCGGTGGAATAGGGCTGCATGTCCCCCCAGACGTCGCGAACCCACTCGATGTTGATATCGTCATCTGTCGGATCGGACCAGATTGCATCGAGGCTGAGCATGAAGGGCATGGATCGATCGCCAAAGGCGGTGGCATCGGCGGCAACGCGTTGTACCGCACCGCCAAACTTCCAGATCGAGGCAAAGGTCATCTCGGACGGACGCTTCGCCAGACGCCTGGTGATCTCGCTGACAACACCGTCGTCGAGGCCCGAAAGATAGGTCGATTTCCAGTAGCAGCGATCGCGACCCTTGGGAAAAATCCCGTCATAGATGCTTTGGAGCACACCGTATGGCATGCGGCCACTAAAATCGAGTAGCGGTTCGCCGATGTTCCGCAGAGGCTGGGTGACGCGCTCGCCCTCATCAGCCGAACCGTCAAAGACCGTGGCGAGCGCCACCACACGCTTGCCCCATGTGTCTTCAGGATAAGCCGGATCACTGGGTATGGTGGAAAATTCGGCGAGACCGCTTACTTCGTCCGGCGCTGAGGCCATGTAGTTACGCCACTTCGGAAGGATGTCATTGGCACGCTCTTCAGGATAGGCGGGCGCGCAGAACATCAGCTCTTCGGCGATCGGATGCAGGCGAAACTCAAAGTTCACGACGATGCCGAAGTTTCCACCGCCTCCCTTCAGTGCCCATAGCAGGTCAGCGTGCTCCGTCTCGCTCGCATGGATCAGGTTGCCGTCCGCGGTAACCACATCGGCGGCCACGAGATTGTCGCAGCTAAGGCCGTGCGTTCCCCGCAACCAGCCAATGCCACCCGACAATGTAAGCCCGGCCACACCCGTCATCGAAATCAGCCCGCCCGGCGTGGCGCGTCCAAAAGGCGTCGTTGCGGCATCGACGTCGCCCCAGGTGGCACCGCCTTCAACATACGCCCGGTCAAGTCCAGATGTAACGCGGACAGCATTCAGCGGGGACATGTCGATCATCAGCCCTCCATCACAGACGGCATAGCCGGCCACATTGTGTCCGCCACTGCGAACGGCAATGGCGAGCCCGTGGGTGCGAGCGTGGTTCACCGACGCAATGACGTCGGCGGCATTACGGCATTTGGCAATCAGCGCGGGCCGCCTGTCGATCATCCCGTTCCATACGACCCGCGCAGCGTCGTAAGCGGCGCTTCCCGGTTTGAGCAGTTCGCCGCGCAGCTCATTACGGAGTGCTTCATCCGTCATGTCGAGACCTCCTCTGGGTTTGCAGGAGTCTAGTAGCGTCGGACGTTTCGGACTAAAGTCGAAAATGCTGAAAGGCGGTCGTTTCTGCCATGCTCGAGCAAAACAGCCGCATCAACGTTGCCATCCTCGCGGTGCCGGAGGTCACGGCCTCGGCGTTGTTCGGCATGTTTGACCTATTTTCTTCACCTGGCCGGGACTGGTCCTACATCGTAAGTGGTGAAGCAGGCGAGCAGCGCATGCAGCCCTACATCGTCGCTCGATCCCGTGATGGTTTCGAAGCCGCGAATGGCATCCGGGTGACGCCGGACTATGATTTCAATGGATGCCCGCGCCCTGACATCGTCTGCATTCCGGATTTCTTCGTCAATCCGGGCGAAAGCGTCACTGGACAGTATGAACCTGAAGCGAGTTGGCTGAAGTGGTCGTACGAGGATGGCGCGATGTTAGCCAGCGCCTGTTCGGGTGCGGTATTGCTCGGCGAAGCCGGTCTGCTCGTTAATTGTGATGCTACAATTCACTGGGGCTATGTCGCGACGCTCACCAACAACTACCCTGGCGTCCGGGTGAGAGTGGATCGGTCTCTCGTGCTGAGCGGCGAAGCGCAGCGCATCGTCATGGCGGGGGGCGGATCGAGCTGGCAGGACCTCGCACTTTATCTGATCGCGCGGTTTGTCGGTCTGAAGGAAGCAATGGAAGTTGCCAAGGTCTATATGCTGCAATGGCATGACCTGGGGCAGCAGCCGTTCGCGTCACTCGTGAACCTCCGGCAGACAACCGATGTGGTGATTAACAGATGCCAGCACTGGCTCGCGATGAACTACAAGACTCGCGCTCCGGTCGCCGCGATGGTAGCACTTTCCGGCCTTCCGGAACGCTCTTTCATCCGCCGCTTCACCAAGGCCACAGGCATGTCTCCCCTCAACTATGTGCATGCGCTGCGTCTCGAGGAGCCAAGCAGATACTGGAGACCACTGATCTACCGATTGAGGCCGTCGCCAATGAATCTGGCTATGAGGATGCAAGCTTCTTCGGCCGTCTGTTCCGCCGTGAGACTAACCTGACACCTGGGCACTATCGCCTACGATTTGGCTCCTTGCGCAGGATGCTGAAGCACAAATAGGGAGACATGCGTCGAAGCTGGCTGTTCTCTTGTTGAGCGAGTGTCTGCTTTGGGGCCATTCCCAGCCGTGCGGCCCGAAAGGCGGTATGTCCGGTTGCGAACGTGAAGCAGCCGCCGTCTCGACCGTTGAGTAAGAGGCGGGTCGTGAGATTCATTCTCCGAAAAGGAGTTCCGAGTGGTTACGGGTTAATGAGTCCACGCCCTAATCCGTTTGTGCAGCTTTTACTGATTTGAGCCCTCTTCTACCATCCTGAGGCGAAATTGCTGGGGGATGGCATGATCTTTCGCGGCGGCTGGATAGCACAACAGCGTTCGGTTCTACTCACAGCGCCTGGAATATTGATTGCAGCGCTCGCGGTTGGCGCAGCTGGCGGCATGACCGTCAGCGACCTTCTTGCTTCGTGGTCAGTTGGCGTCGGGAAATCCTGTAACATCAAGGGCAATATCAGCATCGACACGGGTGAGCGAATTTTTTTCACGTGCCCGGCCAGAAATACTACTCGCAGACCCGGATAAGCCCGCAGCATGGGGAACGCTGGTTCTGTTCCGAATTCGAGGCGTCGGCCGCGGGTTGGCGGAAGTCACGCCGGTGAGGCTTTTTGCGGCTGCGATGGCCAGAACCTCATCAAGAGAACCACCTAACACGCCTCCGCCCACCCAATGCCGCGCCGTCTGGAAAGTCGATCGCTTCCCGGATATGCTGATCGGCGCCCAGGCAAGCTGCCGCATCGTCAGGCCCAGGGAGACATCGGCTTTCCTTGTGCGGCGTGACGTTGAAGCCGGCTTCGGTCAATTCTACATCGACGAGGTCACCGGCTTCTGCCGGACGGGCAAGGCCGCGCAGCCCATCGTTCGAGGTCCTGCTCTGTCGTTGTAGGTAGTTTTTGACATCGGTGCCGACGGCGACCGGAATTGCCCTTCTTGCCGCACCACTCGAATGTCGGCGTGGGGATGAGGAAACTGGAAGCGGCCGAGGAGCGGGGCCGTCGCGGCGGACGGCAGCCGGTCGTTGCCCCGAAAGCTTATCGCCAGCATTTGGCAGCCGGCTTGAACCTACGGGACACAGCCGCGCGCGTCAAAATCGGCAAGCCGTGCTCTACGAAGCGCTCAAGGCCGAGAAAGCGAAGAACCAAGCGACGTTAGTTTTTGCTACGTTCTCAAATCTCGGACAGATTACCACTCGGTGTCGTGATGCTTTTCGACCCTTAGTCCTTCAAGCAAGATCCGGAATCCGTTCACCGCTCTTTGCGATGTTTCCTGGGGTTTATCGGAATTGGCGATCCACAAGGCGGCATGGCTGCTGGCGCCATTGATCAAGCGCGCCGCCGTTTCCTCGTCGATGTCGATGATCGCGCCCTCGGCCTTTAGCTGGCGATGTTTCGCCGCCATCGAGGAACGCCGAACGTCTTTTTGCACCGAGCTACCAGTAGACAGAAGGGCACTTTCGAAGGCGCGATCGGGGTGCTGCATTGGTTTCACGTTCGAATCGACTACGACAATCCCCCCCGACCTCTATTCGTAACGCAGGGCCTCGATCGGTGGCAGCCTTGACGCCTTCAGCGCCGGATAGAATCCGAACAAGATGCCAACTAGGGCTGCGAAGCCACTTGCCAGCAAGATCGGCTCGAAACTCAACGCCGTATGCACATTGAACGCAGTGCCGGCAACTGTCGCCCCGGCCACCCCTAACAAAATGCCGATCACGGCGCCGAGCATCGACAGAGTGACGGCTTCGACGAGAAACTGCGTGAGGATATCCTTCGGCGAGGCTCCGATGGCCGCGCGAACGCCAATTTCGCGCGTACGCTCGACCACAGACACGAGCATGATGTTCATGATGCCTATGCCTCCGGTCAGCAGCGAAATCGAGGCAACAGCAGCGAGCAGGATTGTCAGTGCCGACGAGGACGCCTCCTGCAGTCTGCGAAATTCGGCAAGGTCGGTGATGCGGAAACTGTCTCCCTGCCTGGCGGCCAACCGGTGGCGATAGCGTAGAGCTTGACGTATTTCATCCTTTGCTGCCTCCAAAGCGATGTTAGGCTCGACCTTCACGGCAATGGCGCTCACAGACTGTGACCGACCAGCTCTGCGACCGAGCAGATAATTGCGCGCGGTCTTGAGTGGCACGAGGACGATGTCGTCGAGGTCCGAGCCGTCCACCGTCTCACCTTTTGCTTCTAGTACGCCGATCACTCGGAAGCTCAGATGATTGACGCGAATGTCGAGACCTATCGGGTCAGCGTCGGAAAAAAGCTTGCCCGCAACGGTATTGCCGAGGATGGCGACTTTAGCGCCTGCGTCCACTTCATCGAAGCCGAATGGCCGACCGTTAGCGATGTTCCAATCCTTGACGTTAAAAAAATCGCCTGTGACTCCGAGCACCCAACTCGACCAATTTCCGCCGCCTTGCACCATCTGCGCCCTTACTCGGACAAAAGGCGTCGCTCTGATGTGCGTGAACTCGCGGGCGAGCGCAACCGCGTCTTCGTCTGTCAACGACAGTCTTGTGCCAGCACCCATACTCACGCCGCTGACGAAATTGGACGCGGGGTTGATGGTGAAGGTGTTCGGGCCAAGCTTTTCAATGTCCTGCCTGATCCTCTGCTGCGTGCCGGCGCCGATCGCAATCATGACGATCACCGACGCGACGCCAAAGACGATCCCCAGCGTCGTCAAGACGCTGCGCAGTGCGTTTGCTCCGATTGCGCGCCAAGCCTCCCGGATATTAAGGGTGCTTCTCATTGCGCCGCCTTGACTGGTCCGACCCTCGATGGCGCGTCAGAGATAACCCGTCCATCCTTCAGCCTGACAATGCGGCGCATCACAGAGGCGACCGCTAGGTCATGCGTGACGAGCAGTAGGGTCACGCCCGCGGCGTTGATCTCCTGGAGCATGCTCATGATCGTTTGGCTTACCGAAGTGTCCAGCGAGCCCGTCGGCTCGTCGGCCATGATAACCTTCGGCTTGTTGGCGAGCGCGCGGGCAATAGCAACCCGCTGCTGCTGCCCACCCGACAACTGCGAGGGAAGGTGATGGGCGCGGCCGTCCAGGCCGACGCGTTCGAGCAACTGCGCGACGCGCTCGCGCCGGGCCGCTCGGCTCCAGCCGGCATAGATCAACGGTAGTTCAATGTTCTCGAACGCCGTCGACCGAGCCAGCAGGTTGAAGTTCTGGAAGACGAATCCGAACTGCTGCCTGCGCAGGGTCGCCATCTCCGACCTGGACAGACCGCTGACATCGGTTCCGTCAAGCATGTAAGACCCAGAGGACGGTGCGTCGAGGCAGCCTAGAACATTCAGCAGCGTCGACTTGCCGGAACCGGAGGGCCCCATAATCGCGACCGCTTCGCCCTGCTTCACGCAGAGGGAGACGTCGACCAGTGCGTCTACACTAACCTCTCCGATGGGGTACCGTCGCGATAATCGAGAGGTTGCAATGAGCGACGTCACTGGAACACCCCGATGAGGCGCTTGGCCGTTGACTCCTTGCGCACGACCGGATGGACGCCGACCGCAACCCGATCTCCCGGCGCAATGCCCTCGCCGATGATCTCGATCATGTCGCCGTCCGTCACGCCCAGTTTCACGTTGACTGGTTGTAACTCGCCGGCCTTTTCGAACCACAGCACAGCAGCGTCCGGTACGGGTGGCGGTCCTGCCTGTCGGAAACGGATGGCGGCAGCCGGCGTCTTGAGGACCTCGCTGCGCTCAGTGACGATGATGCGAGCAGTAGCCGTCATGCCCGGCAGCAGCATGAGGTCAGGATTCGGAGCCTTTACGACAACGGTGTAGGTAACAACATTCTGCGACATGGTGGGGGAGAGACGGACCTGCTCTACGCGGCCCGCGAAACGCCGTCCTGGGTAGGCATCAACGGTGAACTCGACGCGAAGTCCGGGCCGGATGCGGCCGATCGCGGACTCGTCGATTGACAGGTTGACCTGCATGTCGCGCAGATCCTTCGCGATGGTGAACAGCGGCGGAGCCTGCAGGCTGGCAGCGACAATCTGGCCCACCTCGATGCTTCTATCGACCACAACCCCGTCGACGGGCGAGCGGATGCGGGTGCGTTCCAGATTGGTTTGAGCTTGTTTCAGCGCTGCTTCGGTGCGCTGTACCATCGAGCGAGCTTCAAGCATTTGCGCATCCGCCAAGCGCTTCGCCGTCTCCGCCTTTTCGCGGTCGACGAGGGAGCCGGCACCACGGTCATGAAGGCTGTTGCGGCGCTCGAGTTCGGCTGCCGCTTCCTCCGCCGCGACGTTCGCCTTCAGAAGCGCGGCGTTGGCCATGTCAACCTCGGCCCGAGCCTGCTCGACAGCGATCTTGAAAGTTGCTGGATCAAACGTAGCGATGACATCGCCGCGCCGGACGGCCGTATTGAAATCGGCTGCAATCCTGTCGATCTGTCCGGAGATCTGCGTACTGACGACCACCGTGGCAACAGGCGTGAGTTGCCCGGTGGCGGTGACGGTGGAAACAAGACCACCGCGCTCGATGGCGGCGAAACGGTAGAGGTTCTCTTGCGCCGGCGAAAGATCGCTCGCCGAGGTGATTGATGCGGCGGTTGCCATAAGTCTCGAGTGGACCGCCGACAACTGATCGGCGATCCACTCCGGAGAGGTTTGTTCAAGTCTGGCATGAACCGCTGACTGTTGCTTGGCTATCCACTCACCGATTACTGGGTTGGGCGCCAGAGCCGCAGCGGATAACGACCCGATCGAGACGAAAGCGCCCGCTAAAACCCACCTGCCCATGCTAGTTCATCCCTGTGAGATGGCTCCCGAATTTCAGGAGAGGCGATTTGTACGGTCCGCTCATCGGGTTCTTACGCTGTGTCACGCAGGTTCGCAGAGGCTGTCGTCAACCTGCACCTCTTCGGTCGTCTCTGTCTGAGTAAACGTTCCGCGGGTGTTTCCAGTCTGGGTATGGGTCCACTGGAAAGTGGTGATCACTACCGTGGATTGGAAGCATGCTTTCACATTGCCGCTGTTGCCCGCAGTCTCTGCCCGGAATTGAGTTTCTGTCACCGAACCAATTGGTACCGCTTGCCAAGCAGCCAAGGCGGTCCCAGCGGTTGCCGCCAACATTGAAGCGGCGAGCAGGATTGTTATCTTCTTCATATGCTTCTCTCCTCCAGCTAGGGCGGATGCAACTGGTTCCATTGTCCGAGCAACCGCGATTGCGGCCGCTGTCACCTACGACCTTCTCCGTCGTCGCAAACCAGCAGCCTTAGGTTATGTATCGGACTCAAAGACGTGCGCGTCTATTTGCACTTGGATAGTGCTTTAAGTTTCCTTCGATAGTTATCGATGGATAGTGTCGATCGTATCTTTGGAAGTGGTGAGCTCGACCCCTGGAGCAGACGGCAACGATGAAGGCGGAGACGACACTGCGAACGGTCCTGCCAGTATACGCGGGCACGTTGCGCGCAGAGTCCTGGAGCGGTGGAGCAGTCGCCCGTCGTCGTTGGCTTACGACCAGCGAGGGCGCGGCATGCTCACATCGCGAAGGAGCGGGCCCCCGGTTCGTACCACTCATAACGGCAGCACTCCCTATGAGCATGTGCTGGCGAGCATCGACCGCGTTCTCGGCCTGTCGTGGCCCTGGGGAGGTATCTTTATTGCGTCGGATCGCGAAATGATGTGCGAGGCGCGCAAGGTCAACATTGCCTTCAGCCGACCTATTCCCAGCTTAGGACTATGCCGTGCTCGAATGGCGCGGCATAGACGCATAGACCCAAAGCCGGTCCGATCAAGTTCGCGTGCCGCTGCTCCGTTTCCACTTTTACGCCGACCTAAATCGAAACCTTGAAGCAGGCTCGGGATCCTGAACGATCGGTTCTCCCACGGGGCGAGCTGCATCGCTACAAATCGGCATCTGCGCGGTTACTCCAGCCATCGACAGCGCCAACTGCGTTCTGCCGCCGAGGCGAAGCTTCTCGTAGATGTGATGCAAGTGCATCTTCACGGTCCCTTCGCACAACCGCAGTTCGCGGGCGATTTCCTTGTTGCGCAATCCTCTGGATACGAGCTGGGCAATTTCAGCCTCCCGTGAAGTCAGGCAGTTCCCATTCTGTGAGGGCCGTTCCGCCATTGCGAGATGGCGCAAGAGGTCGGGGTCGACCCACTTGCGGCCGCGATAAACGCTCTCGACACAATCAATGACGCTCCTGGCGGAGGCCGCGCTCAACAGAATTCCGTCCACGTCTAGGCTCACCAGATCCGCGGCCTCGATCGTGTCGCGCTCATCAAGCAGAAAAATGATCGACACCGAAGAGTTCTCTGTCCGCAGTCGCGACACGGTTTTCGCGGCCTCGTGGCACACGATGTTCTCTGCCAGAAATATAATATCGGGGCGTAAAGCTTCTACGGAGTGCAGGAGGTCATGTGCATACAAGCAGCGTGCGACAACGCCGTAGCCCCCTGCTTGCAAGAGGGCCTCAATCCCGGCGCCTGCAATCTCCCGCCGGTTGGCGATCACCAGCGTGGCCATCTTGGTGTGCGGAGATTCCGGCAGGGGACGTATGTCAGAAATTCGATTGACCACCGCGGCCATAACCCTCTCCTTACGAATCGCTGAAGGCAACCCTTGCTTAGCGGTCGAGTCCTGCACCGGTGCCGCCGCTTTCTCTGCGCAGACTTCATCGATTTCTAGTGCCGCGAGTTCTCTACAGCTCCGGCGGGGGGCGGATAATGAGATCGGATTGTTTCTGGTTGTCGAGATCCGCGGTGTTCTGCAGGCCAACCCTTTCGCCTTGCGTAACCGTCGTTCCAGTCGGTGCGATGAGGCCCTCCAGTGCCATCGCTCTGATCCTCCCTATGTTGTCTATTCAGTCGGGACAACGTCCCCAAATCCAGGGACCCTGGTCGTGGTAGTTGTTAGGAAATCATGCCGGGAATGTGAGGCACGAGCCGTACCTATGCCGGCTACCTCCTGGCGCTCGAAGCAGGCATTTCCAGCAATTCGCAAGCGCGCCAACTGATCCTAGGTGGCCCCTCCTAGCGCACCAAACACGGCCCCCATGGCTGATTTGCGATCAATAGGTAATATTAGCAACGAATTATATTAGCGTTCTTATTGTAGTACCGCAATTTAATTCTCTACTGCCGGTAAGCATCTGAATCTGCAATCACAATCTCGATTTACTGCCAAGAATTCTCTCATTAGTTGCTGCACCATGTATAGGATCGAGTAATAAGCGTAGGAAAAATTCAGCCGCGAAGACTTTCAACTCGGCGCGGCTGTCATGCCAGTGGTGAAAACCTGACGCTTGGTACCCTGTGCGAACTACCGCAAACGGGAGGTGCTGTGTCGATCGATGCCGCCGTCGGAATGGGCAAGCAGCGCCAACAGCTGACCTTTCTGCCCTGAAAACGCATTGGACGCGGCGCTCGGCTGCACGTCGGTGGGCGAAGTCGAGATGACGCGCAGGATTTCGCTCGGCGCCGTTTGCTGCTCGAGCGCTTCGGTGAGCTCTCGGTTGCGCGCCTTTGACGCATTGGTTCCCGGTTAAAAAATGGCTGGAAAAATCGGCTATATGCGTGGGAATCCGCGCTTATGCTTTCGTCAGTCGGCGCACAGGGGTCGCCAGTGCACTTTTATGCGACGATGGAGAAATAGCGAAGTATGCGACGATGTAGAAATAGCGAAGCTATTGCGGACGTCGCGCGGACAACCACATCGAAGTTGACGTAATGTTGGAATCTTGAATTCGAAGACAACATATCGCGATCTCTTTGCTCGACATGTTTTTGCGGGATGATTCACGTTATCAACGTCGGATGATGATCGGCATATCGTGACAGGAGGTGATCATGAAGGCTCGTATCAAATGGATTGAAGGGCGGACCTTCGTCGGCCAGTCCGGGAGTGGACACAATGTCGTGCTCGGCACGGCTTTCGGGCCGGAAGGAAGCACCCCAGGCCCGAGCCCCATGGAGCTGGTGCTGATCGGTACCGGGGGTTGCTCGGCCTTCGATGTCGTTCACATCCTCGAAAAGGGTCGCCAGGCGGTCGAGGATTGTATCGTCGAGCTCAGTGCGGACCGGGCGGATCAGGATCCGAGAGTGTTTACCCGCATTCATATGCACTTTGTGGTCAAGGGCCGTGGGCTTGCAGCCAACAAGGTCGAACGCGCCATCGCGCTATCGATCGAGAAATACTGTTCCGCGTCGGCAATGCTCGCCAAGACGGCCACGATCACCCACGACTTCGAGGTCGTCGATACCGTTGCCGCCTCGTTGGGCTGATTTGCAAGTTTCCCGTGGGTCCGCGCTACGGTCAGGCGGCGCATCGGCCCGGAACAGCTCAAGCCCACCGACGCCCTGCCGGGCTCCGTCATCGGCTTGTCGACAATTCCAACTTGCCATGCTGGTCAGCATGGCGCGCTGCGCGCTCTCTAAGTGCAGGGACTTGCACGGTTTTTCAATGAAATCGCAAGTATGCTCGTCAAGACAAAAGTCGTCGCACGAACTATGAATTTTGTATTTGTCCGTACACGCAGATTAACATTATTTCATGAACAAAATTTAATCCGGGAATTGGGACGGACATCACAATTTGACTTCCGTCTTGTCGTTAGCTGGGGCTGACGACGCGGTGAGAGCCGACCAGAACAACTAAAAGCCAACATCTATTCTGGCGGGCGATGTAATTCCACCGTGGTCGCGTGTATCAACACCTCGGAATAAAGAAGGAGACACGCCATGGCCAATTTTCCAGAACAAAAGGGCTCGCGGGCGCGCCGCTTAACGGCCGTCCTGGCGGCCCTGTCCTCCGTTTCCGCACTCAGCCTTGCCGCTATCGTCGCTGAACCTGTCGCCATGCACGCAACGAATGGCCCCGGCTCCACGGCACGGGCGGCAAATGCCGCCCCACCGCGATCCGCGGCGGAGCCCGGCGACTTTGCCGACATCGTCGCGCGGGTGAAGCCGGCCGTCATCTCGGTGCGCGTGGAGATCGACGGAGCACAACAACAGGTCGCAACCCAAAATGAGGACGGCGCTCCCGATCCCGATGACGGGCAGGGTCCTATCATGGGAGAAGGTTCGGGCTTCTTCATCTCGGCGGACGGCTATGCCGTCACCAATAATCACGTCGTCGACCATGCAAAGTCCCTCGAGGTTGTGACAAATGACGGCCGGAGCTATGGCGCGAAAGTCGTTGGCACCGACCCGAAGACCGACCTCGCTCTGATCAAGGTCGACGGCCGGGACTTTCCGAATGTCCGCTTTGCCGATCAGCGGCCGCGCGTCGGCAACTGGGTGATCGCGATCGGCAACCCCTATGGCCTGGGCGGCACCGTTACCGCCGGGATTGTTTCCGCCGAAGGGCGCGACATCGGGGCCGGACCCTATGACGACTTCATTCAGATCGATGCGCCGATCAATCGAGGCAATTCTGGTGGGCCGGCCTTCGATGTCAACGGCAATGTGATCGGCGTCAACACGGCGATCTTCTCGCCTTCCGGGGGCTCGGTCGGCATCGGCTTTGACATCCCGGCCGACACGGCGAAAGCCGTCATCGCCGAGTTGAAGGACAACGGCCATGTGACGCGCGGCTGGCTTGGCATAAAGGAACAGCAGATCACTGCAGACATTGCCGAGGGCCTGGGCTTGAAAGAAGCCAAGGGCGCTCTGGTCGACGAGGCGGACCCCGCCGGCCCGGCAGGCAAGGCCGGCATCCGGTCTGGCGATGTAATCACGGCGGTCGACGGAACAACGATCAATGAGCCGCGCGAACTGGCCCAGAAGGTCGGCGCGATGGCGCCGGGCAGCTCTGTCACGGTGAGCATCCTTCGCAATGGCGAGCCAAAGGACCTTGCCTTGAGGCTCGCAATGATGCCGGAAGAACGACCGGCGCCGGTGGAGGCGGCAAATGACGGCAGCGCCACGCCGGGCAGCGAGCAGGACCTCGGGCTTCTGCTTGCGCCGGCAAGCAAGGTGGCCGGCCCCGGCGAGAAAGGCATGGTCGTTGTCGCCATCGATCCTAAAGGAGCGGCGGCGGAACACGGCCTGGAGGCGGGTGACATCATTCTTGACGTTGGCGGTAAAGCGATTTCGAACGCCAAGGACTTCCGCCGTGACCTTGCTTCGCTTCGCAAGGAAGGCAGAGTTGCCGCGCTGCTCCGCATCCAGTCGAACGGTGCTACGCGGTTTGTCGCTTTGCCGCTCGGCCACGCATAGCGGGAACGGGCGACGAGACAGCCGAGCCGGACCTATAGGGCGTAGGAGAGTGTTCGGTTTGCCTTCGTCTCCGTCGCCGAGAATTCATATGTGATTGACTGCATAGCAAGTTGGGAGGGGCTCGTGAGTGGGCCCCTCGCTAAAGACGCGTCCACAATTCATCCGCCGGATCAGGCTAGCTTATCAAGGTGCCCCAGCTGGGATCCCATTGCACGTCCTCGACAAGTTCCACATAAATCGGCATTTCACCGCGGCTGTGGGCCCTTGCCAGCCGGAAAGCGGCTTCCGGCTCCATTTCCTCCCCCGGGAAGATAGCGTCGTCCTCGGAAGGGTCGGTGACTTGTCGTACATATCCCCTGACTTCGTCGCCGTAGCGGTAGAGCTTGACAATGATTGCGCCCGGCACCGGCTTGTCAGGCAACTGTTGGATCAGCATGCGCATCTCTCCTTCTGCAGGAGCAGCGATATCTCTCTCGTAACACAAAACGGGCCCGTCTGTTCCCGGTCAGAGAAGGACGGCGGGCTATGTTTCGCGCTCGCGTCTCGGCTAAGCCATTCCGGCCGGGTCACCGATCGGCAGAAGGGCCGGATCCGTCGGGTTCTTGGTATCCTCCGGCTTTTTGATCGGCGGCTCGGCGGGCTTTTCCTGGCCGCGGTCCGGTCTGCCCGGAATGCCCTGTGGTTCTCTCGGGGTCTCGGCAGGGGCGGGAATAGGATCTATCTTCGGCATGGTGTTCTCCTTTCCAGGACAACGACCACAACAGACGATGGTTCCTGCTGCATGTTCGTTAAATCGGAGCCGATTTAAGGATAAAATCATGCAGCAATTCAAAGTGCTACAGCGATCTTTGTGCGTCTGATAGGACGCACGGCGCTGTGGATGAGTTGACACCGGCCGTGCCCGAGACCTTCGCAGGAGGGTAGCGGGTCAACGGAACTCCACGCTCGTCCTTTCCAAGTCCTCCCAAAGGCTGTTGGCAAAGCCCCGCAGCACCATGATCTCGAAAACGGTCGCGCGCGACGCATCATCCCGTTGCTCAAGGAGTATTTCTTCGCCGATTGGCAGCGCATTCGACTGGTCCTGAACGATCACCGGAAGGTAGGCCCATCCGATCGGTTCATTGTCGAAAGCCCGGAGAACATGGCCTCGCTGGGAGGGGGATCTGTCGGTGCTGACCAACAAGACTTGGTGGATCAACGCCGAGACGATTGATCGCGTGTCGGCCTACAAGCGATTATCGGTTAGCCAGCATGCTCACCGTGAGGGAATTCGCCAGGCTCACGATCGACGAGGTGGTCGCGTCGCTCGACCTGGCGACCGTCCCCGCCGGCGCCTTCGAATGGCTTTGCCGTAACGGACGGGGAAGCGAAGAAATACCGGCGTATGCATCCAACCGATGTGAGGTGTTGATCACATGCGGCGAGTTGAGATTTCGACTCTCGCAGAGGCTGAACGCCATCGGCTTGGTTTGGCGCTTTGTTGTTCATCTTCAGCCCGTTCCCAGAAGCCGCAGGCTTTGCGCTGCGAGGTGACGCCGACTTCCTTCAGGAATTTGCGGAGCGAGGGAAGCAGGACGGTGACGCGCGGATACAAATAGACCCCGAGCCGGGAGAAGGCATCGGGGTCTTTGAGCTGATCGGTTCTGGGAGGAGGAGTGCAACCGATCGACGTCTTGCGCAAGGGGAGGAGGTACTGCGCTTTGACATAGGTGAGAATATATCGTTCCCCATCATTGACTAGTTCCCTAGGTTACATCGCAAAGCAGTAAAGCAGGTCTAGATTGCGTTGTAGTGGCCTAACCAGATGCGGCGGGTGGTGGGCGTGACCTGGAAAGGGTGCCTCCATGAGAGCAGTGCATGTCCGCGAGCAGTCCTCTCTTGCCAGGTTAGGCGAATGGCGATCACGGCAGGCCCAAGCCCCTCTCGCCGCAAGAAGGATAGATGGGGGCCGGCCGAGTTTCTTTGTTGCCAATGAAGTGGTCGTAAACGCGAAGGAGCGCGACCTCATCGAGGAGGTCACGCGCCGTTATGGTTGCGAAGTCATCCCCGAGCGGCCGCTTCCTCCGCTGCCGGAGGGCATGCATCGTTCGAAGGACGTCGACATGTCGGGGGCGCCGCAGCTGGTATCGCTTCGGTTCCATCGGTTGCCGGGCGAGACGGGTGACGATCTTGACGAATACGCCAGCCGAATGGGTGCATCGCACCGCCACGTCGAGTTCAGCTCGGAGCTCGGAGCTCGGCTCGCGCTCTTGGTGGCTCGGTACCGATCGGAAGGTCGCCGCATTGGGCTGAATCTCGTAGGTGAGCATTTCGCCATGCCGCTGAGTTCGGCCACGGAAGGCTCCGGCCTCTTTTTCGGGCCCGACCCGTTTGCCTGGCAGGCGTTTAGCGGATCCAGCCGCATTGTCTAGGCGTGGCAGCTAGTGGATTCCGTGCGGCAGATACGCGGAGGCGCGCCGGTGTGGATTGCGATTTGCGATGGCGCCTTCTGGCTTGACCAAAACGGCGTGCCTCAAGTCGCTCCCGGTCAGCTGGTATCCGACTTTGGCCCAGGAGTTCTTCAGTGGAACCTCATAAACGAAGGCCAGCCCGCGGGCACACTGTCGCCGACAGCAAACTATCACGGAAACCAAGTCGCCAGCGCGGCTCTTGCCGGCGTCGGCGATCTGGCCGGAGCAGCGGGCGCAGGCGGACTGATTGCCAGGCCCGCACTGTTTCTCTGCTCACAACAAGCTCTTGAGGCACTCCGCGCAATCAAACTCTGCGTCTGGTGGGGAATTGATGTTCTGAACATGAGCTGGGGCTTCTGGAATCCAGACGACTTCGACGAAGAGGATTGGAACGATACTTTCAACTGGGGCGCGGACAATGGATTGGTGTGCATCGCCGCCGCGGGCCCAGGACCGAGAAATCCGGTTGTCGAACTGCCGGATGATGAGGACATCCGCCCGGCTAGTCGAACACCCCGGACCCTCACGGTGGGTGCGCTTGATACCAACGATCAGGCCTCCGCCCGCTCCAACTTTGGATCGTCGGTAAACCTGTGGGCGCCAGGGACGCAGATTCCTGTAGCACCAGACGGCGGGGCGCTTTCAGGCTCGCTGGTTAGGGGCACGTCTTTTGCTGCCCCGATCGTGTCTGGCGTAGCGGCCATGATGCGCTACTGCAACCCGAGTCTCAGCGCTGACGACGTCCGCAGGCTACTGGAGGATACCGGGTGGGCGGGCACCGGACGGGTTAATCGCGGACTCGATGCACGAGCCGCTGTATGGGCAGCGCTGTCTGAGCGGATCCCAGACACTGCCGAGGACAACAGCACCCCCGCAGGGGCCTTCCCGCTGTTGCCCGTCGGCAGTGGAGGCGCCCTCACCACAGCAATGGGCGCCTTCTCGGCACTCTCGCACGACAAAGACGTGGACTATTGGTCGTTCTCTGCACCCCGCTTGAGCACGTTGGACCTCGTCATTGAGTGGTACGAGCGGCTGGCGGATCTATATGTGTTGGTCGATCCGGTGGGCGATTCTTCCAATACCGTCGGTCTTAGCAAGCAAGGCTCGGTCACTTCGGGACGTCAGCGCATCACGGGACTTCTGCCCCGAGCGGATTATCGAGTTCGTGTCCGGGGTACCGGCGCCACAGCTTACCGACTTGTCGTCACCCTGAATCCAGCGCGTCTCGAGCCCGACATCTTCGAACCGAACGACTCGATCGAGACGGCGGCGACGCTGCTCTTCGAGGACCGCCCTTTGGGCTTGACCTTCCGCCGGCGCGAGTGGGGGCCGGGGCAGTGGCAGGCTACGCTCCATCGTCGCATGGCGGCCTTTGGCTGGTCGTATGTCAATCAGGACTATTTCAGGCTCGTGGTGCCGTACAGCACGGTCTTTCGCGTTCCCACGTTGACAATACGCGACGCGGATGAACCGATCGATGTCCTGCTGCTCTCGGAGGCGGGCGCAACCATTAAGTCGTGGCAGCAAGTCACCTCCTTGACGATTGAACCGCCCCCTGAGACCACGTGCTTCCTGAATGTGAGCGGCACTCAGCCGACCCGCTACTGGATCGGCACGGGGCTTCGAGTCAAGAGCGGGGTTCTCCCGGGGCCGCACCAGAAGGAACTCGAACTGACGCCGAAGTACTGGGGTGACCCGCCCCCATTCGCAATTGCGGACGAGGTCACTCACTTCGCTGTGGAGATCGGTCTGGCTGAGCGGGAAGATGGAGAAATCGCCTTCGAGGTAGGGGACACACTACAACTGCAGCTCTTAAACGCCGCGGAAGAAATTGTCGGCGAGGCGAGAGAGGTTGCCATCTCAGCCGAGACACGGTTTGGTCGAAGAAAGCTAGTGTTCGACGTCGGAGGCCTCGAGGATGGCTTCTATACACTGCGAGTGCGCGCCGATCTCTCCGAGTCGCAGCTATCTCGAATTTTGCGCAGCGTTGTGCCGCCCCGGGTCGAGGGGCTTGGTATTGGAATTCAAAGCGTGCGTTCTACTTCGGGATGAAAGGGTCATCCAGCCGTCAGCTCGTAGCGAAGGAGGAGATGACCCCACGGCACGTGGTGCGCGCACCGCAGACTTGTGTCTATTCGCATTCGAATTTCCGCGTCGACTAAAGGGTCGAAAGCAACCGTGACTGTCATCGAACGCACAGCAGGAAACATGAGCGACGAAACAGGCTCACCCCCCGCTAAGGATCGCCGGGCGATCCTGGCGGCTATATTACTGCAGGCTACCGCTGGCTTGCGCAATGTCGTGTGTCCGCCCCAAATTCACCCAGGCAATGTGCCCGCACGGCGGACGGCAACGCGCCTACGGGACTGGCCCGCAGCGTGTTCGCTCTATTCAAAAGACCGACGTGACCTGACATAGGCATACGGCAGAGGAAGAGTGTCCTGTCTGGCACACAGCGGAAATTTCCGCTGGGTCGCGACGAAGCCTGTGAAAGGACCCTCAGGCAGCGAAGGTCAGCGATCGGAGATTAAGAAGGCTGCTGTCAACACAACGGGCAAAACGCCTGACGCTCAAGCGGCTGAAATCCGAAAAATTTACTGCGCAGAAGCCCTTGACTCATTGGAGAACCTATCGGCGCAAATCGGAAATCACCTCAGTATGGACGAGGGTCCCCAGCCGGCGCGGGTTGCGATCGCAGATTGAAAACGCGACACCGCCATCCCGCCCTGCGCCTGTCGTTGGGCGCGCAAATGGCGGCGGTGAAAACCGGCCTTGCTCTTGCCGTGCTGCTCAGTTTCGCCGCCGAGGCCGCCGGGCCGGTGCCTCTGCGATCGGACGCGCCTCGGCTGATGCCCGACCTCTGGATATTGGTCCACGAACAGGCGGCCTCTCTGCCGCGCGTGCAGTTGGTCAAAGATGCACTGGTCGACGTGTTGACGCACTTCGAGCAGCATTCTTCTGGCGGCGCATACGCGCGAGTTTAGAAGAGGTCGTTTTCGGTATTTACCGGCGCATTGCCAGACCATTGCTAGAATTGTCTGCGATCGTCGCACTGCCCGGCGTCCCGACGGACTTCGAGGCCCGCGATGTCGACGACGGAGCTTCAGAGGCGCACTCAGCTCTGCTCGAACGGTAAAGCTGGTGAGCAGAGAAAGCCCGGCCGAGGTGACGGAAGCTAGGTAGGTGGCCCAGGTCACGCTTCCCTCAGTTGAATTGATCTTTCCTTCGCCGCGGCTACAGCTTCATTTAATAGCGCAAACAGGCCACCATCTTCCCTCATCAGCACATTGAGGGCCGCCGCTGTGGTGCCATTTGGACTTGTCACCTGCTGTCGAAGAGCAGCCGGCGTCTCGATGCTGTCCAGCGCAAGCTTCGCTGCGCCGTATATCGTTTGCTTCGCGAGCTGGAGGGCCAAGCCTTCGTCAAGACCCGCCGAATTTGCAGCCACCGCCAGGGCCTCAATAAAATGGAAGAGGTATGCCGGACCTGAGCCTGACACCGCGGTGACCGCGTCCATCTCTTTCTCGTCCTCGACGAACGCCACTTTGCCGATGGAGGAGAGAAGCTCTGTCGCCAGATTACGGTGGGAGGCGCCCACTCGTTCGCCCGCGTAGCAAACAGTCATTCCCTCTCCGATTGCAGCCGGTGTGTTCGGCATCGACCGAATGACGGCGAATTCGTTTCCGGTGCGTTCGGCGATGGTCTGGATGCCGACCCCCGCCGCAACCGAGATGAAGAGGCCTCCGCTCTTGAGAACGAGGGAGTAACGCTCGGCCACCTCGCCGACGGTCTGCGGCTTGGTCGCGATTACCACGACGTCGGCCTTGTGTCCGGCTGGAAGCGCGTCGGCGCTGGCATAGCTGCCGATGCCAGCGGCTTCGACCCTCGCGCGAAGGGCGTCATTCGGTTCGACGACGGCGAAGCTGTACGAAGTGTCCGTCATCCATTTCCGCAGCATCGCGAAACCCATGTTTCCGGCGCCTACGAGAGTAATTTGTACCATTGCCTGACCTTTCGTGTCTGGCGCCACCTTCCTGGTCGGAGACAGAGAGCTCCATCTCTAGCCGCACAAAAGCGGGTGCCGGTAAGAGATTTAGGGCACGCTCAAAGCGCCTTTTCGAGTTCCGGCAGAACCTCGAAGAGATCGGCGACGAGGCCGTAGTCGGCGACCTGGAAGATCGGCGCCTCCTCGTCCTTGTTGATGGCGACGATCACCTTGGAATCCTTCATGCCGGCGAGGTGCTGGATGGCACCGGAGATGCCGCAGGCGATGTAGAGGTCGGGGGCGACCACCTTGCCGGTCTGGCCGACCTGCCAGTCGTTCGGCGCATAGCCGGCATCGACGGCGGCGCGCGAGGCGCCGACCGCGGCACCGAGCTTGTCGGCGACCGGCAGGATGACTTGCCTGAACTTCTCCGCCGAGCCGAGCGCCCGGCCGCCGGAGATGATGATCCTCGCCGAGGTCAGTTCCGGCCGGTCGGACGTGGTTTTGTCTTCTGAGACAAAGGTGGACAGATCAGAGGAAAGGGCTGCCGTCGCGACTTGTTCGACGGCAGCCGAGTTACCCGCCGGAGCGGGGGGGAAAGAGGCAGTACGCACGGTGATGACCCGCTTGGCTTCGCTCGTCTGCACCGTCTGGATGGCGTTGCCGGCATAGATCGGCCGCTTGAAGGTATCGGGCGCAATCACCTCGATGATCTCCGAGACCTGGGCGACATCGATGAGCGCGGCCACCCGCGGCATGACGTTCTTGCCGACCGAGGTGGCGGCGGCGATCAGCGTGTCGTAAGCGCCGGCCAGCGAGACGATCAGGGCGGCCAGCGGTTCGGCGAGGTTGTTGGCAAGCGAGGCATCGTCGGCGACCAGCACCTTGGCAACGCCGGCAAGCTTGGCGGCTTGCTCGGCAATCGCCTTGACGTTGGCGCCGGCGACGAGAACATGCACCTCGCTTCCAGTCCCACTGGCAATCTTGGTGGCCGCCGTCAGTGCCTTCGCCGTCTGGTCGGAAAGGTGGTTTTGGTCGTGGTCAGCCAGAAGCAGAATGGCCATGATGAGATCTCCCTTTCCTAAACTTTAAAGCACGCCGGCTTCGGTCTTGAGCTTCTCGACGAGCTCGGCGACCGACTTGACCTTGATGCCGGCCTTGCGGCCCGACGGCTCCTCGGTCTTCAACACCTTCAGCCGCGCCGCCGTGTCGACGCCGAAATCGGCCGGGCTCTTCTTGTCGAGCGGCTTCTTCTTCGCCTTCATGATGTTCGGCAGCGAGGCATAGCGCGGCTCATTCAATCTGAGATCGGTGGTGACCACCGCCGGCAGCTTCAATTCGACCGTCTGCAGGCCGCCGTCGACCTCGCGGGTCACCGTCGCGCTTTTCTCACCGATCTCGACCTTGGAGGCGAAGGTGCCCTGGGCCCAGCCGAGCAGTGCCGAGAGCATCTGGCCGGTCTGGTTCGAATCGTCGTCGATCGCCTGCTTGCCGACGATGATCAGCCCCGGCTGTTCGGCTTCGGCGACTTGCTTGACGATCTTGGCCACAGTGAGCGGCTCGACCTGGTCGTCGGTCTCGACGAGGATCGCCCGGTCGGCGCCCATGGCGAGCGCCGTCCGCAGCGTCTCCTCGGCTTTGGCCGGACCGATCGACACGACGACCACCTCAGAAGCCTTGCCGGCTTCCTTGAGCCGCAGCGCCTCTTCGACGGAGATCTCGTCGAACGGGTTCATCGACATCTTGACGTTGGCAAGCTCGACGCCCGACCCGTCCGCTTTCACCCGGATCTTGACGTTGAAGTCGACGACCCGTTTCACAGTAACCAGGATTTTCATGAGGATACTCTTCCAGCTATCGAAGTTGGGTTTTGCCCGCTATGCCGCTCGGTAAAAGGGGGCATTGGAAGGCGGCAGCGCGGGCCTGTTGAGAATGCGATCGGAAATTTTCTCGGCCATCATCATGATCGCTGCGCTGAGGTTCGCGGTCACGATCCTGGGCATGATCGACGCATCGACGATCCGCATCCGCCTGACAGCCTTCAGGCGCCCTTCGCTGTCGACCACGGCTTCCGGATCAGCGCCCATGCGGCAAGTGCCGGAAGGGTGGTAGGAAGAGCCGAGGTTGGCTCGAACGAACCTCTCGATGTCGGCATCACTCTGCACGTCCGGTCCAGGTGTCAGTTCCTTGCCTCGGAATCTTTCCCAAGCCGGCTGGTGGATCATCCGGCGGGCAAGGCGCACGCCATCGATGAGGTCCTTCACGTCCCGACGCGACTCGAGGTGATTGAAGACGATCGACGGAGCATCCGCGGGATTAACAGACCGAAGCTTTACAGCCCCACGGCTCTCCGGCCGCGACAGGTCCATCCAGAACTGGAAGCCGGGAATGGCGACGAGCTTTCCATTTTTGACGTAGCGGGTGAGCGGCAGGAATTCGAACTGGATGTTCGGGAATGTGACATCATCGCGGCTGCGCAGGAACGCGCCGGTCTCGAAGAAATTCGTGGTGCCGAGCCCCTTTTTTCGGACCGCCCAATCGATTGCGAGCTTCGCTTGCCCGAACGCATTGAGTTCGGAGACGAGGGAGTCCTCGTAATTCGCCGCATATTGAAGGTTGACGCCGGGATGGTTCTCGAGATTGCGGCCGACGTCGCGCACATGGGCCTTTAGCTCGATGCCGTGTTGGTGAAGCTCGTCGGCATCGCCGACGCCCGAAATCATGAGCAATTGCGGCGTGTTGAAAGCCCCGGCGCAGAGGATGACCTCGCGCTCGCAGGCGACGGTACGGCGGCTTCCGTTGCGGGAAATTTCTATTCCGACCGCGGCTCCATTCTCGATGACCACCTTGTGGACGAGTGTGTTGGAGAGGATTTCGAGATTTTCACGCGGGCCGGCAGCCTGCAGGTATCCGCGCGCCGAACTCCAGCGAACACCCTTGTGAATGAACGCTTGCGCGACGTGAAGCCCTTCCTGCTTGTAACCATTGTGATCGGGGGTGACGCTAAAACCTGCCTGCTCGCCGCCGCGCAAGAAGGCGTCGTAAAGCTTGTGTTCGGCCTTGCAGCGGCTGATGTGCATTGGGCCGTCGCCGCCGCGCCAGTCGTCAGCGCCGCCTGCGAAGGTTTCCATCCTGCGAAAGTAGGGAAGGCAATGCGCATAGTCCCACTCCGGCAGCCCCTGGTCTGCCCAGCCGTCGAAATCCATGGGATTGCCGCGGTTATAAATCATCGCGTTGATCGACGATGACCCGCCGATGACCCGGCCGCGTTTTTCGTCGAGCGTGCGCCCACCAAGATGAGGTTCGGGTCCTGACTGGTATCCCCAGCCGAGCTTCTTGCTCTGATAGGCAAATGGCAACGCTGCAGGCATCGATATAATCGGGCTGCGGTCCGAGCCGCCGGCTTCGACGAGCAAGACCTTGATCGAGGGGTCTTCGCTTAGTCGTGACGCGACGATGCATCCTGCCGATCCGGCGCCAACCACGATATAGTCGTACTGCATTCCCAAAGGCTCCCGAACCTTCATCTTACGCCCTTCGCCGTCGATTTTTGACACGGCTTTGGCACGGCGCGCATATCCGTAGGGCGCTTTAATGGATACACATTTACAAGATTGTATAAAACTGTCAAGGATTGGGTCGCCCGTTGAAAAGCAAAGGAGGCATCGAGTGCCCTGGATCAGAATAGACCTGTCGGAAGGACGCAGTGCAGATCAAAAGCAAAAGACGGCGGAAGCAATCACCGAAGCAATGGTCAAGCTTTGCGGCTGCACGCCGGAGTCCGTAAGCATCGTCTTCAACGACGTGACTGCGGATAATTGGGCCTTCGGCGGCAAGCTGCTATCGCGGCGCGACTGAGTCGATATGGCGGGCGGGATTCTTTTGCCTCGATAGGTGGAAGAAAATGCAGACTGGAAGTGTGACGACGCCTTTTGGGCGGCGGCCGACCACGCTTGGCCCTGTTCACAAGTCAGGTGATGGCCAAGGAAATCAAGCCGGAAAAGTCGGTGGACAAATGGAAGCTCTATCATGCTCTGTGCGAGGCGCTGCCTCGATCGGTGAGTGTATGATTGTGTGCTGCGGTAAAGCAGATTTGTCGGACGCCCAATCCAGTCTGGTCGAGGAGTTGGTGTCGTGCATCGGGAAGACGATTTTCGTCGCCGACGAAGAGTTGATGGATGCGGATACGGCCGTTTCCGGTTCGGGGCCGCATATCTGTTCCATTTGTGGAAGCCCTCGTAGATGCGGAGATCGACGCTGGAATGAGTTCGGACGTCGCTTCCGTTCTCGCGAAACAGACAGTTTACGGTGCGGCAAAGTTGTTCCTCGAAAGCGACACGAGTCCATCGGATCTCCGCCGCCAGGTAACGAGTCCCAAAGGTACAACCGAAGCAGCCTTGAACGTCCTTATGGACGACAGTTCGGGCTTGAAGCCGTTGCTACGAAAGGCGGTCGAAGCTGCCAGAAACCGTTCGCTGGAGTTGCACTCGGGCTGACCGACCTCCGGCCCGTCCTCTACCAGAGACAATGGGCTAATGGCATTGCGCTTGCTCCTAAGGAGCGGCGATGACGGAAAAGACCCGGGTTCCAAATAGGTCTGGGCCCGGCCATAGCCCGCATGGCTGTCCGGCATGGCACAAGACATTGACATCGTGCGTTCGAGCTCGGGTCTCCTGACCTCAAGGACGCCATTCCGATACGGGAATTGATCTCCACCGTTCCCTCGAGTTGGACCCATCGTACCCGGAATCCGTCCGGCAGCCTGCCATTCGGTGGGGACGTTCTATATTCATCCCGATGAGCGGGCGCCCTTCATCAGGGGTCTGGACACCAGTGGCGCTGTGCCGCGCTGGCGGACCTGAACATGTTGCAGAAGCTGACGCACCTGTCGTCCGCGCTGCATTCGACGGGACACCACAACATCGAGCCCATGGATGTGAAGGTGAGCCACCGCCTGCTGACCCCCGCGGGGCGGCCGCGCCGCCGATATCCGGCGTCTGTTGAATGGCGCTCGCGAGCGACGGACCGTCGGACTCCAGCGCCTGCGTTGTTTGACATGGAGGCGGCCATTACGAACGTCGTTGCTGATGACGCCGAAATTGGCTGAGCAATGCCCCAGCGCGCAGTTGCTTCGGCTCGCATGAACCAATCGGCCGCGGGGGCCTGATCTCTCGATCCTGCAATCGTCTATTCGTTTCTTTTTGCGACGAAATGTACTGTGCTGTGCAATGTCTGCTTCCATCTGACACGTTTTTGCTGCTGTCTCCTGTGCGAGGATGCAAATCTTTTCTCAACGAACGCGTCACATTGCGACGTTGAGGACGGCCTGCCCATAAACGACCAAAGACCGGGGAGCCAGATTTCTCAAAGCTTCCACGTTGTTCCGTGTTTGGCACGCTCCTTGCATTTGGAACTGTTGAGATGCTCACGGCGGTTTTTCGGCAGGTGACGACCTTTGAGCCACCGCCGGCTTTGTGTCTCAGTGGAACATTTTTAGCCGAGAGTGAAGCCGGAGAATCCTTCATGCAATCCCAACTTATCGTGATGCTGACGCAGAACGACGTCACCGTTGAAAACGCAGATGAAGTCTTCGATTCCTGCAAAGACCTGCCGATCAGATTCTGGGGTTTCAAAAACGTGGGCATCTCGAAGGAGGACACGCGCACCCTAGTGGATACCATGAAAGCCAACGACAAGGTGACGTTTCTCGAAGTGGTCACCTACACGGAAGAATCTTGCCTGGAGAACGCAAAGCTCGCCGTCGAATGCGGTTTCGACTACCTCACGGGCACGCGTTTCTATCCATCGGTTGCCAAGCTGCTCGAGGGCACTCCTGTCCGGTACTTTCCCTTCGTCGGTGACGTCGACGGCAGCCCCGTGCTCTTGAGAGGCACTCCGAGAGAGATCCTGGACGACTGCAAGCGGCTTGAACACGCCGGCGTCCACGGATTGGATCTCGTCGCCTATCGGTATGCCGACGGCAATCCCGTCGAACTGGCCAAGAAAGTCGTGGCCTCTGCGAAAACGGAGGTGATCATCGCGGGAAGCATTTCCAGCGAGGAGCGGCTTGCCGTCGTCAACGAAATCAATCCGTTCGCTTTCACGATGGGTAGTGCCCTCTTCGACAAGTTTTTTGTCCCGGACGGCGACTTCCGAGAAAACCTCGAGAAAGTCGTCGACCTGATGGACGCGCTCTAACCAACGCTTACTCAAGGAGAAAACGCATGAACAGCGAAATCAAAAGACCCTCAGACACGAAGATCTTCATGGAAGGACCGGAAGTCTGCCGCCTTTACTACAAGACCGAAAAGTTGACTTTCGGCTCGTCCCAGCTCAACCCCGGCCAGACCGGCGCGGTCGACAAGGGACATCCGAACTCCCATGAAGTCTTCTTCTGCGTCCGCGGCACCGTGCTCCTGATGGTCGGAGACAAATATTACGAGATGCATGAGGGCGACGCGGTGCTGGTGCCACCTTCCGAGCCGCATCAGCTGACCAACATGGGTCTGGACGTGGCGCTCGTCACGTGGAGCCTCGCGCCGAGCGAATGATCTAGCCCCAGCCGGGAGGAATAGGACGTGAAGTTTGTTTTGGGAGTTGACATCGGCACGACCGCCATCAAGGCAGCGGTCTTTGACGAGCGGGGTGCCGAAAGGGGAAGCAATTCGTGCGAATACCAATTGCTCACCCCCTTTTCAGGGGCCGTGGAACTGAACGCGCAGTCGTACGTGGACGCGTTCAAATCAGCGGTCTCCGCAGCCATCAGTGCCGCCAAGGTTTCAAAAGACGACATTGTGTCGCTGGGCATCTCCGCTCAGGGTGAAACCCTGTTCTTGCTCGACGAGCATGGGGAGCCATTGCGACCTGCCATCGTGTGGATGGATACCCGGGCAAACGACGAGGCTAGCTGGATCGAGGAACAGCTCGGCCGCGAGGTCGTGCACAAGACGACGGGCCAAGTCGGCATGAACGCGATCTGGCCGGCAGCCAAGGTGTTGTGGGTGAAGAAGCATGAACCCGATGTATTTGCAAGGACCGCGAAGTTCCTGCTTATCGAGGACTATTTCATCTTTCTCCTTACGGGACGATTTGTTTCGGAGGACTCCCTGCTTTGCTCCACCATGTACTGGGACATCAACACACGGCGGTACTGGCCGGCGATGCTCGAACTGCTCGGCGTGGAGGAGGCGCAGCTTCCGGAGATCATGCCGCCAGGGACAGCGATAGGGAAGCCAGGGGCCGGGGCCGCGGCCGAGTTCGGGCTGTCTCCGGACACGTTGATCTGCCTTGGAGCCCTGGACCAGGCCTGCGGGGCCATTGGAGTAGGAAATGTACGCCCCGGTATTTTCTCGGAAAGCACTGGCGCGGCGTTGGCTTCGGTGGCGATGACCGACCACCCCCTGATCGATCCGGCGGGGCAGATGCCATGTTTCGCCAGCGGCATCCCGGGACTCTATATGGTTCATGCCTATTCCACCGGAGGCATGGCGATCCGTTGGTTCCGAGATGCCTTCTGGGCTGCGGAGTTGGAAAGAGAGCGAACGGGAGAAGCGAACGTCTATTCGCTTATCGACCAGGCCGTAGAGAGCGTTGCTCCCGGTGCCGAGGGACTCCTTGTATTGCCGCACCTGCAGGGATCCGGGCCGCCCGACACTAATGCCAAGGCGAAAGGCGTGTTCCTCAACGTGACGTTGGCTCATTCGAGAGCCCATTTCGCGCGCGCGATCATGGAGGGCGTCACCATGGTGCTACTGAGAATGATCGAGGGAACACGGGCTCTCGGAGTGGACGTGGGAGAGGTGCGGTCGCTGAGCGGCGGTGCAAAAAGCCGGACTTGGTGCCAAATCAAGTCCAACGCATCAGGTCTGCCAGTCCGCACGATGAAAACGACCGACATCGCTGCATGCCTGGGGGCGGCGATCGTGGCCGGGGTGGCAGCAGGCGTGTGGGATTCCGTTGCAGAGACGGCAACCGCTTTCGCGGAATACGACCTTGAGTTCGAACCGGACGGCTCGCTGAAGCCCCTCTATGACGAGATGCTAACAGAATACAAATCCTTGACCAGGGAACTCGAGCCCTCGTTCGAACGAGCAGCGTAGCCTCGCAAACGGGTGGCCGCCGGAACTTGGAAAGATCGCGCGGCTATCCGTTCAGCGCATGCACCCTGCGACACTGAGATCGGTTGATTTGGCGGGACGTGTGCCCTGCCATACCATTCGCGACCAGCTCTAAATCGAGCTCTTCGCTCGTCCGACCGACACACTACTGGCATTGGCAGGCCGTCCGTCTGGGGACAACCCCGGCTGACCAACCTGACCTTTGACGAGGAGAAGACATGGGATTCAAGAGAACTATCCACGCTGTCGACACGCACTCAGGCATACCAATGCGGGTCATCACAGGGGGCATTCCGCACATCCCCGGAGCTTCAACCTACGAGAAAATGAAATGGCTGGAACAAAACGACGACGGGTTGCGGAAACTGGTGTTGCGCGAACCCCGCGGGTACCCGCCGCACTGCTGCAACATCATTGTGCCGCCAAGTCACCCCGAGGCGGACGCAGGGTATATCATCTTGGAGCAGATCGAATATCCCATGATGTCCGGAGGCAACACGATCTCGGTTGCGACCGTGTTGCTGGAAATGGGCCTGCTTCCAATGAAGGAGCCCATCACGGAGTTGGTGCTTGAGGCACCCGCAGGGCTCATCAGAATCAAAGCCGAATGCCAGAACGGAAAGGTCAAGAGCGTCACTTTCAAGAACGTGCCGGCATTTGCAGCTCACCTTGATGCCACCATCGACGTTCCGCATCTGGGAAAGGTGACCGTCGATGTCGGATGGGGCGGAATGTTTTACGTGATTACCGACATAGGCCAATTCAAAGACTTGAAGCTAATCCCGGAGCACGGAAAGGAGATCGCCCGTATTTCTTCGATGATCCGGCAAGCAGCGAGCGAGCAACTCCCCGTGGCGCATCCTGATTATCCGGGCGTCGGCATCACCGTTTCCCAAATGTCAGGCCCGACCGATAACTCAAACGCGGACTGGAAAAATGCAGTGACCATGGGCACGGGTGATTTTTTATGGGACGACCCGGCGACATGGACAGGAGCGCTCGACCGCTGCCCGAGTGGCACTGGCACCTCTGCCAAGATGGCGGTTCTGCACGCGAAGGGCAAACTGCCGCTCAATCAAGACTTTCGCCACGAGAGCATAGTGGGCATCGTCTACACTGGACGGCTTGTTGAAGAGACGACCGTAGCAAATGCCCGCGCGGTTGTTCCGACAATCAGTGGCACTAGCTGGATCTTTGGCCTCAATACGCTCGTCCTTGACCACGATGATCCGTTTCCTGAAGGCTTCACGATCGGGGACATTTGGGCTTAGACCTGCCCAGCTTTATTCACCATTGAAATCACTCGAAGAGCCCGATCCCACCAAGCCGCAAGCGGCGCCAAATCGACAGAGGAGTGGCAGGCATCGCGCTCCTTTGAAACTGTCAGGACACGCAGAGGACATGGCCGAGGAAGGGCTGAAACGTCTCGAGGCTCCTCCCGTGATCATGCCAAACTCGCGTCAGGCCTTGACCGTTTGCGCCTGCTTGAGCGGAACGATTTCACATCGATTTCGTAAGCCCTGATCTTCCGGTAAAGGGTGCTGCGCGAGATGTCGTGCTTAGTCGCCAACGTGGTAAGATTTCCGTTGCAGCTCTCCAAAGCAGTCAGCAGCCATTTGCGGAAGTTCTCGTCCAGCGACTCGCACTCGCTCGACAAATGCTCGCGGAGTTCCGGGTCGACGCCCCCTTTGACTGAATGTGGAAGGTGACGTCGGGTGAGAACGTCCTCGTCGCAGAGGATGAGCGCCGTCTCGCAGGCGTGTTCGAGCTCTCGGACATTTCCCTGCCAGTGGTGGTGCAACATCGGCTCAAGCCAACCGGACGAAATCTTGACCTCACGGTTCTGGGCCTTCGAGAGTGTCTTGACGAAGTATTTTATCAGTAACTCAGTGTCTCCGTCACGCTCACGAAGCGGCGGAATCATTATTTCCACGCTGTTGAGCCGATAGAGCAAGTCTTCCCTGAACATGCGAAGTTTAACGAGTTCGTGCAGGTTCACATTGTTGGCAGATATGACGTTGACATTGACAGGCACCGGGACTTTTCCGCCGATGCGCGTTATTTCGTTTTGCTGAAGCGCTCGCAGAAGCTTGCCTTGAGCTTCCATCGGCAGGCTGCCGATTTCATCGAGGAACAGGGTCCCGTTTTGAGCGAGTTCGAACTTTCCGACCGCGCCGTTCTTGCTAGCGCCGGTGAACGAGCCCGAAACGTAGCCAAACAATTCCGCTTCGATGAGATCGCGCGGAATCGACGCGCACGAGATGGCGACAAACGGCTGGGCGCGTCGCGGTCCGGCATTGTGGATGCCCTGGGCGAAGAGCTCCTTCCCCGTGCCGCTCTCGCCTGTGATGAGAACGCGGGTGGCCTTCTTGGCGATCTTCTTCGCCAGTTGCACGCAGTTTTTCAGTTGAGGCGATTCCCCCTGAATGTCTTCGAGGCGATAGTAGGCGCGGTTTCCCCCGACCTGTGTGATGCCCTGGACGATCTGCTTCTCCGAAGCCAGGAACAACGTCATGCCGACGATCGCCCGATCGGCATCCTGAAGCGGAAGAGCCCTGCAAAGCCACTTGGCCGTGTTCCTGTTCTTCAGCGTGACTGAGACGCTGTTCTTCTTGTTGGTGTCGACCTGATAGGAAATGTCTCTGAGACTCGCATCGTCGAAGAACTCGGCGATGTTTCTTCCCGCGAGTTCGGCCGAGGAGGAATCCAGTAGATCTTCCGCCGCGCGGTTGACGTAGGTGATGACCCTCTCGTTGTTGAGGGCGATAAGTGCGTCGGGAAGCGTCTCGCAAATGGAGTACACCATAGAACTCAAGTAGTTTCTCGCTTCGTAGAGGTGCTTTCTCTGCAGCTGCGAGCTTATGTTGTTGGCGGCAGCCGTCACCATCGACAGCGTCTTGTTGCTGTAGTTGCTCAGCGAAGACGCCAGCGACACGCATGCCACTACCTCTCCGGTGTAGTCGACGATGGGAGCGGCATAGCAAAGCGAATTGTGGAAGACCTCGAGGTAATGCTCGCTGCCGCAGAGCGACACGGGCTTACCTTCTTGAAGCGCGAGCGTAGTCGCACGGGCGCTGAAGAATTTCTGATCGCAATATACCCCTGGCTGATTGTAGTAATTTTCTTGGACGCTCAGACTGTCCAGATCCCCCGTCACCCATAGGATCACGCCTTCTCGTGATGTCAGCATCACGATGAACTGAGCGCCGCTCGTCGAAAATAGGATCATATCCAAGACCGGCTTGGCGATTTCGACGAGTTCCGAATATCGCTCCCTGAGCGCATCAAACTCGTCGTCCGGCAGGATGAGGGCTTCCAGCACTTGACGGGGGTTCACTTGGTTGTCGCGGCAGGTGCTCCACGCACGATACACGTAGTCGGGAAGCGATTGCGGATTGACGGGTTTTCCGCTGATAAACTGCTCCCACATCTGTTTGGTGTGGACTGTCCGGATGTCCCCCAGGATCATCGTTCTTCCCTTTCCCACGAGAACGCGCCGAGCGACTTCTACAAGTCGTGGCTCTGCAGCGTTATCACCAGCTCTCAGCGCCGATTTTGTGTCACAGAGACACGTTGCATAACCTGTGCTCTCGAAACGTGTCAATTTTATACGTTATCAGCTTCCGACAGCCGATTCCACAAAATATCCCGACTGAAGAAACGTCGCATTTTATCACGTTTTACATGCATATCGCGGCCGGTGCAACATTGAAATCATTTGTTTTTTTAGATTTCGCTCAGGTGAAACAGTGGAAACTTTGCGGATTTTCGAACTGGCACGGAACCTGCATTGAGTGGGGGCCGAGTTTGATGAAGCAATTTCGGCCGAGCGAAAAGGGATGAGAAAAAATGAGCGAGCTTCGTGGTGTTTTCACGGTTGTGGCGACCCCGTTCAAGGAAGACGGCAGCATCGATTATGCGGCGTTCGGAAACAATCTGGATTACTACGCCGACAAGGGTGGCTACGGCGTGATCGTGGCAGGCACTCTCGGCGAGTACAGCGCGATGTCGATCGAGGAACGCAAGGCGCTCTTCGAGTTCGCCTCCAAACGGCTGAATGGGCGTTGCCCCCTGATGGCGGGAACGATAGCCACAACCACCGACAAAGTGATCGAGTTGACGAAACACGTAGGCGACAACGGCGGTGTGGGCGTCCTGCTGCTTTCGCATCCCGGGCTCGGCCTCAACTCCGAGGAACTGTTCACATATTACAGCGATGTCGCGAACAGCACCGACGTAAAGATCATGCTGTACAACAACCCCGGCAGCAACGGCATCGACATGCCGTTCGACTTGGTCAGCAAGCTGAGTGACCATCCCAACATCGTCGCGATCAAGGAATCCTCGAACGACGTGAAGCGCATTTCGAGAATTGTGGACGAGTTGGACGGCCGCTTGGCGCCCGTCTGCGGTTATGAGGACATGTATTACGAGGCGTTCAACGCGGGTGCCCGCGGCTGGGTATGCCTCGGCGGCAATATCGCCCCGCGGATGGTCCGCGACCTCCTCGAACTCGTGGAAAGCGGCAAGACCGAGACGGCGCGCGAACTGTCGAAGAACTATCGCCCGTTGGCGCGGTATTTCGAAAGCACTTCGAAGTTCATCCAGGCCACGAAGTACGCCATGGACAGGATCGGCCTTCAGGGCGGCTTCTGCCGCCGGCCTCGTCTGCCACTCTCGCAGGCCGAGAAGTCCCAAATCGACGCGATCATGGAGAAGACCAACCTCTACTGAGGCCGAGGGCGGAGCGCGGCCGTCCCGCGCTCCCGGCCCGTCGAACCGGTAGAACTGGGAGAATTCGACCATGAAAGAAGTTAGCCGTTTTCCCGCACCCGTCGGTGATCTGGGCTGGTTCAGCACCGCAGCGAACAAAGAGCATGTCTTTTCCGACCCCGCCGCGCTTGCGACGGACTACGACTTCGTCGTGGTTGGCGCGGGTTTCGGCGGAGTAAACGCTGCGTTCCGACTGGCCGAGAACCGTCCCGATGCGTCGATCGCGTTGTTGGACGCGCTCCCTGTCGGCATGGGGGATAGCGGACGGAACGCCGGATTCATGATCGACGTTCCGCACGTTACGGTCGGCGATCCCAAGGCAGATCTCGAGCATCACAAATGGCGTTGCCGGTTGAATACGATCGTCATCAACCGAATGCGAGAAATAAAGAACAGGCACAACCTCCAGGTCGACTGGCGTGAATCCGGCAAACATTTGGCCGCGCGCGAAAAGCGGTTCCTTCCGAATCTCGACAACCTCGCTCGGTTTCTAGACACGATCGGAAAGGACAGCCGTACGTTCGAGAGGGCGGAGCTCGCCGAGACGCTCGGCACCGACTATTACGTTCGATCACTGTTCACTCCAGGAACGGTCCTGATCAACCCCGCCGAAGTCGTGCGGGGCTTGGCCTCCGCCCTCCCGCGCAATGTGCAGGTATTCGAGAGAACACCGGTTCTTCAGGTCCTTGAGGGTGCGACCCCGTCGGTCCGCTTGGTGAACGGAAAAACCCTGCGCGCCGGCAAAGTCATCCTGACCGTCAGCGCTTTCATCAACCATTTCGGTATCCCGCAGTCGGGCCGCCTTTATGGAGTCAACAGTTTCGGGGCGTTCACGCGTGAACTGAACGACAAGGAACTCGCGAATTTCAGAAACATCGAGCCTTGGGGGTGCACCGCGGCCCATGCCGCCGGCACCACCGTCCGGTATACCGCGTCAAAGCGGATATTCGTCAGGAATGGCTTCTCCTTCTCGACCCACCAATGCACCACACCTGAACGCGTCCACGACGCGCGCGGAAAGTTGCGACGGGCGTTCGTAGCAAGGTTCCCGAGCCTTGAACACGTCAATTTCGAATACGTCTACGGCGGCATGATCCCGCTAACGCTCAACACGCAATCGTTGTTTGGCGAAGTCGCCCGCAACGTCTTCGCGGGCACAGTTGGAGACGGCCTTGGCCTCACGCGAAGCAGCATGCTCGGCCTGTACCTGGCCGACATGGTCTGCGGGATCGACAGCGAGGAACTGCGGTACCTGTCCAGCACGAATGCCCCAAGCTGGTGTCCTCCCGAGCCCTTTCGAACGATAGGCGCGAACGTTCGGCTCGCGTGGGATGAGTACCAGGCGGGAGGGGAGATCTGATGCCGACGCGGGCGCGCGGCGTCGGGAAATTTCGGTTTGGCGAGCGGGGAGCTCGCCCAAGTCGGCGCAGTTGCTGAGAGTCTCCTGCACGCCTTCAGAGGGACAGGCAGGCCTCATCGGCCGGGAGAGCGGAGGAGGAGTGACAACAAGAGAAAGCGTGAAAGTTCAATCAACTCATCATGACAGGAAAAGGGAACAACAATGAAAGCCATCGTGAAGATATTCACCGCCGTCGCTTTGATGCTCATGAGCTTCGTGGCGGCTCGGGCCGAAGAGAACGTCATCAAAGTGGGGAGCCTTTCTTGGGAAGACCAGATGGCGATCTCGCTTCCAACCGCGAAATTCCTTGAGAAGCAGGGCTTCAAGGTTGAATTCACCAAATTTTCCGAGTGGGGTATTGCGTTCGGCGCGCTCCAGAAAGGCGATGTGGACATTCTCCTGTCGAGCGTCGACTACATGACCTCGGATTACTGGAACAAGTTCAATAGCCGCCTCGAAAAGGTATCGATCGCGTCATATGGCGTCGTGCAGGGATTGGTGGTGCCTTCCTATGTTCCGATCGACTCAGTCGATCAGTTGAATACCATCGCCGACCAGGTCGATGGGAAGATCATCGGCATTGAACCCGGCTCAGGTCTGATGCGCGAAGCCAACAACGCGCTCACGGACTATGACCTGAAGTATCAGATCATCGACGGCAGCACCGCGGCGATGGTCGCACAGCTCAAGTCGTCCCTGGAGCGCAAGGAGCCGATCGTCACGATGCTCTGGACGCCGTCGTGGATGGTGCAGGAGTTCGACGTCAAGTTCCTCAAGGACCCGAAGGGCTCATTCGCTCCTCCGCAGGCCTACTATTGGATCGCCAAGAAGGGCTTCTCAGAAAAGAACCCCCGCGCTCGTGAATCTCTCGCGACTATCTATGTGCCGCTCCAAGACAATATCGAGATGAACGCAGAAATGAACAAGGGCAAAACGATCGAGCAGGCGGTCGACGCTTGGTGGGAAAAGAACCAGGCGCTGGTCGAAAAATGGTCGGTGATGTCGTCTCAATAGTCTTCAACTACGTCGGTGCCCGGTTCGGCCGGGCACCGCTCTCAGCCATTCTAGGGAGGCGTCATGAACATGATGAAACTTGCTGACACCACGGGTCGTTCGAAGGCGGTCGAATGCCGTTCAGTTTGGAAGTTCTTCGGCGAAAACGGTTTGGCAGCCGTCGAAGCAGCCAAAAAGGGAACCCACGATAAGGACCAGATTTTAAAGGACTTCGGCTGCGTCGTTGCTGTCGCGGATGCCTCTTTCGAGGTATCCGAAGGTGAGACGTTCTGTATCATGGGGCTGTCGGGGAGCGGCAAATCAACGCTCATCCGGCATTTCAACCGCCTCATCGAACCGAGCGCCGGCGAGGTGATCGTGCGCGGCGAAGACGTCTGCAAGCTGCCCAGCGCGGATCTGCGAGCCCTCAGGTCGAAGCACATGGGCATGGTGTTCCAGCACGTCGCGCTCCTTCCCTATCGAACGGTCCTGCAAAACGTGTCCCTCCCGTTGGAGATCCAGCAGCTCTCTAAGAGTCAGCGCACGGACACATGTCAATCCGCTCTCGAAAAGGTCGGCCTCAAGAACTGGGCAGACCGCTATCCCAGCGAGCTCTCAGGCGGCATGCAGCAACGCGTTGGCATTGCTCGCGCTCTCGCGGCAAACCCCGAGATATTGCTGATGGACGAGCCGTTCAGCGCGCTCGACCCGCTGATCCGCAAACAGCTGCAGATCGAGTTCAAGCAACTATCCACGCAACTCAACAAGACGTCGATCTTCATCACTCACGATCTCGAGGAAGCAATCCGGATCGGCGACCGGATCGCGATCATGAAGGAAGGGCGGATCGTGCAGATCGGGACGCCCGAAGAGATCGTCCTCCGGCCCGCCGACGAGTATGTCGCCGATTTCGTTGAGGGCATTTCAAGACTTCATCTCGTGAAGGCGCATTCGATCATGTCGAAGCGGGACGCGGTGGGAGGCGACGCTACCGGTTTGCCCACCGCCGACGTCGACGACGATCTCCAGACGCTGATCGACCTCGCGTTGAAATTCGGGGCCGAACGGATTGCGATCAAAGATGAGGACAGCGTCGTCGGCGTCGTCACCCGCGAAAACCTTCTCAAAGCGGTGCGGGGCATAGATGTCGACTAAGCGGACCGGGAGTCCCATAGGAGGGCTGACAAGATGTTGGAAGTGACCGACGCCTTCGATTTGGTCGTCAATGATGGTTTGATGTGGATCAACGACAACGCCACGACGCTTTTCGATTCCCTTCGGGCGGTGTTGGACGGCCTGTTCAACGTGATCGACGGGCTGTTGGCCGCCACGCCATACTGGGCGTTTATCCTGCTCGTGCTGGTCGTGGGCTGGGTTGCTGTCGGCCGGATCTTCGCCGTCGCGGCGGCAGCGGGTCTTTGGCTCTGCCAAGCCATGGGCCTGTGGTCCGAGACGATGAGCACATTGACGCTCGTCTTGAGTTCGACATTCATCGCGCTGCTGATTGCCATTCCCGGCGGCATCATCGTGGGCCTGGCGGCGGGCTTCAGCAAGGCGAGCGATGTGGTGCTCGACTTCATTCAGACTATGCCGGCTTACATCTATCTGCTTCCCGGGATCGCGTTGCTCGGCTACGGACCCGCAACGGCGATGTGCGCAACCACTATCGTTGCCATACCGCCCGCAATGCGCCTTACTGCCCACGGCATCCGCATGACGCCAACGCAGTTCCGCGAGCTTGGCGCGGCTGTCGGCCTGACGCCGCTCCAGGTCTTGTTTAAAATCCGCATTCCGTTCGCATTCCCTTCTATTCTCGCGGGAGTCAATCAGAGCCTCATGCTCGGTTTCGGCATGGTCGTAATTGCTGGCATCGTCGGATCGGGAGGGCTCGGCCAGACAGTTTACGACGCTGTCCGGACCCTGCAGATCGACAAATCAATCAATGCCGGGATTGCCATCGTCGTCCTCAGCATTGTCTTGGACAGGTTTTCCCAACGGCTTGGAACCCTCGGATCGGGAGGCGCACGTGGATAATTTCGAGATATCTCCGGGTTCGATCGTAGGACCCGCCTTGTCTTGGCTGAACGTCAACTACCATGATGTTTTTGCGGGCATCGCCGCTTTCTTCGATCTCCTGGTGAGCAACATCGTCGCGTTCTTGTCCCTTGGGCCGGCACCCGCCGTCGCAGGCGCGCTGGCGCTGCTGGCCATGTTGATGGCAGGTTGGCGCGGGGGCGCGCTGACCGCCGTCGGGTTGGCGATTTGCATGCTGCTCGGCATGTGGGAGGCAACGATTCAGACGATCGCGCTTGTGATCATCGCGGTCCTGTTCTCGATTTCGTTCGGCATACCGATCGGAATCCTCGTCTCCAGGAGCGCGCGCCTCGAAAGGGCCGTGCGTCCCATACTGGACGTCATGCAGACTATGCCTCCGTGGGTCTACCTGGTCCCGGCCGTGATCCTTTTCGGCCTGGGTACGGTGCCGGCGCTTATCTCGACGATCGTGTACGGCATCGCGCCCATGGTGCGGCTGACAGTGCTGGCCATGGCACAAATCCCGAAAGAGCGCCTCGAACTGGGTATCGCCATCGGTGCGAGGAAGGTCGACATCCTGAGAAAAATCGAGCTCCCGTCCGCGCTGCCCACGTTGCTCGTCGGCGTGAACCAGTGCATCTTGCTGTCGCTGGCGATGGTAGTCTTGGCCGGACTCGTTGGGGCTGGCGGACTTGGTGCCGAGGTGACCCGCGGCCTGACCCGACTGGATTTCGGCTTGGGTTTGCGCGCTAGCCTGGCGATCGTGGCACTCGCCATCATCATGGACCGAGTTTTCCGCGGAGCTATTCCCAAAATCTATTTGGCCGGAACCTGAGGACCGGGGGCTTTGGCGGCGTCACCGTCATAGCGGGCGGCGCTGCGGAATGGTCGCTCGGACAACCTGAATCCTGATTTCCCGGGTGCTATCAGTCGGCATAAGCATGCCTGATATCCGGGAAACCAATCCGGCCGAAGACCAAACGCCTTGCGCCGTTCTAGGACAATTGCCGAGCAATGGCACGAGCCATGAACCAAAAGACCGGATGTCATGAAAGGAATGATGGGATGACGGACTCGAGTGTTGGCACGGTAGCGGCACTTTGGCGTTATCCAGTGAGCTCCCTCGGCGGGGAGAAACTGCCGCGCGCGCGCGTAACCGGAAGAGGGATTTCCGGAGACCGGCTCTACGCAATTTTCGACGACGAGACGCAGGAGCCCGTCAACCCCGCGAAGAAGCTATGGAGCCGCGTCCCCAGACTTCTGTCGAGGTATGATGAGAATGACAGGGTGGTGATTTCGCTGGACGGCAAAGAGTGGAAGCAATTCGGCGACCCGCAGCTCCGCCAACAACTTTCTTCCTTTTTCGGCCGACCTGTCAGTGTTCATCCATATGGCACGGCGTTATCGAACAAAATCGCCGAACACCGATACAAGGTCAGCCCGATTCATCTGCTAAGTCGACAATCGATTAGCGCGCTGAAGAGGGCGCTTCCGGAAAGCGTGATCGACGAGCGTCGATTTCGACCGAATGTGCTTGTCGACCTGCAGTCCGACGACGGTGGCCAGCCGCCGGAACTCGGATTGATCGGCCGGGAGTTTCGCATCGGCAATCTCCGTCTTCGTGGCACGGAACCATGCGGCCGCTGCAGTTTCACGACATTGGAGCAATTCGGCATCCCTGAGGATCGCTCCGTCTTGCGGACTTTGATAACACAGTACGAAAAAAATTTCGGGATCTACTGCGAGGTCCTCGACGAAGGCTGGATGGAAGTCGGCGATCAGGTCGTTGCCGATCTTCCTTCTACACCATCTCCGATCGTTATCATTGGCGGCGGCCAGGCAGGAGGCTCAACGGCAAGGGCACTTCGCGAGCTGGGGTACGATGGTGTAATCGAGTTGTTTGGCGACGAACACGATCCCCCCTATGAGCGTCCACCATTGTCGAAGGACTTCTCTCCTTCGGATTCCGACCGGAAGCCTTTGACTTCGGTTCTCACTTCCGCGGAGGCCGACGCGATGAATGTGAATGTGCATCTTCGCGAAACCGTGGTGCACATCGATCGATCGAAGCGGACCGTGGAGACTGCAGGGGGCGCGGTGTATCCCTACGGCAGGCTGGTGATTGCCACAGGCGGCTCCGCGCGCCGCCTTCCAAAGTTGGACAGAGGCTATGGGCGAATTCACAGTATACGAACTGCGGACGATGCCGACAGATTGCGACGGGCGTTCGGGAAGGCGACCCGTGTCTTTGTACTCGGAAGCGGCTGGCTTGGCCTTGAGGTGGCGGCGGCAGCTCGTAAGAACGCGATCGACGTCACGCTGTTCGGGAGAGAATCCCGTGTCTGCGCAAGGGTGCTGCCTGAAGCTGTCGCACGCTATCTTGAGAATATCCATGTCCGCAATGGGGTACGGTTCGCGCTTGGGCAGGAGCCTCGGTTCACTGAGCATCTTGACCATGTCGAGGTGGCTTACGACGGCAAGGTCGAAAGAGCCGACTTTCTTGTCGTGGCAATTGGAATAATCGCCAATGACCATTTGGCGAGACGCGCCGGCATCGAATGCAAAGACGGCATTCTTACCGATCCTAACGGAGCGACTAGCGACCCCAACATCTTCGCGGTCGGCGACATCTCGCGCCAGCGAACATCGGTCAACCCCGAAGGCATCCGTCTTGAAAGCTGGCAAAACGCGACGGAACAGGCCGGACGTGCTGCGCGCGCTATCATGGGACTGAATATTCCGCCTCCGCCGCTTCCGAGGTTCTGGTCGGATCAATATGATCTTACGATCCACATCGCGGGAATGCCCGACCCTTCGGCTGCTCCCGAGGCTGTCGACGCAGGGCCTCGCCCGTTTTGGCAATTTCGTGATTTCGCGATCGGAGTAAATCGGCCTCGCGAGGTTCACCAGTTCGAGACCTTGCAAGAGCGCGGTCTACAACGAAACGGATCAGACGAGGTCGGCAGCCACGATGGCGAACCTGTCGGAACGAAACGTCTGATGAAGAGCATGCGCCCTCTTTCTGACGGGCAATTGGCAAAGACCTATGTGGAACCTATCGGCGATGTCGTCGTCGTACGAGTAGGGGAACAGTACTTCGGCTTGCAAGACAAGTGCCCTCACGCGGAGGCATCTTTATCCGAGGGGTTCATCGACGGATCCAGGATCGTGTGTCCTCTCCATTTTGCTGAGTTTGATCTGGTAACCGGTGCAGCCCACAATGCCCCCAAAGGATGTCCCAAGGCCCGATCCTATCGCATCGAGTTCCAGAACGACCAATTTTACATCTGGGTTCCGGGCCAGATCTAAGCACGGGGTTACGTTTCACGAAGTGGAAATGCAATCGGCGAGCCGTGGCAATGTCGTGGCTGCACATCGAGTGACGTATGTACGCCGCTGCTTCGTTCTAGCAGGTCGTCCCGAGCATGTTGTGGTTTCAGACAAGGGACTTGACGCACTCCATGAGCCGACCGGAGCCGAAACACTCGTCGTTCTATCGTTAGGGAAAGAGACAATCCATGTCGCTTTGACGTCGGTGTCGCAGCCCTTGCAGGTGAAGCGCGGCTGGACATGGCGCTCGACCCGGAACGAGGCCGGAACGTAAACGAGAATCTCGGTGACGGTCTCAGTACTGCCGCGGCGCTGATCAGCATATTTGCCGCAGCGAGCCGCCAGTCATGAATGGGCGGCTCGCTCCCCAAAGTCGAAGCGCGCCTCTGGATCCTCCGCAGGATTGACAAATTTATGCAATTCTAGATGACTGGATAATCATGTTGGTTGGTAGAAGGTCCAAAGATGGGAGAAACAGCCCCACGTAAGTCAGCGCCCGAGCTTGTACGAGACGGGCTGCGTGAAGCGATCCTGTCGGGTGCCTTCGAGCCCGGGCATCAGTTGCGGCAGGACGAGGTCGCGGAGCAGTTCGGCACGAGCCGCATTCCTGTGCGCGAGGCGCTTCGTCAGCT
This sequence comes from Sinorhizobium shofinae, assembly GCA_001704765.1. Classification (GTDB taxonomy): domain Bacteria; phylum Pseudomonadota; class Alphaproteobacteria; order Rhizobiales; family Rhizobiaceae; genus Sinorhizobium; species Sinorhizobium shofinae. Next base: position 40,761 of record MBFK01000108.1, read on the forward strand.
CGAGAGCGAAGGTCTTGTGACCTTCCATCCCAACCGAGGCGTCGTGGTGAAGGGGATCTCGCTCGACGACGTCCTGGAAATGCTCGACATCCGCATTGCACTCGAATGTCGCGCACTGGCTCTCGCGATCCCCAATATGGCCATCGAAGATCTGGACGCCGCGCAGGAAATTCTCGACGAATACGAGAAAAATGCCGATCCGAGCCGCTGGGGGGAGATGAACTGGCGCTATCATTGGACGCTCTACCTGCCTTGTAATCGTCCGAAGTTGCTCGCGATGATCGAGGCCAATTATGGCCACGTCAGCCGCTTCACCCGGATGCAGGTTTCTCTGGCCACGGGCAAGGATCGCCCCCAGCAAGAGCACAGGAAACTCCTCGAGCTTTGTCGTGAGGGCCAGGTGGATGAAGCGGTGGAATTGCTTGAAAAGCACATTGAGCAGACGCAGAAGTCACTACGCGCGGCAACCCGGCGCGTCAAATGAAGCCGGTCAGCGGCGTGCGGACAGAACAGTCTGCCCGCACGCGAAGTCAAGTTTCAGATGATTCCCTTTTCCCGTAGGGGCGTTCCGTCGAGGAGGCGCTGCCAACCGAAGCGCGTCAGGTCGATCGTCTGATATCCGCCCTTCAAGATGAGCTCGGCCATAGCTCGGCCGCAACCCGGCGCATGCATCAAACCATGGCCCGAGAACCCCGCCAGCATGTGGAAGTTGACGAGCCCGTCGGCACCCGGCCCTATGATGACATTGCCGTCGAAATCGTTCTGATCGTAAAGGCCGGGCAGTGTGTTCTTGCACTTGGTCTTTTCGAATTGCGGGAAGCGGTGCGCAAGCGCCGGCCAGACCACGTTCTCGAAATAATCGTGATCGACTTCGAAATTATAGCCGCGCGGTTCGTCGAGCGTCGGAACACCTCCCGAGTAGCCTTTGCCTTCTGGCCTGAACGCGAGTCGCTCCGGATCCTTGAGGTACGGCAGCGGCTCGATCGGATCCTCGGACTCGAAATAATGCTCATAGCGGCGAAGCGGCTCGATCGGAACTCTCACATCGACCATGGCGCAGATGTCTTTCGCCCAGGCGCCAGCGGCGTTGACGAAATGGCTCGCTTCGATCTCCCGGCCAGACTTTAGCTTGGCGGTGGTGACGGTATTTCCCTGCCTGACGAGCCCGACCACTTCGTCAGCCAGAAACTCGGCACCCATGGCTTTGGCTTTTTTCCGGAAGCCCATCAGCACACTGTGCGGATCGAGCCAGCCGTCATCGGGAGAGTGGACGGCGGCGCCGAGATCCGAGACGTTCATCGAGGGGAACTTGTGCTTCAACTCGTCCGGCTCAAGCCAAACGACGTTGCATCCGAGCCGCTGCTCGGTTTCGAAATTCTGCTTCAGCATATCGCGCGCCGACGGCGGAACGATGAAGAGATAGCCGTTCTTCTTCAGCCCGATATCGGCCTTGACGCCATCAACGGCCATGGTTTCTTCGAAGTCATCGAAAAACGGAATGCTGTAATTTGAAAGCTCGATGTTCTCCGGCAGCGAAAACAACCGGCGCACGCCACCGGAAGCCCTGGGTGTGGAAGCCTGTCCGTAGGTGGGATCGCGTTCGACGACCGTCACCGCAGTGCTCTCGTCCATGAGCTTCAGGAAGTAGGCGACGGCGGCACCGATGGCACCGCCTCCGATAACGACAACGTCGGTTCTCATTTCATCTCCTGTATTTGGTCTCGATGTTCCTGGTGATTGCCATAGCGAGGCGGCGATCCGGCCTAGAGCATGCCACGGCTTTGAAGTGCTGCGAGTTCGGCCATGATGGCCGGATCGTCGTAGCGTGAGAGGCTGAGTGTCTTTGCATAGGAAACCAACTCGCCCCCCATCATCCAGTCGGCGCAGATCGAGCCGGTGGCACAGGCGGCCATGGTGCCGAAGCCCGACAGCGCACCGGCGACGAACGCGCCATTCGTCCGCATCGGCCCGATCAGCGGCCAGTTCTCATCCGTCATCGTATAGTAGCCGCCATAGTGATGCGTGCCACGGGGTAATCGGCCGATATACGACTTGAGCTTCGGCTGGAGGCGGCTTGCGGCGCGCAGCACGATGTCCGGGTATTGCTCATCGATGGGGTCGGCTTCACGCGGATCGGACGCCTTGCCGTTGAAAGCCCAGCCAAGCTTTATCCATTTGCCGTCTTCGGCGCCGTCCGGCCTGCAATGGATTCCGCCGGGCATGAACTCGGTCAGTCTCGCCGTTGCCGGATCCTCCGCCAGAATTGCGCGCTCTTCTTCCGTCCAGGTCAATTGCTGACCATCCAGATCGATGGTGAAGGGCAGGTTGCGCGGCACCACACCCTCGCGATCCTCGAAGGCAATCTTCTGCTGGTATACGCAGGAGACCGGCAAATCCTCGCCGAGAAGCTTCGCTACATCGCGCAGATACGGACCCGCTGCATTGACGACTCGGTCGGCGCTTAGCCGGGTCGGGCCATCGTCCGTCTTTATGGTCAGATCGAAAGGCATCACGCCCTCGATGCAGAGGACTTCTCCGCGGATAACGCGTCCACCCATGGCCTTTATGGCTTCAAGCATGAACTGACCCAATTGCTGGCCGCTGATGGAGCCTGCGCGCCGGACGTGCAGCACCGTGGCAACGTCTGGCGCATAGGCGGGAAAAGTCTTTCGGATGAGCTCCGGATCGCAAAGGACGTCAACGCCGTCGGGCGCGCTTTCCCAGTCGGCCGAGGTCGGCGGTTGATAGGTTTCGTGCGGTCGGCGACCCCGGTGGATCCGGATAAGGCTCTCGGCCGCCTCGCGATAGCCGCGGTAAAGGTCCTCGATTAGGTCGGCCGGGTCGCTGTTGCGCGTGACGAGAGCATAGCCGCGGCGGGTCATGTTGATCCGGTTGCCGGTCTCGGAGGCAATCTCCTCCATAAGGCGGATGCTGTCGTTCGTATAGGCGGCCATGATGGGGTGGGGCCACCAGTTGCGATAGTTCTCGCCGGATTGCGCCGACGTCAGGCTCATCGGATCGCGTGGGTCGATGAGCGCAATCCGAGCGATCCCATATTTTCTGACCAGGTAATAGGCAACGGCAATCCCGATGCTGCCGGCTCCGATAATGGCGACGTCGACGCCTTCTCTGTTGCTGTTCATTGCCAGGCTTCCTTCCTGATGCGGTTGCTGCCCATCGCCGCAACGCCGATCCTCCTGCGCGGCTCACCTTCGGCTAATAAGGTCGTCGACCGATCGCGGTATGCGATGTTTCGTTATTGCATACGATATCTCAATGTTTTATACAATAGCAATCCGCACTGCTGTCGCGAGCAACGCGCTGTGAAGCGCGAGGTCTCTCCAAACGACCAGAGGCCTCAACCCGCACTGTTGAAGGAAGACGATGTATAGCGAGAAACTCGAAATGCTGATCGACGGGCAATGGGTGCAAGGCAGCGAAGGCGACGTCCTGCCGCTCTTCAACCCTGCCTACGGACAAGAGATCGCTTCTGTACCCTGCGCAAGCAAGCAGGACCTCGATCGGGCTCTGGACTCCTCCGCGAGAGCTTTTCAGATCTGGAAGAAAAAACCTGCCGCGGATCGTTGGGAAATTCTCAGCAAGGCGGCCGATCTGATCGAAAATCGCAAGGCGGAAATTGCACGGACGCTGACGATCGAAAACGGCAAGGCCCTGGCCGAAGCGATGGGCGAGGTGCAGTTCTGCGCCGACGCGACACGCTGGTATGCGGAGGAGGGCAAGCGGGCCTATGGCCGCATCATTCCCGCCCGCAGCATCGATGTCAGGCAGATGGCGTTCAAGGAGCCGGTCGGCCCCGCCCTCGGCTTTGCGGCCTGGAACTTCCCTGCCGGCAATGTCACCCTCAAGATCGCCGCAGCGCTTGCTGCCGGCTGCACGATCATCGTCAAGCCGAGTGACGAGACGCCGGGAACTGCGGTTGCCATCGGCCGCTGCTTCCAGGAGGCTGGCGTTCCGGCCGGCGCGTTGAACATCGTCTTCGGACCACCGGCGCCGATCTCCGAACATCTGATCGCATCGAGAATCCCGAAGAAGGTTTCTCTCACGGGATCGACGCCAGTCGGAAAGCTGCTGCAACGCCTCGCATCCGAAACGCTCAAGCGCTGCACGATGGAACTCGGCGGCCATGCGCCGGTCATCGTGTTCGACGACGCCGACCTCGACAAGGCGCTCGACGTGCTGATCGCCGCGAAATACCGCAATGCCGGCCAGGTCTGCACCTCGCCGACTCGTTTCTACATCCACCAGAATGTTTACGAACGTTTCGTCGCCGGTTTCGTCGAGAGGAGCAGGAAGATCGTAGTCGGCGATGGCCTGGCCCAGGGGACACAAATGGGGCCACTCATTACCGAGCGGCGGCTGGACATGATGGACGGCTTCGTAAGGGACGCGGTTTCGAAGGGTGCGTCACTTGCGCTCGGCGGCGAGCGGCTGGACCGCAAGGGCTATTTCTACGCTCCGACCGTTTTGCGCGATGTTCCGGACGACGCCAAGGTCATGAACGAAGAGCCCTTCGGTCCGCTCGCGCAGATAGCTCCCTTCGCCTCGATTGACGAAGTGACCGAGCGAGCCAATTCGCTGCCGTTCGGGCTTGCCGCCTATGTCTTCACCCGGAGCGGCTCGACGGCGGCTGCCATGAGCGAGGCGCTTGAGGCCGGCGTGGTCGGCATCAATCACACCGCGGTCCATGAGCCGGAAACGCCTTTCGGCGGGGTCAACGAGTCCGGCTATGGCGCCGAGAGCGGTGTCGAGGGCCTCGAAGCTTATCTCAGGACGAAATTCGTGACTGACAAGCGCGTCTGACGCTGGGCTGGTGTGGCGAAGAATATCCTTCGCCACTCTTCGTATGTGATATTTTATAATTGCATACGAAAGTAGCGTGTTTTATACAATACCGACGATCGTCGAGGGGCGATCGCGAAAAGCCGATCCGGTGAGGCAAGTCCATGTCGGAGGGCGAACGAAAAACAAGATTGTCGGTAGAAACCCGGAGGGAAGTGAATGTCCATGAAGTATGCGCTCGCCATTGGTGTATCCATGCTGGTCCTTGGATCGACCGCGGCAAAGGCCGATAAGCTCGACGATATCATCAGCAGCGGCACGCTACGCTGCGGCGTCGTGCTGGATTTCCCGCCGATGGGATCGCGGGATGGCAACAACAATCCGGTCGGCTTCGATGTCGATTATTGCAACGATCTCGCAAAGTCTCTCGGCGTAGCCCCGGAGATCGTCGAGACACAGTTCCCCGACCGTATTCCGGCGCTAATGTCAGACCGCGTCGACGTGGTGGTGGGCTCCACCTCCGATACGCTCGAGCGCGCCAAGACGGTCGGCTTCTCAATTCCCTACTTCGCCTTCGAATATGTTCTGCTGACGAAGAAAGACTCCGGCATCAACTCCTGGGAGGATGCGAAGGGCAAGAACATTGGTGCTATCAGCGGCACTTTCGAAGCCGTCCAGGCGGAGAAGGACGTCAAATCTTGGGGCGCGGGCTCCTTCAAGGGCTATCAGTCGCAAAACGACACAATCCTCGCCGTCGACCAAGGCCACGTCGATGCGTCGGTTTCCGTGTCGAGTGTCGTCGCGGCGACAATCGGGAGCGGCAAGTTTCCGAGCCTCATCATGGGTCCGAAGATCCCCTATCCCACGGATTACGTTGCGCTCGCAGTTGCCCGCGAGGAATACGGCCTCATCAACTATCTGAACCTGTTCATTAATCAGCAGGTTCGTACCGGCCGCTATGCGGAGCTCTACAAGAAGTATTTCAGCGCTGAAGCTCCGTCTCTGATGACGGGCGCCGTCTACCGGTAAATCGCGGAAACAGAGCCGGTATGCCTCTGACGATGGCGTACCGGCGATGGGCCATTGAGCTGGATGTTAATCCCAAGACTTGAGCTCAGCCGTCGGAGGCCAATGGCCGTCTCGACCTTAGATCGTTTCAGGCTGCCGCAGCGCGGATGAGAGCTCTGTCCCGTCGACAAGGTGCATTTTTTGCACCTCTCCTGGCAGAGATGGAGAAGGGCATGTTTGATTTCAAATATCGGTTCCAGTGGCGGCAGGTCATCAACAACTTGCCGGCGATGCTGGATGGTGCATGGATCACCTTCTATACCGCGCTGCTCTCCATGGTCATCGGCATCGTGATCGCGCTCACGCTGCTTTCCATGCGCCGGTCGAACAACGTCGCCCTCAGATCCGTTGCGATTGGTTGGGTCTCCGTCGCTCGCAACACGCCCGCGCTTCTCCAGATCTATTTTCTCTACTTCGGTCTCGGCGCCTTCGGCGCGACGATCAGCTCGTGGGCTGCGCTGCTCGCCGGCATCACCTTCAACAACGCCGGATATCTCACCGAGAATTTCCGGGGCGGATTGCGGGCCGTGCCGGAGACGCAGACGCGCGCCGCACGCTCGCTCGGCATGACCTCGTTCCAGGCCTATACACGAGTCGTCATCCCGCAGCTTCTGCGCATCGTGTTCTACCCGATTACCAACCAGATGATCTGGGCGCTGCTCATGACCTCGCTCGGTGTTGTGGTTGGCCTCAACAACGATCTGATGGGGGCGACAAAGGCACTGACCGACCTCAGCTATCGCACCTTCGAATACTTCGCGGTCGCCGCCATCATCTATTACGTCCTTGCAAAGCTCACCTTCGGCGTTGCCCGTCTCGCCGGATGGAAGCTCTTTAGCTACTAGGAGACGAGCGTGTTTTCGACGGATCTCACCTCCAACGACCTCATCTTCCTGGTTCAGGGAGCATGGGTCACGATCGAGCTCACAGCTCTCGCCATGTTGATCGGCACGGTATTCGGCACCCTTTTCGGCTTCGTGAGAGCGAGCTTCCCAACTGCATCAATCCCGCTCGCATTCGTGCTCGACGTCTTTCGCAGCGTCCCACTGCTGATCCAGTTCGTGCTCCTCAACTCCGCGAAGAGCATCGTCGGGCTGAAGATCAGTCCCTTCACGGTCGGGTACGTGGTGCTTGGCGTGTACGCCGCGGCGCTTTGCACGGAAATCGTCAGGGGCGGGGTGCTTGCCGTGCCGAAGAGCTTGAGACTGGCGGCTCGGTCGCTCGGGCTGACGTCGCTTCAGGACACGCTTCACATCACTTTGCCGATTGCCGCCCGGGTCGCCTTTCCCGGTTGGCTCAATCTCATGCTCGCCGTTATGAAGGACTCAGCGCTCGTCACCTGGATCGGAATTATCGAGCTTCTGCGGACGGCGCAGCAGATCAACACCCGCATTAACGAGCCGCTGTTCGTCTTTTTCATCGCCGGCCTCTTCTACTACGTCGTGAGCTGGGCCGTGTCGCAACTGGGGAACCAGGCGGAAAGAAGGTTGCAAAATGATTGAGATCCAGAACGTGCACAAATCCTTCGGCGACCTTGAGGTCGTCAAGGGCGTGACGATGAACGTCAACAAGGGAGAGGTCGTCTCCATCATCGGCGGCTCGGGTTCGGGAAAGTCCACGCTGCTGATGTGCATCAACGGGCTTGAGACGATCCAGCGCGGCAGCATCCGTGTCGACGGCATCGAAGTCCATGCGAAGGGCACCAATCTCGACAAGCTCCGCCGGCGGATCGGTATCGTCTTTCAGCAATGGAACGCCTTTGCGCATCTGACCGTCCTCGAAAACGTGATGCTGGCGCCTCGCCTTGTGCTGAAGCTATCGCGAAGCGAGGCCGAGGCGGTCGCTGTCAAGCAGCTCAAGCACGTCGGACTGGGCGACAAGCTCAAGGTCTACCCCGGTCGGCTCTCCGGCGGCCAGCAGCAGCGCATGGCGATCGCCCGCGCGCTCGCAATGTCGCCTGACTACATGCTCTTCGACGAGGCCACCTCCGCGCTCGACCCGCAATTGGTCGGGGAAGTGCTCGATACGATGCGGCTGCTGGCGGAAGAGGGGATGACGATGATCCTCGTCACACATGAGATCAAGTTCGCCAAAGAAGTTTCCGATCGAGTGGCCTTCTTTCACAAGGGCGTCATTCACGAGATCGGCTCGCCGGACCAGGTCATAGGCAATCCACAGAAGCCGGAAACGGTTCAGTTCCTGAAATCGGTCCTATAGCCGGCAAGCCGTGGACGGACGGCGCGCGTACCGTCTTCGCCGCGAGAAAGAGCTGCAGTGAACAACAACGACAGCCTGTGGGCATCCTTGTCCGTCATGTCCGCGCTCCTATGCACCGCGGTGGGTGCTGCGCTTGCAAAGACACTTTTCCCACTGGTTGGCGTGGAGGCGGTGACGGCGTTGCGCGTTGGCTTTAGCGCCGTGCTCCTGGCGTGTGTCACCCGGCCATGGCGGGCCAGGTTCGATCGGGGGACGGTTTGCAATCTCGTTGGCTACGGCGCAGCGCTCGGATTAATGAACATTCTCATCTATCAGGCTTTCTCGCGCATTCCTCTTGGTATCGCGATCGCCATCGAGGTCATGGGGCCGCTCGGCATTGCACTTGCCTACTCGCGCCGGCCCTTGGACATGCTTTGGGTTGGAGGCGCCGCACTCGGCCTGTTCCTGCTTCTTCCTGTTCGCACCGGGGTTAGCGACATAGACCCATATGGGCTTCTCTTCGCGCTCGGGGCAGCGGCTTGCTGGGCGAGCTATATTGTTTTCGGCCAACGTGTCTCATCCTTAGGAACCGGCAAGGCTGTCGCACTAGGGATGCTGGTGGCTTCCTTGGTTGCAGTTCCATTGGGCGTCAGCCGCGCAAGCGGATCGATACTTGAGGGCCCGGTGCTCGTATCGGGTTTCGTTGTGGCGATACTGTCGAGCGCTGTTCCATATCTCCTCGAGATGTTCGCGATCCGCCGCTTGCCCCAGAAAGTGATGGGGACGCTGCTGAGTTGCGCACCAGCGCTCGGCGCATTTGTCGGTGCGCTGCTGCTCCGAGAGAAACTGACTTATTTGCAGTGGTTTTCCGTTCTTCTCATCGTCTGCGCCTCGGCGGGCAGCGCCGTTTGCGGGCGAGAAAAGTCGCGCTCCGCTGCGTGGAAATTGAGACAGAAGGATGAGTGTCCGCTGAGAAGTTATGCAAGGGGAAACGGTGACCAAGACGACAGAACCGAAGCGGCCGGCTCCTGAAGTGGTGCGCGACGCGGTGAGGGAGGCGATTCTCAATGGGACCATGCCTGAGGGTACTCAGCTCCGCCAGGACGAACTCGCAGAACAATTCGGCACGAGCCGGATTCCGGTGCGAGAGGCCTTGAGACAGCTCGAAACGGAAGGCCTGGTGAAAATCGAACCGAACCGCGGAGCGATTGTCACGAGCCTTTCCGTGACGGACGTTCTTGAGATGCTCGACATAAGAATAGCGCTGGAGTGTCACGCGCTTCGGCTGGCCCTACCGAACATGGCCGAAGAGGACCTCACGCTGGCGAGTGAGATCCTGGAAAGTTACAACAGGGAGCCCGATCCGGCGAGCTGGGGGCCGATGAATTGGCGATTCCATTGGACCTTGTACGCGCCCTGTCAGCGGCCGCGGCTTCTGACGATGATCGAGGCCAATTACGGGCATGTGAACCGCTTCGTCAGAACGCAGGTCTCGCTCGCGGCCGGAAAGGAACGCCCCCAGCGAGAACATCAGCGGCTGCTGGAATTCTGTCGGAATGGACGGATCGAGGAGGCCGTTTCACTCCTCGAGGCGCACATAGAGCAAACGCAAAAGTCCGTCCGGGCAAGCCAGCGCCATCGCGCCTGAAGAACAAGGTGTTGAGATGTTGCCGGCATCTTACCGCCGCCAAACTGCGACTGAGCTGGCACGTGGGGGGATTTACCAGCAGGCCGATTAGTCGGCCACTCGCCGCACCATTTTCAAAAGCCAGGCGCATTGAAGGATGCCCAAATGAGCCGAAGAAGAGGACTGGATGCACATTGCAGAATACCAGTCCAAAAAGCGAGCGCCGGCATGCCCCGCCGTCACACCGGCCCGCCGCACGACTCAGGTGGAATGAAAGCATGAACTTCATCGAGAAGACGGGCTTCGATCTCGATGACATCCGCGTTATCAAGAAGACCACGAGCCGACCTGCGGCCGGGAATGTGCACCCCTAGTTGCTCTAGCCGGCGCAAATGGCCAGCGCTGCGCACCGCAAACGACGGGTCGATGGCGGCGGGAGCGATCGCGATGACGGTCAAGCCCGCGTTCGGAGTCTGATTGCCGGAGCGGAAGTCTCCCGCATCGAGCGACCAAGCTGCTCCGGAGAGGCCGGCGGACAGGATTTCGACAAGCAGTGCGATATTGGCGCCCTTGTAGCCTCCAAACGGCAGGAGTGCGCCAAGAATGGCTTTGGTTGGATCCGTCGTCACTGCTCCCGCCTCGTCGGTAGCCCATCCTTCGGGGATGGCGACATTATCTGCCGCTGCCCGAACGATGTTCACGAACGCCGTGGCACTTGAAGCCTGATCGATGACCAACGGCGGCTGGGGCGCCGGCAAGGGCGCGCCAAAGGCGAGCGGGTTTGTACCGAATACGGCCTTGCCGCCGACCGCGGCGGCCATCAGTGCGTGAGCATTCGCAACGGCTATCGACACCAGGCCGTGAACTGCCAGACGTCGAACATAGTAGCCGAGCTCCCCGGCGGTGTAGCTGTTCTTCTGCGTGAAAACTGCCACGCCGAATGTTTGCGCCCGCTTGACCAGATCCTCGAAGGCTTGATCGAACCCGAGCTGGGCTATTCCACCCTTGGCATCAGAGTGGATGAAGGCGGGCAACGGATGCTGGATGCGTGGCTGTGCCTTCCCATTGATGCGCCCCTCCACGATGCTGCGCAGGTAATCGATGAAATGAGGAAATCCCACCTCCGGCCGGCCGAGAAGCGCAGCGGACAAGGTCGCATCGACGAGCGACTTTGCCGTCGCTGTACTTGCTCCGCAAGCCAGGCAGGCGGCCGTAGCAATGTCCCGGATTTCCGCGACGGATAATCTTACCTTGTCTTCTGCCATCACAGCTCCAGTGCGACCTTTCTGCCTTCATAGAATGCGTAGGGGGCGGTGCGCGGAGCCGACCTCGGCGAGCTTTTGGGCGAAGAAAGATGCCCATCCTCGCCAGCGAGCGCGACATGCCACACGTCGGTGTCACCGTCGAAATACAACGACGGCCGTGTGTGGAGCTCATTGTGAAGCTCTTTCCGCATCGGATGTTCAGAACCAAATCGCATCTGAGCCGCCCCGATGCTTGCGGCCTACAATACCTTCGCCAAGGAGCCGACGTCCTGGATTGCTGAGCTCCTGGAGTTGACCATTGCGCCGGCAAGCTGACGCAGGTTGACGACGCCCAGTGGTTTTCCGCCGGGCCCCACGACGGCGATGTCGTTGTCCGGACCACTGGCGATCAGGCGAACGGCCTCCTCGATCGTCGTGCCCGCCGGTACGGTGGCGCCAGGCGGTGCAGACCCCGGGCGCGGCGGCGTCATGACGGCATCAACATGGATCACCCGCCCTCTGTTCACTTCCTTCACGAAGTTAGCGATGTAGTCGTCGGCAGGCTTCAAGACGATGTCCTGGCTGGTACCCTGCTGAATGACTTCACCGTCACGCAGGATGGCGATCTGGTCTCCAAGCCGAAGAGCCTCGTCCAGGTCATGGGTAATGAAGACGATCGTCTTCTTGATCTCTTTTTGTAGATCCAGAAGCACCGTCTGCATGTCCATACGGATCAGCGGATCGAGAGCCGAATAGGCCTCGTCCATGAGGAGCACCGGGGCATCGTTGGCGAGCGCCCGGGCCAGGCCGACGCGCTGCTGCATGCCGCCCGACAACTGGTTGGGGTACTTGCTCTCGAAACCTTTCAGTCCGACGCGCTCAATCCAACGCATTGCGACATCGACGGCCTTCGGGCGCGCAATGCCCTGAACCTCGAGGCCGTAGAGCGTGTTCTCGAGCACGTTGCGGTGCGGGAGCAGCGCGAACTTTTGGAACACCATGGCCGTCTGGTGCCTGCGGAACTCGCGCAGTTCGGGTTCGTTCATCTTCACGACGTCGACGCCATTGACCAGTACCTCGCCCGCCGTCGGATCAATCAGGCGGTTGATGTGCCGGATCAGTGTCGACTTGCCAGAGCCCGAGAGCCCCATGATGACCTGGATGCAGCCTGAAGGCATCTCGATGTTGATGTCCTTCAAGCCCAGGACATGCCCAAATTTATCGTTGAGCTCGGCTTTCGAGAGGCCGTTTCGAACGGCCTCCACATGCCGCCCGGCGTCCGGGCCAAAGATTTTA
>MBFK01000134.1 GCA_001704765.1 Sinorhizobium shofinae
GCCTCGCTGCCGAACATCATGAAGGCGAAGAAGAAGCCGCTCGACAAGAAGAGCCCGGCCGATTTCGGCGTCGACACGGCGCCGCGGCTGAAGGTGTTGAAGACCGAGGAGCCGTCGGGCCGCAAGGCCGGCATCAAGGTCAAGTCGGTCGCCGAGCTCGTCGAGAAGCTCAAGAACGAAGCCGGCGTTCTTTAAAGTTTAGGAAAGGGAGATCTCATCATGGCCATTCTGCTTCTGGCTGACCACGACCAAAACCACCTTTCCGACCAGACGGTCAAGGCACTGAGCGCGGCCACCAAGATTGCCAGTGGGACTGGAAGCGCCGTGCACGTGCTGGTCGCCGGCGCCAACGTCAAGGCGATTGCCGAGCAAGCCGCCAGGCTCGCCGGCGTTGCCAAGGTGCTGGTCGCCGACGATGCAAGCCTTGCCAACAATCTCGCCGAGCCGCTCGCCGCCTTGATCGTCTCGCTGGCCGGCGCTTACGACACGCTGGTTGCCGCCGCCACCTCGGTCGGCAAGAACGTCATGCCGCGCGTTGCCGCGCTCCTCGATGTCGCCCAGGTGTCGGAGATCATCGAGGTGATTGCGCCCGACACCTTCAAGCGGCCGATCTATGCCGGCAACGCCATCCAGACGGTGCAGACCAGCGAAGCCAAGCGGGTGATCACGGTGCGCACCGCCTCCTTTGCCGCGGCAGGAGAAGGTGGCTCCGCCTCGATCGAGACGGTTGCGGCTGCCGCCAATCCGGGTCTGTCCAGCCACGTTGCCGATGCGCTGTCGTCCTCCGACCGGCCGGAACTGACCTCGGCGAAGATCATCATCTCCGGCGGCCGGGCGCTCGGCTCGTCGGAGAAGTTCAGGCAAGTCATCCTGCCGGTCGCCGACAAGCTCGGTGCCGCGGTCGGCGCCTCGCGCGCCGCCGTCGATGCTGGCTATGCGCCGAACGACTGGCAGGTCGGCCAGACCGGCAAGGTGGTCGCCCCAGACCTCTACATCGCCTGCGGCATCTCCGGGGCGATCCAGCATCTCGCCGGCATGAAGGATTCCAAGGTGATCGTCGCCATCAACAAGGACGAGGAGGCGCCGATCTTCCAGGTCGCCGACTACGGCCTCGTCGCCGACCTCTTCGACGTCCTGCCGGAGCTCGAGAAGGCGCTTTGAGGCGATCGTGACCGAGCGACAAGAACTCCCAGAGCGCGAGAGCATGGAATTCGACGTGGTGATCGTCGGGGCGGGTCCGGCCGGGCTTGCCGCGGCGATCCGGTTGAAGCAGGTCAATCCGGAGCTCTCGGTCGTCGTGCTCGAGAAGGGCGCCGAGGTTGGCGCGCATATCCTCTCCGGCGCCGTCGTCGACCCGATCGGCATCGACCGGTTGCTGCCCGATTGGCGCGACGACCCCGATCATCCGTTCAGAACGCAAGTCACCGACGACCATTTCCTCTTCCTCGGGCCGGCCGGCTCGATCCGCCTGCCGAATTTCCTGATGCCGCCGTTGATGAACAATCACGGCAACTACGTCGTCTCGCTCGGCAATGTCTGTCGTTGGCTCGCCACCCATGCCGAGGCGCTCGGCGTCGAGATCTATCCGGGCTTTGCCGCGACCGAGGTGCTCTATAACGACGCGGGCGCGGTGATCGGCGTCGCCACCGGCGACTTGGGCATCGAGCGCAATGGCGAGCCGGGGCCGAACTTCGCCCGCGGCATGGCGCTGCTTGGCAAGTACACGCTGATCGGCGAGGGGGTGCGCGGCTCGCTCGCCAAGCAACTGATCGCCAAATACCGGCTCGACGCGGGCCGCGACGTGCCGAAGTTCGGCATCGGCCTCAAGGAGCTCTGGGAGGTCAAGCCGGAAAACCATAGGCCCGGCCTGGTGCAGCATTCCTTCGGCTGGCCGCTCGACATGAAGACCGGCGGCGGCTCGTTCCTCTATCACCTCGAGGACAATCTCGTCGCCGTCGGCTTCGTCGTCCACCTCAACTACAAGAACCCCTATCTCCATCCCTTCGAGGAGTTCCAGCGCTTCAAGACGCACCCGGCGATCCGCGCCACCTTCGAGGGGGGAAAAAGGCTCTCCTACGGGGCCCGCGCCATCACCGAGGGCGGCTACCAGTCGGTGCCGAAGCTCTCCTTCCCGGGCGGCGCGCTGATCGGTTGCACGGCCGGCTTCGTCAACGTGCCGCGCATCAAGGGCAGCCACAATGCGGTGCTGTCGGGCATTCTCGCGGCGGAGAAACTCGCAGCGGCGATCGCCGACGGCCGCGCCAATGACGAGCCGATCGAGATCGAGCGCGGCTGGCGCGACAGCGCCCTCGGCCAGGACCTGAAGCGGGTCAGGAACGTCAAGCCGCTGTGGTCGCGGTTCGGCACGGCGATCGGCGTGGCGCTCGGCGGCCTCGACATGTGGACCAACCAGCTGTTCGGCCTCTCCCTCTTCGGCACGCTGAAGCACGGGCTAAACGACGCGCAATCGCTGGAGCCGGCTGCCAAGCACCAGAAGATCGACTATCCGAAGCCGGACGGGGTGTTGACCTTCGACCGGCTGTCCTCGGTGTTCCTGTCGAACACCAATCACGAGGAAGACCAGCCGATCCACCTGCAGGTCAAGGATCCGGAGTTGCAGAAGCGGTCCGAATACGACGTCTATGCCGGCCCGTCGACGCGCTACTGTCCGGCCGGCGTCTACGAATGGGTCGAGAAGGACGGTCAGCCGACCTTCGTCATCAACGCCCAGAACTGCGTGCACTGCAAGACCTGCGACATCAAGGACCCGAACCAGAACATCAACTGGGTGCCGCCGCAAGGCGGCGAAGGGCCGGTCTATCCGAATATGTAATTCAACCACCCTTCAAAAGGATCGAACAATGGACGTCCGTGCCGCCGTCGCCGTCCAGGCCGGCAAACCGCTCGAAGTGATGACTGTTAAGCTCGAAGGCCCGAAGGCCGGCGAGGTGCTGGTCGAGGTCAAGGCGACCGGCATCTGCCATACCGACGACTTCACCCTGTCGGGCGCCGACCCGGAAGGGCTGTTCCCGGCGATCCTCGGTCACGAGGGCGCCGGCATCGTCGTCGATGTCGGCCCGGGCGTCACCTCGGTG
>MBFK01000042.1 GCA_001704765.1 Sinorhizobium shofinae
CCCTCAGCCGGCGACCTGATACTGCCGCACCGGGTGGCGGACCATCGCATCGATATCGATGCCGTCGAGGATCCAGTGCAGCTGCTCGGTTGAAAGCGTGACCACCGCCACCTCACGGCGAGGCCATCGGAACTTGTCCTCGGTCAGCCGCTTCAGGACCAGCACAAAGCCCGATCGGTCGAAGAACAAGAGCTTCATCCGGTCGCGACGGCGATTGCAGAACGCAAAAACCGCTGGAGCAAACGGATCGAGCCCCATCGTCTCCTGGACCAGAACCGCAAGGCTGTTGATGCCAGCCCGAAAGTCGATCGGTTCGCGATGCAGGTAGACCTTGATATCAGCGCTCAGTCTGAACATGACCCAACGCTCCGATGATTGCCGTCAATGCAGCCACGTCACCGCATTCCAGCGTTAGCTTCACGCCGTTCGGCAGTGACGCGCTCACCTTCGCTGGAGAGGACAGCGGGCCGATCCTCTCTGCCTTCGGCGGCAGCTCTTCACCATCCGTGGCAGGCATCTCCAACGCGAACTCGCTGCTCGCCGCGGTGATCTGAACCGGAAGAAACGCCGATGTCGAAGACGGCGGGAATGGAGGGGCCTGGGTGTGTTTCCTTATCCATTTCCAAACGAGGTTCGCGTTGACCCCGTGTTCGAGCGCAAGTTTCGATACTGATGCGCCAGGTTCAAGGCAGGCCGCAATAAGACGGTCTTTCGATGCCCGATCGAACCGGCGTCGTCCATTCCGACCAACGAGCCGCACGACAAGTTTTTGACCTTCTTCCATCATTTGGTGTCCACCTCTTTTAGGTGGACACCTCATGCCAAAGCTCACTCAATCACAGAAGGTGCGGGGAAATTCGCGCTTACAGCCGAGATTGTCCATCACGACGATGTCGCCGGGCTTCAGCTCCGGCGCCAGCATTTTTCGACATAGACAAGGTGCGTTGATCGGCCCGTCGATGACCCATGGCGCGCTGACGCGATCGACACGCAGGGTGGCAATGAACGTCATGGGGTTCCACTGCGCGGCGCCCAGCCTCGCAGCGGTGCCATGTTCGTCTTCGTCCAGGTCTCGTCGATGAAGACGAGGCGGGCCGGATCGATGCGATGGCGATGCTTCAGCCAGCGGCTGCGTCGGGCGGCGACATCGGGGCGGTCGCGCTCGCTGGCGACCAACGTCTTTTTTTATAACTCAGCCCTTCCTCATGCACGAAGATCCAGACGGAGCGGTAGTCGACCTGCAGGCCCCGCTCCGCCAATTCCGCGACCAGCCCGCGCAAGGTGAACGCCTGCGCACGGCAGCGCTCGATCAGCCAGACCCGATGCTCACCGGCGATCGCCCGCGGCTTGTGCCCGCCCATCTGGCCGGGGGCGGCGCTGCCCGTCTCACGCCAGCGCCGTACCCAATCGATCGCCGTGCTGATGCCGATCCCGAAGCGCTTTGCCGCCGCCCGGCAGGACAGCGCATCGCGCGTAACTGCACCACAACACGGTCCCTAAGGTCATCCGAAAAAGGTTTCGCCATCCTGGCCGGCCTGAATGGTGAATCTGATTTGCTCACAAAGGATCCTATGGGGAGTGGATAGCAACCTGCACCATGGCAGAGTGGATTCGCTAAAATCTCTGGAGGCCAATCATGCATCTTTCGACTGCCGATAGACCCGAGGCACCTGCCGCTATCCGCATGGATATCGGCGCGATCTTCGTCTCGTTGGAACTGAGTAGATCGACCTGGCTGGTCACGTCGCTTTCACCTGGCAGCGAGAAGATGTCGCGCCACACCGTCGCCGGCGGCGATAGCCCCGGACTACTCGCCTGTCGCGCCGATCTGCGCCAGAAGGCGCAGGCGCGCATAGGCAGGTTTTATCCCTTGGTGGTGATCCAGGAAGCGGGGCTGGACGGATTCTGGATCGACCGGGTGCTGAACCGGGAAGACTGGATCGAAAGTCACATTGTCGATGCCGCCTCGGTTGCGGTGGCCCGCCGCCACCGACGCGCCAAGACCGATCGGCTCGATGGCGAGGTACTGGTCCGCGCCCTGATGGCCTGGAAGCGGGGAGAACCGCGTGTTTGTTCGATGGTCAGGGTGCCGACGCCGGAGGACGAGGATCGTCGCCGGATTGGCCGGGAGCGCAAGGCGCTGGTCGCCGAACGGGTTGTCCATGTCAACCGCATCAAAGGCCTCCTCGTCAGCCAGGGCATCCGGGACTACGAGCCGTTGCGCCGTGATCGGCGTGATCGCCTGGACGAACTTCGCACCGGCGATGGCCGTGCTACCTGCATGAAGGCCCAGATCGGAGCGGCGACCGGATGTGAGGTTGATCCGGCTCGGTGATCGGGCCGGGATACGTGATCGGGCTCAGACTTGGATACCGAACGGCAAAGGCGGAACATTCACTTGACCACAAAATCCCCACGTAAGGGAATCCCAATGCCGATTCCGCCTAAATCATCCCGCTCTAAGAGTTCAAGCGGCACCGTAAAGTTAACCGACGGCTGAGGAAGATGTGCGTACATGGGCCATGTCAGAAGTTGCTCGTGATCCGCTTTATC
>MBFK01000015.1 GCA_001704765.1 Sinorhizobium shofinae
TAAAATCTTTGGCCCGGACGCCGGGCGGCATGTGGAGGCCGTTCGAAACGGCCTCTCGAAAGCCGAGCTCAACGATAAATTCGGGCATGTCCTGGGCTTGAAGGACATCAACATCGAGATGCCTTCAGGCTGCATCCAGGTCATCATGGGGCTCTCGGGCTCGGGCAAGTCGACACTGATCCGGCACATCAACCGCCTGATTGATCCGACGGCGGGCGAGGTACTGGTCAATGGCGTCGACGTCGTGAAGATGAACGAAGCCGAACTGCGCGAGTTCCGCAGGCACCAGACGGCCATGGTGTTCCAGAAGTTCGCGCTGCTCCCGCACCGCAACGTGCTCGACAACACGCTCTACGGCCTCGAGGTTCAGGGCATTGCGCGCCCGAAGGCCGTCGATGTCGCGATGCGTTGGATTGAGCGCGTCGGACTGAAAGGTTTCGAGAGCAAGTACCCCAACCAATTGTCGGGCGGCATGCAGCAGCGCGTCGGCCTGGCCCGGGCGCTCGCCAACGACGCACCGGTGCTCCTCATGGACGAGGCCTACTCGGCTCTCGATCCGCTGATCCGTATGGACATGCAGACGGTGCTTCTGGATCTACAAAAAGAGATCAAGAAGACGATCGTCTTCATTACCCATGACCTGGACGAGGCCCTTCGGCTTGGAGACCAGATCGCCATCCTGCGTGACGGTGAAGTCATTCAGCAGGGTACCAGCCAGGACATCGTCTTGCGGCCCGCTGATGCCTACGTGGCGAACTTCGTCAAGGAGGTCAACAGAGGAAGGGTCGTCCACGTGGAGGCCGTCATGGCCCCATTGCGTCCCGGCTTTTCGCATAACGGCACGACCATACCGGCGGGCACCACCATCGAGGATGCAATTCGTATGATTGCTGACGGCCCTGATGGCGACGTCATCGTCGTCAGACAGGACGGGAAACAGCTTGGTGTGGTCAACCTGCGTCAGCTTGCCGGTGCAATGGTCAACTCCCAGAGCCCCGCAGTCCACGAAGGCGGTGCCCTGACGCGGGCATTGTAGGACGCGAGCAGCGCCCAAAGCCGTTCGGGTCGAGCAGATCACTCCCGACGCCCACGAGATCTGATGCGAGGAGTACGCCGGCGCCTCCTCGCCCTCCATTCGCACTTGCGGAGAATCCGGATGTCCAGGCTCTTTCCCCACCTGTTCTCACCCGCAACGTTAGGTGGTCGCGTCTTAAGAAACAGGATCGTGTTCGGGGCCCATACGGCAAATATGGCCGAAGGTGGCCTTCCGACCGATCGACACGTCGCCTACTATGCCGAGCGCGCCATCGGCGGAGCCGGCATGATCGTGGTGGAACCGATGCCGGTCCATGCGGCCGCCGTGCTGACGCGCGGAAATTTCCGTCCCGGTGACGACAGCGTTATTCCACACTTCAAGAAGGTTGCGAGCGCCATCAAGGACAACGGCGCGGTTGCCATCCAGCAGCTCTACCATGTCGGCGCCCATGGGGACTCAGACAACTCCTTCCATCCGCATTGGTCGCCTTCGGGCCTTCCGAGCTATCACGACAGCGACGGCTCGCATCCGATGAGCGAGGCGGAGATCTGGGAAACGATTGACGGTTTCGTCCAGGCGGCGCGACGGTGCCAGGAGGCTGGATTCGACGGCGTGGAGGTGTGGGCCGCCTATCTGGGCATGGTGGATCAGTTCTGGACACCGTGGTCGAATCGTCGCGATGATGCATGGGGCGGCTCGCTCGAGAACCGCACAAGAATGTCGCGGGAAATTCTCACCCGCATCCGGGCGATCTGCGGCCCCGACTTCATCATTGGCCTCGCTGTCAGCGACGAACCGGACTACAGCGTGGCGCTGACGAGAGACGAACTCGCTGAAATCATTCGCCTTCATGACCAACTCGGACTGATGGACTACGTGACTTGTGGGTCGGGTAGCTACCTTGATTTCCACAAGCTGATGCCGACTTTCCTTTACCCCGAAAAGCTTGGGGCCGACCTTTCGGCAAAGCTCAAACGCACCGTGAAGAAGGCATTGATCATCGCCGAAAGCCACATCAGAACGCCTGAAAATGCCGAGACTGTGCTCGGCGAAGGAGCGGCGGACCTCGTATCCATCGTACGTGGCCAGATAGCGGATCCCCACCTCGCGCGAAAGGCAAGCGAAGACCGTGCCTACGACATCAGGGGCTGCATCTCCTGCAATCAGATGTGCTGGGGCCGGCGTTCGCGCGACTACTGGATAAGCTGTCTTATCAATCCGTCCGCGGGGCGAGAATTTGAATGGGGCGGCGACCGGTTTACCCCAGCGGCGGAACCAAAGAAGGTCCTCGTCGTGGGCGGCGGACCTTCGGGCCTGGAAGCGGCCAGGGTCGCAGCGGAAAGAGGTCACAAGGTCATCCTTGTGGAAGCCTCCAGCCGGCTAGGCGGCAATTTCCTGCTTGCCGGAATGCAGCCACGTCGCGGGCAGATCCTCGATCTCATAAAGTGGTATGAACGCCAATTGGAGAAGCTGAAGGTCGATGTGCGTCTCAACTGTTACGTGGAGACATCGGAGATCTCGGACTACGGCGCCGATTCCCTCATCCTTGCGACCGGCTCCTTTTCACCAGAGACCGGATTTCAGAAGGCCCTGCCCGCAAGTGAGACATTACCTGGCATGGAGAAAGGCAACGTGTTCACCGTCGAGGCCGTCATGGCTCGCCAGGCAAGGCCCGGAAAGCGCGTTCTGCTCCTCGACGAAGCCGGGGGCTGGCGCGGCTGCGGCACGGCCTGGAAGCTCGCCGAGGACGGTCACGAGGTCACCATTCTCTCGCCGGACCCACTCATTGGTAAGGAACTCCAGCGCACGACGGCCGATGTACCGCTTCGGCGCACCTTGAGCAAGCTCAAGGTCAAATGGCAGTTGGAAGTCAGCGTCGTCGAATGGCATGGCAACGGCGCAACAGTTGTCGACCACAACACGGGAGAGCAATCCTTCGTCGAGGGAGACTGTCTCGTCCTTGCCACAACAAATATGTCAGCCAACTGGCTGGCCGAAGAGCTGGAAGCTCAAGCCATGCCATTTTTTCAGATCGGAGACTGCGCGGCTCCACGCCAAGCCCCCTACGCATTCTACGAAGGCAGAAAGATCGCACTGGAGCTGTGATGGCAGAAGGGAAGGTAAGGATATCTGTCGCGGAAATCCGGGACATTGTTACGGCCGCCTGCCTGGCTTGCGGAGCAAGTGCAGCGACGGCAAAGTCGCTCGTCGATGCGACCTTGTCCGCTGCGCTTCTCGGCCGACCCGAGGTGGGATTTCCTCATTTCATCGATTACCTGCGCAGCATCGTGGAGGGGCGCATCGATGGGAAGGCACAGCCACGCATACAGCATCCGTTGCCCGCCTTCATCCACTCTGATGCCAAGGGTGGAATAGCCCAGCTCGGGTTCGATCAAGCCTTCGAGGATCTGGTCAAGCGGGCGCAAACATTCGGCGTGGCAGTTTTCACGCAGAAGAACAGCTACACCGCCGGGGAGCTCGGCTACTATGTTCGACGTCTGGCAGTTCACGGCCCGGTGTCGATAGCCGTTGCGAATGCTCACGCACTGATGGCCGCCGCGGTCGGCGGCAAGGCCGTATTCGGTACAAACCCACTCGCCTTTGGCGCGCCCTTGCCGGCGCCTCAGCCGCCGTTGGTCATCGATCAGGCTTCAAGTGCCACGGCGTTCGTGAACATCGTTCGGGCAGCGGCAGATAATGTCGCCATCCCCGAAGGATGGGCTACCGACGAGGCGGGAGCAGTGACGACGGATCCAACCAAAGCCATTCTTGGCGCACTCCTGCCGTTTGGAGGCTACAAGGGCGCCAATATCGCACTGCTTGTCGAAATCCTGTCCGCCGGCCTCTCCGGAGCAGCTTGGTCGCTCGATGCGGGAGACTTCCGCTCCGGCAATCAGACTCCGAACGCGGGCTTGACCNAAGCGCTGGCCATTTGCGCCGGCTAGAGCAACTAGGGGTGCACATTCCCGGCCGCAGGTCGGCTCGTGGTCCTCTTGATAACGCGGATGTCATCGAGATCGAAGCCCGTCTCCTCGACGACATCATGACTTTCATTCCCTCTTAAGGGGAGCGGAGCGAGCTGACGGCCGCTCATACCAATGACCCACATCCACTCGTCGGACTGACAGCTTCAGCAATATGGAGTACTTTCCATGGCCCGCTGAGGCGTTCGAGAAGCTGAATCGTGGCGTGAACACCGGTGGTTTGCCTTATTGGGTAGCCAAGCTGCGCCACCCCGAATTTGCTTATCCCCAAACGGTAGCGAAGGCCCTCGTTGCGCAGCCAGTCACGAAAGCGCCGCGCCTGGCTGATGAGCTCGCGCGCCCGCGGTCAGACAAAATAAAAGGCGTGGGCGGTCCTCAGCGCATGCCCGCCGACCGGAACCAGCGCGCCGGGACGCACCTGCCTGGCGATCAGAGCTTCCATCCAAGCGCAATTCCTTCCTCCGCAAGCACGGCCTGAATCACAAGACCATAGTCGTTGATAGGAAGCCGCTTGTTGTGCAGGGGATGGCGAGGCCCGCACTCGTGAACAACTCCATCCAGTCGCAGGCGCGTCTAACCGGCTCCTCCAGATGAATGAGGTTGTATTTGAGCAGTTCCGCCGGGCCCATGCGCCTCGATATAGGCGGGCGTCGTCACCGCGTTGACTACCTCGTCGGCGCAGCAGCGCCGCGTGATAGCGCGGCCATCCGACAATCAGATAGTATCCAAAACTCAGGTCATGAGCCTAGGCGCTCTTGACCAGCCAGTCCGCAAACAGGCGGGACTTCGAAGTCGCCCGTGGATGGATCTTCAGATAGAAGGCCACGGGTGAGGGAATACTATCGGCGACCAGTTGAATAAGCCGCCCCTCCCGTATCACGCTGTCAACCAGTCCGTCCCAACCAAGCACCGCCCCTACATCGTCCTGAGCGGCCTGAAGCGCAATCATATAGTTGTTCACGTAGAAACTGCGGCCCTTCGGAAGAGGGCGCCCCAGCGATAGAAACCAGTCAGGCCAAGTCGTCCAGTCGGTTTCCTCATTACTCGTATGAATCAAGGGCGCTTTGAGCAGATCCTCGACGTTATTGATCCCATGCTCGGCGGCGAAAGCTGGTGTGCCCAAAGCGACGATGCGATCCTGGAAGAGCTTGCGGTATTCGACGCCATTCTCCTGTGGATTCCCATAATGGATGCTCAGATCGCAGCGACCGGTCATTCCGGGGACGTCGCTTACGATCTGCGAAACCGTGATGGCGGGATGGATTTTCCAGAAAGCCGAAATCTTTGGCGTCAGCCAAAGTGAACTCACAGCGGTGGTTGTCCGGACGGTCACGTCAACCGTTTCCGGGCGATCGCGAATCTGAGTAACGGCCTCTGAAATCGTCTCGAATCCGCGCTGTATCGCGATGAACAAAAAAGCCCCTTTCTCCGTAAGCTCAACACCGCGGCTGCGGCGCAGAAACAAGTTGCATCCTAGATCCGTCTCGAGCGCTTTGATCTGGTGGCTGACGGCTGCAGGCGTCACATTCATTTCCTGAGCGGCTTTCTTGAAGCTAGCATTCCGGGCGGCCGCCTCGAAGCAAATGAGAGCGGTCATTGACGAGAGATCATAGGGCCTTGGCATAGGGGACTCTTTGAAAACGCACCCTGTCTGGATACCGGTGCCAGCGGTTTACGAGATTAGTTAAACTAACTCATCATGAAAAAAAGTGCTATTGTCAAAAGGGTTTAATGGCAGGAAGATTTTATCACAGTTGAACATGATGAGCATGGGTCAAATGACAGTACCCTCGCCTTCCCTACATGAGCTGCTGGCGCGCCGCGTTCCGGGCTACGCGCTTGAACAGCCGTTTTACACGTCCACGGCGATTTACGAGCTCGATCTGGAGCACATCTTCTATAAAGAGTGGCTCTACGCGGTCCCCGCTTGCCAACTTAGCAAGGCGGGTAGCTACGTCACGATGCGGGTCGGCGCGTATGAGGTGATTATCGTTAGAGGCCGCGATGGCGAAATCCGAGCGTTCCACAATTCTTGCCGTCATCGCGGCTCTCTGATCTGCAAGGCGCGTCAAGGCCAGGTAGCCAAGCTCGTCTGTCCCTATCATCAATGGACCTACGAACTCGACGGAAAGTTGGTCTGGGCAAATGATATGGGGCCGGATTTTGACGCGTCGAAGCATGGCCTGAAACCAGTAAACCTGCGTAATCTCGAGGGCCTTATCTACATCTGCCTGTCGGATACGCCGCCAGATTTCCGGCCCTTTGCTGAGTTAGCGCGTCCATATCTTGCCATCCATGACCTGAATGAAGCGAAGGTCGCCCATACATCGACCATCGTCGAAAAGGCGAACTGGAAGCTCGTCTGGGAAAACAACCGCGAATGCTACCACTGCAGCAGCAATCATCCCGCCCTCTGCCGTTCTTTCTCCCTCGACCCGAACGTCGCGGGTGTGTCCCCCGACGGGTCGATCTCGGCGACGCTCCAGGCGCATTTTGACCGGTGTGAAGCTTCCGGCGCGCCGGCGCAATTCCGGCTTGCCGGCGACGGGCAGTTTCGCCTCGCGCGGATGCCGCTGCAGGAAAAGGCCCTGAGCTACACGATGGACGGCAAGGCCGCCGTTCGCAAGAACCTCGGCCGGGTTGCCCTGCCCGACGCGGGCACGCTGCTGATGTTCCATTATCCGACGACCTGGAACCACTACCTGCCGGATCATTCCCTGACCTTCCGAGTTACGCCGATAAGCCCGATGGAAACCGAAGTCACCACCACCTGGCTCGTGCACAAGGATGCCGTCGAAGGCGTGGATTACGATCTCAAGCGGCTCACCGAGGTCTGGATCGCCACCAATGACGAAGACCGTGAGATTGTCGAGACCAACCAGCAGGGGATTCTGTCGCCCGCCTATGTTCCCGGGCCCTATTCGCCGGGTCAGGAAAGCGGCGTGACGCAGTTCGTCGACTGGTACGCTACCTGGCTCGAGCGCGCCCTTGCACCGGTTCAAGTGGCAGCGGAGTGAGGGGATGAGCGCACTCAAAAATCTTGCCTTCTGGACCGACGCGGAAGAGCTTGAATGCGTCACCCGCACGCCGGAAGCGCCAAATGTCGTGACCTTCAGCTTTCAAAGCCCGTCGGGCGCGCTGTTCAATCATGATCCGGGGCAGTTCGTTACGCTGGAATTGCCCGTTCCCGGCGGGCCGCTCTATCGCACCTATACGATCTCCTCCTCGCCCTCGCGGCCAACGGCCCTAACGGTCACGGTTAAGGCGCAGGGGGACTCCGTCGGAACCAGGTGGATGCTCGACAATTTGCAGAAGGGCATGCGCATTAGAGCTATAGGGCCGGCGGGGAAATTCTCCATCGTCCATCACCCGGCCGAGAAATATCTTTTCATCTCGGCCGGTTCCGGCATCACACCGATGGTGGCGATGACCACCTGGATGTACGATTCGGGGCGTGAGCCGGATATCGTTTTCATCAGCTGCGCGCGCCGTCCCTCCGAAATCATCCTGCGCGACAGGATGGAACTTATGGCGTCGCGTATCGTCGGAATCGACCTGAAATGGGTGGTCGAGGAGCCCGATCCCTTCCGACCTTGGACCGGCTATCGCGGAATGTTCAACCAGATCATGTTGGGTCTGATGGCGCAGGATTATCTCGATCGCGAGGTGTTCTGCTGCGGTCCCGAACCCTTCATGCGGGCCGTGCGCGAGGCGCTTGCCGGACTCGGCTACGACATGAGCCGCTACCATCAGGAGAGCTTCACAGCAGAGCCCGAGCATGCCGAGGACGTTCCCGAGGATGTGGTTCCCGATGCACAGAACCAGGCCGAGATCGAATTCGCCCTCTCCGGTATAACTGCAAAATGCAATGAGACGGACACGATCCTGGCAGCCGCAAAGGCCGCGGGGCTGGTGATCCCCTCGGGCTGTTCGATGGGGATCTGCGGCACCTGTAAGGTCCGTAAGACCGAAGGCCAGGTCCATATGGTGCACAATGGCGGCATCACCGACGAGGATGTCGACGACGGCTATATCCTCGCCTGCTGCTCCAAGCCCTTGGGCCGCATAAGCGTCGAAATATAGCTCACGCACATCGCGAAATCGCCGCACCCCGGGCAAGTCTGCATGGGCACCGGGTTCGGGGGCGGGTGCCCGTCAGCTGATCGAAGCGGCACGTTGACCGCCGGCCAGGCGATCTCCCTCAAGGGATGACCGCCAAACACTAGCGGAGTCGCCAAGTGAGAGACCGCATTCCCCCATAGCGGCTTCTTTATTCGTCGCCCTAGAAGGAATCGAGCAGACCAACGACAGTGAATATTACTACCGCAATTTTCGTGGCTCGCCGCTCCGGCAGTTGCCTTCAATACATTATGGGATCTTTTTAGTACGGAGCGAGAACCTCCGACTGGTTCTCAGCGCGTAGGGCAAGCTCCTCCAGACGCGCGGCGCGCGGCGAGGAAGGTGAAGAATCAACCCATTGCTGCCGCTCGTCGATATCGCTCGGGATTTCCGGTGCTGGCCCCTTTTGCTGACATCAACACAGAAACGAGAAAGCCATCTAGGCCTCTTCCGCAATCATTTCTTTTGCCAGTTCGCCGATCATTGAACGCAACCACCTGTGGGCCGGGTCGTGGCGATAGCGAACGTGCCAAGCCATCTGCACCGGAAAAGTGCCGAGGTCGACGGGAGTCGGTAGTATCTGCAGGCGCGGATCCCGCTCAAGGCGGCGGCAGATCAGGCTCGGCAGCGTTGCGCAGTAGTCGGTGACGGCAAGCATCTCAGGAACGGCCAGGAAGTGCGTGACAGAAACGGCAACCTCTCGCTTGAGGTTTTGTCGCCCCAATGCCTGGAAGAGGCCCGCCCGCAGCCGGCCCGGCGGGAGCACGTTCACGTGCTTGAGCCTTTCATACTGTTCTC
>MBFK01000150.1 GCA_001704765.1 Sinorhizobium shofinae
CCAACGGCTGGCCGAGCAGCGAAATCGACGCGCTGATGCCGTGGAACTACGCCAGCTGAACGGCCTCAGCTTGCCGCTTACATTGGTACAAGATCAAGAAGAAGCTTGAGGACGCCGGCGCGGTCCAGCCGGGCCTCACGCTCAAAGGCCTGCGGCATACCGTGGCGACGATCCTGCGGGAAATGGGGAAGGACTATGGGACCATCCAAAACGTGCTTGGACACAAGACCGAGGCTATGGCGCGGCACTATTCCAGGCGCGCCGACAAGACCAAGGAGACGACCGCGGCTGTGGCCGATTTTGGGGTCGAATTGAACAAACGAAAAACAAAAGCTGTCAAACCCACCTCGTGAGTTTGTCAAACTCACTCAAAAGCAGAAAGGATGCGGATATTAAAAAGGAAAGCAGCAACAAGGGCTTGGAATGGTGCCCGGAGGCGGATTCGAACCACCGACACGCGGATTTTCAATCCGCTGCTCTACCAACTGAGCTATCCGGGCATCCTGCCTTTGGGCAGCGGCTTCCGTTTGGAAGCCGTGGGGGCGCTTGGTTCGCCCCGGAAGCGAGCGGGGTTATAACATCTTGTTCGGCCGTGTCCAGCACCAAATGATTCTTTTTTGGAGGAAATCCGCAGGCGGTGGAAAAGCCGCAAAAGCGAAGGGATTCAGCAGGATCGCGCGGAAGATTCGGCTGGCTCGGATAGAGGCCGACGCGCAATTTGCCGATGGAATGGCGATGGCTGAAGTTCCGCTCGGCGCGGCGCGGCCGCGGAGCGACCTGAGGGATGCTCTAGCGATCCTCGCCGTCGTCCGCTTTCGACTCGTCGTCGGCGACGGGGATCGCGTAGGAGCCGGAAAGCCAGCGATTGAGGTCTACATTGCGGCAGCGCTCGGAGCAGAAGGGATAGCGCTCCCGCACCGACGGGCGGCCGCATTCCGGGCAGGGTCGCGTCGCGCGCAGGGGCTCGACATTCGAACCGTTCTTCTTGCCTTCGCCACTCACTCGTCTTCAGCCTTCCAGCCAGCGACCGTGGACGTCGTAACCCTCGCCGATGAGAAGATTGACGGTCTCACAGAGCGGCAAGCCTACCACATTCGTATAGGAGCCGACGAGCTTGACGACGAAGCTTCCCGCAATGCCCTGGATGCCATAACCCCCAGCCTTGCCGCGCCATTGACCGGAGGCAAGATAGCTCTCGATGTCGAAGCCGGAAAGACGCTTGAAGCGCACCTTCGTGTCGACCACCTTCTGGCGGATCGTCCGGTCCGGCGTGACGAGGCAGATCCCGGTATAGACGCGGTGGCTACGGCCGGAAAGGAGGTGGAGCGCACTCGACGCTTCGCTGATCAGCTCCGGCTTCGGCAGAATGCGGCGACCGACGCAGACTACCGTGTCGGCCGCGAGAATATAGCTCCCGTCCCAGGCCGGCTCGCCTTTGATCGCCGCCAGCGCCGCCTTGGCCTTCTCGGCAGAAAGCCGGCGGGCCAGGGACCGAGGGTGCTCGGCACGCTTGGGCGTCTCGTCGAGGTCCATCGGCAGCAGGCGCGCCGGCTCGATGCCGGCCTGCGCCAAAAGCTCGACACGACGCGGCGATCCGGACGCCAATATCAGTTTCTGGGTGACTGTCATCGAAGCGAGCCGTCGAATCCCGGAGGTTACCGCCGCTGTGTCAGGGGCTTACTTGAAGCGGTAGGTGATACGGCCCTTCGTCAGGTCGTAAGGGGTCATCTCGACCAGCACCTTGTCGCCGGCGAGAACGCGGATGCGGTTCTTGCGCATGCGGCCGGCCGTGTGGGCGATGATCTCATGGTCGTTCTCAAGCTTCACGCGGAACGTCGCGTTGGGAAGCAATTCGGTGACCACGCCCGGAAATTCGAGGACTTCTTCTTTCGCCATGCAGGATTGTGCTTTCTCATGTTCAATAGCGGATGCGCCACGCATCCTGAAATTTTGCCGGAAACTACACAATCGCCGCGGATTTGTGAACCCGCCTTGATGCCCGTTTTTTCCGCAATTCTACCCTACGCTGCCGGCACGGAGACCAGCCACGCAAAAGTGAACGGCGCCGTCCTTCAACCGACCTTCTCGCGGCCGGCCAACCGGCTGGCAATCAGGCCGGCGAGGTGATCCCGCACGGCGCGATAGGCCCCGACAATCTGGTCGCGCGTGCCCGTCGCCACCGTCGGATCCGGCGTCGGCCAGTAGACCACATCGACGGCCATGGAGCGGGTCAGTTCCAGCGCCACGTGATGGGCCTCAGGCGCCAGCGTGACGATGACATCGAAGTAATCGTCTTCGAGCTCATCGAGCGTATGCGGTTGGTGGCGACCGATCGTCAGCCCGACCTCATCGAGAACCACGTCGACGAAAGGATCGCGTTCGCCGTGCCGGACACCCGCCGAGGCCACATAGGTCCCTTTTGGCAGCGCGGCCCGCGCGAGCACCTCGGCCATCGGCGAGCGGATCGCGTTCATGCCGCACATGAAGAGAATTGAGCGGGGCATTTTCGATCCTGGCAAGGCGATCCCGGTCATGTCCGCCCCCGTCAGCCGCGCCAATAGAGCACGCAGACCAGGGTGAAGAGGCGCCGTGCCGTATCGAAATCCAGCCTGATCTTGCCGGAAAGCCGATCCATCAGCGTCTGCGAGCCTTCGTTGTGAATGCCGCGACGTCCCATGTCGATCGCCTCGATCTGGCTTGGCGTCGCCGTGCGGATCGCCTCGTAATAGCTTTCGCAGATCATGAAATAGTCCTTCACGATGCGGCGAAAGGGGGTGAGCGACAGAATGTGGGTGGCAACAGCATCACCGCCATCCGTCGAGATGGCGAAGACGAGTTTCGAGTCGAGCAGCGACAGATTGAGCCGATAGGGCCCGCCCGGATGCCCGACGGGCTCGAACAGGTTCTCCTCCAAAAGATCGAAAATCGCAACCGCACGCTCGTGCTCCACGTCCGGGGTCGAGCGGCCGATAGTCTCGTCCAGCACGACATCGCAGAGTCGCAGGTGGCGATCGGCCCTCATCCCTCTCCCCCTAGGTTGAGGCGGATGGCGACCGAGCGGGAATGGGCTTCGAGGCCTTCCGATTTGGCGAGGGCGATCGCCGCCGGGCCGAGAATGCGCAACTGTTCGGGCCCGAGCCGGAGAATGGAGGTCCGTTTCATATAGTCGAGGACGCCAAGGCCGGAGGAGAAGCGCGCCGAGCGCGCCGTCGGTAGGACGTGGTTGGAACCGCCGACATAGTCGCCGATCACCTCCGGCGTGTGACGGCCGATGAAGATGGCGCCGGCATTGCGGATCTTCGGGACCATCGAGTCCGGATCGGCCATCGCCAGTTCGAGATGCTCCGCGGCGATCCGGTTGGCCAGCGGCACTGCCTTGCCGAGATCCGGCACCAGGATCACGGCGCCGAAGTCGCGCCAGCTTGCCGTCGCCGTCTCGGCGCGCGGCAGCGTGTTCAGCTGCCGCTCGACCGCCTGTTCGACCGCCTCGCCGAAGGCGGCATTATCGGTGATCAGGATCGCCTGGGCTCCGGCGTCGTGCTCGGCCTGCGCCAGGAGATCCGCCGCGATCCAATCGGGGTCATTGTCGCCGTCGGCGATCACCAGCACCTCCGAGGGGCCGGCGATCATATCGATGCCGACGGTGCCGAAGACCTGCCGCTTGGCGGCCGCAACATAGGCATTGCCAGGTCCGACGATCTTCGCCACCGGCGCAATCGTTTCGGTACCGTAGGCAAGCGCCGCGACGGCCTGGGCGCCGCCGATTCGATAGATTTCCTCCACACCGGCGAGCCGCGCCGCCGCAAGCACGGCCGGGTTGATCGCGCCGCCGCTTGCGGGCACGACCATCACGACGCGCGGCACGCCGGCGACCTTGGCCGGCAGCGCATTCATCAGAACCGAACTCGGATAGCTGGCGGTGCCGCCCGGGACGTAGAGCCCCACCGCATCGATCGCCGTCCAGCGCGAGCCGAGCCCGACGCCCATCGCATCTTCGTAGAGATCATCTTTCGGCACCTGCCGGCGGTGATGCGCCTCGATTCGGGTCGCCGCGACCTTCAGGGCGCCGAGCACCTCCGGCTCGACCGCGTCGATCGCCGCGTCGATCTCGGCCGCACTCACCGCCATGCCCGTGACGTTGAAATCGATGCCGTCGAACCGGGCGGAATGGTCGGCGAGCGCGGCGTCGCCGCGGGCGCGCACGTCGTCGATGATGGCGCGCACAGCGGCGTTGACGTCTTCGGAAACCTCCCGCTTGGTTGTCAGGAACGCGGCGAACTCACGTTCGAAGCCGCTGTCGAGTAAATTCAACCTGATTGCCAATGCGATGATCCTTTTGGTGGTAGCGGCGCTGGGCTCAAGCGCCTTCGGGATGGCGCGGCTTGAACGCGGTTTCCCACGCCCCGCCGGTATCGGCAAGCTGCGCCTCGATGCATTCCACATCGAGCGCGATCAAGGCATCGCCGGCGAGCACGAGCTCGACCGTTCCCTCCGGCCCGTCTCCCTTGACCGAGAAGCGCAGCGCCAGGAGATCGAGCACCGCTTCCATCTCGGCCCGGTCGAAGCCGAGCGAGCGCACGGCCGTGACGCACTTGAACAGGAGCACGGCGCGCCGCCGCTCGAAGCTGCGGCGCTTGCCTTCGGCCTTTTCCCAGGCGAAGCGGTTGATGACCAGGGAAAACTGGTGACGGCGCGCATCATAGAGAATGCCGGCCACCTTGAAGACTGCGTCTTGCACATGAGCGGAAACGACACCAAGGTCTTCCTCGTCGAGTGCCAGCAGTTTCAAAGCATCCATGCGATCCATCCCGTCCATTCATGGCCCCGCATTTAAGCAGGTGATGGCAAAGGACATAGGACGTCGCGCCCGAAACCGCAACGGTTTCAAGCGCGCGAAGCTGGAATCAGTCGCTGACACGCTCCACATGGGCGCCGCAGCGCGTCAGCTTTTCTTCAAGCCGCTCGAAGCCGCGGTCGAGGTGGTAGACGCGCGAGACCATCGTCTCGCCCTCGGCGGCAAGCCCGGCGATAACGAGCGAGACGGAAGCGCGCAGATCGGTCGCCATCACCGGGGCGCCCTTCAAGCGGCCGACGCCCTCGATCTTCGCCGTCTGGCCGGAGAGCGAGATCTTCGCCCCGAGCCGCGCCAGCTCCTGCACATGCATGAAGCGGTTCTCGAAGATCGTTTCGGTGATGTGGGAAATGCCGCTCGACTTGGTCATCAGGCCCATGAACTGGGCCTGGAGGTCGGTCGGGAAGCCTGGGAAGGGATCGGTGACGATATCGACCGGCCGAATGCCGGCGCCGTTGCGGACGATGCGGATGCCGCTATTTGTCTCGCTGATTTCGGCGCCCGCCCGGCGGATCGCTTCGAGGGCGGTATCGAGAAGGCTTGCATCCGTGTCCTCGAGGATCACGTCGCCACCGGTCATCGCCACCGCCATGGCATAGGTGCCGGTCTCGATGCGGTCCGGCAGCACACGATGGCGGGCGCCCGACAGCGAGCGCACGCCCTCGATGGTGATCGTGCTGGTGCCCTGGCCGGTAATCTTGGCGCCCATGGCGTTCAGGCATTTGGCAAGATCGGCGACCTCGGGCTCGCGGGCGGCATTGCCGATGACCGTCGTGCCGTTGGCAAGGGTCGCCGCCATCATCAGGACATGCGTGGCGCCGACGGAAACCTTCGGGAACACATAGCGCGCGCCAATGAGCCCGCCTTCGGGCGCCGTGGCGTTGACGTAGCCGCCGTCGATCTCGATGTTGGCGCCGAGCGCTGTCAGGCCCTCGATGAAGAGGTCGACCGGCCGCGTGCCGATGGCGCAGCCGCCCGGCAGCGAGACGCGCGCCTTGCCTTCGCGGGCAAGCAGCGGCCCGATGACCCAGAAGCTCGCGCGCATCTTCGAAACGAGCTCGTAGGGTGCGGTGGTCGAGACGATGTTGCGGCTGGTGAAATGGATGGTGCGGGCGTAGCTTTCGCCCTGACGCTCGCGCCGGCCGTTGACGGAAATATCGGCGCCGTGATTGCCGAGGATGCGGATCAGCTGCTCGACATCGGCGAGGTGTGGCACGTTTTCCAAGGTCAGCGTGTCGTCGGTCAGGAGCGACGCGATCATCAGCGGCAAAGCGGCGTTCTTCGCGCCGGAAATGGGGATGACCCCGTGAAGTTCATTTCCGCCTACAATCCTGATGCGATCCATGAGGCCTCTCGCACGGGCGCCGCCCGCCTTTCCAAAAATCCGGTGTTGCTAAAGGGCGTCTCTTAGTGGAGATGCCGCGAAATTAGAAGTGCCTTGAAATGCGAAGTCGACAAGAATGGCGGAAGCCGCGAGGTACGCGGTCTTCATCCCCGCGCATCACTAATCTTCCGATTCGTCCGATTTTGCGGCAGGCAAACCGGATGTCTCGTCGGCGTCCCCTGCCCGGCGGGCACGCGCCTGCTGCTTGCGGCGCTGGAGATTGTCGCGCAGGTTCTTCGCCAGCCGCTGGCGCCTGGCCTCCGCCTCGCTTTTGCCCGCTAGCGCGCCGCTTCGCGGCCCCGGCACGCGCTCCTTCTCGTCATCATTCTGCATGTTCATGGATTAGCGCAAAAGCGGGCGGCTCGGAAGCAGCAAGGCGATTTCCGACCGACCGAAATGCCGAAAATTTCGAAGCGATTTTCCGGTCATGGCCTTCACCAACCTATTGGAAATGGCGGATTTTGTGATTTTGAACCTGGCCTGCCGCATGCCGGCCTTACCTAGCCCCCGCAAAAACTTCGAAATGCGGCTTGCGCTCTCCCTCAAGCTATGGCAATAGGCGCCTCGCTTGCTGCGGCGTATCACCAAACGCCGCCGGATGCTGCTATAGCTCAGGGGTAGAGCACTCCCTTGGTAAGGGAGAGGCCGAGAGTTCAAATCTCTCTAGCAGCACCATTTTTCCAGAACTAAAACAGTCTCTTAGCCAACGATATCAAACGTCACAGCACGCGCGAAAGCGCAGAATTGCGCAGAACAAAACATGAAATGCACTGCCTGCACGTGCACAATCCGTGCAATACATTCCGCTCAAGTGCGTTTCGCCAAACCTTCACACGTCTGACGCTCCCATCGGAGTATCGATTGATCGAATGGGCATGGAGATGAGGGAAGTGATTGCGCTGCATGTCACGGATGATGTGCAACGCATTTCCGAAGAGCGCAACAATGTCCGCGACGAGCATTGCTAGGCAAGGATCCACGCGCCCCGGCATTGGGCCGGATAGTTTTTTAGTGCACGTCCTTTTCATCGCGACACTAAAACGCACGATGCGCCGACCTGGGTCCCCGCTATTTTCTACCCGAACCCGTATAGCGGCCAGGCACCCGAAACATGGTCGCCAACGCCGCAGGCATTTCCTCGGCCATGAACTGGTCGCGCGGCGCGGAGATAATCAATACCCGAGAGCCGCGCCCCCCTTGCTCCGCCTCCCGCCAAATAGCTACGTGGGAGCTTCACTAGGTCGCCTGCTCTGCTCTTCAACCTATGCGAGGGCAGCCGGGACGATTAGCGAAGTACAGGTCATAAAGCGTCCCCGTCGCACCCCCTCGACAGCAATCTCGCGGCGCGTGACAGATTGGATCTCGGGGTCACGAACTCCGAGCCTGTAGGCTCGACGAATTGCCTGGCGTTCGCTACAGCCGCGATAGGGTCGATAATCGTCGTCGTCATCATACCTTCGCTCGCGAAGCTCCGGTCCACCGGGTCCGATATACAGGTCCAGGGACTGCGCTGACGGGATGGATGGCATGACGGTCCACGTACCGGTCGCAATCAAGCCTATTGCGAGCAGCTTACCAACGGCCCTTTTCATGGTGTCTCCTCCACTATTTTAGTGAAGCTGATTTTTATTCAACGAAATCGCGGCAAATGGGTTCCCCAAATCGGGCAGCGACTAGCATAGTAATGGAGGAGCTGACGCAGGGAATTTACGCCGCCCCTCGCCGTCTGTCTCCATCGGACAGTGCATGAACACGACGGTCACCGTCCTTGAGCCGCACCGCGGACACCGGAGACGGCTTGCGACCATGGATAGGGGAAGGTCTCGGCCGCGAATCGCCACCAGCGTCAGCATGTCAAGATCGTAACTCCAGACGCACTGTCGGACAAACTTCATCCCTTCACGATTGCCGTAAGCGCATCGCGCCCGCAACTGCCAACCCAGGTTGAAAGCTTCTCCGATCGTCTCGATCTCGCTGTTGACCACGGATGTACTGGCAATGGCTGCAGGAAGGTCGGGTTTGCCCCGGCTTTTTTGTGCCTATTGAAAGCTCTCCTAGGACCTTAGTCCAACAAGAAATGGGCCAGAGGTCTTAGCCCATTTTATCCATTATCCCATTGAATGCGCTTGTAATCCTTGACTGAAACGTGCCCTGTGCGACCCTTCAAGCTCCTGGTTTGTAGTGCGTAGGGACGACACAATGATCTTCGACGATGACGTTGAGTTGGCGCTTGTTGTCGCCTGCGAAGAACTCGAGATGACGCGCGACAAGGCAATCCGCCTATTCATTCGCGAGTGGCTTCAGAGCTATGGCTATCTGCCCATCAATGACTTGGACGAGGGCAGCGAGACGGATGGGAGTGGGTAATGCCCGCAGGCGCCCGTCATCCCAATGGGGTTCCCTCCGACCGCCCCTACGGGGAATTCACAGTGATGACGGGAATAAAATCCACGTCGGCTGGCGTCCCCGACTCCCGACGTGGTCTGGGCCCCAGAGCAATGTCTAGAATATCCCTCCGGACGGCTCTGGGGCTCCCCGATAAATCGTCATGCCGCAACCTTTCTCGGCTGGTGGTGTTCTGCAATCAGATCGTCGATCTTCTCCAGGGTGACGAAAGGCGGCGGGCGACCATGCTCTCGACTGCGGTGCGGACAACGGCGGGCGTCTTGTTCTGTGTCAGCTTCAGCAGCCCCGTGGCCTGAACATTGTCGAGCACGGCGTCGTTGTCGCCATAGATCCGGGCGAACCGCATCCAGTTGTTTGCGGTGGTAACGACCATTTCGGCCCTCTACGAAAAGCGAAAGGGACAGGTCGAGAGATCAGGCCCGAACCCTTACTTCTCACACAACCGCCGCGGCCCGCTGTAAGGCTGGAACGTGCAATCGTCCGGACGGAAGGAGCGATAGGCCCTCGCGCAGGCGCGGAAATTGCAGGCGGCTGCGGAGCCCGCCGCTTGTGCGCCGCTCTCTTCCGGCGCGCCGGCAGCCAGGGCTGCGGTCATGAAGTTCCGCCAGATCCGCGCCGGCAGCTTGCCGCCGGTGACGTCCTTCATCGGCGTCTCGTCGTCGTTGCCGACCCAGACGCCGACGATCAGCGGTTCGGTGAAGCCGACGAACCAGGCGTCGCGGTGGTTCTGGCTGGTGCCGGTCTTGCCGGCGGCGAGCGCTCCGATATCGGCTTCGCGGCCCGTTCCCCGCTCGACGACCAGCCGCAACAGGGCGACGAGATCCGGTCGGTACTGGCTGATATCGGTGGTCGGCTGCCTGGAGGGGCCGACCCGGAAGGCTTGCGGCTGGCCTTCGGCATGCAGCGATTCGATGCCCCATGGCTCGATCGGCGCCCGGCCCGCCCTGACCGAGGCATAGGCGCCGGTGAGATCAAGCAGGTTTACCTCCGACGAACCGAGCGCGAGGCTTGGGGTGTTGGCAAGCTTGGCATCGATCCCTAATTCTTGGGCCGCGGCGATGACCTGGTCGATCCCGACCTCCATCGCGAGCGCTACCGTCGCCGCATTCAGCGACCGCGCGAAGGCTTCCGCGATGCTGACCGGACCGCTATAGCCGCCGCCGAAATTCTCCGGCGACCAGCCGTTGATCTCGATCGGCGCATCCTCGACCGGATCGAACGGTGTCAGGCCCGCCTTCAGGGCGGCATAATAGACGAACAGTTTGAACGCCGAGCCGGGCTGGCGCATGGCCGCGACGGCGCGATTGAACGTGCTCTTCGTATAGTCGCGGCCGCCGACCATGGCGACGACGGCGCCCTCCGGCGTCATCGCCACCAGGGCGGCCTGCGAGGCGCCCACCTTGCCACCTTCCCGTTTTAGCGCTTCGGCGACGACCTTTTCAGCGAGGGCCTGCAGCCGCGGCACCATGGTCGTCCTGACCTTGATCGTGCCGCGATAGGGGCCGGCGAGTTCGCGGGCATCCTGCATGATCCAGTCGGCAAACCAGCTTCCCGACCGTATCGCCGGGCTGGTCGGCTGGAGCTTGCCGAAGTCCGCGCGCGCCAACTTGGCCTCTTCGGAGGTGATCCCGTTGCGCTTCACCATTGCATCGAGGACCAGTTCCGCCTGCTGGCGGGCGCCCTCCGGATTGGTGAGGGGGTTAAGCTGCGAGGGTGCGCGGATAATGGCCGCGAGCATCGCCGACTCGCCGATACCGAGCTCCTGCACCTCCTTATCGAAATAGATACGCGCTGCCGCCGGCACGCCGGTGGCGCCTGCGCCGAGATAGATGTTGTTCAGGTAGCGGGTGAGGATTTCGTCCTTGCCGAGCTTGCGCTCCAGCCAGAAGGCAATCACCGCCTCCTGGATCTTCCGCTTCCAGGTGCGGTCGCGCTCGAGATAGAGGATCTTGATCAGCTGTTGCGTGATGGTGCTGCCGCCCTGCACGACTTCACCCGCCCCGAGATTCATGTAAATCGCCCGGGCGATGCCCCTCAAATCGATGCCGGCATGCTCATAGAAGCGCCGGTCCTCCCTGGCGAGCACCGCATCGACGAGATGCGGCGGAAAATCGCCGCGCGCCGCGTAGGATCCCTGAAACGGTCCCTGGCTCACCAGAGGCTTGCCGTCGGCGGTTTCCAGCACGACGACCGGCTTCAGCGAGCCCTCGGCGATTTCGTCCCAGGGGACATCGCGCAGGGCCCAGGCGACGACGACCACCAGGAACAGAAGCGATGCCAGGGCAGCCGCCGCTACACTCCGAACCAGGATTGAACGCCTGTGGCTCCGGCCTTCCGGTGCGGTGTGCTGTTTTTCGATTGGCGCGCCTCGTCGCGCCTTTGACCAAAAGCTTGCCGCGCGCCCCGCCAGAGCGGTGGATTGGGCCCTGACGCTCGAGGTCCGCCTCAGCCGCTCGATGGCGCCGATCGCGGCTGCGCCCGATTTTTCACGGGCTCGACGTGCTTCAACGGGCACCTCATCGCGAAGAGCCCGGCCAAGTCTCGTCAGCGCACGGCCCAGTCCGGCAAGTGCCTTTCGGGTTTTGACAAATGCTGCGCCTTCCGAACGGCCCGGGTGATCTCGGCTCGGCTCGGCTTCTTCTGGCCCCTGGCTCTCCGGGCCAATCTTCGACGCGGCATCGCTTTGCGTCATCCGTGCTCTCGATCAAAATATCACCCGTACGTTCGCGGAGAACGCATTGGCCAGCGAGTGGTTGCCATAAAGATGTCTAAAACATGGTGGCGTGGCGGCGGAACCCATGAAGACATCATTAACCATATCCGACGTTACTCGGGGAACAGCCTGATCGCCGCCACAGGAATAACTCCATCTCGCGCTTTGACAGCCGGAGCGGCAAATCACGCGTTCTTGGAGGACATGGGGATGATCAAATCGGGTCTCGGTGCCACCATCGCTGTTCTCGTCGCGTCGATTGCGGTATCCGGCATCCTCCACGTCGCCCTGTCCCAGCATAGGACGCAGGCGAAAGCCTCCGTCTCCGGCGAGATTACCTCGTCGATACCGCGGTGACGGTCGATCGGCGACGCGATGCTTCAACCCGGCGCGGCGTTCGCCGGCCGGTTCACCTTCGAGGCAGACGCCCGTCTCCGTCGACACGTCAGGCCCGTCGGTACGGGAACCCGTCGCTCAGGACGTTGAACGATGTTGCCGCTGGTTGTCAGGAAACCCGCTGAAGCGCTTCCGGTCTGAAGTCGCCGAGCTGAGCCAGAAGCTCGTCGCAGGAGCACTTCTTCCTGTCCATCAGGTCGAGGATGCGCCGGGCGGCTCTGTTGGCCTCTGCTCCATCCTTGCCGACATTGTGCAGAGCGCACCAGATATCCAGTGCTCCGCGCATGACATCGACGTCATCGGGTGAATAGGCTTGACGCACGAACCCCTCCCAAGGTGTACCTCAATGCGGGCATCATGGGGCATTTCGGGGGAAATTCAAGAAAATAGTGAGGTACCCCAATAAGTCATATTATTGGGGCCGCCGCTCGATCATTTGCCGCCGATCTTGACGGCAGAAAGAGCTTCGATTGTTGGATTTGAGGATTGCTGATGGACGATCGCGACGCCTGACTCCCCTTCTCGTAACCGGACCTGCCGGCTTCTTTTTGGGAGGAAGGCGGCGCTGTTCATACCCGGACGCTCTGCTCGACGAAATCCTCCGTGCCGAAGAATTTCAAGTAGCGCTGCACTTCGGCGGGATCGCCGGTTGCCTTGCGCGGGTTGTCGGAAAGCTTGACGGCCGGGCGGCCGTTGGCTTCGCTGACCTTGCAGACGATCGAAATCGGATTGAGGCCGCTGATCTCGGTTGGCGCGCAGCCGGCGAAATCGTTGGTCAGGTTGGTCCCCCAGCCGAAGCTCATGCGCACGCGCCCCTCGAAATGGCGATAGGTCTTGATGATCGTGTCGACGTCGAGCCCGTCGGAGAAGATCAACAGCTTGTCACGCGGATCCCGGCCCATCTTCTTCCACCAGGCGATGATCTTCTCGCCCCCCTCGATCGGCGGGGCGCTGTCCGGCCGGAAGCCGGTCCAGTCCGCCACCCAGTCAGGGGCATTGCGCAGGAAGGCGGCGGTACCGAACGAATCCGGCAACACAATCAGCAGATTGCCGCCATAGAGCTGGTTCCAGTCCTGCAGAACCTTGTAGGGAGCGGCGGCGAGCTCCCGGTCATTGCGCGCGAGTGCGGCCGCCACCATCGGCAGTTCGTGGGCGTTGGTGCCGAGCGCCTCCAGATCGTTGTCCATGGCGAGAAGCACGTTGCTCGAGCCGGAGAAGGAGGCGCCGATGCCTTCCTTCAGCGCCTCGACACACCAGCGCTGCCACAGGAAGCTGTGCCGGCGGCGCGTGCCGAAGTCGGAAATGCGCAGGTTGGGATATTGTCGCAGCTGCTCGACCTTCGACCACATCTTGGCCTTGGCGCGCGCATAGAGCACGTCCAGCGTGAAGGGGCCGAGGCCCTTCATCGCGGCGCGCGAGCGCAGTTCGTTGATGATCGCCAGCGCCGGAATCTCCCACATCGTCGTCTCGACCCAGCGTCCGCGGAAGGTCAGTTCGAACTGGCCGTCGCGGCGCGACAGCTCGTATTCGGGCAGGCGGAACTTGGCGAGCCAGCCGAGGAATTCCGGCGAGAATATCTGCTTGCGCCCATAGAACGTGTTACCGGCGAGCCAGATCATCTCCTTCTTGGTGAAACGCAGAGTGCGGGCGTGATCGAGCTGGTCGCGCAGCTCTTGTTCGTCGATCTCCTCGGCGAGAAGCACGGTCTTGGTGCGGTTGATCAGCGAGAAGGTCGCATCGACATCCGGATAGAGCTGCCAGATCATCTGCAGCATCAGGAGCTTGTAGAAATCAGTATCCAAGAGGCTGCGGATGATCGGATCGAGTTTCCAGGTATGGTTATAGACCCGCCGCGCGATATCGGTCTTTGGCATCTGCGACTACGCTCCTTCTGGATCCCCACGGGCAACCATGACGGTCGATTCGTAACTCGGAGCGATCCGCTCCGGTGCAGCTAGATCAGCTCAACGCCCGCATCACGCATGCGCTCAGTCATCGCGGCAAGCGATCCGTTCAGATCGATGCCGCGACAGGCGCCGAGCACAACGGAGGTTGAAAAACCCTGGGCGACCGCATCGAGTGCCGAGAAGGCGACGCAGAAATCGGTCGCCAGACCGCAGAGCGACACTTTGGATATGCCACGCTCGCGCAGGTAGCCGGCCAGTCCGGTCGAGGTCCAGTGATCGTTCTCGAAGAAAGCGGAATAGCTGTCGATCTCGGTGCGGAACCCTTTGCGGACGACCAGCTCCGCCGTCGTCCACCGCAAACCAGGATGAAAGTCGGCCCCAGAACTTCCCTGGACGCAGTGATCGGGCCACAGCGTCTGTTCGCCATAGGGCATCGTTACCGTCTGGAATGGCGCCTTGCCGGGATGACTCGAAGCGAAGCTCGAATGCCCGGCCGGGTGCCAGTCCTGTGTCAGGATGACGTGCCGAGCCCCTTCGATCAGGCGGTTGACGATCGGCACGATTTCATCGCCGCCCCCGACCGCGAGCGCACCCCCCGGGCAGAAGTCATTCTGCATATCGATGACGATCAGGGCATCTTCAGCCATGGGCCACTCCTCGCGAACCAGCCGACATTGGCGACCGGCAAATCGATTTAACCGCAAGATCAATCACAGAACGCGCGAGGCGGCAAGCATGTTCACCGGCCGCTCCTCAATCCGGCGCAAATGAACGCGGACTATAAAGGTGATCGATTCTAGGAGGTTAGGGTGAGCACAGCGGGTGCGGCTTCGTTCGGAGGAAGCCTGTTGAAGCGTAGCTCGTGGGGGACATGCTTCCCCCACGCCACTATCAGTTGTTGAGATCGTCGAGATTGTCGGCGATGTTGACGCCGGAATTCGCAATGCCGATCGGCCGCGCGATGAAATCCATGAATTTCGCGATGTCGACCGAGGGATGGCGCGAGGCGTAGATGACGTCGCGGTTCTTGATCGGGAAGGTCTGTCCGACGATCAGACTGTCCGGGTTCGTCATGTTGAAGCGGTAGACGATCGGATAGCGGCCGACGCGATCCGGTTTCATGCCCTTGCTCAGCATGGTGTTGAAGCGCTCCCGGCCGAGCAGGCTCATGACGATGTCCGGCTCTTCGTAGCGGAAGACGAAATAGCCCTTCGCATCGACGGTGCGATCATCGCCGCCGGCGGCCAACGCCACGGCCTCGAGCAGGTTCAGGTCGTTGGAACCGAACTCGACGCGCTGATTGGCCCGCACCTGGCCGAGGACCGTGAAGGTGCGCGGATCGCGGGTGACGAAGATCTGGTCGCCCGGCTTGACATGGATGTTTTCCGACGGGCTCTCGATGATCGACTTCAGGAGAACCGTTCCGGTCTTCTTGCCGCGCACCAGCGTGACATAGGTCTCGTAGGGCTGCGCCGAGGGACCGCCGGCCTTGGCGATGACCTCGTTGATCGTTTCGCTGACGAGATTGAGCGGCACCACCGACGGGCGGCCGACGGCGCCGGAGACGGTGACGATGCGCGACGCGGTCGACGTGCTGGTGACGATGACGTCCGGCTCCACGGCCTTCTGCTTCAGCGCGTCGAGGATCGCCTGGCGCGCCTGCTCCAGCGTCAAGCCGGCGAAGCGAACCGAGCCGACATAGGGGATCGCCGCCTTGCCGTCCGGCTGGACGACGAGGTCGATGCTCGTCTGTTTCGATTCCGTCGTGGAAAACAGGCCGTCGCTGCCCGCCTCGAAGATGGTGACCTTCAGCTGGTCGCCGACGCCGATCACCACCTGGCCCACGCCGCCGCCAATGCCGAAGCGGCGGCTCAGCGTCGTCGCCACATATTCGGAAACGAGCCGGGCCGACTGGCCATCGACATCGACGATATCGAAGACGGTCGCGTTCTTCCTGCCGATCTCTGTTCCCGACTGGCCGGCTTCTGCGACGATATCGCTTGTCAGGGGCCCTTCGCCCGGTACAGCCTGACATCCCGCAAGCGCGGTACAAAGCAGAAGGGCAGTCACTCGTTTCACTACGATACTCCGTATTCGGCACAGCGATGATTCTATTCAAAGATCTGCGCCGCATCTTTCCCGGCAGGAATCCGCCGGTCACTGAAAAGCACAATCGCCGTCCCACAACAAGCCACCCGCCGTTAAGCGAGCCAAAATATTCGGCACTGCGCCTTTCCGGCCATACCACCCTCGAAATCCGTTACGAGCTGTCGCCGTAATTGTCTTGGACGGGGGCTGCGGGACGTTTATCTAGTCCTTTGGGGTTGAAAGCTAGGCACTATGAGTTAAAAGCTCCCTAATACAGCAGGGGGCAAAAAACGGGGAAAACCACCCACCAAGTGTGTCGCCGATTGCAATTTCCGTTTGACGTTGCAATTGGCTAGGACAATTTTAACGGCAG
Source organism: Sinorhizobium shofinae (assembly GCA_001704765.1). Taxonomy (GTDB): domain Bacteria; phylum Pseudomonadota; class Alphaproteobacteria; order Rhizobiales; family Rhizobiaceae; genus Sinorhizobium; species Sinorhizobium shofinae. Next base: position 16,120 of record MBFK01000150.1, read on the forward strand.
TTCTAGAGCGTTCGATCATACATGACTGTTGAAATCATAGGGCGTGCATGCCTGGCACCTGGAGCGCAATCGCCGCAGGCGCTCTTCAAAATTCTGCGTCAAGGCATGTGCACCGTGTCCAGCGTGCCAGGCGATCGTTGGGACTTGGCGCGTTTCTGGCACCCGGTGATGGGGACGCAGGGCAAGACCTATTCGTTTGCCGCCGGCGTTCTCGATACAATCTATGATTTCGACCCGGCCGTGTTCGGCATGTCGCAACGCGAGGCCATGTATATGGACCCGCAGCAGCGGGTGCTCTTGCAGCTCGCCTGGCGCGCGCTCGAGGACGCAAATATCTCGATAGCGTCGCTGCACGGCGAGAACGTCGGCGTTTATATCGGCGCATCGAGCCTCGATCACGCCAACCTGACGGTCGAAGATCCGGCTGCCGCCGGCCCCTATTTTATGACCGGCAACACGCTCTCGATCGTCTCCAACCGCATTTCGCACGTCTTCGGGCTGAGCGGCCCGAGCATGACCGTCGATACCGCCTGTTCCTCCTCCCTCGTCGCGCTCAACCAGGCGATGCGGGCGCTCAACGCCGGCGAGATCGACACGGCGATCGTCGGCGGCGTCAATATTCTTGCCCACCCGCTCCCTTTCGTCGGCTTCGCCCAGGCGCGTATGCTGTCACCGGAGGGCCTTTGCCGCGCCTATGACAACGACGGCGCTGGCTATGTACGCGCCGAAGGCGGCGTGGTCTTTGTCCTGCGGCGGACGGATCGGGCCCGTCGGGAAAGGGACAGGAGCTATGCGAGGATCGTCGCCTCCGGCGTCAACTCGGCCGGGCGCACCAACGGTATCTCGCTGCCTTCGCGCGAGGCGCAGGCCAATCTGCTCAGAGCAATCTATGAAGGCAACGGCATCGACGCCAACCAGGTGGCGTTCGTCGAGGGCCACGGCACTGGCACCAAGGTCGGCGACCCGGCGGAGGTGTGGTCCATCGGCACGGTCATCGGCGCCAAGCGCCGGGCTCCGGTGCCGATCGGCTCCATCAAGTCGAATATCGGCCACACCGAGCCGGCCTCGGGCCTGTTCGGCATGATGAAGGCCGTGCTGGCGCTCGAACACAACTACCTTCCGGCATCGCTACACTTCGAAACGCCGAACGAGCATATCGATTTCGAGGGCCTCAACGTCCGCGTAACGGCCAATCCGATCGAGCTCTTGAAGGGCAAGCGCGCACGGCTCGCCGGCATCAACTCCTTCGGCTTCGGCGGCGCCAATGCGCATGTCGTCATCAGCGATCCGGACCCGATCCCACAGGAAAAGGCCACGGCCGCATCGACGGGACACGTGTTTCTGGCGAGCGCCCACACGCAGTCGAGCCTCGAAAACCTGCTCAAGGACTATAAGGCGACGTTCGCGAGTGCTTCCAAGGAAGAGACGCGCGCCGTCATCGCCGCTTCGGGCGCGAACCGCACCCATATGCGCCACCGCTTCGCGGCGCGCAGCGACCATCCCGAGGACATCGTCCGGGCGATCGCCAGCCACCTCGAGAAGCCGGGCTCCGATATCGGCGAAGTCGGCGAGGCGCCGGTCAAGAATGCGCAGGTCGCCTTCGTCTTCTCCGGCAACGGCTCGCAATGGGCCGGCATGGGCGTCGAGGCCTTCCGCGAAAACCTGCACTTCCGCCAGTCCTTCACCTCCGTCAGTGCGCTCTTCAAATTCCACTCCGATATCGATCTCAAGGACCTGCTGACTGATCCGGAACTGGACAAGAGGCTCGCAGACACCAAGATCGCCCAGCCGCTGCTGTTCGCGATCCAGGCGGCGCTTTCCGACTCGCTCGTGGCGATGGGCATCAAGCCGGCCGCCGTGTTCGGGCATTCCGTCGGCGAGATCGCCGCAGCCTATGCGGCCGGCGCGCTGTCGCTGGTCGACGCCGTGTCGATCGTCGCAAAGCGCTCGCTGCACCAGGACCTGCTGGCGGGCCAGGGCACGATGGCAGCCGTGATGCTCGGCGAGGAGGCAGCCATCGCCTTTGCGCAGGCGCGCGACCTCAATGAACTCTGCGTGGCAGCCGTCAACGCGCATAATTCCGTGACGATTTCCGGACCGGCACACGAGGTTACCGCCTTCCGCGACGCCGCTCGCAAGGCGAAGATCCCGGTTCAGATCCTCGACATCAACTATCCCTTCCACCATCCGATCATCGACCAGGCAAAAGAGGCGTTCCTTGCCGATATTCCCGATATCGCGCCGCGCCGGACGGAACTGACCTACCTCTCGACGGTCACCGGCAGCGCTCTCGACGGCACGGAGCTCGATCCGGATTATTGGTGGAAAAATGTCCGCGAGCCGGTGCGCTTCCAAGCGGCGGCCGAGGCCGCGCTCGCGCTCGGCTGCCGGTTGTTCATCGAAATTTCTCCGCGGCCGATCCTCGCCTCCTATGTCAAGGAGACGATCAAGCAGGCGGCGGTTCCGGCAGCGGTCGTGCCAACCTTGCTTCGCGATGCCGGAGAGAAGGGGCAGGACCCGATCTCGGCATCGATGGCGCGGGCCGTCGCGCACGGTGCGGCGGTCGATCGGCCCCGCGTCTACGGCAAGCGCGACGCCTTCATCGAACTGCCGAGCCTACCATTCGAGCCGGTCGAGCTGCGCCCGCAGACCACCACTGATGCGACCGACCTTTTCGGTCGTTCCGGCAAGCCCTACCGCCTTACAGGCTGGCGGGGCGACCCCAACAGCGGTAGCTGGAAAAACCATGTCGACGCGCATCTTTTCCCGGATCTCGCCGAACACGTCGTCGACGGCAAGGCGATCCTGCCGGGCAGCGGTTTCATCGAGATTGCCGTCTCTGCCGCGCAGCAATATTACGGCAGCGACGAGGTCGAGATCACCAATCTCGAGATCGTGCGCCCGCTCGAACTCAGCGACAGCCGGATCATGGAACTCTCGACCATCCTCTCGCCGGAGACGGGCGACATCGAGATCCGTTCGCGTGAGCGCCTGTCGGAGGACGACTGGACCGTGCATGCGGTGGCGAGAAGCCGCAAGCCGATAGCCGGTGCGAACGGACAGCATCCGTCCATCTCCGGCCTGGCCAAGACAGGCGTCGTCACTGCGGCGAAGGCGTATGACACGGCCAAGCAATTCGGGCTGGACTACGGCCCGCGTTTCCAATTGCTCGCAAGAGCTGTCGCTCACGGGGACCGGCTGATCGATGTCGAGCTGAAGGCTCCGGCCGAGTCGGGGCATCCCCTCGTCAGCTATTCGCTCCATCCGATCTCCGTCGACGCGACCTTCCACGGGCTGGTGGCGCTCTTCGACCGCTTCACCGGCGACAAGGGCGGCGCTCCTTATATTCCGGTCCGCTTCGGTTCGGTGCGCGTCGTCAATGCAGGCAGGCCGATTGCGCGTGCCACGATCGAGATCGAGCGCGTCAGCGCCAATTCGATCAAGGCACGGTTCCACTTCTTCGATGCGGCGGGCGAGCCGATCGCGCATTTCGACGATTGCCGTTTCCGCCGGACTTATCTGCGCAAGCACAAGACCCTGGACGGACTGTCCTTCCACTACGAGACGGTTCTGTCCGACGTGATCCTGCCCGGCACGAAGCTGGCCGGGGCGGTCCCGGCGACGCTGACGGAACCGGCCGGCGCCGACAGCGGCGTCGACAATGCGACGCTGCTCTTCAATGCGGCCATCTATCGCGCCTGCCATGAAATCGCTCTTAAGCTGGCGCGCGGAAAGAGCACGATCCAGGGCAATGGCTTGCCTGGCGATTTCGCGTTCCAATGCTTCCTGACGAACTGCCTCTACGCACTCGAGGATGCCGGGCTCTGCGAGCACCAGAATGGCAGCTGGAAAGTCGCGCCGGAGTTCACGCTTCCGACCGTCGAGGAGATCCTCGGCGAGCTCTATGGTGAGCGTCCCGACCGCGCCGTGGAAGCGGTGCTGATCAACAACGCCTATGCGGAGGCGCTGAGCCGTCTCGACGTGCTGCTGGCCGGACCGGTCGATAGCGAAGCTGCAGCTTTCCTCGCCGGCTTCATCAGCGACGCAACGCTCGACCACCAGGCCGTCCATTCGGTGGCAAGCCGGTCGCGCATGGAACACGCCCTCGGCATGGTCGAACGCGCTCTGGCCGCGCAGGTGAATGGCGCTCGCCTGCGCATCGTCGAGTTCGGCAGCGTCTCCGCGGGCTTCACGCGGCGCTTGGCCGATCTGGCGGCAAGCCATGGAACGACCCTTACCGTCGTCGAACCGCGCGACAACGCCCAGCGCAATCTCGAGATCGCCTTCGAGGAAGACGCCCATGTGCGCATTCTGAAGAAGAGCGAATTCGCCGCGATCGGGCCCTTCGATCTCGCCGTCAGCGCGTCGGACAACCTCTACCAATTGATCGAAGAGGAAGCCGACATCCGTACTGCGCTGCGCTCTATGTTGCGGGAAAAGGGCGCGCTGGTCGCTGCCGTCAGTGCTCCGTCGATCTTCAGTGACTTCGCCTTGGGTCTCTCCGACGGTTGGTTCGAACGCAGCCAGACGGCGGAGTTCGCGATCGGCAATCTCGCCGCGGTGTCGCATTGGCAGAAATGTCTGACCGATCTCGAGCTCAGCAACGTCAGCGTCAGCGATTGCGAGTGCCCGCATGGCAATACGATCCTGATCGAGGCGCGCGGCACGGCGGCCGCGGCAGGGCCGGCAAGCGACGCTGGCGCCGTTCCGTATCTGCTGATCGAAACGGCCGCCCGGCGCCGCTCGACTCCTGCTGAGGCCATCCCGGTTGCCGTCTCGGGCGACATGGCTGCTGATATCGCCGTGCTCGGGGCGGCGCTCGATGGGCTCGGCGAAAAGCCGGTCCGCGCGGTTTTCGTCTCCGCAACGGCAGACCGCATTGGCGACGCCGATTCCGCCTTGCTGCAGACGCAGGTGCTGGCGCTCAGCGCCTTTGCCGAAGCGCTCAAGCAGCGTGTCGGGAGCGCCGAGCCTGCCGGAGACGCGCGTCCCCGTCTCGTGCTGGTGGCGCCGGGCGGCGCTCCGGTGTCGGAATCGGCAAGCTCGGGTGTGAATTCGGGATTGTGGACATTCGTCCGCGTGTTGCAAAACGAGTACGAATTCCTCGACGTTCACTCGCTCGATCTCTCCGGCCATTCCGGAGCGAGCCACGAGGAGATGCTTGCCTCGGCGCTGCCGCTGCTTACCAGCGAGGGCTCCAACCGCGAATGGCTGCTTGATCGGGCGACGGGCCTGGTCTCGGAAATCCGGGCCGTATCCGGTCCCACCGTCAAGACCGAAGGCAAGATCAGCGCTTTCTCGGCTGCTACCATTCGCCAGCGCGTCAGCTCCCAAGTGGGCAGCATCGCCTGGGAAGAAACCGATGTGCCGCGGGCCGGACCCGGGGAGATCGTCGTCTCAGTCGCCGCCACGGGTCTCAACTTCCGCGACGTCATGTGGGCCATGGGCCTGCTGCCGGAAGAAGCGCTCGAAGATGGCTTCGCCGGCGCGACGATCGGCATGGAGCTTTCCGGCCATGTGGTCGAAGTCGGCAAAGGCATTGACGATCTCGGCGTCGGCGATGCGGTGATGGCAATCGCCTCATCCGCCTTCTCGACGCATGCGGTCGTCTCCCGGGCAGGCGTCGCCAAGCTGCCACAGACGATCAGCCCGGTGGCCGCCGCCACCCTGCCCGTCGCCTTCCTCACCGCCTATTATGCGATGGTCGAGCTCGGCCGTATCCGGGCGGGCGAGACGATCCTCATTCACGGCGCTGCCGGCGGGGTCGGCCTGGCCGCACTCCAGGTCGCCAGGCTGAAGGGCGCCAAGGTCATCGCGACGGCTGGAACCCGTGAAAAGCGGCGTTTCCTGACGATGCTCGGCGCCGATCACGTCTTCGATTCCCGTTCGCTCGGCTTCGTCCATGATGTCCGCGCCGTCACCGGCGGTGAAGGGGTCGATCTCGTTCTCAACTCGCTCTTCGCCGAGGCGATGGAGCAGAGTCTCGCCCTCGTCAAACCTTTCGGGCGGTTCCTGGAACTCGGTAAGCGCGACTATTACGCCGACAGCAAGATCGGCCTCAGGCCATTCCGCCGCAACGTCAGCTATTTCGGCATCGACGCGGACCAGCTCCTCGTCAATCAGCCGGATTTGACTAAGCGCATCTTCATGGAGATCGGCGCGCTGTTCGATCAGGGGAGGCTGACGCCGCTTCCCTATCGCGCCTTCGATTTCGACGAGATCGGCAATGCGTTCCGGCTGATGCAGAACGCCGGCCATATCGGCAAGATCGTCGTGCTCCCGCCGGTCGCCGGCAAGCATGAGATTGCCGCGAAGCCACGCAGGGGCATGAAGGTCGATCCGGACGGCATGCATCTTGTTGTCGGCGGTATCGGCGGCTTCGGCCTGGTGGCGGCCAAGTGGCTTGTCGACAAGGGGGCGCGCAATATCGCTCTGTGTTCACGCCGCGGCCAACCGGACGCCGAGACGAGCGCGACGATCGAACGCTGGCAGAAGGCTGGCGTGTCGGCATCGCTCCACGCCTGCGATGTCACCGATGCCGCTGCTATGGAAGCGCTTCTTGCGACACTTCGGGCGCAGGCGCCGCTTCGCTCGATCGTGCATGCGGCAATGGTGCTCGATGATGCGCTGATCAGCAACTTGAACCGCGAGCGCAACCGACCGGTCATCGACGTGAAAGCGAAGGGCGCGGCGATCCTCGACCGTCTCACGCGCGCCGACGCGCTCGACAACTTCATCCTGTTCTCCTCCGCAACGACGCTCGTCGGCAATCCGGGCCAGGCGAACTATGTGGCGGCCAACGGCTACCTTGAGGGCCTCGCCCGCGCACGGCGTGCGAAGGGGCTGGTCGGGCTGGCAGTCGGCTTCGGCGCCATCGCCGATGCGGGTTATTTGACGCAGAACGCCGACGTGAACGACCTTCTCGCCAAGCGCATCGGGAAGACGGCGCTCAAGGCCCAGGTGGCGCTCGACATGGTCGAGAGCCATATCGCCGCCGATCCGGGCACCGTCGATGCCGCCGTCGTGATGATCTCGGAAATCGACTGGTCGGCGGCGCGCAACCTGCCGGTTGCCCGAAACGCGCTCTTCGAAGTGATCCTGCGCAGCGCCGACCAGCACGCCTCCGGCGCCGAGGGCACCAAGATGGACCTCGTGGCGATGATCGAGGGCAAGTCGCCGCAGGAGGCAGAGGACATCCTGTTCGATCTGGTCGCGAGCGAGATCGCCGCCATTCTTCGCGTGGCCAAGGATACGGTGACGCGCGGCAAGATCCTGAAGGAAATCGGCCTCGACAGCCTGATGGCGGTCGAGCTCGGCATCAGCTTCCAGCAGAACACCGGATTCGACATGCCCCTGAGCGGCGTCGCCGACAACACGACCGTCGGAGATGTTGCGCGCAAGCTTTATGAAAAGGTAAGCAAACGCGATCAGAGCGACGACGCCGAAACTGCCGACGACAAGCTCGTCACCGAACTGACGCAACGCCATATCGGAGCGGCCAAGGAAAAAGCACTGAGCCAATGAGCAACGACGGAAACGGCCAGACCTTCTCCAAGATGAACAGCAGCCTCAAGGAGAACCTGCTGGACAGGATGAGGAACACTCATCAATCCTCCGAGCGCAACCGGATGGCGCGCTCGGAACGGGAGTTGCCGCCTGCCCCGCGTCGCCAACAGGCTCGCTTCGAGGACCTGCCGGAATACAAGCAGGTGCAGGCGCAGAAGTTCGCGAGCGAGCAGCTTGGCATCGCCAATCCGTTCTATCGGGCGCATCAGACAGCCGCCGGCGCGACGACGATGATCGACGGCCGAAAGCTCATCAACTTCGCTTCCTATGACTATCTAGGGCTGAACAGGCACGCCCGCGTCCTCGACCGGGCACGCGAGACGATCGAAACCTTCGGGATTTCCGCCTCGGCGAGCAGGCTTGTGGCAGGCGAAAGGCCGGTGCATGTCGAGCTCGAGGAGCGGATCGCACGTTTCTACGGCGTCGAGGCGGCCGTCTGCTTCGTCAGCGGCTACCTCACCAATGTCACGGCCATAGGCTGCCTTTTGGGGCCGAAGGACCTCGTCATCCATGACGAGTTCATCCACAACAGCGCGCTTGCCGGCATCAAGCTTTCGGGCGCAGCGCGCCGCCTGTTCAAGCACAACGATACGGCCGACCTGGAACATGTGCTGCGGACCGTTTCCGGCGACTATCGCCACATCATGGTAATCGTCGAGGGCATCTATTCGATGGATGGCGATGTCGCCAACTTGCCTGCCCTCCTGAAGCTCAAGGCTGAATTCGGCTTCTGGCTGATGGTTGACGAGGCCCATTCGCTGGGCGTTCTGGGTCGCCGGGGCAAGGGCTTGGCCGAGCATTTTGGCGTCGATCCGCACGAAGTCGACATCTGGATGGGGACGCTGTCGAAAACCACTTCGAGCTGCGGCGGCTATATCGCCGGCAGCGAGGCACTCGCGGCCGTGCTCAAGGCGTCGGCCGGCGGCTTCGTCTACAGCGTCGGCCTCGCGCCCGTTCTCGGCGCATCGGCGGTTGCGAGCCTCGACGTTCTCGAACGGGAGCCGGAGCGCACCGCAGCGCTGAGGCGCAATGGCGGCCTGTTCCTGAAGCTCGCTAAGGAGGCTGGTCTCGACACCGGGTTGAGCGGCGGTTACTCGGTCGTGCCGGTGATTGTTGGCGATTCCCTCAGGGCGGTACAGCTTTCGAACGATCTGCTCGCCGCCGGCATCAACGTGCTGCCGATCATCCATCCCGCAGTCCCGGAGGGTATGGCGCGACTGCGCTTCTTCATCACCAGCGAGCATACCGAGGAGCAGGTCCGTCGCACCGTGACGCTGACCGCCGAGCGCCTCAAGGATCTCGTCGAACGGAATTTCGGCCTCGGCGGCGTCGATATCGATCAGATGCTGAAGACCCTCTCGGCGCGCTAGACATCGTCGCTGCACCAAGGCCGCGGCGGCAGGCAGGTTTACTGCATGACCCATGTGATCATAACCGGCGGCTCCAGCGGCATAGGCCTGGCACTCGCATTCCTCTATGCGGGCCGCGGCGCTCGGATCTCGCTCATTGCGCGTTCGCGCGATCTCCTGGAATTGGCGGCGCAGAAGCTCGTTTCAAAATACGGCGCACGAGCCAGCGAAATCCATATCGAAACCGCCGATGTCGCGACCGAGGAAGAAATCGGCTCTGCGATTGGCCGCTGCGTCGAGGTGCTAGGCCCCTGCGATATTCTCGTGACCTCCGCGGGTATTGTCGAACCGGCTCCGTTCGAAGACACGTCAAGCACCGCCTTCCGCCGCCAGATGGAAACGAACTTTTCCGGTACCGTACACGCGGTGCGCGCCGTCTACCCCGACATGGCACGGCGGCGGAGCGGGCATATCGTGATGATTTCCTCGGGTGCCGCACTTATCGGCATCTACGGCTACACGGCCTATTGCGCGTCGAAGTTCGCCCTGCACGGCTTTGCCCAGGCGCTGCGCAGCGAAGCGCGCTGTCACGACGTCGGCGTATCGGTGAGCTTTCCGCCGGATACGGAGACGCCGCAATTCGAGCGGGAAATCGCCCAGCGCCCGCGGGAGGCAAGCGTGGTGATGGGGGCGGTCCGTCCCTGGACCGCCGAAGCCGTTGCCAGGAAGATCGTTGACGGCGTCGAGAGGAGACGGTTCGAGATCTATTTCGGCCTCACGCTCTTCCTGCTCGGGCGCTTCGGCCCGGCCGTCCGGCCGCTCATCAACTGGTGGTTCGATAAGGCGATCGCGCGCAGCCGTGGACGGTGACGGTGGACCGGTCCACGCGGCTTGTCGCTGGCGACGTTAGCCTTTAAGTGTCGGATGGTCCTGCTGCCGAGGCGGCGTCGGCGCGGAAAATGGCTCGAAGGTAACGGATTGGCGCTACTTCCCTTTGAATTGCACGACTATCCGGTAGCGTTGACGCTCGGCTGCTATCTGCTGTCCTGTGGGGTGGTCTTCTTCACCGACCGCTTCGCGCTGCCGAAGCGCGAGCGGCGAAAGAACGCGTCCCCCTATGGCCGCAATCAGGACATTGTCGATATCCTTGCCAGGCTGCCGGTGATAGCACTCGTTTTCGCCGGCTTCTTCGCGATCTCCTGGCGGCCGCTCTACGCGGCTGCCGGCACCATGAGCTTCTTCATCATCTTCACCGGCATCTCCCGCGCGAAGTTCAAGTTCATCCGCGAGCCCCTGGTTTTCTCAGATATCGCCCTCGTCGCCGACGTATTCAAATACAAGACGATCTTCTACGCGACGTCGCTGAATATCGTCTTCTGGATCGTCGCCTTTCTCTACGTCTTCGGCGTCTCGGGGCTCTACATGTATTTCGAGCCGACGGTGTTGCCTGCCAACGACAAGTCGTTCTGGGTCGCGCTGATGGTCGCCGTGGCGAGCCTGCCCTGGATCTCGCTGTTCTACGGCCCGGTCAACCGTGCGACCGCTACCCTCGTCCAGCGTCTGGTGAGGAAGGTCAACGCCAAGATGAGTACGGTGCGCTTCGGCACCTTCGGCTCGGTGGTCTTCCACTTCATTATCTGGCTGGGGGTCAAGCGCGAGAAGATCGTCGCCGAACTCTCGGTACGCCTGCGCGCCGCGGTCCATGACCTCATCGGCCACGAGGAGGCGCCGCTCATCGTCGTCTGGCAATCGGAATCCTTCATCGACATGCGACATTTCGGCGTGGACACGATCAAGTTGCCGGCGATTGACAGGCTGCGCCAGCAGGCGGTGCAATGGGGCCGGTTGAGCAACGTTTTCGAAGGCGGCTACACGCTGCGCACCGAGTTCGCGGTTTTGAGCGGCCTTGTGCCGGACGACATTCATGTGGATGCGAGCTATCCCTATCTTCGCGCCGCCCACTATGCCGATGTCGTGTGGCCGGGAAAGTTGAAGCGCGCCGGCTGGCGCACGCATTTCATTCATCCCTATGACCGGACATTCTTCCTGCGTCACAAGGCGATGCCGGTATTGGGTTTCGAGAAGCTGTCCATGCTCGACGCCTTCGACCATGATCCCTCTCAAGACGGCCTCTACGTCTCCGACGCCGCGCTGACCGCGAGAGTTCTGGAAGAGACGCAGAAGCTTCCCGAAGACGAAAGCGGGTTCTTCTTCGTTGCCTCGATGGCCAATCATGGCCCTTGGGAGCCCGGTCGCGTCGAAACGCTCACCAATCCGGTCGATATCTACCTGGCGATCCTAGAGCAATCGGATGCCGCGCTGAAGAAGCTGGTCGACAGTCTCAACAGACTGGATCGCCCGATCTGGCTCGTCTTCTACGGCGATCACGCGCCACTCCTGAAGTCCTTTGCCGATCCCTTTCCCGATCCGCGCACGGATTATTTCATCGTCCCGCTGGCCAAGGCCCGCCCGGCAAATCACCGTCCCAAACCTCCGCAGGATGAGGACCCGTGGAACCTTCTGCGTGCCCTTCTCAGGCACGCCGATCTGCACAAGGACGCGCTGCAATAGCGGCCGTGGGGAACATGCAGCTGACGGCAGGCACGACGATCCAGCGGCCACGACGGACATTCCTGTTCCTGCAGGGCCCCTCGTCGCCGATCTTCGCCAAGATCGCCACGCGGCTCGAGGCATCCGGCCATGCGTGCCTGCGGATCAATCTCAATGTGGGCGACCAGATCTTCTGGCGGCGCGGCGGCGCGCGCAACTATCGCGGCTCGATCGCCAGTTGGACCACTTACGTGGAGGCATTTATCCGCCGCCATTCCGTCAGCGATCTCGTCCTCCTCGGCGAGGAACGCCCCTATCACCAGATGGCCATCGCTGCTGCGCGCAAGCACGGGATTGAGGTCTTCGTCGTCGAGATGGGCTATCTGAGGCCGGACTGGCTGACGCTCGAACGCGGCGGCATGTCGTCCAACTCGCATTTCCCTGCCGACGCGAAGCAGATCTTGGTGGGGGCGGCGGGGCTGCCCGAGCCGGACTGGCGGCGGCGGCACACGCAGACCTTCCTTGCCGAAGCGGCCTATGACCTCCTTTACAACCTGCCAAACGTCTTTCTCTGGTTTCTTTTCCCGGGTTATCGCCGGCACGCGATCTTTCATCCGCTCGCAGAATATGCCGGCTGGGTGAGGCGCCTGGCCGCAAGCAAGCGCCAGCGAAAGGCGGCAGATAGGCTGATCGGCTCGCTCTCATCGGCGAACGCGTCCTACTTCGTCTATCCACTGCAACTCGAGACCGACTTCCAGCTCCGCGCGCACTCGCCCTTCAACAGCCAGAAAGAGGCGATCGCGGATATCCTCGCCTCCTTTGCACGCCACGCACCGGCAGGGAGTAAGCTTGTGATCAAGGTGCACCCGCTCGACAACGGCCTCATCTCCTGGCCCAGGATCATCGACGGCCAAGCGGCGGCGCTCGGTATCGGCGAGCGCGTCTTCTATCTCGACGGCGGAAATCTGGATCTGCTGACGGACAAGAGCGCCGGCATGGTGACGGTCAACTCGACCGCGGGACTGCATGCCTTGAAACAGGGCAAGCCCGTGAAAGTTCTCGGCAGGGCCGTTTTCGACGTCGCGGGCCTGACGGACCAGCAGCCGCTTGATGCGTTTTGGGCGGCGCCGCAGCCGCCGGATCCGGATTTGAGCGCGGCGATGTTCCGGCTGATGGCGGCCTCGATCCAGGTTCGCGGCAACTTCTATTCCCGCGCTGGAACCGACGCGGGAGCTGAGGCGATCGCCGAGCGGCTGCATCGCAATACTGTCAACGAACCCGGTGCCTTTATCGATCCGCCGCCGCGGCGAAAACCGGAAAAGAGGGCGATCGTTTCCGGTTAGGCAACGCCGGCGCGCAGCAGATCGTGAATATGCAGGATGCCTTCTGGCATTCCCGTCCCGTCAACGAGGAACAGCACGGTGACCTTGTGCTCCTGCATGAATTCCATGGCGGCGCTGGCGAGTAGATCTGCCTGGACGACCTTCGGATGACGCGACATGACCTCTTCGACCGGCTGGCTGAGCAGGTCGCCGGCCATGTGCCGGCGCAAGTCGCCGTCGGTGATGACGCCGACGAGCACACCGCCGTCGTCGACGATGCCGACGACGCCGAAACCTTTCGCCGACATTTCAATGACAGCTTCGCTCATCGGCCGGCCGACGGCGAGCAGCGGCATCTGGTCCGCCGCATGCGCGAGCTCGTGCACGAGGCGCAACTGCGCGCCAAGCTTGCCGCCCGGGTGGAAGGTCTTGAAGTCCTCGGCGGAAAAACCGCGCCGTTCCAGCAGCGCGATCGCCAGCGCATCGCCGACGGCGAGCTGCAACATGGCTGAGGTCGTCGGCGCCAGCCCATGCGGGCAGGCCTCCGGTACCTTCGGAAGCACCAGAGCGATTTCGGAATTGCGCGCCAGGATGCTGTCGCGGTTCGACGAGATCGACACGATCGGCACATTGAAGCGCTTGGCATAGGTGAGCATGTTGGCGAGTTCCGCCGTTTCGCCCGACCAGGACAACAGGATGAGCACGTCATCGGAGGTAACCATACCGAGGTCGCCATGGCTTGCCTCCGTAGGGTGCACGAAATAGGCGGAGGTGCCAGTGGAAGCCATCGTCGCGGCGATCTTGCGGCCGATATGCCCGCTCTTGCCCACGCCGGAAACAACGACGCGGCCCTGCCCGTCACCGATGAGTTCGACCGCCTCGACGAGGCTGCGCGCGAAGCTTTCGTCCGTCGCCAGGTGCTCGGCCAGTGCCTTGATGCCGTTGGTCGCCGTCGTCAGCGTCCGGCCGATCGAATCCAGAACGGCGCTTGGGGAATTCCCCTCAGCCTTCACATGTCGCAAGCCCATCATCAATCCCAGACTTCAGAAACCATATGACCGCCAGCCGCCATCTCCAGCGGCCGCCGTGAAACATAACAGCCAGATAGGCCCTTTTTCCCCGCAAACCAAGCCTCCAAACGCCGCGTTTCGGCCAAACCAGCCAATTTTCGCAGCGCTCACGTCAGCTGATTCGATTTTCCACAGACGCGACCGGCGGCAAAGGCCTCCCGCCGGCAAAGTCGGCGAGCGTCATCGAGTCGAGAAGCGAGGCCATCGCGTCGCGCACCGACGTCATGGATATGCGCACTTGGCAGGCTACGGGATCCCTGCAGCCCTCGCAAACCTCGTAGGCCGTGCGGCTTGCGCAGCGGTATGGGAGCCAGGGGCCCGTCCAGCGCCCGGATGAACCGCCGCCGGGTCCCTTCTTCGAGCGGAGAACGCCGGCATGGCGCAGTTCGAGCAGGATCTTGTCGTCGGGCTCGAGACGCGCGAGTCGATAAGGGCCTTCAGCCCGTACTTGCCTTTCTTCGTCAGCATGCCGCCAACCCTGTCTCGGACCAGCCGGGAACTCCCGCACAGAAATGCACGATTATGGCCGAATATTAACAAAGGACCTTCGGCGCGCCCGGATCAGCAGCGCGGAAGCCGCGGCTTACGTTCGATAGCTGGGGATCATGGCGCGGGTGGCGGGGCGCAGGAAATCACGCCGCCACCGCACCAGCTTCGTGTCTGGGCGCACCCCGGCCGGCAAGCAGGTGCCGTATGGCCGCACGCGCCTCATCGGCAGAGCCAAAACGCTGCGCGTCGAGATCCCAGACGTGATACTTGACGGCCAGAAACTTCAACCGGTCCTGATCCGGGACGACGACGCCAACGGCCTCTCCGCCATATTCTATAACTTGCTTGTTCATGCGAATAACGCTCCTCCACGCCTCGGGCGCGGATCATTCAATTCTCGGCAAAAGGTGAATTCAGTGAATTCGAACGGTCACATTCGGCAAAGCGTGCGAATGAGACCTTTCACTGTTGCACGACAAAGGGAACGAGAGCCGCAGAAGGCGGCGGTCGAGACGATTCTGGACATGTCACTCTCCTTCGGCTGAGCGCGGCGCAGGGCGCCGCGGCGGTTCATGAACAATGTGAGGCAGGGTGCTGCGTCACGGTTTGCAAACTAGAATAATCTACCAAATTAGTCAATTACAAAAACGAGAAAGAGAAAAATAATTCCTATCGACCTCGTCTTTGGCTACCTCGCAGACAATTCCGTTGCGCCCCCCGCAGGGGCCTCTCTCTATCTAGGTAGAGCCGAATCGACCTGCAAGCGACGATTCGTATAAAGGCAGCACTTTCGGACAAAAAAGGGGCAGCCCCGTGAGGCTGCCCCTGGCTTGGTTGGCAATGATAGTTTGGCGGCCGTCAGCCCGCCGGCGTGCCCGGCTGCTGCGCGCTGGAGCGACCGGCCTCGCGATCCTTCCACCAACGGCTGAGGAACAGGAGGATCGGCCCGCCGATATAGATCGACGAGGTCGTCGCGACGATGACGCCGAAGATCATCGGCCAGGCGAAGCTGCGTACCGCCTCGCCACCCCAGATCGCCATGGGCACCAGCGAAAGCGCCGTCGCCATCGAGGTGAAAATGCATCGCGCGATCACCTGGTTGATGCTCATGTCGATGAGATCGGAAAACGGCATCGACTTGTACTTGCGCAGGTTCTCGCGCATGCGGTCGTAGACCACCACCTTGTCGTTCACCGAGTAGCCGATCATCGTCAGCAATGCGGCGATAGCGGTCAGGTTGAAGTCGATGCCCGTCAGCGCGAAGAAGCCGACCGTCTTGGTAATATCGAGCAGCAGCACCGCGATCGCGCCGACGGCGAAGTGCCATTCGAAGCGGAACCAGATGTAGAACAGGATCGCCACCATGGCGAGGCCGACGGCGAGGAAGCCCGAACGCGCCAGCTCGCCGCTGACCGTCGGACCGACGACCTCGGTTCGCTCCAGCGTGGCACCCGGGATCGCCGTCGTCACCGCATCCTTGATCCTGTTCAGCGCCACCGTCTGTTCCTGCTCACCGCCTGGCTGACGCTGGACGCGGATCAACACCGACTGGCCGCCGCCGAAGTCCTGAAGCGCCACCTCGC
Source organism: Sinorhizobium shofinae (assembly GCA_001704765.1). Classification (GTDB taxonomy): domain Bacteria; phylum Pseudomonadota; class Alphaproteobacteria; order Rhizobiales; family Rhizobiaceae; genus Sinorhizobium; species Sinorhizobium shofinae. The sequence goes on from MBFK01000150.1 coordinate 32,049, forward strand.
CGAGATTGAGCTCTTCGAGACTGTGGCGCAGCGTCGGCAGATCGATCTTTTCCTTCGACACCGCCTCGACCTGGATACCGCCGATGAAATCGATGCCGTAGTTAAGACCCGGCGTGAAGAACAGGATGAGGGAACTGATCGACAGGAAGGCCGAAAAGCCTATCGCCTGGAAGCGACGCTTCATGAAGGAGAAGGTCGGCAGGCGCGGCACCCGCCCGAAGAGCGACGGGATCTCGAGCTTCTTCATCTTGCGGCGCACGACGACCTCGCGCATCAGCAGGCGCACGACCGTCACCGAGGTGAACATCGAGATGATGATGCCGAGCATCATGGTGACTGCGAAGCCGCGGACCGGACCGCTGCCGAGCCAGAACAAGAGTATCGTGCCGGACAGTGTCGTGACGTTGGAATCGAGGATAGTGGCATAGGCCTTGTTGAAGCCGACATCGAGCGCCTTCATCGCACCGGCGCCCGCTTCCGTTTCTTCGCGGATGCGCGCGTTGATGAGAATGTTGGCGTCGACCGCCATACCGATGCCGAGAATGATACCGGCAATGCCGGGCAGGGTCAGCGTCGACCCGATCAGGCCGAGAACGCCGATCGTCAGGATGGTGTGGAGCACCAGGCCGACATTGGCGATCATGCCCCAGGCACCGTAAAGAACGATCATCAGCGTCACGACGAGGCCGAAACCGGCAAGGCCGGTGTAGAGGCCCATGCGGATCGAGTCGCTGCCGAGGTTCGGGCCGACGGAGCGCTCTTCGATGATGGTGAGCGGCGCGGGTAACGCGCCGGAGCGCAGCAGCGCCGAGAGAACCGTTGCCTCCTCGACCGTGAAGTTGCCGCTGATCTGGCCGCGACCGCCAAGGATCGGCTCATTGATGACCGGCGCCGTCAGGACCTTGCCGTCGAGGACGATGGCGAAGGGCCGGCCGACGTTTTCGCGGGTGATATCAGCGAATTGGCGGGCGCCGAGCGAGTCGAAGGCGAAATCCACCACCGGCTGGTTCGTGCGCTGGTCGAAGCCCACCTTCGCATCTTCGAGGCGTTCGCCGGAAATCGCGATGCGGCTTTCCACCGGATATTTGTTGTTGTCATTGGCGCCCGGGAGGATATCGACGCCGCGCGGCGGCGGCTGCGTGACATCCGCGGTTTGGTCGAGCATGTGGAAGCTCATCTGCGCCGTCGAGCCGAGAAGCTCGCGAAGGCGCGTCGGATCCTGGAGGCCCGGCAGCTGCACGAGAATGCGGTTCGAGCCGATGCGCTGGATCAACGGTTCTGCGACGCCGACCTGGTCGACGCGGTTGCGGATGATTTCAAGACTCTGCTCGACCGCCTTGGTCATGCGATCGGCAAGACCTGCCTCCGTCATGGCGAGCGCGATCACGTCGCCATTCGTCGTCACCTCGAGCTCAGCAGCCGAGCCGCCGAACCCGACCGTGCCAACGGGCGCCGCCAGTTCTTGCAGTTTCGGCAGGACCTTTTCGCGGTCGGCGGCATCCGGGATGCTCACCGTCACGCTATTGCCGCTGATGCGCGCCGAAGAGGCGGAGACGCGCTCGCCGCGCAGAACACGTCGGGTGTCATCGAGAAGCGAGTTGAGACGAGCCTTCTGCAGCCCCGCCCCGTCGACCTCGAGCACGAGGTGCGAACCGCCTCGCAGGTCGAGGCCTAGGGTGACCGGCTTGAAGGGAAGTACGGAAGCGAATTGCTCCCTCATGGCCGGCGTCAGAACGCTCGGCACCGCCGCGAGGCATCCGAAGACAATGATCGCGACATAGGCGAGAACCGCCCATCTGGATGTACGCATGTGGAAATTCCAAAAACGCCTGAACGCGCCTTTTAGCGCCGTCCGGGCTAGGTTTCATCGAGGCAGGAGATGGAAGCTCCGCCGAATTCTCAGCCGCCAATCTAGGCCGCGGGCGGTCCGCGGATACGCTCACTTTCGTGACGGGAGCCGATTGCGGCTTCCGCGCGTGGGAAAGGCAGAGGCCGAACGTCTTCATAGATCGACAAGGTAGCGGCTTCGGCCGCAAGTGCCGCGGACGGGTCGCTGCCGAGCGTCGACTTTCCGTCGGCCCGCTCGCCGATGATGCGCAATTCAGGCAAGGCGACGGCGCGGGAAACCTGGCGGGCGGCGGGACGATCGGGCGATCCGGTGTCGGGCGCGGAGACATTACCGGTCTGCGCTCCCGCGGCGACACGACCAGAAACGCTCTGCCCAACGGCGATGACCTGCATGGCAAAGGAAGCGCAAAGCAGCCACAGCACGGCAAGGAGCCGGCCGGCCTGCATGTTTCTGCTGCCACCACCCAGAAGGTCCATCGAGGACGCGGTCCCTTTCTCTCGGCGCCTTAGCGCCCGCGAGACGTAAAATTCCGCCCGATCCCCTAGCCTAGTAAAAGAACGTGGCCGGATTCGAGCAGGCGCCCTTAACACCATTCCAGGCCGCAAAAGTCAAATGCGAGCTGGTCTGACGATCGTCAGCCGCCGACACCGGCGGTTTTCTCCTGATGGATCTCGATCAGCGACGGACCCGACCGCGAAGCCGCATCTGCCAGCGCGCGCGACAGGTCCTCGATGTTCGCCAGCCGCTCGGCCGGGACGCCATAGGCCCCGGCAGTCATCAGGAAATCCGGCGCTGAAGGCTTCACGCCTTCCGGGGTGACCCCGGCCTCGACCATGTAGGATTCGATTTCCTGGTAGCCGTCATTATTCCAGACGAGAAAGATTACTCTCACCGCGGCATCGACCGCCGAGCCGATCTCGGCCAGCGAAAACTGGAAGCCCCCATCGCCGACGAGGCAGACGACGGGCCTCGTGCGGTCGGCAACCGCGGCGCCAACCGCTGACGGAGGGGCGTAGCCGAGCGAGCCATAGCCGGTGGCGGAATTGAACCAGGCGCGCTGCCGCGGCGCATCGCAATAGAGATTACCGGCATAGACGGCCTGGGTCGAATCGCCGACGATGGTGCAGTCCGGGAGTGCCTTGTAGATCAAGTCGATCACACCGATTTCGGCACGCATCTTTGCTGTCAGTTCCTTCAAGGCCGCCTTACGCGCCGCATCGGCCCTCGACGCGCCGTCCTTTGCTGCCGTGTGGCCAGGCAGGAAGCCCAGCATGCCCGCCGTCGCCGCCTTTGCCCCGGAAAGGATCGACAGCGCCGCCTGCGGCCCGCGCGCCAGCTGCGCGGCGTCAATATCGGTGCGGATCAGGTTGCGGAGCACGGGAAAGCCGCCATCGGCATGGAGGTCGTAGTCGGTCTGGCCCATCTCGGTGCCGAGCGCCAGCACGATATCCGCGTCGCGCAGCAAGGCGCGGACGGCCTTGAGGCTCGGGCTCGCCGGCACGCGCAGTGGATGGCCGGCCAGCATGCCGCGGGCATTGACGGTCGTCACCACTGGCGCACCGATCTGCTCGGCGAGCGCGAGCACCTCCGTCTCCGCCGTCAGTGCGCCGCCACCGCAGAGAATGACGGGGCGCGAGGCTTCGGCGCAGAGAATCGCCGCCCTCTGCAAGGTTTCGCTGTCAGAGCGCGGGCGGGTCGCCGCAGCGGGCTTTGTCTCCCTGCTTTCTATCCTCTCGGCCATCACATCGGTCGGAATCTCGATATGCACGGGCCCGGGCCGACCGGAAAGCAGCACCGCAAAGGCACGGTCGACGACCAGCGGCAGGTCGGTCGGATTGATGAGCGTGTGCGAATAGAGCGCCAGGGTCTTCATCATCCCGTGCTGGTCGGGCAGTTCGTGCAGCAGGCCGCGGCCGTGCCCCAGCGAGTCGCGTCGGTTGACGCCGGAAATGACCAGCATCGGGATCGAGTCCTGCCGCGCCTGCGCCATCGCCGTGATCGTGTTGGTGAGACCCGGCCCGGTGATCACAAGCGCCACGCCCGGCTTGCCGCTGACGCGCGCATAGCCGTCGGCCATGAAGCCGGCACCCTGTTCGTGGCGCGGCGTGACGTGGCGGATTTTCGATGCGGCCAGGCCGCGATAGAGCTCGACGGTGTGCACGCCGGGAATGCCGAACACGACCTCAACGCCATTTGCCTCGAGCAGATCGACGAGGACCTCGCCGACGGTTTTCATTTCGGAGTTCATGCGCGGCGCTCCCTGCGGCTCTGCATGATTCCTTAAATCGCAATCGATTTGAGGACAAAATCACGCAGCGATTAAAAGTGCTACAGCGACCTTTGCGCGCCTGAATAGGCGCGCGGCGCTGTAGCGCAGCGTTCGGCGAGAGCGGCGATACGCCGGCATGCCTCGTCGATCGCCTCATCCGGTACAGTCAGGCTTACCCTGATGAAATCCTGCGCCTGCTCACCGAAGGACGACCCCGGCATCACCGCCACGCTTTCCTCTTCGAGCAGTGCCCAGGCGAAGGCCTCGCCCGAAAGCCCTGTACCGGCGACGTCGATCAGCGCGAACATACCGGCCTCCGGCGGCAGAACCGAGACGCCCGGCGTCCGTGCGAGAGCGACCGCTATCCGACCGGCGCGCCGCTTGTAAGCCTCGCGCATCTGCCTCGCCGTATCGATCTGATGCGTCAGCGCATAGGCGGTCATGTCGGCAATGAATGGCTGCTGACCGAAAAGCATCGTTTCCGACACCGGCAGGAGGCGTTCAGTAAACTCGGCCGGACCGACGGCCCAGCCGCTGCGGAAACCGGGGGCGGCGTGCGACTTCGAAATGGAAGAGACGACCACGGTGCGCTCGGCGAGATCCGGATTGTCGAAGGGCGATGCGAAGACGGCGTCGAAGACCAGTTGCTCATAGACCTCGTCGCAGACGATCCAGAGATCGTGGCGGCGCGCGACCTCACCGATTGCCGCGATTTCTGCCTCCGTCAGCACCGCACCTGTCGGATTGTGCGGCGTGTTCAGCAGAAGGACGCGACTGTTGGGCGCCACTGCCCGTTCCAGGTCTCCTGCCCGCATGTGAAAGCCGTGTTCCGGCTTCAGCGGCACGAGGACAGGATGGGCTCCGGTCGAGCGGATGACGCCTTCATAAGTGGCATAGAGCGGATCACCGACGAGCACGCCGTCGCCGGCCTCGGTCAGCCCCAGCATGACGGCGAAAAGCGCCGTCTGGGTGCCCGGAAAACAGAGAATGTTCTCCGCCGTAACATCGGCGCGGCGGCGACGGTATTTTTCCGCGAGCGCGGCGACCAGGGCGGGCTCGCCGCGGCCGTTCGAATAGCGGTAGCGCCCGGCATCCATGGCGCGCTGGCACTCGTCGAGAAGAGCGCGGTCGGGCGGCAAGTCAGGCTCGCCGATGGTGAGCTCGATGAGATCCGCGCCGCTTGCCTTCAACTGCCGCGCCCGAATGTGCAGCGACCATTTTCCGGAGCCAAGATCCGCCAGGCGCGAGGTGATCGACGCGTAACGCATGGTGCCTTCTCCCGTCTCTTATTCTTCTATCTGCAGGCCGAGCAGCGCCTCGACAGACGCCATGGCAATGCTGACAAGTTCGCCGTCGCGGAAAAGATCGCCGGCAAGGCAACCTTCCACCCAGAGCCCGTCAACAAGACCGTTGATCGCGATTGCGTAGCGGCGGCATTCCTCCGGACTCGCGGCGCGCCCCTTCGCCGCGAGGAAATCGCTCAATAGGTCCTGCAGGGCGTTCCGAAAGGCGAGATAGCCTTCGCGGTGGATCTCGGCGAGCACCGGATCGACCCGCACCTGGCTGATGAAGGCGGCCCAGAGCGAGACGCTGCGGCTGTCGGCCACCGGCTCCGTCAGGTTGATGGCGATGAAATCCTTGAGCCGCGTCGTCGGATCGCCCGCCACGTTCTTGGCCTTTTCGGTGAGCGAGGCAATGACGGCGCGATAGGCTTCGGCAACCATCTGATCCTTCGATTCGAAGTAGTGGCGGACGAGCCCTGCGGTGACGCCGGCGCGCACCGCGATCTGCCGGACCGTCGCACCCTTCAGGCCGAATTCCGATATGCAGTCGAGCGTCGCCTCGATCAGTTCCTGGCGGCGTTCGCCTTCCGGAGCGCGGTGAAAGCTGCGGCGGCTCACGGCTGCCTCCAGACCGCAGAGCCTCGCGGCCCGATCGTCGTTGTCTGCGGACCGGATGGGCTCATGCGCTGCTCCTGCGGGTTGCTGTTTTGGGTGAGGGCCGCTGAAAAATCAGCAACGAAGTTATTATACACTTGAATAATAGCGGCACAAGTGCAACCATGCCGGCCGTGAAACAGCGTGACAAGCCGAAGATGCTGCACGAAAGAACGACCAGGGGAACTGTTTTCATGCCATCAGCGAAAGCTCTACGAGCCACCGGAGCCGCGTGTCGATGACGGACGCGGCCCAAGCAATTGCGGTCACTGACCTCCACAAGCGTTTCGGGCCATTGGAAGTGCTGAAGGGCGTATCGCTGAACGCCCGGCAGGGCGACGTCATCGCTATCATCGGCGGCAGCGGCTCGGGGAAATCGACCTTTCTGCGCTGCATCAACATGCTGGAATTACCCTCGGCCGGGCGGGTCTGCGTCCATGGCGAAGAAATCCGCATGAAGCCGGACGGCAAAGGCGGGCTGATGCCCGCCGATCGCAAGCAGGTCCAGCGCATCCGCGCCCAGCTCGGCATGGTCTTCCAGAGCTTCAACCTTTGGCAGCACATGACGATCCTCGAAAACGTGATCGAGGCTCCGGTCCACGTGCTCGGCAAATCCAAGACCGAAGCGGTGGAAATGGCGGAGAAGCTGCTGCGCCGCGTCGGGCTCTACGAGAAGCGCGACGCCTATCCGGCCTTTCTTTCGGGCGGCCAGCAGCAGCGCGCCGCGATCGCTAGAGCGCTCGCCATTCAACCGCTTGTCATGCTCTTCGACGAGCCGACCTCGGCGCTCGATCCGGAGCTCGTCGGCGAGGTTCTCTCCGTGATCGGCGACCTTGCGCGCGAGAAACGGACGATGATCCTCGTCACCCACGAGATGAAGTTCGCCCGCGACGTCGCCAACCACATTGTCTTCCTGCACAACGGCATCATCGAGGAACAGGGGCCGCCCGAGGCGATCTTCGGTGCGCCCAAGTCCGAAAGGCTGAAGAAGTTCATCAGTTCAATTCATTGAATTCCGCAATGCTCAACAACCAAAAAAGGGAACAGCATGAAGAAGACATTGAAGCTCCTGGCGCTCGCCGCCACTCTCTCAATCACGGGCGTCGCCGCCGCCTCGGCCGAACAGGTCAAGGTTGGCATTGCCGCCGAACCCTATCCGCCCTTCACCTCGCCTGACGCGAACGGCAACTGGGAAGGCTGGGAGGTCGAGTTCATGAAGGCGATGTGCGTCGAGGCGAAGCTTGACTGCGTGATCACCCCCGTCGCCTGGGACGGCATCATCCCGGCGCTGACCGCCAAGAAGATCGACATGATCGTCGGCTCCATGTCGATCACCGCGGAGCGCCTGAAGACCATCGACTTCTCCGACAAGTACTACAACACGCCGACCGGCATCATCGGCACCAGGGGCGAGGACATCAAGCCGACGCCCGAAGGCCTAGCCGGCAAGACGCTCGGCGTGCAGGTATCGACCGTGCACCAGGCCTATGCGACCAAGCACTTCGCCCCGGCCGGTGTTGAGATCAAGGAATACCAGACGCAGGACGAGGCCAACCAGGATCTCGCCGCCGGACGTCTCGACGCCGTGCAGGCCGATGCGATCGCCCTCGACGCCTTCCTGAAGAGCGACCAGGGCAACGAATGCTGCGATTACAAAGGCGAAGTCGCCCAGGACGTCGACGTTCTCGGACCAGGCGTCGGCGTCGGACTGCGCAAGGGCGAGACGGAACTCAAGGACAAGATCAACGCGGCAATCAAGGCGATTCGTGCCAACGGCACCTACGACACCTTCTCGAAGAAGTACTTCGACTTCGACATCTACGGCGGCTAACCGCAGCCGGCCGGCGGTCCTAAGACCGCCGGTCGACGCTTTTAAGCTGGAGCGGGATGCGGGCGGAAAACCGCGCACACTTTTCCTTATCCCGCTCTGAAGAACGAGGTTGCCATGGCCGCCGATTCCTTCATCAACTGGAGCCTGCTCGCACTCGCAGCGCCCGGCTGGGGCGGTGTTCTGCTGCAGGGCTTCCTGCATTCGGTCGAGATCGCCGTCGGCGGCTATGCGCTCGGGCTGATGCTCGGCGTCGGCGGCGCCTTCGGCAAGCTCTATGGCGGACCGGTGCTGCGCGACCTGCTCGAGTGCTATACGACCATCGTGCGGGCCGTTCCCGAGCTCGTCCTTATCCTGCTTCTCTATTATGCCGGTACCGACCTCCTGAACCAGTTTCTCGGCGCCATGGGTTTCGAGACCGTCGATATCAGCGGCCTGATGGCGGGCATCTTCGTCATTGGGGTCGTGCAGGGCGCCTATTCGACCGAGGTGCTGCGCGGCGCGATCAAGGCGGTGCCCGCCGGGCAGATCGAGGCGGCGCGCGCCTACGGCATGTCGCCGGCCAAGGTTCTGCGGCGCATTACCCTGCCCGCGATGTTGCCCTATGCGATTCCCGGCCTTGCCAATCTCTGGCTGATCGCCACCAAGGACACGGCGCTGCTTGCCGTCGTCGGCTTCAGCGAACTGACGCTCGTCACGCGCCAGGCGGCCGGCACCACCAAGGCCTATTTCCTCTTCTTCTGCGCGGCGGGCGCGCTCTATCTCGCCCTGACCCTCGTCTCGAACCTTTTCATCGGCGTCATCGAACGGCACGCCCGGCGCGGCTTCGCGGAGCAGCGATGACCGACGAAACGACCCACGCACTCGCGCTCGTCCCCGAAGACCTTCCCAAGGCGGAGAGCTTCCTCAAGCCGCATCGCATCGTCCTGATGCTCCTCTTCCTGGCGCTCGTCGTTGCAGTCGCCGTGTTCATGCGCTGGGACTGGCTGCCGCGCTACCTGCCAAGGCTCGGCTCCGGGATCCTCGTCAGCCTGGCAATGCTGTTCAGCACCGCCATCCTGGGCTTCCTGCTCGCCGTTCCGCTCGGGCTCGTCCAGGTGACCGGCCCCTGGTTCCTCAAAGCCCCTGCCCGTCTGTTCTGCACTGTGATCCGCGGAACGCCGCTGCTATTGCAGCTCTGGCTGCTCTATTACGGGCTCGGTTCGCTCTTTCCCCAGTTCCCTGCGATCCGTCATTCCTTCCTCTGGCCCTATCTGCGCGAGGCGTGGCCCTATGGGTTGGCGGCGCTGACGCTCTCCTTCGCCGCCTATGAGGGGGAAGTGATGCGCGGCGCCTTTGCCGGCGTGCCGCAGGGCGAGTTGGAAGCGGCGCGCGCCTATGGCATGGGACGCTGGACGATGTTCCGGCGCATCTGGCTGCCCCGCGCAGTCCACCGGGCCCTTCCGACGCTCAACGGCGAGACGGTGCTGCAGCTCAAGTCGACGCCGCTCGTTGCGACCATCACCGTGATCGACGTCTATGCTGTGATCTCCAAGGTGCGGCAGGAAACCTATCTCACCTACGAGCCGCTGCTACTGCTGGCGCTCATCTATATGTGTCTGACCGGAATTCTGGTCGTCACCTTCCGCTATTTCGAAAATCGCATCCCAACCCGTGGTGCCTGACATGAAAATTTCCGCTGCGATCAGCAATGCCCTGCCGGAACTCGTCGCCATCCGCCGCGACCTGCACGCACATCCCGAATTAGGATTGGAAGAACGCCGCACGTCGGCCTTCATCGCACGCCATCTCGAAGCGCTTGGCTACACGGTGACGACAGGCCTTGCGAAAACCGGCGTCGTCGGCGCGCTCAAGAACGGCACCAGCACACGCTCGATCGGCATCCGTGCCGACATCGACGCGCTGCCGATCCACGAGGAAACCGGCCTCGACTACGCCAGCAGGACGCCGGGGCTGATGCATGCCTGCGGCCATGACGGCCACACGGCGATGCTGCTGGGTGCCGCCCGTGCGCTTGCCGAGCGCCGGAATTTCGATGGCACCGTCCACCTGATCTTCCAGCCGGCCGAGGAGAATTTCGGCGGCGCGAAGATCATGATCGACGAAGGACTGTTCGACAAATTCCCCTGCGACGCGGTCTTCGCGCTCCACAATGAGCCGAACCTGCCCTTCGGGCAGTTCGCGTTGCGCGAAGGCCCGATCGGGGCCGCCGTCGACGAGGCGCGGATCACCGTTCACGGCCGCGGCGGTCACGGCGCCGAACCGCAGGAGACGGCCGATCCGATCGTCTGCGGCGCGAGCATCGTCATGGCGCTGCAGACGATCGTCGCCCGCAACATCCATCCGATGGACCCGGCGGTCGTCACCGTAGGCGCCTTCCATGCTGGCTCGGCGAGCAACATCATCCCCGAGCGAGCCGAAATCATCGTCGGCATCCGCTCCTTCGATCCGGCCGTTCGCGACGAGCTCGAGCGTCGCATTCGGACGATCGCCGCGGCACAGGCGGCAAGCTTCGGCATGCGTGCGACCGTCGATTACCAACGAAGTTATGACGCGACCATCAATCACAAGGCGGAAACGGATTTCGTCCGCGATCTTGCCATCCGCTTTGCCGGTGCGGACAAGGTCGTCGACCTCGCACGCCCATACATGGGCAGTGAAGACTTCGCCCATATGCTCAAGGAAAGGCCCGGCACCTACTACTTCCTGGGATCGCGAGTGACCGGTGAGGAGAAGCCGCTCCACCACCCCGGCTACAACTTCAACGACGATCTGCTGCCGATCGGGGCCGCCTTCTGGACGGAGCTTGCCGAGGCGTATCTCGCCCGCCCATAGACTGCCCGTCGGTCCAAATGCCACAGGCGAAACATTGCCGCAGTGTGACAACGTGGCGGGCGGCCCGTCATTGACCTTTGGCAATTCTGCATCAGATTCGATCACACGATGAAGTTGAGCGACAGACGCTCGATCGACAAACGACTCGCGGGATGCAAAGGCCCTTTGCCCCCGCCTGACGGCTCCGGCTGAGAGGATCGCGCCGTGTTTGAAGCCTTTGATGCGACAGTGCTTGCGCGCATTCAGTTCGCTTTCACGGTCTCGTTTCACATCATCTTTCCCGCCTTTTCCATCGGGGTCGCGAGCTATCTTGCCGTTCTCGAGGCGCTGTGGCTCTGGAAGAAGGACGAGGTCTATCTCGAGCTCTTCAACTTCTGGAAGACGATCTTCGCGGTGGCCTTCGGCATGGGCGTCGTCTCGGGCATCGTCATGTCCTATCAGTTCGGCACCAACTGGAGCGTGTTCTCGGACAGGGCCGGGCCGGTGATCGGGCCGCTGATGGGCTATGAGGTGCTGACCGCCTTCTTCCTCGAGGCGGGCTTCCTCGGCGTCATGCTGTTCGGTCTTAACCGTGTCGGCCCGCGGCTTCACTTTCTGGCCACGGCGATGGTCGCCTTCGGCACGCTGATTTCGGCGACCTGGATCCTGGCTGTGAACTCCTGGATGCAAACGCCGGCCGGCTTTTCCGTCAACGAAGCCGGTCAGTTCGTTCCGTCCGACTGGTGGGCGGTGATCTACAATCCGTCATTCCCCTACCGGCTCGTGCACATGGTGCTCGCCGCCTATCTGACGACCGCCTTCGTCGTCGGCGCCTGCGGCGCCTGGCACCTCCTGCGCAAAACGGCGCCACGCCGCGCGCGCACCATGTTCTCGATGGCGATGTGGATGGCGGCGATCGTCGCGCCGATCCAGATCTTCGCCGGCGACCTGCACGGGCTCAACACTCTCGAGCATCAGCCGGCCAAGATCATGGCGATGGAGGGACACTATGAAAGCCATGAAAATGGGGCGCCGCTGATCCTGTTCGGCATTCCGAATTCCGCCGAGAAGCGGATCGACTACGCGGTCGAAATCCCGAAAGTGTCGAGCCTCATCCTGAAACACGATCTCAATGCGCCGCTCGCCGGCCTCGACTCGATTCCCGAAGAACTACACCCTCCCGTCAGCATCATCTTCTGGTCGTTCCGCGTCATGGTGGCGATCGGTTTCGCCATGCTCGGCATCGGACTCTGGAGCCTCTGGTGTCGCTATCGCGGCACACTCGCCACGAATGCCTGGCTTCATCGCATGGCGGTCGTGATGGGCCCGGCTGGCTTCGTGGCGGTGCTCGCCGGCTGGATCACCACCGAGGTCGGGCGGCAGCCCTATACGATCTATGGCCACATGCTGACGGCCGATTCGGTCTCACCGATCGAGGCTCCGGCCGTCGGTGCGTCGCTTATCGCTTTCATCGTCGTCTACTTCCTCGTCTTTGGCGCCGGCACCTTCTACATCCTGCGGCTGATGGCTCGCCTGCCACGCGATACCATGCCGGAGCTCGACGAGGGGCCGCTGCGCACTGCCGGCGTCACCCCTGGCCCGGCAACGGCGAAACCCCATGGAGGCCATCATGGCTATTGACCTGCCGCTGATCTGGGCCGCTCTTATCGCCTTCGCAGTGCTAGCCTATGTCGTTCTCGACGGCTTCGACCTCGGCGTCGGCATTCTTTTCCCGCTTTTCCCGGAGAAGCACGATCGCGACGTGATGATGAATTCCGTGGCACCGGTCTGGGACGGCAACGAGACCTGGCTCGTGCTCGGCGGCGGTGGCCTAATGGCCGTCTTCCCGCTCGCCTATGCAACCGTACTGCCGGCGCTTTACGCGCCCATCATCGCCATGCTTCTCGGCCTCATCTTCCGCGGCGTCGCTTTCGAATATCGATGGCGCACGCGGCGCGGCGAGTTCTTGTGGAACTGGGCCTTTGCCGGAGGATCGACGCTCGCAGCCTTCGCCCAGGGACTGGCGCTCGGCGCGCTCGTCCAGGGGATTCCGGTCGAAGACCGGGCCTATGCCGGCGGCTGGTGGGACTGGCTGACACCCTTTTCGATCGTCACCGGCGTGGCGATCGTCGTCGGCTATGCATTGCTCGGCGCGACCTGGCTGATCATGAAGACGCGGGGAGATCTCGCCGAGCGTGCCCGCGGCATCGCCCTCAAATGCTCTCTCGCCACCGTCGCGGCCATGGGCATCGTCAGCCTCTGGACGCCGTTTCTCGAGCCGGTGTACCTGGAACGCTGGTTCGGCTGGCCGACGGCGATCTTCAGCGTCATCGTACCGCTGCTCGTTCTCGGCTGCCTGTACCTGCTGCTCAAGGGCATTCAGGAGCGCTACGATGCGCAGCCCTTCATCGCCGCCCTCGGTCTCTTCGTGCTCGGTTATATCGGCATCGGTATCAGTTTCTATCCCTATATGGTGCCGCCGTCGCTCACCATCTGGGACGCCGCAGCGCCGAACGAGAGCCTCGCTTTCCTGCTCGTCGGCGCGCTCGTTCTGGTGCCGATCATCCTCGCCTATACCGCCTATTCCTATTGGGTGTTCCGCGGCAAGGTCGATCCGGAAGAGGGCTACCATTGATGGGTGCGGATAGGCTCTGTCGCAGGCTTCTGTGGTTCGTCGGCCTTTGGCTCGCCGGCGTCGCGGCCGTGAGCGTCGTTGGCCTCGCAATCAAGCTTGTCCTCGGCAGTTAGGGAGACAGACAGGACAGAAAGCCCCGCTCAAGCTTGCCGCACTAGCGTCTTCATACACGTCGGCAGGCGATCGCCGGACGGAGACAGGACCGCACCCTACTCCCCCACGCGATCGCCCGCCGAGGTGACCAATTGGGAGCATTGGGTGGGCAGTCTACCACCCGCTGCGGCGGTTTTTCCCCTTCTCAGCCGGCATCCCCTTTGATAGCAGTTCGGCGCGATGAAATGGGGCGCGAACCGCCCCGGCAGGAGCCGGATATGCAGAAGACCCCCGCAGAATGCACGACGATGGCGGATGTCCGCGCCGAAATCGATCGGCTCGACCGCGCCCTGATGGCGCTCTTTGCCGAGCGCTGGGGCTATATCGACCGCGCTGCCGAGATCAAGCGTCCGCTGAACTTGAAGGCCGACATTCCGGCGCGCGTCGCACAGGTCAGGGAGAATGCCCGCAGACACGCGATCGCGTTCGGCCTCGAGCCGGGCTTCTACGAGGGGCTGTGGGCGCAGCTGATCGATCATGCGATCGCGCATGAGCGCAAGCTCCTCGGCGAAGACGAGGAATAAGCCTCTCGGTCTTTTGGCCGCGTCAGCCGTTGGCGACGAGCCGCCCGTCTTCGCCGCGACCGTCGTCGAAACTGTTCTTGCGGCTCAGATACCCTTCCCAGTCGAAGGCGCTCTGGACGATATGTTCGAGGCTCGCATGGGTCGGAACCCATTCGAGCTTCAATCGTGCGACCGTCGGATCGGCGACGACCTGGGCCGCATCGCCCGGGCGGCGCGGGGCATAATCGACACGGAAGTCGCGGCCGGAAACCTGCCGCACCGTATCGAGGATCTGCAGCACGGAAAAACCTTCGCCATAGCCGCAATTGGTGACGAGAGGTTCACCGCCGCGCCTCAGATAGTCGAGCGCATTCCGATGTGCGGCAACCAGGTCGCTGACATGGATGTAATCGCGAATGCCGGTGCCATCGGCCGTCGGATAGTCGGTGCCGAAGACATCGACCTTGCGGCGCTTGCCGAGCGCGGCTTCGCAGGCGACCTTGAGGAGATGCGTGGCGCCGAACGTCGACTGCCCGGCACGGCCGAGCGGATCGGCTCCGGCCACATTGAAATAGCGCAGGGCCACATAGCTGAAATCATGCGCCGCGGCCGCGTCCTGCAGCATGATCTCCGACATCAGCTTGGAACGGCCATAGGGGCTCTCGGGACGCAGCGCCGCCGTTTCCTTGACCGGGTCGGGCGTGTCCTGGGTGCCGTAGACGGCGGCCGTCGAGGAAAAGACGAAGCGGCGGACGCCAGCCTCTATCGTCGCGGCGATGAGCGTGAGCGTCTTCGCCGTATTGTTCTCGTAATAGGCGAGCGGTTTGCCAACGGATTCCGGCACGACGGCCGATCCGGCGAAATGGACGACCGCGTCGATCGTGTTTTCGGCGAAGATCCGTGCGAGCACCGCCCGGTCGCCGACATCGCCGAAATAGAAACGTGCCTCCGGCGCGACCGCCCAGCGGAAGCCGGTCGTCAGGCTGTCGAGCACCACAACGGTCTCGCCCGCGTCGAGCAATGACCAAATCATATGGCTGCCGATATAGCCCGCTCCGCCTGTCACCAATACGGCCATTGGTTGCTTTCCACCCCGATAAAACCCGGGGACAGGAAAGACGGGTGGTGCTTACGGAATTGGTAAATCGGTGCGCCGACGCCGCTCTTCGCCGGCTATTCTCGTCCGCGTGGTTAAGCCCCCGCCATGGCAATCATTAGGATTTTATCGATCGACCCGGAATCGACGAAATCCTGGGATCAGCGGTTGAGGATATAGGTGCGCAGCCGGTCCGCGGCTTCTGCAATCTGGGCCGGATCGCGCAGGAAGCAGGCTCGCATGAAGAGCGATCCGCCCTCGCCGAAAGCCATTCCGGGAGCGAGCCCGACGCCGGTCTTGTCGACGATGTCGATCGCCGCCCGGCGCGAGTCCGTCACGCCATCGATCTTCAGGAAGGCGTAAAGCGCCCCGTCCGGCTTCAGGGTCTCGACGCGATTGGTGGCGATCAGCGCATCGCAGAGCAGGTCGCGATTGCGCCTGGCCTTGGCGACGTTGTCGTCGACGAAACCATCCCCGTCATCCAAGGCGACGACAGCGCCGCGCTGCATGAATTGTGCAACCCCGGAAGTCGAATATTGGATCAGGTTTTCGAGCACCTGCCCCATTGCCGGCGGCGCAACGATCCAGCCGACGCGCCAGCCGGTCATCGCCCAGTTCTTGGAAAAGGAATTGACGAAGAGGATGCGGTCATCCTCGTCCATGATGTCGAGAAACGATGGCGCCCGTCCGCCGAGATAGTAGTAGAGTGCGTAGATCTCGTCAGCGATGATCCAGAGACCATGCTTGCGCGCCAGCGACAGGATGGCCTTGAGGTCGTCGCGCGTCGCCGTCCATCCGGTCGGATTGGACGGCGTGTTGATGAACAGCGCCCGTGTTTTCTCCCCGATCGCCGCCTCGAGGCGGTCGAGATCGAGTTGCCACTTGCCACTCTCGAAGCGCAGCGGCGCGGCGACCGGGCGGACACCGGAGAGGTCCGCAGCGGCCGCGAAGTTCGGCCAGGCCGGCGTCAGCAGCACCATCTCGTCGCCGGGCGAGGCGATTGCCTCGATCGCAAGCTTGATCGCCTGCATTCCGGATCCGGTGACGTAGAAATTCTCGGGCGCGAGCGTCTTCTGGAAGCGGCGCTGATAGTAGCGCATCAACGCTTCGCGCAGCGGCGGGATGCCGCGCTGCCAGGTGTAGAAGGTCTCGCCGGCCACCAGCGCTTCCGCCGCTGCCCGGCCGATAAAATCCGGCGTCGGCAGATCGCCCTCACCGACCCAGAGCGGAATGAGCCCGTCGCGACCGCGCGCATAGTTGACCACTTCGACAATGCCGCTTTCGGGCGCCGAAAGAGCGCGGGGGCTGAGGCTGGTCATGATCGTCATCGGCAGGCTCCTCAATTGCCCGCCGCTTCTAGACGCTTTCGCGGCGCCGATCACGTGATTTTCTCTAACGGATTTATCGATTTCTGTGATGTTTTTCGCGGGCCGCACGAGCAGAGCCCGCGAATGAACAGCGTCGAACGTTCAGGCGCGCTGCTTCAAGAGATCCCGGATTTCCGAGAGAAGCCGGATATCTTCAGGCGGAGGCGCGGCCGGTTCCGGAGCCTTTTCCCTTTCGACCGACGCGCGTACGCGGTTCACGACCTTGACCAACAGGAAGATGATCCAGGCGAGGATCAGGAAGTTGATGAGCACGGTGATAAAGCTGCCATAGGCAAGGACCGCGCCCTGCTGGCGGGCGGCGGCAAGCGTCGGCGCGGTGACATTGGCGGAGAGCGGCAGGAAATAGTTGGAGAAATCGAAGCCACCGCCGGTAATCGCGCCGACGACCGGCGTGACGAGGTCGTCGACGAGCGAGGTGACGATCTTGGTAAAGGCGGCGCCGATGATAACGCCGACCGCCAGGTCCATCACATTGCCGCGGGCGATAAACTCTTTGAATTCGTTCAGCATGCGTCTCTCCGTGAGATCCCCGTCTTGGAACTTTCGCCCGCGCCTGTCCCGCGCGGCAACCGGTGGTAGGAATCTAGACCAAAGGCGAGTGCGATGGAACCGCCCTTTGTGATCAAGGCTCGTTGCGGGACGGCTCGCTTCACCGCGGCAAGGCCACGGCTCTGTCCCGTCTTGGACTTAAGACGCATAAAGCAGCCAATTCTCAATGGGATGGACTTGCCCTATGCTGCCCGTCGAGGAGTGAGGCATGCTTTCGGGTTCGGTCATTTTTGCCTCGGCCTTCGCCTATCTGCTGCTGCTCTTCGCAGTCGCAAGCTATGGCGACCGGCGGGCCAGAAGAAACAAGATTGCCAGCAAGGGCAGGCCGCTGGTCTATGCGCTGAGCCTGGCGATCTATTGCACCTCCTGGACCTATTTCGGCGGCGTGGGGCTCGCCGCCGAGCATGGGTTCGAGTTCACCGGCATCTATATCGGGCCGATCCTGATGTTCACGCTCGGCATGCCGCTGATCCGCAGGATCGTGCGGCTCGCCAAGACCGAGAAGCTGACCTCGGTCGCCGATTTCGTGGCGGCGCGCTACGGCAAGAACCCGGCGGTCGCGGCGATCGTCGCGCTGATCTCGCTGGTCGGGGCCATTCCCTATATCGCCCTTCAGCTCAAGGCGGTTTCGAGCTCGGTCGCCGCGATGATCGACACCAGCGACTACGGCATCGGCGCGGGGGAAAATTTCATCGACCTGCCGCTGCTCGTCACGCTCTTCCTCGCCTGCTTCGCGATCGTCTTCGGCACGCGCCATACGGATGCGACCGAGCATCAGGACGGGCTGATCCTGGCGATTGCGATGGAATCGGTCGTCAAGCTCGTCGCCATGCTCACGGCGGGCACTTACATCGTTTTTGTCCTGTTCGACGGGCCGGCTAATCTGTTCGCCGCAGCCCAACAGAGCCCCGCGGTCCTTTCCGCCCTCGAATACCAGACGCCGGTCACGCGTTGGATCCTGTTGATCGTGCTGTCCGCCTTCGGGATCATAATGCTGCCGCGCCAGTTCCACGTCACCGTCGTCGAAAATCGCACCGAGAATGAACTGCGCACCGCCGGGATTCTGTTTCCGCTCTATCTAATCGCAATCAACCTCTTCGTCCTGCCGATCGCCATTGCCGGCATCCTGACCTTCTCCGGCTCCGGCGACGCCGACCTCTATCTCCTGGCCCTGCCGCTCGCCGGCGACGTGCCGGTGATCACGCTCTTCACCTTCATCGGCGGCTTTTCCGCCGCCACGGCCATGGTCATCGTCGCCTCGGTGGCGCTGTCGATCATGATCTCCAACGACATCGTGATGCCGGTCTTCCTGCGCCAGCGGCTCGGCACACGCGGCACCCTGCAGGAGAGCGTGGCCGGTACGCTGCTCAACATCCGCCGCACGGCGATCTTCGTCGTCCTGCTGCTCGGCTACGGCTACTATCGCTCGGCCGATATGAGCGCTGGTCTCGCCTCGCTGGGGCTGCTCTCTTTCGTCGCCATCTCGCAGATGGCGCCGGCGCTGCTCGGTGGTCTCGTCTGGAGGCAGGCGAACGCCCGCGGCGCGATTGCCGGCATGGTCAGCGGCTTCCTCGTCTGGGCCTATGTCCTGTTCCTGCCGAGCCTCGGCGGACCTGACAACTCCCACGTGGCCTCAACGATCTTGAGCTTCCTCCTGCCCTTCACGGATCTCTTTTCGGGGCCGCAGTCCGACCCGCTCGTCAACGCATCGGCCCTCAGCATGCTTGTCAACGTGTCCGCCTATGTGCTCGGCTCGCTGACCCGCACGCCGAAGCCGCTCGAGCGCTTCCAGGCCGGCGTGTTCATCACGCGCCGCTCGCGCACGGACCGGGCCTTCCGCGGACGCAAGACGAAGGTGACGGTGCGCGACCTCAAGACGACGATCGCCCGCTATATGGGCGAGGAACGTATGCAGCGTTCGTTTCACACCTACGAGCAGCAGTCCGGTCGCTGGCTCGATGAAAACGCTTCCGCCGACATGGCCCTCGTCCATTTTTCCGAGCAATTGCTCGGCAGCGCCATTGGCTCCTCTTCGGCGCGGCTGGTGTTTTCGCTGGTGCTGCAGCGCATGGACGACACCTCATCGGATACCGCCTGGCTGCTCGACCAGGCGAGCGAGGCGCTGCAATATAACCAGGACATGCTGCAGACGGCGCTCTCGCAGATGGACCAGGGCATCGCCGTCTTCGACAACGCGAACAATCTGATCATCTGGAACCGACGCTTCCGGGAGCTGCTCGATCTGCCGGAGGTGGCGGGCCAGGTCGGCTTCCCGCTGGCCGATATCGTGGCGATCCTCGCGCGCCGCGGCGATATCCCCAAGGACGAGGAAAAGACGCTGGTCACCAACTTCCTGACGCTCGACAAACCGTTCCTGCTGGAGCTCGGCAATGGCGCCCGCATCATCGAGGTCCGGACCAACGCCATGCCCGACAAGGGCATCGTCACCACCTATACCGACATCACCCCGCGCGTTGCCGCCGACATGGCGCTCAAGCAGGCGAACGAAACGCTGGAACTGCGCGTCGCCGAGCGGACGAGCGAATTGACGCGGGTCAACCACGAACTCGGCGAGGCGCGTGCCGCCGCCGAAGAGGCCAATATCGGCAAGACCCGCTTCTTCGCGGCCGCCGGACATGACATCCTGCAGCCGTTGAACGCGGCGCGGCTCTATTCCTCCTCGCTTGTCGAGCGGCTTGGCGATTCGGACAACAAGGCGCTGGTCCAAAACATCGACTCTTCACTCGAATCGGTGGAGGCCATTCTCGGAGCGGTGCTCGACATCTCGCGGCTCGACACCGGCGCGATGAAACCGCGGCTGCAGGCCGTGCCACTCAATGATCTATTGAGGCGCATCGAGACGGATTTCGCCCCGATGGCGCGGGCGAAGGAAATCGAGTTCATCGTCATGCCGACCTCGCTCGTCGTGCGCAGCGACCCGAACCTCTTGCGGCGCGTCGTCCAGAATCTCGTTTCGAATGCGATCAAATACACACTCCAGGGCAAGGTGCTCGTCGGCGTGCGCCGGCACGTGCAGGCGGTGACGATCGAAGTGCTCGACTCCGGCATCGGCATTCCGGCGTCGAAGTTCCGGACCGTGTTCAAGGAATTCGCGCGCCTTGACGAAGGGGCGCGTACGGCCTCCGGGCTGGGCCTCGGACTTTCCATCGTCGACCGCATCTCGCGTGTGCTCAACCATCCGGTCGGCCTGCAGTCGAAGCCGGGAAAGGGCACCGGTTTCAAGGTTGCCGTACCGCTTGATACAAGCGCCGGCGAGCGTGTAAGGCCGCAGCCGGTTGTCGCGTCGAAGACGAGCGATGCGCTGACCGGGCTCAATGTCGTCTGCATCGACAACGAACCGAAGATCCTCGAGGGGATGGCGCTGCTCCTCGGCGGCTGGGGCTGCGCCGTCACAACGGTGGAATCGGTTGCTGCCTGCGGGGGGATGGGCCCGGAAGACCTGCCGGTACGGCCCGACGCGATTGTCGCCGACTATCATCTCGACGACGGCACCGGTATCGAGGCGATCGCCTCGATCCGCGCGCTTTGGAAAGAGAGCATTCCGGCACTGATGGTGACCGCCGACCGCACGCCGGAGGTCCGCGGCGCCGCCGAGCGCGACGGCGTCTCACTGCAGCACAAGCCGGTGCGCCCGGCGGCCTTGCGCGCCTGGCTGACGCAGCTTGCCGCAGCGGGACGCGCGGCGGCGGAATAGCGATAGTCCATGTCCAGGCAAATCCAGTTGTGGGACATCGCCCGCGATTGCGGTCGCCTAAGCCGCGGCCACGCTCCCGAGCTTTGAAAGCTGGATGACCGCCTGGGTGCGGCTGTCGACATTGAGCTTCAAGAGGATCGCCGAGACATGCGCCTTGATGGTCGCCTCGGAAACGCCGAGCTCGTAGGCGATCTGCTTGTTGAGCAGGCCCTCGGCAAGCATCGACAGGACGCGCGACTGCTGCGGCGTCAAGGTCTGCAGGCGATGCAGAAGGTCGGCCACTTCCGGCTCGTATTCCTGGTTCTGGTCGTACCCGGCCGGGACGAAGATCTCGCCGGCCATGACCTTCCCGATGCCGTCGCGGATCTCCTCGATGCCGGCCGACTTCGAAAGAAAGCCCGCCGCACCGAGATCGATGGCGCGGTGGATGGTCGCCGGATCGTCATGCGCCGAGACGATCATCACCGGCAGGCTCGGGAATTCGGCGCGCAGCGCAATCAGGCCGGAAAGGCCGCTGACGCCCGGCATGGTGAGATCGAGAAGCATCAGATCGGCATCCGGATTATCCGCCGCGGCTTTGCGAGCGGCTGCGAAATCGCCGGCCTCGACGACGGCAGGCGCGCTGGCCATGCCGCTCAGCGCTTGGCGCATCGCACCACGGAACAGCGGATGATCGTCAGCAATGATGATGGTCATGTCGGCCATGATGACGCTCCCTCCCAAGAGCCTCAGATGCAGCATTCAGAATGCCGCATGTTCCTTCACCAATCGGCTCCGTCCTCCGCGCGCCATTCGGTGTTTGCTCAGGACAATCAGGTCTTGTCAGGCACCGGTCCACTTTCGTCGGTGGTATCGCGGCCTTCGAGTTCCTTCACGATATCCATGAACTTGCGCATCATTCTTTCCATGATGCTCATCGTCCGGTCAATCTCTTCGTCGGTCGGAAGATCGGGTTTCGTGGCTGTCGCCCCGCCCTGCACAGCCTTTTCCAAGGCTTCGACCCGTTTGGTGAGAAGGTCGAGTTCCCGCTCGAAGGCGGCGCGCTCGTCGGCGGCCATCCGGCAGACGAGTTCGCCGTTCTTCTCCTGGCAGAGGGTAACCTCGCCGGTCTCGGTATCGAGCCGGGCGAAGCCCGTCTCCGCTTTCTGCATGCTGAAGCGCCCCGGCGCCGGTTCCTGGGCCCCGGCCGAATGGTTCCAGCCAAGCGCCAAGCCCAACGCGAGCGCTGCGATTACCTGCCTCATGCCATCCTCTCCATTGGATGCTCTCGTGATCGCTTTAGTTATAGTGACATGCGTGCCGAAAACCGCACGCAGTTTTCCTCATCCCGCCCAAATCCGCTTTCGATCGATGCTCGGTGGTGGACATGCGGCAATATTTGCGGCAAGGCCATGGCTCGGTTTCATGACGGACGAGCGGACTAGATGAACGCTACCATATACAAGATCGTTCCGGCGCTTCTATGGCAGGAAGCGCGGCGTGCAGGGCTGTTCGCCGGCGCGCCCGTCGATCTCGCCGACGGCTTCATTCACTTCTCGACGCGCGACCAGGTCGCCGAAACGGCCGCGCGGCATTTCGAGGGCCAGACGGATCTGCTGCTCGTCGCCGTCGACGCAGACGCCCTCGGCGACAAACTCGTCTACGAGCCCTCGCGCGGCGGGGCGCTGTTTCCGCATCTCTATGCGCCACTGACGCTTGACGCGGTGCTGTGGGAAAAGTCCCTGCCGCTCGATGCCGACGGCAAGCATATCTTTCCCGAGCTCGCGCCATGACCGGACCTGTCGAACGCCTCGCCCGCCGCGGCCTCTTCCTTCTAGACCCGGAAACCGCCCATGGCGTCTCGATCAAGGCGCTGAAGAGCGGCCTCGTGCCAAGCTGTGCCGCCCCGACCGATACCAGGCTCGAGCAGACCATTGCGGGCCTTACCTTTCCTAATCCGGTCGGCATGGCCGCCGGCTACGACAAGAATGCCGAGGTGCCGGAGGCTCTCTTGAGGCTCGGCTTCGGCTTCACCGAGATCGGCACTGTGACGCCGCGGCCGCAACAGGGCAATGACAAGCCCCGTATTTTCCGGCTCGTGGACGACGAGGCGGTGATCAACCGGCTCGGCTTCAACAATGATGGGCACGGGGCGGCGCTGGCGCGCCTTCAGGCCTGCTCTCGCCAGGCGCTGATCGGCGTCAATATCGGCGCCAACAAGGACAGCGCCGACCGAATTGCCGACTATGTTGCTGGAATCCGCACATTCCATGCGGTGGCTCGCTATTTCACCGCCAACATCTCCTCGCCAAACACGCCGGGTCTGCGCGACCTCCAGGCGCGCGAAAGCCTGGCGGCGCTGCTTTCGGCCGTGCTCGCCGCCCGCGACGAGGAAGCGGGGAAAGGCGGAAGGCGGGTTCCGGTCTTCCTCAAGATCGCCCCGGATCTCACCGAAGAAGGCATGGACGACATCGCGGCAGAGGTGCTGGCGCACGATCTCGACGGCCTGATCGTCTCCAACACGACGCTCTCGCGCGAAGGTCTCAGGGATCAGCGGCAGGCCAAGGAGGCGGGCGGCCTTTCCGGCAAGCCGCTCTTCGAGAAATCGACGGCGGTGCTCGCCCGGATGCGCAAACGAGTGGGGCCAGACGTGCCGATCATCGGCGTCGGCGGTGTCAGTTCGGCAGAGACGGCGGCGGAAAAGATCCGCGCCGGCGCCGACCTGGTCCAGCTCTATTCCTGCATGGTCTACGAAGGGCCGGGGCTGCCGGGCCGGATCGTGCGGGGCCTCTCGGCGCTTTGCGATCGCGACAAGCTAACCACCATCCGCGAGATCCGCGACAGCCGTCTCGACTATTGGGCCGGGCGGAACGCCTGAGCGGCACGCCGCGGCAGCAACATCACCAGGAACAGGCCGCGCAGCAGCAGAAACAGGTTGAGCCCCGCCCATAGGCCGTGATTGCCGAAGGCCGGCACGAGAACGGCGAGTGCTGCGCCATAAACGAGGAAGGCGGCCAGCATCATATTGCGCATGTCGCGCGACCAGGTGGCACCGATGAAGACGCCGTCCATCAGGAAGGCCATCGCACCGGTGAGCGCCGTCACCGCCGCCCAGGGCATGTATTCATAGGCGAGCGCGCGCACCTCCGGCGCCGTGGTCAGAACGTCGACGAGTGCATTTCCGAAGGCGAGGAAAGCGACCGTCGTCACAAGAGCGAGCCCGAGCGACCATAGCGCAGTCATGCGCAGGGCACGATCGAAGGCCGGTCGATAGGCGGCGCCGATCGAACGCCCGGTCAATTGCTCGGCCGCATTGGCAAGACCATCGAGATAATAGCCGGCGACAAGGAAGATGGTCATCAGCACGGCATTGGCCGCGAGCGTCACCGGACCCAGGGACGTGCCGATCCGGGTCATCAGCGTGAAGGCGGCGAGCAGCACGAAGGAACGGATCATGATGTCGCGGTTGAGCCCGAATAGCGCCTTGAGGCGGTCGCCGGCGAAGATCGTCACCCAGTCCGGCGCGTCCCGCTTGTCGAAACGTCCGTAGACGACCGCGAAGCCCGCCACCGCGCCGATCACCTCCCCCGTCACCGTGGCGATCGCGACACCGGCCACGCCCCATCCGATGACGAGGCCAAGCAGGATGGCCAGCACGATATTGATGCCGTTGATGAGCGTTTGCAGCAGCAGGCCGAGCGTGCCTTCGCCACGGCCAAGGACAAAGCCGAGGATCGCATAATTGGCGAGCGCTGCCGGGCCAGAGAGCATGCGGTAGAGAAAATAGGTGCGCGTCACCGCGGCGACTTCCGCGCCCGGCGCCATCAGCCACAGACCGAGTGCGAGCAGAAGCGGCGACAGGAGGACGATGCCGATGCCGCAAAAGAGGGCGATCACGAGCGAGCGCCAGAACACCGCCTGCTGCTCGCGCCGGTCGCCGCGGCCATAGGCCTGTGCGACGAGGCCGGTGGTCGAAGCGCGCAGGAAATTGAAGGTGGTGAAGATCAGATCGAACAATACGGCGCCGACGGCGAGGCCGGCCAGCATCTCGGCCCGGCCGAGCCTGCCGACGACGCCGGTGTCGACGAGGCCGAGGAGCGGCGTCGTCAGGAAACCGAGCGTCATCGGCAGGGCGATCGAAAAGATCAGCCGATTGGTGACGTCAAAAGGACCCGCTTCGCGGGCAAGCCTTTCGCGCTCGAGGCTTTCCATGGCGGTCATCTTCAGTGCCCTACGGCCGTCTCCGCAAGGCTATCTTGGGGAATCAACTCAGCCGGACAGCACCATGGCCCAATAGGGACGGTTTCCGGAAGCGGTATTTTGGGCCATGGCCACACCCAGACCGCGATAGCCGCCGAGCATGTTTTCGAGGTGCTTCGGCGAATTGAACCAGGCTTCATAGGCCCGCTCGGCGTTCTCCTGGCCCATGGCAATGTTCTCGGCGGCCGGAAGCGTCACGCCCTGGCCCTTCATCCGATCGGAGAAATCGTCGCGCCAGCCGATATTGTGCTTCATCTTGCCGGCGCGAGCCATGCGCGCGGCCTGCTGCATTGCGGCGACAGACGCGGCGGGGTCGCGCACGAGCGTCGACAGCCCCTTACCCTTGCGCAGCGTGTTGACATAGCCGAGCGTCGCCTCGGTCTGGTCGCTCCCCGTGCCGTCGTCGGGAGAAAGGAGACCGGAGGTCGAGCAACCGGCGATGAGCCCAAGCGAGATCACGGCACCGGCACGCAGAACAAGCCGCCTGCGGGCAAGAAAAAACTGGTCCTGCATGCTTACCGCCGATAGCTCAGGAGACGTAGGATGATGAAGGCAGGAATGACCACGGCAGCGCCGAGCAACAGGTAATCGCCGACGCGCCCAAGCGCCGCAAAGCCCGTACGCCAGAGGTCGACAACGAAGTCGTGGATACCATCGAGAAGGTCCATGGGACGCCAGTCGAAGACGGTCATAACGAAGCCGACGAGGATCGACACGACAACGAGCTTGACGAGCACGCGCAGCGGTGAATCACCGAGAAATTTGTTTACGCCGTCCGACATGGGCGAAAAATTCTCCTGTTTCCCATCACATAAGCCGCTCTGTTGGGGCCCGCAAGCCGCGAGAAACACGGCCCGCGAGATTCCGCTTGTGTTTTGCCGCGTCCGGCGCCAGAAGCGTCCGTCGCAAACCAAACTGCCGCCCTTATGACCGCCCACCAGCTCTCCTCCGGCGATCTGATCGCCGATCGCCGCGCCGACTACGCGAAGATGCTCGCCGAAAGCGGCGACCACCAAGGCGCGGCCGAACTCATGGCCCAGGCGCTGGAGCTCGTGCCGAATTGGGCGGCCGGCTGGTTCCGGCTGGCGGACTATGAGGAGAAATCGGGCCGAAAAGAGGCGGCCATCGCGGCTTTGCGCAACACGCTTCGCCTCAACCCTGAGGATATTTTCGGCGCCAGCCTGAAACTGGCCCTGCTCGGCGCTAGCGACACCCCGGTGCAGCCGCCGAGCACCTATGTGGAGCGGCTCTTCGACGACTATGCCGAGCGCTTCGATCGGGCACTCGTCGACAAGCTCGACTACAGCGTCCCGGAAAAGCTCGCGGCGCTGATCGACCGGGCGACCGGCGGACACAATTTCCGCCATGTCACCGATCTCGGCTGCGGCACCGGGCTCTTCGGCGAACGCATCCGGGGTCGAGCCAACTTTCTCGAGGGCTTCGATCTGTCGGCCAACATGCTTGCCAAGGCCGAAGGCAAGGCGATCTACGATCGCTTGAGCCAGGCGGATCTATCGCTGTCGCCGGACAATTCCGGCCTCTTCGGCGGACTCGCGGAAGCGCGCGCGGATCTCGTCAGCGCCGCGGACGTGCTGATGTATCTCGGCAATCTCGAATGCGCCTTCGCCATCACAGACCGGCTTCTTGCCCCCGGCGGGCTGTTTGCCTTTTCCGTCGAGGACGCGGCGGATGTGGACGGCTTCGTACTCCGGCCATCGCTGCGCTACGCGCATTCGCAAGCCTATGTCACGTCGCTTTTTGCCGAGTTCCAGTTGTCGATGACGGCGCTCGAACGGACGGTCATTCGCCTGGATGCCGGCCTGCCGATTGCTGGTATCCTGTTCCTGGCCCGCAAGCCTGCGTGAAACGCAACTCTCTCACGCGAAAATAGGTCAGCATTGCTTACATATTTTCCTTGATTATTTTTGTGCACTGCAGCAATGATGGCACTCTTCGCGGG
Source organism: Sinorhizobium shofinae (assembly GCA_001704765.1). Lineage (GTDB taxonomy): Bacteria > Pseudomonadota > Alphaproteobacteria > Rhizobiales > Rhizobiaceae > Sinorhizobium > Sinorhizobium shofinae. Next base: position 58,984 of record MBFK01000150.1, read on the forward strand.
GGTTCGCAATGGCACAGATGAGCAGCGTTTTCGGTCTCTGGAATACCAGTCCCACCAGGCATACGCCGATCGAGGATGCGCAGGGCGTCTTTTCCGGCAGTCTTGTGGCCGCCCTCGGCCTTTATTTCCTCGCCAGCGCCGGACTGCTGACCGGAAGCACCGCCGGCGTCGCTTTCCTGTTGCACTATGTGACTGGCGTGAATTTCGGCCTCGCCTTCTTCCTGCTCAACGTGCCGTTCTTCTACCTGTCGCTGAAGCGGCTCGGAGCCGCCTTCACCATCAAGACCTTCATCGCCATCGGGCTCACCTCGTTCCTGACTGATGCGCAGTCGAGGCTTTTCGAGGTCGAACAGATTCATCCCGGCTGGGCTGCGCTTCTCGGCGGCTTGTTACTGGGATACGGCGTTCTGGCGCTCTACCGCCACCGCGCCAGCCTCGGCGGCGTCGGCATCCTGGGCGTCTATCTGCAGGAGCGCTTCGGCATCCGTGCCGGCCTTGTGCAACTCGTGATCGACATGGCGGTTCTGGCTGTTGCCTTTGCAGTCACGACGCCCTGGATCGTTCTATGGTCGGTGCTCGGCGCGGTCGTCCTTAACCTCTTCGTGGCAATCAACCACCGCGCCGACCGTTACATTGCGCTTTGATTAGGCCGCCTTGGCGGGCGCATCGATCGGGTGCTGCGAGCGGAAGCCGACGGCGAGCCGGTTCCAGACATTGATGGCCCCGATCGCAACCGTGACCTTGGTCATCTCCTCTTCCGTGAAGTGCGCCTTCAGCGCTTCGTAGGCGTCGTCCGGAGCGCCGGTCTGGGCGATGTTCGTCAGCGCCTCGGTCCAGCCGAGCACGGCGCGCTCGCGTTCGTCGAAGATCGGCGATTCGCGCCAGACGCAGACGAGGTTGATCCATTGCTCGCTGAGACCCGTGTGGCGGGCCTCCTTGACATGCATGTCGACGCAGTAGGCGCAGCCGTTGATCTGCGACGCGCGCAGCTTGATCAGGTGGATCAGGCGGGGCTCGATCCCCGCGTCCTTGACGACATAGCTGTCGAGGGCGGCGACGGCCTTGTAGGCATCCGGTGCGGCATTGGCGAAATTGAAACGCGGCTGCATGCTCTTCTCCTTCTCGGTTGCGTTCAGGCGCTCGCGCCTGATTTTCGTTCATGGGTGGCAAGAAAGCCGTTGGTGCGGGCCGCGACCGCTCCGTCGCGGTCGGCCGCGCGGAGGTCGGCCATGATGTCGGCAATGGTCACCCGCCTCAGTTCGGCGCGGTAGGCCTGCTCGGCCTTCAGCATGGCGACATTGATCGTGCAGGGTGCCGTCGGCTTGCACGCATAGGGATCGGGACCGCGAAGGCGGATCTCGTTGCAGCGGAAGGCCGGCTCCGGGCCCTCGACCGCGAGCACGATGTCCAGCAGCGAAATCTTTTCCGGCGCACGATCAAGCCGGTAGCCCCCCTTCGGCCCGGGTACTGCCTCGAGCAGGCCGGCCCCGGACATCGCCTGCAGATGCTTCAGAAGATAGCTCGTCGAGACGCCATGGAACTCGGCGAGCGCGGCGGCCGAGAGCGTGCTGCCAGGCATGAGACAGCTCAGCATCGCGACGCTGTGAATGGCCTGCTCGACGCCGTCCCCGAGTTTCATCTTCACCTCCGAATCGTGGATATTTTTTATCCATGATTAGCCGGGAGTCAATGCTTCGCGAGGAAATGGCATCGGGCTTCTCTTTTGTACCGTTTGATCTACCTTTGTTCCCCGTGAACAGGATCGATTCCCCATTGCCGGAAAGCGACGCCTTGACGTTGCCGGCGCCCTTTCTGCGGTGGTTCGCCGAAAAGGGCTGGCGACCGCGCGCCCACCAGCTGGAGCTCCTGTCCCGTGCCGAGGCAGGGCAAAGCACGTTGCTGATCGCGCCGACGGGTGCGGGCAAGACGCTTGCCGGATTCCTGCCTTCGCTGGTCGATGTCACGCGGCGCGGCAAGCTTCCGCCCGGCTCCGCCTTCGTCGGCATCCACACGCTCTATATTTCGCCGCTCAAGGCGCTCGCCGTCGATATCGAGCGCAATCTGCTGAAGCCAGTCAATGAAATGGGCCTGCCGGTCCGCATCGAGAACCGCACCGGTGACACGCCGCAGGGTAAGAGGCAGCGCCAGAAGCTGAACCCGCCCGACCTGTTGCTGACCACGCCGGAGCAGCTTGCGCTGCTCATCGCCGATGGCGAGGCGGAGCGCTTCTTCAAGAATCTGCGCTATGTCGTGCTCGACGAGCTGCATTCGCTCGTCACCTCGAAGCGCGGCCATCTGCTCGCCCTCGGGCTCGCGCGGCTGCGCCGGTTGGCGCCCGGCCTAAAGACGATCGGCCTTTCGGCGACGGTGGCCGAACCGATGGAGCTGCAGCGCTGGCTGGTCGGCCAGTTCCCGGACAAGGAAAGCCACGCCGGATTGATCACCGTATCCGGCGGGGCAAAACCCGAAATCTCCATTCTGCGCGCGGAGAGCCACGTGCCCTGGGCGGGGCATTCGGCCCGCTATGCGATCCCCGACGTCTATGCAGCGATCAAGGAGCATGGCACGACGCTGCTCTTCGTCAACACGCGCAGCCAGGCGGAAATGCTGTTCCAGGAGCTCTGGACGATCAACGACGACAACCTGCCGATCGCGCTGCATCACGGCTCCCTCGACGTCGCGCAGCGCCGCAAGGTGGAAGCAGCGATGGCTGAGAACCGGCTGCGCGCCGTCGTCGCTACCTCGACGCTCGACCTCGGCATCGACTGGGGCGACGTCGACCTGGTCGTCCATGTCGGCGCGCCGAAGGGGGCGAGCCGGCTCGCGCAGCGCATCGGCCGCGCCAACCACCGCATGGACGAGCCGAGCCGAGCGATCCTCGTCCCGGCCAACCGCTTCGAGGTGATGGAATGCCAGGCGGCGCTCGACGCCAATTATATCGGCGCGCAGGATACGCCGCCGGTCGGCAAGGGCGCGCTCGACGTACTGGCACAGCACGTGCTCGGCATGGCCTGCGCCAAGCCCTTCGACGCGCTGCAACTTTATGACGAGATCACCACCGCGGCTCCCTATGCCGATCTTTCCTGGGAGACGTTCGAACGGGTCGTCGACCTCGTCGCCACCGGCGGCTACGCGCTTCGCACCTATGAGCGCTACGCCCGCATCCGCAAGACGAAGGAAGGGCTCTGGCGGGTTTCCAATCCAATGGTCGCGCAGCAATACCGGCTCAATGTCGGCACGATCGTCGAATCGCCGATGCTGAACGTGCGCATGGTAAAACGGAATGCGCGCGGCTCGCTCGGCCGAGGCGGCATATCGCTCGGCAAGGTGGAGGAGTATTTCCTCGAGATGCTGTCGCCGGGCGACACGTTTCTCTTCTCCGGCAAGGTGTTGCGCTTCGAGGGCATCCGCGAAAACGAGTGCCTTGTTTCCCAGGCCTTTTCCTTCGACCCCAAGGTGCCGAGCTATGCCGGCGGCAAGTTTCCGCTCTCCACCTATCTCGCTGCGCAGGTCAGAAAGATGCTTGCCGACCCTTTGCGCCGCGCGACGCTGCCGGATCAGGTGCGCGACTGGCTGGCGCTGCAGGGCGACGTCTCGATGCTGCCGCGCGAGGACGAACTGCTGATCGAGACCTTCCCGCGCGGCAGCCGGCACTACATGGTCACCTACGCCTTCGAGGGACGGCTTGCCCACCAGACGCTTGGCATGCTGCTCACCCGCCGCCTCGACCGGGCCGGCCTGAAGCCGCTCGGCTTCGTCGCCACCGACTATTCACTCGGGGTCTGGGCGCTCGACGATCTCGGCGCGGCCTTCCGAGCGCGGGCCCCATCGCTCGCCCAGCTCTTCGACGAGGACATGCTCGGCGATGATCTCGAGGCCTGGCTGAACGAATCCTTCCTGCTGAAACGCACCTTTCGCACCTGTGCGGTCATCGCCGGGCTCATCGACCAGCGCCATCCGGGCAAGGAGAAGACCGGTCGCCAGGTCACCGTTTCCGCCGACCTCATTTACGACGTATTGCGGATGCACGAGCCCGACCACATCCTGCTGGAAGCAACGCGCAACGACGCGGCGGCGGGACTTTTGGACATTGGCCGCCTCGGCACTATGCTCAAGCGAATCAAGGGACACATCACCCATCGCCGGCTCGATCGTATCTCACCGCTCGCCGTTCCGGTCATGCTGGAGATCGGCCGGGAGGCGGTTCAGGGCGAGGCTCAGGATTTCCTGCTCACGGAAGCAGCCGACGACCTGATCAACGAAGCGATGGGGGCCGGGCTCCATACGGACGGATAGGGACAGAATGCATCGGCTCGTTCACGCGACATCGGCTCCGGCGACAAGCGCCTTCTTCCAGGCGCGCACAACGGTCAACGGCGTGGCTGCTATCTGTGATCCGCTCGGCGGCCTCTTTCTGCCCGACGCCGGGACGCTGGTGGTGTCCGACCTCCACCTCGAAAAAGGCTCGGCCTTCGCCCGGCGCGGCATGATGCTGCCGCCCTATGACACGCTCGCGACGTTGCGCATCCTCGAGGCGATCGTCGCCCGACACAATCCCGGTACGGTGATCAGCCTCGGCGACAATTTTCACGACCGGACCGGGTCGGCAGCGATGCCGGAGACCTTCCGCCTGATGATAGCGGCAATGGCGCGCGGCCGTGACTGGATCTGGATCAACGGCAACCACGACCCCGACGGCGCGTCCGGCCTGCCCGGCGCGTCGATGGACGAGCTACGTCATGCCGGATTGATCTTCCGTCATGAGCCGTCCAAGGCGGACGGTCTCGGCGAAGTCGCCGGCCACCTGCATCCGTCCGCGACGGTCCGGCGCCGGGAAAAATCGGTCCGGCGGGCCTGTTTCGCAACGGACGGCAAGAGGCTGCTGATGCCGGCTTTCGGCGTCACCACCGGCGGGCTCGACCTGAGGCATCGCGCCATGAGCGGCCTCTTCGATCGGCAGCAGCTCGTCGCCCACATGATGGGCCGCGACCGGATCTATTCGGTGCGCTTTGCCAACCTCCTCGGATAGAGCGGGATGAGTGTGAGCGGTTTTCCGCCCGCATCCCGCTCCAACTATCGGAATCGATCAGAAAGCGTTGAAGGTGAGCGTCGTCAGCGAACGGGAAATGCCCGGAACACTGGCGATATTGTCGTTGATGAACTTGCCGATGTCCTGGCCTTCCTCGACATAGATCTTCAGAAGCAGGTCGTAGTCACCGCTCGTCGAATACATCTCCGAGACGATTTCCTTGCGGTAGATCTCGTCGGCGACCTCGTAGGTCCTGCCGGGAGCGCATTGCAATTGCACGAAAATCGGTTTCATGGGCCTTCCTCTGCTTCCGGGAGGCGGCCTGAAGTCATGAGGCGGCCTCCCAACGTTTCCGCGTCACTCCCTCGGCCCGAGACCGGGGGGCGATGCTGATCTTCAGCCATCTCCTTAAACCGCAACGGCGCAAAAGGAAACGCGCCGGCGCCGACTCCAGGCACATTGAGAAGCCAAGCATGTGGCTTCGTTCATCCGCATCAGTCCTTGCGGAAAAGCAGGCTTGCGCCCCATCCGGTGATCACCGCCAGCGTCACGGCAAAGAGGCCGTAGACGATGGGCTGGTCGTGCGCGGCACGGGTGATGGCCTGTTCGAGACCGGTCTTGACGACCCGAAGCGGCAGAGCCTTGGCGGCGACGAAGAGGCCTTCGCGGAACAGATAGGCACGCACGACATGGACGCCGTTCGGGACGTTGGCCGGCAGGCGGACGGACGCCTTGAAGAGGCTCGAACTGATGAACTGTACGCCGCCCGGATCGCGCTGGTAGACGCCGCTCTCTTCCCGGATGCGGCGGAAGGCGTTGCGGAATTCGCCGAGGCTGCTGCCGTCGCCGAAAAAGCCGAGCGGCACCAGCCGCATGTGATCGACGCCGATGCCCATATTGGCGATGTCCCGCGGCGGCGCGATCGTCGCGATATCACGCGTGCTCGACAGCGAATAGGCTTCCGGCACGAGCTCGAAGGTCATCGACTGCGTATTGACCCAGATACCGAAGACGCGCTCCTTCTTGCGCACCGTCGCATTGTCTTTCGGCCCTTCGAGCGTGACGATGATGTTGTACTTGCCCTGGGTGAGAAGGTTGGCGTCAAAGCCGTCAATGGCGCCGAAGATCGTCAGGTCGGCGCCGCGAAAATCGGAGGTGATGGAGATCTCGTCCGTCGAGATGCCGATTTCGAGCTTCTCGGTGAAGTCCGAGATCTCCCGCTCCAGTGGCTGTGCCGATGCTAGCCCGGCGACCGCCAGAGCGACAGCAAACAGAACGAGACGTGCGACAGCGAGCATCAGTAGCCGAACCCCGCNTTGGCGTCAAAGCCGTCAATGGCGCCGAAGATCGTCAGGTCGGCGCCGCGAAAATCGGAGGTGATGGAGATCTCGTCCGTCGAGATGCCGATTTCGAGCTTCTCGGTGAAGTCCGAGATCTCCCGCTCCAGTGGCTGGGCCGATGCTAGCCCGGCGACCGCCAGAGCGACAGCAAACAGAACGAGACGTGCGACAGCGAGCATCAGTAGCCGAACCCCGCTGAAACCACCGAATAGATATCCTTGGGCGGAATGATGAGCTCGATCGACAGGCGGATGCCGACGGCGAGGACGAGCAACGCCAAGAGGGCGCGCAATTGCTCGCCGCGCAGCCGCTGGCCGACGCGCACGCCATATTGCGCGCCGATCACCCCGGCGATCATCAGGACGAAGGCGAGGACGATATCGACCGTATAATTGGTCGACGCCTGGACGATGACCGTATAGGCCGAGACGAAGACGATCTGGAACAGCGAGGTTCCGACGACGACGCTGGTCGGGATGCGCAAGAGATAGATCATCGCCGGCACCATGATGAAGCCGCCGCCGACGCCCATGACCGAGGTCAGAATGCCGATGCAGAAGCCGAGCGTGGCAACCGGGATGACGCTCAGATAGATCTTCGACTTCTTGAAGCGCATCTTCAGCGGCAGCCCGTGAATCCAATTGTGCTGGCCGGGCCGGCGCAACTGAGTCGGCTGGTTCTTGGCGGCCTTGCGCATGGCGCCAATGCTCTCCCACAGCATCAGTCCGCCAACCGAGCCGAGCAGCACGACGTAAAGCAGCGAAATGACGAGATCGAGCTGGCCAATCCGGCGCAGCGTCGAAAACAGCCAGACGCCGACGGTCGCGCCGACGAGACCGCCGCAGAGCAAGACCGTTCCAAGCCTGATGTCGATCGTGCCGCGCCGGAAATGGGTGATGGCGCCGGAGATCGACGAGGCGACGACCTGGTTCGCACCGGTCGCGACCGCGACAACCGGCGGGATGTTGTAGAAGATCAACAGCGGCGTGATCAGGAAGCCGCCACCGACGCCGAACATGCCCGACAGGAAGCCGACGGCCGCACCCATGCCGAGGATGATCAGGATGTTCACCGATAACTCTGCAATGGGCAGGTACACATTCACCGGGGACACTCGACAGCTAAAGCGGCGCGAGCGTTGCAGCCGCATCAGCTGCGCGCGGAAACCTCTGCTTCTCCTCAAGCACGTTGAGATCCATGTGGTTTCGCATATATCGCTCCGAAGCCTTCTGCAGCGGCTGATAGTCCCATGGATAGTACGCGCCGTTACGCAAGGCCGTGTAAACCACCCATCGACGCGCCTGGCTTTCCCGTACCGCGGCGTCGAACGCCGCCAGGTTCCAGCGCTTTTCGCATTCGGCGGTCAGGCGAGCGAGCTCTTCCGTGTAACGCGGATCGTCAGCGAGGTTTTGCAATTCGTCGGGATCTACGTCGAGATTAAAGAGAAGCGGGGGGTCCTTGTCGCAGAGCGTGAGCTTGTATGCTCCTGCCCTGAGCCCGACTAGTGGGGCTTCTGAGCCTTCGGCCGCGTATTCCATCGGCACCGGCCCGCGGCTACCTTCAGCCCGGACGAGTGGCCCCAGGTCCTCGCCATCGGTCCACGGACGCACCGAAGCGATATCAATGCCGGCTATTGAAGCGATGGTGGGTGTGACGTCGAGCGTCGAGACGGGCGATTCTATCCGGCCGGGCTTCCAGCCCGGGGCCGAAATCATCAGCGGCACACGGGCCGATCCCTCGAAAAAGCTCATCTTGAACCACAGCCCACGTTCTCCGAGCATATCACCGTGGTCGGATACGAACAGAACAACTGTATTCTCACGCGTGCCAGTTCTATCGAGCACATCGACAATCTCGCCGATTTTCTCATCCACGTAGGAGATGTTGGCAAAGTAGCCGCGGCGGGCACGCCGTATATCGTCACGCGAAATCTCGAAGGCCTGATGGTCGCAGGCAATGAGAAGGCGTCGCGAATGGGGGTCCTGCTGTTCAAAGGGAATCGCGTCGACTTTGGGATCGAGGGCAGGGCCCTGATACAGGTCCCAGAAGCGCTTGCGGGCAACGTAAGGATCGTGCGGGTGCGTGAAGCTGACCGTCAGGCACCAGGGGCGCTCATCATTTCCGCGTGCAAGGTCATAAAGCTTCCGGGTCGCATGATAGGCGACCTCGTCGTCATATTCCATCTGGTTGGTGATTTCAGCGGTTCCAGCGCCCGTGACGGAACCGAGATTGTGGTACCACCAGTCGATGCGCTCGCCCGGTTTGCGGTAGTCAGGCGTCCAGCCGAAATCCGCCGGGTAGATGTCCGTCGTCAGCCGCTCTTCAAAGCCGTGCAACTGGTCGGGTCCGACGAAGTGCATCTTTCCCGATAGAGAGGTCTGATAGCCTGCCGCACGCAGGTGATGCGCGAAAGTCGGTATGTCGGAGGTGAATTCGGCCGCGTTGTCATAAACGCGCGTCCGGCTTGGAAGCTGGCCCGACATAAAGGATGCTCGCGCCGGGGCGCAGAGCGGGCTTGCAGTATAGGTGTTTATGAAACGAGCCGAACGTTCCGCCAAAGCGCTCAGATGAGGCGCGTGCAGGAATTCGGCGGGGCCGTCCGGAAAAAGTGTTCCGTTGAGCTGATCAACCATCAGGATCAGGATATTGGGTCGAGACATGACGTATTCCCTGCAGCTTAGAGTCCGAGAGATACCTTGACGCTATCCAGACCAGGACCGCCGTCGAAGGTCGTTACGCCTGCAAGCCACCTCTCGAGCGACTGCGGGTGATCCTTCAGCCAGGCTGCTGCCGCCTCTTTTGGGTCTTCACCTTCAAGGATTTTCCCCATCAGCGTGTTTTCCATCGCGATGTTGAACGAGAGCTTTCTTAGGAAGGTAGCCGCATTGGGGCACGTCTTTGTCCAACCGGTGCGCGCAAGCGTGTAGACCTCAGCACCCCCGTAGTTCGGTCCGAAATAGGCGTCGCCACCCGAAAGGTATGTAATCTCGAACCGATTGTTCATGGGATGCGGCGCCCATGCGAGAAAGACGATGAGGGTCTTCTTCTCTGCAGCTCGCTCCACTTGCGAAAGCATCGCCTGCTCGCTGGACTCAACCAGTTGCCAATTTCCAAGTCCGAAGTCGTTGGTATCGATCATCTTCTGGATGCTGGTATTGGCCGGCGCCCCCGCCTCGATGCCGTAAATCAGGCGCTCGAACTCGTCGCCATGTTTCTGAAGATCGGAGAAGTTCTTAATCCCCTTGTCGGCGGCGTAGGAAGGCACCGCCAGCGTGAATTTCGCTCCTTCGAGGTTGCGGTTAACGATCTCGACGGCATCAGCTTTCTTCAAATCCTCGATGAAGGCGTTCTGCGCCGGCATCCAGTTGCCGAGGAAAACGTCGATCTCCTTGTTCTTCATCGACTCGTAGCCGATCGGCACAGACAGCGTCTTGATGTCCGTCTCGTAGCCTAGGGCTGCGAGCATGACGCTGGCGACGGCGTTCGTTGCGGTGATGTCGGTCCAGCCCGGATCCGACATTCGGATCACCTTGCAGGCCTCATCATCCGTGGCGCGTGCTGCCCCTACACCGGCAACCGAAAGAAGGACCGCCAAGGCGAGACCGGCGACAGCAGAATTCTTTCTCATCCTTATTCCCCTGAGTTATTTGATTTCTGTATTCCTGTGCGTATTGTGGGGCCTTGTGAAGATGGGTTTTCTTGATGTTTCCCATAAGGATTTTCGATGCGAGGACGACCGGTGGATCTAGGTTGGATGCGCGTGTTCGTGGAGGCGGCCAGGCGCGGCAATCTCAGTTCAGCGGCGAGCGCGCTCAACATGTCGCAGCCGGCGATGAGCTATCAGATTCGACGAGTCGAAGAGGAAGTCGGGGTCGCACTGTTTGAGCGCGTTCATCGGGGTGTCGAGCTCACGCCGGCGGGGAAGAAGCTATTTGAAATTGCTCTACGTGCAGTCGGAGAAATCGATGACGCCGTGCGCAGTTTCCGCACTGACGGGGAGCGCGCAACGATCCGGCTGCTGACGGACTATGCGTTTTCTTCGCTCTGGCTGATGCCAAGAATGCATGCCTTTCGTATGCTTTATCCTGAGCTGGACATCCAAATTGTCGCGACGCAAAGGCTTCAGCGGGAACTTCTCGGTGAGAACGACATCGCAGTTGCTTTCGGGGCGCAACGCGACTTCGCAACCGGTGCCACATTGCTTCTGCCGGAGGTGGTCACGCCGGTGTGCACGCCCGCTTTCGCTGAAAAGAACGGGCCGTTCATTGTTCCGTCGTCGCTTGCAAAATCGACTCTGATTCATCTCGACGGCCCATCGCATTCTCCGTGGTTCGAATGGACAACCTACCTGTCGCACTTCAAGGCGCTTAGAGATGCGCAGTCAGGACACGTCGACCTGACCTTCAACACCTATTCACTCGTTGTACAAGCCGCGATCGGAGGGCAGGGAATCGCGATCGGGTGGGGAGGTCTCGTGGATGCTCACATCTCTTCAGGCCTTCTGGTAACGGTTGGACCCACGCTCGAAGCCCAGGGACGTGGCTACTGGCTGGTTCAGCCGGATCAGGCAGGGCAACATGTTGATTGTCTGGGACGCTGGTTGATAGGTGAGGCGAAGGGCAGTGGCTGAGCTACCGGCGCGCTTGTCGTGACGGTTGCAATGCCCCCAAGGCCCCCAAGGCCCCGAAGGCGTGCTGCGGCTCGTAGCCACCTTTAGAACGCTTCGCGGCTAATAAACTCGTCCGCTTTCGACCCCGAAGCGGAAGTTCGTTCGGCGACCGCGAATTGACGCCATGACCCAATGCGGTCATTCCGGATATCGCCCGATGCACGCTACCGCTCGGCCACTGGCGCGGGTATTATCGGCGTCCTGGATTTCACCACGGTGGCTAAGAGTGGATTTGCAGACCTTCCGAGATTCGATTGCGAAGCCACAGCCGCCCGCCGGCTTAAGCTCTGCCCTGCAGGCGCTGTGGTGGGATGCGAAGGGCAACTGGAAAAAGGCGCACGAGCGCGCGCAGGAGCACGACAATAAGGCGGACATGCGTGTGCATGCCTATCTCCATCGCAAGGAAGGCGATCAATCGAACGCAGAATATTGGTATCGCCGCTGCGGCGCCGCTCCGTCAATCTTAACGCTTGATGAGGAATGGGAAGAGTTGGCGCGGGGACTTTTGGAGCAAGGCTGAGCTCTGCTCCCCGCAAAGTCTGGTTATCCGGCGCATTTGAGGCGACGAGCGCATCCGCTCAGCTTGACTAGAACCACGTCGAAGGACCGGCTCGGATGGAGAGCGGAAGTTCCGGTCCGCCCCTTCAACGGGAAAACGCGCCACACAAGCGGACGTTTGCGCGCACTGCAATGAACGTTGGCTGTCGACCAAGACCCAGCTTCAAGCCGAATAGACAGGGAAGCAAGACGTCAGTAAAATTTGATGAATGGGTGCTAGGAGGTTAGCGCCATTGCACATGGCCAACGAATCCATCAGACGCCGGCTTGCCGCCATTTTGGCGGCTGACGTGGTCGGTTACAGCTGGCTTATGGAGCGGGATGAGAAAAGCACCCACACGCTGCTCATGGCGCGATGGAAAGAGGTGCTGGAGCCTCTCGTCGCGACNATAGACCGTCACGGCCAAACCTCGATGTAACAACGAACCCACAAAGCGGGTGAAAAATTGCAACTGCACAACTCCTAACCGGAAACGATTTAGGAATCGTGCAACGCTTTGAATTATTCGCACCCCCACCTCGGAGGGAGGCATGGTGGGGCGCTTCGAAGTGGCAAGAATCACCACGAGCGGGATACTTCGGCTAAAGCATCCCGCTTTCCAGTGGGATCACTGATGCTCTAGATTCAAGTTTCTAGAGCGTCCGTTGTGCACTACGGCGCTCTAGCCGAGAGCACCCTCGAAGGGAGGCCCGACGGCGCCTCCGCTCATGCGCCCTCAGGCGGGAGCTGTCAACCTTTTCAGGCACATGGCGCAGCAGTTTCCATCCCGCCGCCCCTGAGCCCGGATCTGCAGCTATATTGCGGCGTCCTCGGCTCAAGCCCGAGGACGAGGCGCCGGCGACGAACCGATAGGAGCGAGGGCGAGCGGGCGGTCCCCGCGGACCATCACGAGTTGCGCTTCAAGAGTTCCTTCACCAGTTCGTCGGTAATTTCACCGGTCGGCTCGTGGCCGATCGACTTCTGGAACGCCTTGATCGCTGCAATCGTCTTCTTGCCCATCTGGCCGTCGGGGACGCCGGCGTCGAAGCCATTGTTGTTGAGAATGGCCTGTATGTTGCGCACGGCCTTCGTCATGTCGACCGACGCCGTCTTCGTCGAGGGGCCGACCCAGGCGTCCGGTACATCCACCGTATTCGCCTCGGCATCGACCGGCTGCACCTTCCAGGCCTCGACCTTCGCCTTGGCGCTCGCGAGCTCCTCGGGCTTCATCGCCTTGGCGATCTCGTCTCGCTTTTCGCCCGCGTCCTTGTCGCCGTCGCGTGCGGCGATCGCGAACCACTTGTAGGACTCCTCGAGGCTCTGCGCGACGCCGTTGCCGCGGGCATAGAGTACGGCAAGATTGAACTGGCTGTCGCGGACCCCGAGATTGGCGGCCTTCTCAAACCATTTCACGGCCGCGGCGAGGTCAGGCGCACCGTCGCGGCCGCTGGCGAGCATGACGGCAAGATTGTGGGTGGCACTGGCGTTACCTGCCTCGGCAGCCTTCTGGTAGAGGGCCCTGGCCCTGGCCGCGTCCTGCGCAACCCCCGCCCCCTTCTCGTAGAGATTGGCAAGCCGGTAACCGGCCGGCACGACGCCGGCATCGGCCGCGCGCTGATACCATTTGGCAGCCTCGGCAAGATCTTCCTTCACTCCGCGTCCCTCGGTGAAGCGGGTGCCGATCTCGTAGTAGGCGAGAGGATCGCCGCCCTTGGCCGCCGTCACCAGCGCCGGCGGGCCAAAGCCTTCCGGCAGGACGATTTCGCTCGCCTTGACCGGCGCAAAACTCGCTAACGTGGGCGCGCCTGTGGTCGTCGGCTGGAATGTCGAGACTGGACCCGTCTGCGCTCGCTCGGTCACCGGCTGCAGCAGGGGCGCCTGGTCCGCGTCCACGACCGGAACGACTGCGGCAGCTTTGTCGGCCCCCGCCGCGGGTGCCTTTGCCGTGATGGGTGGAGTGCCAGTCTTCTCGACCGGAGCGGCAGCCTTCGGGGGCTCGGCAGCCGTTGCCGCAACCGCGGCCGATACCGGCTTCGTCGCCTCCTCGTCGGCGGCCTTCGGCGCAATTTCCACTTCCGCCTTGCGTTCGACCGCGGCGGCGGGCTGGACGCTTTGCACTTCCCTGCCCTTCAGCACGGTGCTGACCAGCGGATAGGACATGATCGCCAGCAGCACGGCACCGACCGCCATCAGGATCGGGCGACGATGCCGGGCAAAGGCACCGCCGACGGAGGACGGCAGCTTGTTGTCCCTGGCGCTTTTGAGGGAGTCGGCTTCCTCAACGGCCATTTGCGCCGCACGGCGCGCCGCAGCGATGAAGTCCGCCTTTTCGCCGCCGGCTGCCGGCTGGCCGCCGCGGGCCATTTGCCCGGCACGCACGCGCTCGAGAATCTTCTTGACGTCCGGCACGCCGGAGCCCGGCTCAAGCAACTGGTTGGCGTCCTCCGGCGCGAGCATTTCCGATGGGTCGATCGAGGGGGCCGGCTCGACCATCTGGCGCGCCTGCACGGTCGCCGTCTCGTTGCGCTTGGCAGAGAAGCGCCGAGTCAGGCCGGCGAGCAGGCCTGCCTTTGCTGCGGGGACCTGGATCTGCGGTTCATCCCGTTCGACAGTCGAAACATCGACGGAGGGAGACGGGTCTGCCGCAACCGGGCTCGCAACGGTAACTTCGGCTTTGGCCTCGGCCGCTGATCCAACCTGCTGGAGCTCTCCCTGCCGCTCGAGATCGGCTTGGTTGAAAGCGTCGCCAAATTCAGGCTGCACCGCTTTCGGCATCATCGGCACGTCGCGCGAGGCGTTCCGTACCCCGGCACTCGGCTCCCGCTCTTCGAGCCGTTCCAGTTTCTCGGCGATGTGGACGAGCGTGTCGTGCAGGGCCTCGAAGGTGCGCGCCGTGCGCTCTTCGCTCGAACGGCTGAGGTCCTCAAGCGCCCTGAGGTCGTCGGCGAGCGCCGAGATTGCGGCCATGTCGGCGCCGGCTCCGATTTGCGGCATGCCGTTCCTGGCATAGGCCTCCATCACCGCTTCGGCAGCCTGTCGGGCGGCTTCGATGATGTATTCGTCGCTGGTGGCCAGATAGTCTTCGAGCGCCGTCATGCGGCTTTCGAACTCCATCGGCGCTGCGCCAACCGGCTCCTGATGCGACTGGCTTACGAGCGTCGAAAGATTGCTGATCTGCGCTTCGAGATTGCGCAGCGCCTCGCGATCGTCGAAGGGCGCGGCTTGTGTCTCCTCAAGACGCTGCGCGATGTCGGCAAGCCGGTCTTCGAGCCGCTCGAAGCGCATGTCGGGCGCTGGCGAATCGGCATGGCCGTCCAGTTCGTCGATACGGCGGGCGAGATAGTCGAGCCGTTCCGCCAGGGCGTCGTTGACGCTGCCCTGATCCAGCGCCTCGATCTTACGCGAAATATCTGCGAGATAACCCGTCAATTCCGGCGCCGCATTGCGCTGGCTGTGCTCGAGCAGCGCGGAAAGCTGATCGAGCCGCTCCTCGAGCCGAGCCGCGGCCCTCTCACCCGCAAGATCCTCGACGCGCGCCGCCAGGGCCTCGATCCGTGCGCCGAGGCCGGCATCCACCGGGCGGGCAAGATTGTCGATCTGGCGCGACAGATCGCCGAGGCGGCTTTCCAGCCGGTTGACGACGGCACCGTCCAGGCTCGTGGCATTGCGGCCGGCGGCGACCGCCCGACTGATTTCGTCGAGCCGCTGATCGAGGTCGGCGAACTGCGAGACGAGCCGCCTGTCGTCCGGTTCTATCTGGCGCCCGAGCATCTCGATCGCCCGGGCGACCGCGACGAGCTTGCCTTCCAGCACATCGACCCCCGAGACATGGTTCAGCGTGCCGATCTGCGACTTGATTTCGTCAAGACGGTAAGCCAGCGCCACGAGCTCGTCATCGCGGTTCTGGTCGAAGGCGTTCAGCCGATCCTCGACACCATTCCAGCGGCTTTCCATGCGACGCATGCTGTCTTCACGCGCCAGGCCGTCGATCATCGTCCGGAGATCGTCGAATTCGACCCGAAGTGTGTCCACCTGTGCGGACGGCGCCTGGCGGCCGAGTTGGTTGATGCTGTCGGCAAGCCGCTGCAATTCGGTCCGGATGTCCGCGGCGTAGCTGCGGTCCTCTGAAGCCTCCGCCTTGATGCCGCGGATTTCAGAACGAAGGGCATGCATTTCGCGGGCAAGCCCGTCGCTGATGTCGCGCTTCAGGTCCTGTCTCAGCCCGACGAGAGCTTCTGCGATATCGGCTGCCGGGGAAGGGCGCAACGGCTGGGCGGGCGCGGCCTGGGAGGATTGGTAGCGCGGCTCTTCCGCAACGCGTACGGGAGCGGGAGCAGGGCGATCGGATTCACGCGCCGAAATGCGCTCGCGCAGCGGCAATCGCTCCCGTGCGGCGCTCAGGGCGCGCTGGCGTTCGAGGATCTCCGAAACGGCGCTGTTCGCCGGCGCTGTCGGACGCTCCGGCTGCCGCTGTTCGCGACTGACACTGCTCATCAGGCCCTCGATGCGGGCCTCGAGGCCTTCGATGGTACGGTTGAGGGCATCGAGCGACGGCCTGTCGCCATAGGACGGGCTGCCTGTGCGCTGAGGATTGGATCGCGATCCGTTCATTGTCTCTTCGCCCCTGTCGCCGACTAACGTGGAAGCCGCGGAAAGGCGTTAAGTCCGTTCCTCTTCAGCGGCCCAGCCAATGCGGGCAAAGCCACAACAACGCGAGCCTTCCGGTTGCAGCTTTGACCATCTCAAAGCCCACAATTCATTAAACGTGGTAAACAAGCCGTTAATCGGCGAGGTTTTTTAACGATTTATCCATCCAGGCCGGTCCTAATCTTCGGCGAGAGGGCGTTTTGGACCGGCAACAGCCTTGCGCCAAATTTTTGCGACGCGCCATTTTTTGACGTTTACGCAAACGTCAAAATTTTGTAGCATCCTGCCAACGATGCAACGCCGATCACTTCGGCTCACGCTCAAGACAGCTTAATCGGGCAAGCCGCGGGCGGCCCGAGGGGACATCAAGGCGAGGAAAGAATGCCCATCTACAAGGCTCCGGTCGACGACACCCTGTTCATCCTCAACGACGTGCTCGGCATCGAGCGCTACCACAACCTACCGGGCTTTGCCGATGCAACGCCGGACATGGTGGCAGCGATCGTCGGCGAGGCCGCCAAGCTCGCCGAGGAAGAGCTCTTCCCGATCAATCTTTCCGGCGACCAGGAAGGCTGCAAGCGCCATGACGACGGCTCGGTGAGCGTGCCGAACGGATTCAAGGCGGCCTATGATCTCTATTGCGAGGGCGGCTGGCTGGGTCTTGCCGTGCCGGAGGAGTTCGGCGGCCAGGGCCTGCCCTACACGCTGCACACCGCCGTCGGCGAGTACATGTCCTCCGCCAACATGGCGCTGATGATGTATCCCGGCCTGACGCAGGGCGCTATCGCCGCTATCCTCGAGCATGGTTCGGATGAGCAGAAGCGGACCTACCTGCCGAAAATGGTGGGAGGCACCTGGACCGGGACGATGAACCTGACGGAACCGCATTGCGGCACCGATCTTGGCCTCCTGCGCACCAAGGCCGCGCCGAACGGCGACGGGTCCTACAATATCTCCGGGCAGAAGATCTTCATCTCCGCCGGTGAACACGACATGGCCGAGAACATCATCCATCTGGTGCTTGCCCGCATCGAGGGCGCTCCGGAAGGCGTCAAGGGCATCTCGCTCTTCATCGTGCCTAAGTTCAAGCTGAAAGGAAGTGGCGAGCCGGGCGAGCGCAATGGCGTCTCCTGCGGCGCGATCGAACACAAGATGGGCATTCATGGCAACGCCACCTGCGTCATGAACTATGATGAGGCAACCGGCTATCTGATCGGCACGGAGAACAAGGGCCTCAACGCCATGTTCGTGATGATGAACGAAGCGCGTCTGGGCGTCGGCATGCAGGGGCTTTCGATCGCCGAGATCGCCTACCAGAATGCCGCCAATTATGCGCGCGAGCGCATCCAGGGCCGCTCGCTTTCCGGGCCAAAGGCCCCGGACAAGAAAGCCGATCCGATCATCGTCCATCCGGACATTCGCCGCACGCTGATGACCATCAAGGCCTTCAACGAGGCCGGTCGCGCCTTCACCCTTTGGACGGCGCTGAAATCCGACATCGCCCATCGCTCCGACAATCCAGAGGAGCGGCAGACCGCCGACGACATGCTGGGGCTGATGACGCCGATCCTCAAGGGTGTGCTGACGGACAAGGGCTTCGAACATGCGGTAATGGCGCAGCAGGTGTTCGGTGGCCATGGCTATATCGAAGAGCACGGCATGAGCCAGTATGTCCGCGACGCCCGCATTGCGATGATCTACGAGGGGGCGAACGGCATCCAGGCGCTCGACCTCGTCGGCCGCAAGCTGGCGATGAATGGCGGCCGCGCCGTCATGGCGCTGTTCAAGGAGATCGGCGAATTCTGCGAGGAGAACCGCGGCGAAGAAAGTCTCTCCGGCTACACCAAGCCGCTGAAGAAGGGGCTCAACGACCTGCAGGCGGCGACGATGTGGTTCATGCAGAATGCCATGGCCAAACCGGACAATGCCGGCGCCGGCTCGACCGACTACATGCATCTCTTCGGCCTCGTCGTGCTCGGCTACATGTGGGCGAAGATCGCAAAGACCGCGCAGGAGAAGCTTGCCGCCGGCGAGACGACGCAGGCGGACTATCTGAAGAACAAGCTCACCACAGCTAGGTTCTTCATGGAGCGTATCCTGCCGGAGACGGCGCTGCGCAAGGCTCGCATCGAAACCGGCGCCGATACGCTGATGGCGCTGGACGCCGCCGCGTTCTGATTTCAGAGTGGAAGTGGATGAGGAACGGCCTGCCAGGCGGTATTCCGCCCGCACTCCGTTCCAATTGATCGGCCCGACCAGGCGCCGACGAAAGGGAGATGAGACATGACGAAAGTCTTCGTTTACGACCACGTGCGCACGCCGCGCGGCCGTGGCAAGAAGGACGGCGCGCTGCACGAAGTGCCGTCGGTCCGGCTCGCCGCCAAGGTGCTCGAGGCCGTCCGCGACCGCAACGGGATCGACACCTCGACCGTCGATGACATCGTCATGGGCTGCGTCGATCCGGTGATGGATGCGGGCTCGGTGATCCCGAAGGCGGCCGCCTTCGAAGCGGGCTACTCGACGCGGGCGCCCGGCATGCAGATCTCCCGCTTCTGCGCCTCCGGCCTCGATGCCGTCAATTTCGGCGCCGCCAAGATCGCTCAAGGGGCGGACGACATCGTGATCGCCGGCGGTGTCGAGTCGATGTCGCGCGTTGGTCTCGGCATGTCCGGGGGCTCCTGGTTCATGGATCCCTCCGTCAACCTGCCGGCCTATTTCATGCCGCAGGGCGTCTCGGCCGATCTGATCGCCACCAAATACGGCTTCTCGCGTGACGACGTCGATGCCTATGCGGTGGAGAGCCAGAAACGCGCCGCCCATGCCTGGGACAAGGGTTATTTCGAGAACTCTGTCGTGCCCGTCAAGGACCAGAACGGCTTGACGATCCTCGACCGCGACGAGCATATGCGCCCGGGCACCGACATGCAGGCGCTCGCCTCGCTCAACCCTTCCTTCCAGATGCCCGGCGAGATGGGCGGTTTCGAGGCCGTCGCCATCCAGGCGCACCCGGAAATCGAGCGGATCAACTATGTCCATCATGCCGGCAATTCGTCCGGCATCGTCGATGGCGCTGCGGCGGTTCTGCTCGGCTCGAAGGCCGGCGGCGTATCGATGGGGCTGAAGCCGCGCGCCCGCATCCGTGCCTTCGCCAATATCGGCTCCGATCCGGCGCTGATGCTGACCGGCCCGGTCGACGTCACGGAAAAGCTCCTGAAGCGCGCCGACATGAAGCTCTCCGACATCGACCTCTTCGAGCTCAACGAGGCCTTTGCCGCCGTGGTGCTGCGCTACATGCAGGCCTTTGACATTCCGCACGACCGGATCAACGTCAATGGCGGCGCGATCGCCATGGGCCATCCGCTCGGCGCCACTGGCGCGATGATCCTCGGCACCGTACTCGACGAGCTCGAACGCCGCGACCTCAATACGGCGCTGGTGACACTCTGCATCGGTGCCGGAATGGGCACCGCAACGATCATCGAACGCGTCTGATTCGGTCCCGGGAGAGAGAATATGTCTTATACGAACTTCAAGATTGAAACCGACGCCGACGGCATCGCGCTCGTCACGTGGGACATGCCCGACAAGTCGATGAACGTCTTCACGCAGGAGGTGATGGAGGAACTGGATGCGATCGTCGACCAGACGACCGCCGATGCCGCCGTCAAGGGCGTGGTCTTCACCTCCGGCAAGTCGTCCTTCTCCGGCGGCGCCGACCTCTCGATGATCAAGTCGATGTTCACTTTGCAGGCCGAGGAAAGGAAGAAGGATCCGGCCAATGCCGCGCAGAAGCTCTTCAACCTCGTCGGCCGCATGACGGGGCTGTTCCGCAAGCTCGAAACCTGCGGCAAGCCCTGGGTCTCGGCGATCAACGGCACCTGCATGGGCGGCGCCTTCGAGCTTTCGCTCGCCTGCCACGGCCGCGTCGCCGCCAATTCGAAATCGGTGAAGATCGCGCTCCCCGAGGTCAAGGTCGGTATCTTCCCAGGCGCCGGCGGCACGCAACGCGTGCCGAGACTCACCAACACGCAGGATGCGCTGCAGATGATGACCACCGGCTCGTCGCTGACAGCTGCGCGCGCCAAGGCCATGGGCCTCGTGCACGAGGTGGTCGAACCGGAAAAGCTGGTCGACGCGGCCAAGGCGATGATCCAGAATGGGCTCAAGCCGGTACAGCCCTGGGACGAGAAGGGCTTCAAGCTTCCGGGTGGCGGCGTCTGGACGCCCGCCTCCGCGCAGCTCTGGCCGGCGGCATCCGCCATTCTGCGCCGCGAAACCTACGGCAACTATCCGAGCGCGATCGCTATCCTGAAATGCGTCTATGAGGGGCTGCAGGTGCCGTTCGACACGGCCTTGAAGATCGAACAGCGCTATTTCACCGAGATCCTGCAGACCACAGAAGCCTTCTCGATGATCCGCTCGCTGTTCATCTCGATGCAGGAGCTTGGCAAGGGTGCGCGCCGCCCGGCCGGCGTGCCGAAGACGGAGCTTAGGACGGTCGGCGTCGTCGGCGCCGGCTTCATGGGCGCCTCGATCGCCTATGTAACGGCCGCCGCCGGCATTCCGGTCACCCTCATCGACCGCGACATGGAAGCGGCCGAAAAGGGCAAGGCGCATTCGGAGGGGCTGGTCAAGGACGCTATCGGCAAGGGTCGCCTGACCAAGGAAGAAGGCGAGGCACTGCTTTCCCGCATCACGCCGTCGGCCGACTATGGCGATCTCAAGGATGTGGGGCTCGTCATCGAGGCCGTCTTCGAGGATCGTCAGGTGAAGAAGGACGTGACGGAGAAAGTCGAAGCGGTGATCGGCGAGGATGCGATCTTCGCGTCGAACACCTCGACGCTGCCGATCACGGGCCTTGCCAGGAATTCGAAGCGGCCGGAGCAGTTCATCGGCGTCCATTTCTTCTCGCCGGTCGAAAAAATGATGCTGACGGAAGTGATCCTCGGCAAGGAGACGGGCGACAAGGCACTCGCCACGGCGCTCGACTATGTTGCGGCGATCAAGAAGACGCCGATCGTCGTCAACGACACCCGCGGCTTCTACGTCAATCGCTGCGTCTTCCGCTATATCCACGAAGCCTACGACATGCTGATCGAGGGCGTGCCGCCGGCGATGATCGAGAACGCCGCCAAGATGGCCGGCATGCCGGTCGGACCGCTATCGCTCAACGACGAGGTGGCGATCGACCTCAGCCAGAAGATCCTCAAGGCGACGGTAGCCGATCTCGGCGAAAAGGCCGTCGATCCGCGCCATATGGCGCTGGTGAACAGGATGGTCGACGAACTCGACCGGCGCGGCCGCAAGAACGGCAAGGGCTTCTATGAGTACCCGGCGAAGCCGGCCAAGAAATATCTCTGGCCGGGCCTCACGGAGCTCTATGCGCAGAAGGCGGCCGACAGGATCGACGTCGAGGTGCTGAAGCAGCGTTTCCTGGCGACGATCGCGCTGGAAGCGGCCCGGACGATCGAGGAAGGCATCGTCACCGATCCGCGCGAGGCGGATGTCGGCTCGATCCTCGGCTTCGGCTTCGCGCCCTACACCGGCGGCACGCTCTCCTATATCGACGGCATGGGCGCCAAGGCGTTCGTCGAGCTCTGCGAAAACCTTGCCGAAGACCATGGCGACCACTTCAAGCCGACGCCGCTCCTGAAGGAGATGGCCGAAAAGGGCGAGACCTTCTACGGACGGTTCGATCCTTACGGACAGGCGCAGAAGGCGGCTTAAGCCGTTCGTTTCACCCAAGAGGAATAAAGGGCCGCCCCGTCGGGCGGCCCTTTTTGCGTCCGGTGAGTCCGGCGCGATAGCTTGGCAAGGCCCTACGGCCAGCCATCTAGACGCGAACACCGCCCACGGAACAGACGATTATGCCAACGTCTTGTCGGCCGCCGCCTCTCTCAATCGTCCTTCGCAGGTGAACTGGAGGAACCGAGATGTCGAAGACTAATAAGGTCGTCGTCGAGAACGTCATCCGCCCCGGCAAGACCAATTCGGTCGATGCCGATATGTATGCGGTGATGAAGACCGCCCTGCTCGCGGTCATCCCCTCGCAAGCACCCGGTCTGACGCTTGCCGACATTCGCAAGCGGATTTTCGTCCACCTGCCGGAAGAGCGGTTTCCGGGCGGCAAGGGTGTCTCCTGGTGGTCGAAAACCGTGCAGCTTGACCTCGAGGCAAAGGGAGAGATCGTCCGGGAAAAGACGCGGCCGATCCGACTACACAAGCGCTGACGCCGCCTTTCGTCCCCTCCCCCTAATCCCGCCTTCAAGGAACCCGGCAAGCAGCCTGCGTAAATGAGGCTCCTGTGGCCTCCCTCGTGCCAACACCTCCGTCATCCTCGCTTGACCGCGACCCGGCCAAGCCGAGACCCCAGGGTGAGCAGTTGACCAAGATCAAGTTGCCAAGCTAACGGGTGAGCTAGAAGCATGAGAAGAGACCAGCACCGACGACACCAATCATGCAGCCGCTTTCCTTCGCACTTGCCATCCTGCTTCTGCTCGCGACGCCCGGGCCGACCAACACGCTGTTGTGGCTATCCGGCGCTGCGGCCGGCATGCACCGCTCCTTGCCTCTGCTACTTGGCGAACTCGGCGGCTATCTGACGGTGATCGTCCCCGTGGCGGTGCTCGCGGCGCCGCTGCTTTCCGCGCATCCGGAGATCGGCCTTTTGTTGAAGCTTGCCGCCGCCTGCTGGATCCTCTTCATGGCGCATGCGCTCTGGACGATGAAGGCGCACACCGCGAGCGAGCGGCCAATCACCTCCGGACAGGTCTTCATCACCACCATCCTCAATCCGAAGGCGCTGATCGTTGCGCTCGTCATCATGCCGCAGGTCGGGCTTCAAGCGATGCTTCCCTGGCTTGCGGCGTTTTCGGCGCTGACGCTAAGTGCCGGTTCACTGTGGATCGCCGCCGGCACCCTTTTGGCGCGCCTGTCGAGGCGGCCGGTCGGCCCACGTCTTCCCCGCCGCATCGCCGCTGCCTGCCTTGTTGCCTTCTCCTTCGGGATCGCCGGCAGCGCGCTTGCGTCGATGGTCTGAGACGATGGCCTTTGGCTCCCTCAGGCGGCTTCGGCCTTCTCGCCAAGCTCGGCCGCCAGGAAACCGATCAGTTGCTCCCAGCCGCTCCGGCGATATTCGACCTGGTCGAGCCCATCGAGAAAGGCGGCCTGCTCCGTGAAGACGACGCGTGTGCCGCTGCCTTCCGGCACCAGTTCGACGGTGGCGATGGAAGCGGAAATCGGTCGATCGTCCTTCGCCATCGTATAGGCCGAAATGATGCGCCGGTTCTCGACAATGTCGAGATAGACGGTCTCGTTGAAATAGAAGGTCTTGCCGTCCTGACTGAAGCGCCCGCCTTCCCGGCCACCGACGCGGAAGTCGTGGCGGTACTCCGCCACCGGCCAATTGTCGGCCTTGACGAACCAGCGGTCATGCGCGGCGGGATCGGCAAAGGCGCGGAATACCCGCTCGGGGGGCGCCTTGAAGACGCGCTCGATTGTGAAGCTTGCATGTTCGACGGAAGTGTGGGTCATGGCTTTCTCCTCCTCGACGGTCGGCCCCGTCGACCGGGCCTCTCGTCGCAATAACTGATATCATTTTGAAAGCAGTTGCACTGTAACGCCACTGCTGCAATAATGCAAGCAGTTTCGAAGAAGGATGAGGAGACCATTTGCGTGTCCGCATCCGCTTCCCGACAATCAGAGACCAGAATGACTGACGATCACCGCTCGGCTTGCCCGATCAATCTCTCGCTCGAAGTCTTCGGCGACAAATGGAGCCTCTTGATCATCCGCGACATGATCTTCGGCGGCAAACGCCACTTCCGCGAACTCCTGCGGTCACAAGAGGGCATTTCCTCCAACATCCTCGCCGACCGGCTGAAGACACTGCTCGAAATCGGCATGCTGACGAAGAGCGACGATCCGAGCCATAAGCAGAAGGCGATCTACAGCCTCACGGAGATGGCAATCGCACTGGTGCCGATCATGGCGCATCTTGGCGCCTGGGGCCGGCGCTATCTGCCAGTCAGCGAGGAACTGAGCATCCGCGCACAGCTCATGGAGGAAGGCGGCCCGGCCCTTTGGGAACGTTTCATGGACGAGCTCAGGGCCGAACATCTCGGCGGGTCTGGTGCACTGGACGGCCCATCGGTGCGCCAGACGCTGCAGGCGGCCTATGAAGAGGTCATGGCCCGCAAGGCCAAGGAACTGGAACTCGCCAGCGCCGGTTCATGAGCACGTCGTGAGCATACCGCCTTCGGCGATCACAGGACTATTTTCCTGCACTTTCTTTACGGCCGTTCCTGGCTTCGCTAAAGTACAATCAGGCTGAAGCTGGTGCGGGGTGGCTTGCGGTTTTAACCCGTGGCGCCGCGTTTGCCGCACCTGCGGGGTGGATCGACATGCTTTCACATGACAGCATCTGGCGGGCGATCGATGCGCTGGCGGAGCGCAATCAGCTCTCGCCGTCCGGCCTTGCACGCCGTGCCGGTCTCGACCCGACCTCCTTCAACAAGTCGAAGCGCCAGTCGCCTGACGGTCGCGATCGATGGCCGTCGACGGAATCGATTTCGAAGATCCTCGAGGCGACCGGCGCGACGATCGACCAGTTCATGGCGCTCTTGCAATCCGGCAGCGGAGCACTGTCCCGCTCCGGTCAGCCGGCTTCCGGCATTCCTCTCATCGGTTTCGCGCAGGCCGGCGCAGGCGGCTTCTTCGACGACGGCGGCTTTCCCGTCGGCCAGGGTTGGGACGAGGTCGAGTTTCCCGTCGCGCCGCAGCGCAAGACCAGCGTCTACGCCTTGGAGGTTCAGGGCGACAGCATGCTGCCGCTTTATCGCGACGGGGACGTCCTGATCGTCGATCCGGGAGCGCAGGTGCGCCGCGGCGACCGCGTCGTCCTCAAGAGCCGAGAGGGCGAGGTGATGGCGAAAATCCTGGCGCGGCAGACGCCGCGCGGCGTCGAGCTTCTGTCGCTCAATCCCGACCACCCGAACCGCAGTTTCGAGGTGAAAGACGTCGAATGGATAGCCCGGATCATCTGGGCCAGCCAATAGGATAGCGTCAAGATGCGGCCGCAGTTCATCTCCATCGCCGGCGGGCTCGCCGCCCTCGCCCTCTACTCCGGCATCCTGCTGAGCGGGGCCGCTACGATCCGCGGCCGCGAAGGCGCGGCCACCCCAGATTTCGTTCTCGAGACGCCGGGCGCCGCGATCGAGGAAGCGGCCGGGGAACCAGTACCGGCGGAGGAAATTCCAGCCGGGCCGACGCCCCCGCCCGCCAAAGAGGAGGCTGCCGCCAAAACCTCCAGAGTGCCGGTGCGGCCCGTCGACCCGAACCTCTTCACCATGCCGGAAGAGGGCGTTGCGAAACCGCTTGAACGGATTGCGCCACGACCGCCTCTTTCCGCGCCGCCAGAAAAAAAGGTAACCCCCATCGTCTTGCAGCGACCTGTCGCGCTTGCCGCTGGCCTCGTCCAGACCGGCGACACGACCCTGCAGATCAAGGACATAGAGCCGGAGAACGCGGATAGGGTCTGCAAAGGGGCCGGCAAGAGCTGGCCCTGTGGCATGGTCGCGCGCACGGCGTTCCGCAATTTCCTGAGGGGGCGGGCTCTTGTCTGCGACCAGGTCGACGAGAAGACCGAAGGCTCCGCCGCCGCAAGCTGCACGGTTGGCAAGATGAATGTCGCCGAATGGCTCGTCACGAACGGCTGGGCGATACCCCTGCCCGGCACCGCGCTCGAAGCGAAGGCGGAAGCCGCCCGAAGCGCCAAACGCGGTTTCTACGGCAGCGACCCACGTGATTTGAGCCGGAGGCCCCCGGTGATCGAGAAGCCCACAGGCGGAATGGACTTCGGCGAGACCGCACCGGACTTGTAAGCCCGCTCGGAAATTCCTAACTGATCTCCACCATTCCCCGGAGAGCCGATGTCCGCAAGTCTCAGCCAGCACGAAGCCCTTGTTTATGTCATGGTCATGATGTCGGCCGTAGACAGAAGCATGACCGACGACGAATTCGCACGCATCGGCGGGCTCGTGCGTTTCCTGCCGGCCTTCGACGGTTTCGATGAGGATCAGCTGATCCATATCGGCCGCGAGTGCGCGGCCCAGCTCGCCGCTCCGGAGGGACTCGACGTCACGCTCGAAATGGTTCGCGAATCGCTGCCGCAGCGGCATTATGAAACGGCCTATGCCCTCGCCGTCGAGATCGCTGCTGCCGACCAACGCATCCGCACCGAGGAAATCCGGCTGTTGCAGCTCTTGCGCGATCGCCTCACCCTCGACAAGCTCACCTGCGCCGCGATCGAGCGCGGCGCCATCGCGCGCTTTCGTAGGTAGCCACTCGAGGCTCCGGGCTTCCTTCACGGCAACATGTCTTTGCCCACTCCCGGCAAAACGTCATATCGTCGTCCCGGGATCGGCATGAAGGATGACAGATGCTTTTCCTCGGGATTGCGGAACCGGTCTGGCGGCTCGGTGTCTTTGTGGTGGTCTTCGCCGCGCTGGCGGCGCTCGAACTACTGCATCCCCGGCTCGAAAGACCCGAGCTGCTGCAGGCCCTCAAAGCGCGTCGTTGGGCCACGAATCTGTCGATTCTCCTCCTCTCGTCCCTGCTGCTGCGCATTGTATTTCCTGCAGCGGCGACGGGCGTCGCGATATGGACCGGCTTACGCGGCTATGGCCTGCTCCCTGCGCTTGGCATGGCGGCGCCGCTTGCCGGTCTCTTGGCCTTCGTCGCGCTCGATTTCGCCGTCTGGCTGGAACACGTGGTGTTTCACAAGCTGCCCGTCTTGTGGCGTATTCACCGTGTTCATCACGCCGACCCGGGAGTGGACGTCACGACGGCGCTGCGCTTCCACCCGCTGGAGATCCTGCTCTCGATGGCTTGGAAGAGCGCGGTCATCATCGCGCTCGGCGCGCCGGCATTCTCCGTTCTGATCTTCGAAATCGTCCTCAATGCCGCCGCGATGTTCAACCACGCCAACCTGCGGCTGCCGCCGAAGGTTGACCGGGTATTGCGGCAGCTGATCGTCACACCCGACATGCACCGCATCCATCACTCCGTCGAAAAAGGGGAAACGGATTCGAACTACGGCTTCAATCTCTCCCTCTGGGACCGGCTGTTCTCGACCTATGTCGCGCAGCCAGCGAGCGGCGACGACGCGATCCAGACCGGTTTGAAGGCCTTTGGACGCAGCGAGCCGACAAAGCTTGTATGGTCGCTGATGCTGCCGTTCCGCCGTGGGTAAGCAAGACGAGCGAATGGTCCTTCGTAAGCCTCTTCGCCTGCCCGCTCCGTTCAATAAATGCCGTTCGGGAAATAGCGCAGGTAGATTTCCTCGAGCCTGCCGCTGCGCGAGAGCGCCAGGAGCGCATGGTCAATCGCCTGGGTCAAGGCGGGCTCGGTCGTGCGGTTCATGATCGTCAGGCCCTCGCCCAGGAAGCGCTCCGAGAAATAGGCGCCATCCATCAGGGCGCAGCACCCCGCGGCGACGCTGCCGGAGACCCAGAAGGAGAGCTGCATGCCATCGGAGAAGGCGGCCGTCACGGCGCCCTCTCGCAAGGCGTTCAACAAGGCATCACGGTCGGGATAGGCCTTCGCCTCGAGCTTCGGAAAGAAGGCCTTCAGCATCGCCTCGTGCGTCGTCCCGGCCACGGCCCCGATCGGCTTGCCGACAAGATCGGCTGGCTTCTGAATGCCCTCGGCTGCCTTCCTGTTGAGGGCGAAGCGTGCCGGCAATTGCAGGAAGGCCCTGGAGAAGGCGAAACGTCGCCTCAGTTCCGGCGTCACGGCGATGCCGGCGACGATCGCCTCGCCCTGGCCCTGTTCAAGGGCGGGCATCAGTTCGGGATAGGTCACCGCCTGGATCTGGCATTTCGCTTCGATCTCCAGCTCACGGCAAATTTCCCGGGCGAGGTCGACATGGAAGCCTGAAAGCTTGCCCGACTGATCGATGAAATTGAAGGGCGGGAAGTCGACCGTGGTGAGGAAACGCAGCCGCGCCAGCGCGGTCAGATCGGGCTTGGCGATGCGCTCGCGGGCATCGAACAGCAAAGGCAGGTCCTTCGGCGCGCCGCTCGCCTCGGACGCAACAAGCAATGCTGAGACAGCAAGCATTCCCAAAAAGCGGTGAAAGAAAACGCGCGTCATTGCCATCCGATTCCTGGGCGTTGAGCGGAACCTACCGGGATGTTGCGGCGCTGGCCATAGGCAGGCCTTCGACACGAACCCGTATCGGGAAGGCCGTCGATCGGCTGACGGACCGGAAGAGAAATGGAGCGGGTGATCGGGATCGAACCGACGACATCAAGCTTGGGAAGCTGGCGTTCTACCACTGAACTACACCCGCGTCAGAAGCGGAAATTTCCCCAACGGCCGCGATCTGTCAAGCACTCAAACTCACTCGGCGCGAAAATGCTTCGAAAGCTTGAGACCCTGCGCCTGATAGTTCGAGCCGAGATCAATACCGTAGAGCCCCTCCGGGCGCTCAAGCATGTGTTCGTAGATCAGGCGGCCGACGATCTGCCCGTGTTCCAGGATGAAGGGCACCTCGTGGCTGCGAACCTCGAGGACCGCGCGGCTGCCGCTGCCGCCGGCCGACGCGTGGCCGAAGCCCGGATCGAAGAAGCCGGCATAATGGACGCGGAACTCGCCGACCAGCGGATCGAAGGGCGTCATCTCGGCGGCGTAGAACGGCGGCACATGCACCGCCTCGCGCGAGACAAGGATATAGAACTCGTCCGGATCAAGGATCAGGTCGTCGCGGCCGCGGCTGTAAAGCGGCTCCCAGAAATCGAAGACTGCGTGCTCCGCCTTCTTGTCAACGTCGACCACCGCCGTGTGGTGCTTGCCGCGATAGCCGATCAGGCCGTCGGGGCCGGTGCCCTTGAGATCGATCGACAGCGCAATGCCGCCGCCGGTGATGTTGGGCCGCTCGCTGGCGACGAGCACGTCGCTTTCGTGCAGTCCCAGCAGTTCCTGCTCGGAGAGAACGGAGTGGCCGACGCGGAAACGGATCTGCGAGAGGCGCGAGCCGCGGCGGACGACGATCGGAAAGGTCCGCGGGCTGATCTCGAGATAGAGCGGTCCGGTATAGCCGGCCGGGATCTTGTCGAACTCCTGCGCCCGATCGGTGATGACGCGCGTGAAGATATCGAGGCGGCCGGTCGAGCTCTTCGGATTGGCGGAGGCGGACATGCTCTCCGGCAGAGAAAGGCTCTCCATCAGCGGCACGATATAGACGCAGCCGGTCTCCAGTACCGCGCCCTCGCTGAGATCGATCACATGTAGCTTCAGGCGGTCGAGCTTGTCGGCGACGAGGTGGGCCGGTCCCGGCATGAAGCTCGCCCGGACGCGAAACGCCTTGGATCCGAGGCGAAGATCGAGGCTGGCCGGCTGGATCTGGTCATCATCCAGCGCCTTCTCGCTCTTCAAACGTCCCGAGGCATACAGCGCGGCAATCGCGCGGTCGGCCAAAATACCTGTTTCGCGGCCCATTCCGATCCTCATTCTCAGTTGCCAGACAAAACCAAACTCCGGGAATTGACGCAAGCGCGACCAGGCAGTATTGGAGCTTTATCCCGTGGTGATTTGGCCGGTCGGCTTGCAGCCACGTTAAACAAGTAGCTAAAAAGGCCGGGTGTCAAACCGGTCGTTTCGCGGCCGGTTTTTTGTTTTTGAAGGTGATCGTCGCATGAGCAAGAACTGGCGCCCGGCTACCCAACTCGTCCACGGCGGAACGACCCGCTCGCAGCACGGTGAAACCTCCGAAGCGATCTTCCTGACACAGGGCTTCGTCTATGAAAGCTCGGAAGCTGCGGAAGCCCGCTTCAAGGGCGAGACCGACGGCTTCATCTATGCCCGCTACGGCAGCCCGACCAACGACATGTTCGAGAAACGCATGTGCATGCTCGAAGGCGCCGAAGATGCGCGCGCCACGGCGTCCGGCATGGCGGCCGTCTCGTCGGCGATCCTTTGCCAGGTCAAGGCGGGCGACCACATCGTCGCGGCGCGCGCCCTCTTCGGCTCCTGCCGCTGGGTGGTGGAAACGCTCGCCCCGAAATACGGCATCGAATGCACGCTTGTGGACGGCCGCGACCTTGCCAACTGGGAAAAGGCGGTGCGCCCGAACACCAAGGTCTTCTTCCTCGAGAGCCCCACCAACCCGACGCTGGAAGTGATCGACATCGCCGGCGTCGCCAAGCTCGCCAACCAGGTCGGTGCCAAGGTTGTCGTGGACAATGTCTTCGCCACGCCGCTCTTCCAGAAGCCGCTGGAACTCGGCGCTCATGTCGTCGTCTATTCCGCCACGAAGCATATCGACGGCCAGGGCCGCTGCCTCGGCGGCGTCGTGCTTGCCGACAAGGCGTGGATCGACGAGAACCTGCACGACTATTTCCGCCACACCGGCCCCGCCATGTCGCCGTTCAACGCCTGGACGCTGCTCAAGGGCATCGAAACGCTGCCGCTGCGCGTCAAGCAGCAGACGGAAAACGCCCGCCGCATCGCCGACTTCCTCGCCGAGCAGCCGCAAGTGGCGCGCGTCATCTACCCCGGCCGCAAGGACCACCCGCAGGCCGACATCATCGCCAAACAGATGAGCGGCGGCTCGACGCTGGTCGCCTTCGAGCTGAAGGGCGGCAAGGAGGCGGCCTTCGCGCTTCAGAATGCGCTCGAGATCGTGCGGATTTCCAACAATCTCGGCGATTCCAAGAGCCTCATCACGCATCCGGGGACGACGACGCACAAGAACCTCACCGACGAGGCCCGTACCGAACTCGGCATCTCGGCCGGGACGGTGCGCTTCTCGGCCGGCATCGAGGACAGCGACGATCTGGTCGAGGATTTCGCCAAGGCGCTGAAGTCGATCCGGGCCTGACCGGCGCACAGCACAGGTGATTTCAACCGCCCGCCTTCCCGCGGGCGGTTTCATGGCCCGTTGCGAAAGGTGAGACGCGCGAGAACGATCCGTGACAGGGCGGTGTAAAGGCAGAGGGCGGCGAAGATCACCGCCAGCACCGGGAACCAGGCTGGAAAGAAGCAGGCGGCCAGAAAGAAGGCGATCGTCTCGGTCGCCTCCGCAAGGCCGGTCGTGAAATAGATCGACTTTGCACCCCGGATCTCGGTCGATAGCGCCCGCTTCTCGGCCATGACCGCGAAGGCGAGGAAGCTCGAGCCATTGACATAGAAGGCAAAGAGCAAGAGCCCTCCGGCAAGGCCGTTGGTCGCCGGATCGGCGACGATGAAGGCGAGCGGGATCGCACCATAGAAGACAAAGTCGAGGACGATGTCGAGAAAGCCGCCGAAATCGGTCTTGCCGCTTGCGCGCGCCACCGCCCCATCGAGGCCGTCGCAGAGTCGGCTCAAGACAATGAGAACGGCACCCGCAAGATAAGAGTGCCAGGCGATAAGAACGGCCGCGGCAAGCCCCAGGCAAAGGCCGCAAATCGTGACGATGTCGGCACTTAGGCCCCGGTTGGCGAGCGCCACACCAAGCCGGTTCAGAATGGGATCCAGACGCTTGCGCACCGCGCCGTCAAGCATGCTCGCCTGCCTTGCGTGAAATTTGAAACGACTCGTATAATCTTGCCGTTATTCTTCACGAAACCTTATCGCTGTATGATACTCGAACAGATTTGAAACAGGATGTCGAACATGTACCGCGCACTGACTCGCGACATAGAAGTCACGGTGGAGCCGTACTATCTCGAAGAACAATCGGACCCGGATGATAGCCGCTATGTCTGGGGCTACCGGATCGTCATATCGAACCATTCCGAGATCGCGGTTCGGCTGATGACCCGCTATTGGCACATCACCGACGAGAACGGTCAGGTAGACGAGGTGAGCGGCCCCGGTGTCATCGGCGAGCAGCCGCTGCTCAACCCCGGCGACACCTACGAGTATTCCTCCGGCTGCCCGCTCGACACGCCATCGGGCGTCATGTTCGGCCACTACAGCATGGAAGCCGAAGGCGGGGAGACCTTCAATGTGGCCATCCCCGCCTTCTCGCTCGATTCTCCCGGACTGGTGCGGACGCTGAACTAAGGCGTCCGCCTCCTATTGAGAGCGCACCTCGCTCGCCTCGAAGCGGTAGTTCGTAGAACAGAACTCGCAGGTGACCTTGATCAAGCCGTCTTCGATGCTGTGCTCGATGTCCTCGTCACTCAGTCCCTCCAGGACCTTGCGTATCTTGTCGCGCGAGCAGCTGCAGCGATCATAGACCGCCTGGGGCTGATAGACGCGAACGCCCCGCTCGTGGAACAGCCGATACAGCAGACGCTCCGTCCCGACCGTCGGGTCGGTCAGCTCGTCGGTATCGATGGTCTCCACCATTACCTTGGCTTCGGCCCAGAGATCGTCCTCCTCGAAGAGGAGACTAGCGTCGCCATCATCGCCATCGCCGCCGGGCAGATCCGGCTGGCGCATGCGCTCGGAAGCCTCGGGCAGGAACTGCGCCACCATGCCGCCGGCGCGCCAGCGATGCCGCGGTTTGCCGTTTTCGTCCCGGTCGAGGAGTTCGGCGACGGCGAGGCGGACCTTGGTCGGTATCTGTTCCGACTGGCGAAAATAGACCGCTGCGATCTCCTCCAGCGTCGCGCCGTCGAGCGCAACGATGCCCTGGTAGCGCTGGGTATGGGCGCCCTGGTCGATCGTGAAGGCAAGGATGCCGTTGCCCAGCAGTTCATGCGGCTGCGTGCGCCCGCCCTTCTCGGCGGCAGCAAGCGCCTCTTCGTCGTAGCGCGCATAGGCGCGAACCCGGTCCGGGGTGGAGAAATCGGCGACGACGAGATCGACCGGCCCATCACCCTGGGTCTGGACGATCAGCTTGCCCTCGAACTTGAGCGAGGTTCCGAGCAGAACCGTCAGCACGACCGTTTCGGCAACGAGCCGTGCCACCGGCAGCGGATAGCTGTGCCGCTCGAGGATCGCGTCGAGCATTGGACCGAGCTGCACGGCTCGCCCACGCACGTCGAGACCCTCGACCTGAAAGGGAACGACATGGTCGTCACCGGCAAAATCGAACTCGCCAAGTCCCGGTGCTGTCTCTGTCATCGTTTGCTCCTTGCATGGATCACGACGGTCGGGGCAACCCGAAATCGTCCTGATCGAACTTCCAAACTCGTTGCAGGCGGAGTAGCCGCATGTAGCCCGCATCTTACCACCAGGACCACGCGGCACGGAGCAGCGCTCAACCGCTGCTAGTCCAACTGCCGCTTGTCCTATTTGATCCTGCCGTGAACGGATTTGTCCAGCAGGCAGGGGCGGGGTCCGAGAACGCCTCTACAGCGCCGTACGTCCCTCCGGACGCACAAAGTTCGCTGCACTTCGAATCGCTGCATGTTTTATCCTTAATCGGCTACGATTTAAGGAACATGCAGTCGGGCGACGCCTCCGCCAAAGCGTGCGGTCACGAGACCGGCACGACGGCCGGAATTGCCCGCACGTCGCCTAGATTGTGTCACCGCCTGCCGAATTCAATAGCCAGCGCGCTTCCGTCCGTTCTCGCGAAGGTCCAAGCCCTTCAGACGACGCCCAGGCACCAGGCGAGGATCGACTTCTGCGCATGCAGGCGGTTCTCAGCCTCGTCGAAGACGACGGACTGCGGGCCATCGATGACCTCGTCGGTGACTTCCTCGCCGCGATGCGCGGGCAGGCAATGCATGAACAATGCCTCCGGGGACGCGCGCTTCATCAGCGCCTCGTTGACCTGATAGGGCTGAAAGACGTTGTGTCCGCGGGCGCGATGTTCCTGGTTCATCGACACCCAGGTATCGGTGACGACGCAGTGGGCACCGGCAACCGCCTGTTCCGCCTCGTGGCAAAGCAGGATTTCGCCGCCATTGTTGCGGGCCCAGTTCAGGAACTTGTCCTGCGGCTCGGAGCCGAGTGGCACGGCCATGTTCATCCGGTAACCGAAGCGCGCCGACCCTTCGATCAACGAATGGAGCACGTTATTGCCATCGCCCGTCCAGGCGATCGTCTTGCCTTTGACCGGCCCGCGATGCTCCTCGAAGGTCATGATATCGGCCATGATCTGGCAGGGATGCGTGTCGTCGGTCAGGCCGTTGATCACCGGAACGGTCGCGTGTTCGGCCAATTCCAGCAGCCGGCGATGATCGGTCGTGCGGATCATGATGGCGTCGACATAGCGCGAAAGCACCTTGGCGGTGTCACCGATTGTCTCAGCGCGGCCGAGCTGCATTTCGGTCCCGGACAGGAACAGCGTCTCGCCGCCAAGCTGCCGCATCCCGACATCGAAGGAAACGCGGGTGCGGGTAGACGGCTTCTCGAAGATCATCGCCAGCATCTTGCCGGCAAGCGGCTTCTCGGCCGTTCCGGCCTTGGTCGCCGTCTTTCGCACGCGTGCATCGTCGATGATCGTGCGCAGGTCGGCGGTTGTCATAGCCGAGAGATCGAGAAAATGTCTGGTGGCAGTCATGATGCTGTATTTCCTGTCATAAACCGGTAATCGACCATGCTTTCGGGCCGCTTTCAACCCGTCGCGATCTCAAGCCGCGGCCGTGCCGCTATTAGCCCGGATCGTTTCGGCAGCGCGTTCGAGTCGGGCCAGACCCTCTCGTGCCTCGGCGGCAGTGGTGATCAACGGGGGCAACAGCCGCAACACGTTTTCGCCGGCCGGCACGGCGAGCAGCTTCTCGGCCCGGATCGCCTTCAGCACGTCGGCCGACGCCGCCTTTGCCTTGATACCGAGCATCAGCCCGTCGCCGCGGATCTCCTCGATCACATCGGGGAAGCGGTCCTTGAGCGAGGCAAGCCCCTGGCGGAAGACCAGCGCCACGTCGCGGACATTTTGCAGAAAGCCTTCAGCGAGGACGACGTCGAGCACCGCATTGCCAACCGCCATCGCCAGCGGATTGCCGCCATAGGTCGAGCCATGCGTACCAGCCACCATCCCGGCGGCCGCCGCCTCCGTCGCCAGGCAGGCGCCGAGCGGGAAGCCGCCGCCGATGCCCTTGGCAACGGCCATGATGTCCGGCTTGATGCCGGACCATTCATGGGCGAAGAGCTTGCCCGTGCGGCCGACGCCGCACTGGACCTCATCGAGGATCAGGAGCAGGCCGTATTCGTCGCACAGCCCGCGCAGTTCCTGCAAGAACTCCTTGGATGCCAGGCGAATGCCGCCCTCGCCCTGGATCGGTTCGATCAGGATCGCGGCGGTCTCGTCGTTGATCGCGTTCTTGACGGCGGCTATGTCGCCAAACGGCACTTGGTAGAAGCCCGGAGCCTTCGGCCCGAAACCCTCGATATACTTCTGCTGGCCGCCGGCGGCGATCGTGGCGATGGTGCGGCCGTGGAAGGCACCTTCGAAGGTGATGATGTGGAAGCGCTCCGGATGCCCCTTGGCGAAATGATAGCGGCGCGCCGTCTTGATCGCGCATTCGAGCGCTTCGGCACCGGAATTGGTGAAGAACACCCGATCGGCGAAGGTCACGGCCGTCAGCCGTCGCGCCAGGCTCTCCTGGCCAGGAACTTCGTAGAGATTGGAAACATGCCAGAGCTTCTCGGCCTGCGCCTTCAGCGCCTCGATGAGATGGGGATGGGCATGGCCGAGCGAATTGACCGCGACGCCGGCGGCAAAATCGAGATAGCGCGTGCCGTCTTCCGCAATCAGCCAGACGCCCTCGCCTCGCTCGAAACGCAACGGCGCACGCAAATAGGTGTCGTAGAGCGGCGTTGTTGCGGCCATGGTCAGCGTCTCCTTCGTCCGTCGGCATCGCTATCGGGCATATCAGCCCGATAAAAATCAAAAATGCCGCCTTTCGGCGGCGCAGGCACTATTCCCATTTCGCGGCGCGATGTCAACAAAACCAAGGCTTGCGGCCGCTCCACCGACACAGATTCCGCAATGCGAAAAAATCGCGCCGCGGGGCTTGCAAAAATGCAACTATCCGACAGCAAGTTGGGGAAAACTGCGAAATCGATTCGGCGCGATTCCGGCGACTCTTGCCACGGAGTCACCCTGCCGGTAGGTTAATATTCAATTACTAGACGCATGCGGCGGACCTAGTCACCAAAATAGTTATCGCGTTGCAACTCCGGGGCTTTTCCGGAGAACGGTGATGGATTCTGCCATCCCAACGCCGAGAACGGGGAGTGCAGAGATGAACTGGACTGACGAGCGAGTTGAAAAGCTGAAGAAGCTTTGGTCGGAAGGCCTGAGCGCGAGCCAAATCGCGGCGCAGCTGGGAGGCGTCAGTCGTAACGCAGTCATCGGCAAGGTTCACCGGTTGAGCCTGCCGGGCCGCGCCAAGGCCGGCGGAACGACCGCAACGGCTCGCCCCAAGCGGACGACATCGGCGCCCCGCGCCCCGAATTACGCCGCGCGCGCCGTTACCCGGACCGTCACCCGCACTGCCGGCGCGACTGTGCTCAAGGAAGAGGTCACTGTCGACCTGGCGGCAGAGCGGGTTCTCGCGCTCGATACGAACATCGTCGTACCAATGTCGCGCCGCCTGGAGCTTACCCAGCTGACCGAGCGGACCTGCAAGTGGCCGATCGGCGACCCGCTCAAGGAAGAATTCCACTTCTGCGGCAACGATTCACCGGAATCCTCGCCTTATTGCAGCTATCACGCGCGGCTCGCCTACCAACCCTCGGCCGAGCGCCGGCGCACTCGCTGACGGTCTAAGACCAACAGAACGCACGAAGGGTCCCCAAAAGGGGCCCTTCTTTTTTGAAAGACGACAGGATGGCGCACGCGGTGTGCGCTGGAGCCCCGAGCGAAAGCCTCAGCTTTCCAGCGAATAGCCGGCACCGCGCACCGTCCTGATCACGTCGGGCATATTGGAGAAATTCAGGGCCTTGCGCAGGCGGCCGACATGGACGTCCACCGTACGCTCATCGACGTAGATGTCGTGCCCCCAGACGCCGTCGAGCAGCTGCGAACGAGAGAAGACACGGCCCGGCGAGGACATCAGGAACTCCAGGAGCCGGAACTCCGTCGGACCGAGCCGCACTTCGCGGCTGCGACGGTGCACGCGATGGGTCTCACGGTCGAGCTCGATATCGCCGCAGCGCAGCACCGTCGACAGCACTTCCGGCTTCGCACGCCGCAACATCGCTTTTACCCGGGCCATCAGCTCCGGCGTCGAGAACGGCTTGACCACATAGTCGTCGGCACCGGTCGCCAGCCCGCGCACCCGCTCGCTTTCCTCGCCGCGCGCCGTCAGCATGATGATCGGCAGCCGCTCCGTCTCCGGCCGCTGCCGGAGCCGGCGGCAAAGCTCGATGCCGGAGACTCCGGGCAGCATCCAATCGAGGATCAGGAGGTCGGGCAGGCGTTCCTGCAGGCGGATCTCCGCCTCGTCACCACGAAGGATCGTATCGACCTCGAAGCCCTCGGCCTCGAGATTGTAGCGCAGGAGCACGCTCAGGGCTTCCTCGTCCTCGACAACTGCTATCTTCGGCAACATTCAGCTAAGACTCCTTGCCTAGATTCATAGGTTAGGGGCACCCGAGTCTCAGTCGGTGACGGACCCCAGCGTCGACGTCGTGTCGTCCTTCGGTCTTTCGCCCTGCGGTTGGGCGCCGGTCGCCATATAGTAGATCGTCTCGGCGATGTTGGTCGCATGGTCGCCGATCCGCTCGATGTTCTTGGCGCAGAAGAGAAGATGCGTGCAGGGCGTGATGTTGCGCGGATCTTCCATCATGTAGGTCAAAAGCTCGCGGAACAGCGACGTGTAGATCGCATCGATCTCCTCGTCGCGCTCGCGGATGCTGTTCGCCTTTTCCGGCGAGCGCGAGGCGTAGACGTCGAGGACTTCCTTGAGCTGCACCAGGGCGAGCTCGGCCAGATGCTCGAGGCCGCGCGCCAGCTTGCGTGGGATGCCGGAGCCGGCAACCGCGATGACGCGCTTGGCGGTGTTCTTGCCGAGGTCGCCGACGCGCTCCAGATCGGCTGCAATCCGGATCGACCCCATGATCTCGCGGAGATCCGAGGCCATGGGCTGGCGCTTGGCGATGGTGACGATCGCCTTTTCACCGATCTGGCGCTCGGCGTCGTCAAGGATCGCGTCATCCGAAATGACCTTCTGGGCAAGCGCCAGGTCGGAGTTCACGAGAGCCCGGACGGAGTCCGCCACCATCTGCTCGGCGAGCCCTCCCATCTCGGAAATCCGGCGCGTGAGATATTTTAGCTCTTCGTCGAAGGCGGACGTGATGTGTGCGTGAGTCATATTCGTTTCCTCGGGCGCGCTGTTCTGAATGGACCCTCAGTCGATTCCAATAGGCAGGAGCGGGACGCAGGCGGAAAAAGCCTCGATCCCCGCATCACGCCCTAGCCGAAGCGGCCCATAATGTAATCCTGGGTGCGCTGGTCATCCGGATTGGTGAACATCTTGTCGGTATCGTTCTCCTCGACGAGATTGCCGAGGTGGAACATGGCGGTGCGCTGCGAGACGCGGGCCGCCTGCTGCATCGAATGGGTCACGATGACGATGGTGAAATTTGCGCGCAGCTCGTGAATGAGCTCTTCGACCTTGGCCGTGGCGATCGGGTCGAGCGCCGAGCAGGGCTCGTCCATGAGGATCACTTCCGGGCTGACGGCGACGGCACGGGCGATGCAGAGGCGCTGCTGCTGGCCGCCGGAAAGGCCCGTTCCCGGCTCCTGGAGGCGGTCCTTCACTTCGTTCCACAGACCCGCCTTCTGCAGGCTCGTTTCGACGATCTCGTCGAAATCGGCCTTCGTGCGGGCGAGGCCATGGATGCGCGGCCCATAAGAAACGTTCTCGTAGATCGACTTCGGGAACGGATTAGGCTTCTGGAACACCATGCCGACACGGGCACGCAGTTCCACCACGTCGATGCTCGGATCGTAGATGTCGTCCTCGTCGAGAGTGATCCGACCGGTGACGCGGCAATTCTCGATCGTGTCGTTCATCCGGTTAAGCGTGCGCAGGAAGGTCGACTTGCCGCAGCCGGAGGGACCGATCAGCGCCGTCACGGTATTCTCGCGGATATTCAGGTTGACGTCGAAGAGCGCGCGCTTCTCACCGTAATAGACCGACACATCCTTGCCGATCATCTTTAAGGGCACCGTGTTCATTTTCTGGTCCAGAGCCTTTTCGACTGCAGCTTCCGACATGATGTTCATAGTTTTTACCCCACTACCAGCGACGCTCAAAGCGACGCCGCAACAGAATTGCGCCGAGGTTCATGATGACGAGGAAGATCAGAAGAATGATGATCGCCCCCGAGGTCCGCTCAACGAAGGCGCGCTCCGCCTCGTTCGCCCACATGTAGATCTGCACGGGGAGCGCCGTGGACGGCTCGAGCGGCGAGCCTGGGTAATCGACGACGAAGGCGACCATGCCGATCAACAGCAGCGGTGCGGTTTCGCCGAGGGCGTGCGCCAGGCCGATGATCGTGCCGGTGAGGATGCCGGGCATGGCAAGCGGCAGCACATGGTGGAAGATCGTCTGCATCTTCGATGCGCCGAGGCCGAGCGCTGCGGAGCGGATGGACGGCGGCACGGCCTTCAGCGAAGCGCGCGTCGCGATGATGATCGTCGGCAGCGTCATCAGCGTCAGCACGAAACCGCCGACGAGTGCGGCCGAGCGCGGCATGCCGGCGAAGTTCACGAAAACGGCAAGGCCGAGAAGACCGTAGACGATCGACGGCACGGCGGCGAGATTGTTGATGTTGACCTCGATCAGGTCAGTCAGGCGGTTCTTCGGCGCGAATTCCTCGAGATAGATCGAGGCGGCGACACCGATCGGCAGCGACAGGACCAGAACGATCAGCATCATATAGGCGGATCCGACGAGCGCCACACCGACGCCGGCGGCTTCCGGACGGCTCGAGGCGCCGAAGCTGAAGATGCCCGTGTTGAAGCTCTTCTTCAGCACGCCGGCTTCAGCCAGCTCATTCATCCAGGCGACCTGCTGGTCCTTGACCTTGCGTTTCGATTCTTCAACCGACAGGTCGATCTGGCGCTTGAATGCCGAATCGATGTTCGCGTCGGCGAGCAGCGTCACCGGGATCGTCTTGCCGATGACCGAAGGATCGGCAACGACGATGTCGCGCAATTGCGTGCGGACGCTGTCGGAGATCATGTCGTTCGCCTGCTTGACCAGCGGCCGCTTCTTCGGGTCGATGCCAAGCTGCTTGACCAGGGCGTCGCGAGCGAGGACCGGATAATTGGCGGTCAACAGCCGCTTCGGATCGGTCGCCCGCTCGTTCTTCGGGTCGATCACTTTCTCCGAAAACTCGATCGGCAGCGTTATCGTCGTTTGCTGGAAGGCGGTGTAGCCTTTCGAAACGACGCTCCAGAGAAGGACCGCAAGGAAGAACAGGCCGATGACGATGGCGCTGATGCCATAGGCGCGGAACCGGCGCTCCGCGGCGTAACGGCGCTTGATGCCGATGTCGCGGCGGCTTTCGGCAGGACGGGTAGAGACTCTTACCGTGGGAGAAGCAACGTCGGTCATTCGTACTGTTCCCGATATTTGCGCACGATGTAGAGCGCATAGATGTTGAGGCCGAGCGTGATGACGAAGAGCGTGATGCCGAGCGCGAAGGCGACCAGCGTCTGCGGCGAGGTGAACTCCAGGTCACCGGTGAGCTGGTGGACGATCTTCACCGTCACCGTTGTCATCGGCTCGAAGGGATTGAGTTGCATGCGCGCGGCGACGCCTGCGGCAAGCACGACGATCATCGTTTCGCCGACCGCACGCGAGGCGGTCAGCAGCAGCGCTCCGACAATTCCAGGCAGCGCGGCGGGAAGAATGACCCTCTTGACCGTCTCCGAGCGCGTCGCGCCGAGGCCGAGCGAACCGTCGCGCAGTGCCCGCGGCACCTGCGTGATGATATCATCCGAGAGCGACGAGACGAACGGAATGAGCATGATGCCCATGACGATGCCGGCCGTGAGCACGCTCTGCGCCTGAATAAAGTTCTGATAGTTGCCGGTGAGGAGGCCGTTCAGTTGCGCGGAGATATCGCGCAGGAACGGTCCGACGGTCACGAGGGCGAAGAAGCCGTAGACGATCGTCGGGATGCCGGCGAGCACCTCCAGGAGCGGCTTCGCTATCGAACGCAGCCGCGGACTGGCATACTCGGCCATGTAGATGGCGGCGAACAGGCCGATCGGCACGGCGAACAACATGGCGACGAAGGCGATATAGAGCGTGCCACCGAGAAGCGGCAGCAGGCCGAACTGGCCGGAGGCATCCTCGCTGCCGGCCGCTGCGAAGCGCGGGTCCCAGACCGTACCGAAGAAGAACTCCGCCGGCGAAACCATGCTGAAGAACCGGCCGGCCTCCGACAGCATCGAGCCGATGATGCCGATCGTCGTCAGGATGGCGATCGACGAAGCGACGACGAGCGAGCCGAGCATGACGCGCTCGACCTGGTTGCGGGCGCGAAAGCGGGCGGTCAGATTGCGCATCGCATAGAGGCCGCCGACGACGGCGACAAGCAGCACGACGGCGCTCATCAGCCAGCGGCTATAGCCCCGCATCGCGTTGAATTGTTGTGCCGCCTCGACCATGAAGGGTTGGCCTTCACCGGCAAGTGCTACGCCCTTGGCGGCGAGCGCCTCGCGCAGATTGGCCGAGCCGTCCTTGACCGCTTCGATTTCCGTCGCGCTCAGGCGATCAAGCCCCGTAGCGACGGCCTTCACCTGGCCGAGAGCGAGCTGGACCGTCGCTTCACCTTGGCTTTGGACCGTATCGGGAAGCGCCGAACGAACGGCGGAATCGATATAGAGCGGCGAGGCGATCAGCCACGCCCCAAGCACCAGGACGGCCGGCAATACAGCCCAGATGGCGACATAGCTGCCATGGTAGCCCGGCAGGGAATGCAAGGTGGCAAGCTTGTGGCCGGACAGGGCGAGCGAACGGGCACGGCCGGCGAAATAGGCAACGAAACCAATCAAAAGAATGATCAGGAGAAGGAGCGAGGTACTCATCGGCACGTCTCCACGGCAGGGCCGTCAAAAGCCACCGGAAAATGATCGAATTATGCAAGGTCCCGGCGCAGCCGAAAGCTGCACCGGGACGTCGTCTTGATCAGAGCAGATTGCCGGCTTCGAAGGCCTTGCGAATTTCTTCGCGCTCGGCATCGGGCGCGGCAACCAGGCCGTATTCGGCGAGCGGGCCGTCGGGGCCGATCATCTGGTCGTCGACGAAGAATTCGACATATTCCTTGAGGCCCGGGATAACGCCGAGATGCGCCTTCTTGACGTAGAAGAACAGCGGGCGGGAAACCGGATATTCGCCGGAAGCAATCGTCTCGGTCGAGGGAGCGACGCCGTTGACGGTCGCGACCTTCAGCTTGTCGGCGTTGTTTTCGTAGAACGAAAGACCAAAGACGCCGATGCCACTCTTGTTGGAGGCGATGCGGGCCAGCGTTTCGGTGTAGTCGCCGTCGATGTCGACGGCCAGGCCGTCCTTGCGTACGGCAACGCACTTCTTGGCGGCGGCCTTCTCGTCGCTGATCGCAGCCTTGATAACGTCCAGGGCGCCTGCAGCCTTGCAGCCGGTGGCAAGGATCTTCTCTTCGAAGACTTCGCGCGTGCCGTGCTTTTCACCCGGGATGTAGGCGGCGATCTCGGCATCCGGCAGCGAAGCGTCGACTTCCGACCACTTCTTATAAGGGTTGGCGGCGAGCTTGCCATCGACGACGACTTCAGCGGCCAGCGCCTTATAGAGGTGCTCCGGCTTCAGCGCGATGTCGGCATTGCCGGAGTCGGTCGCGAAGACGATACCATCATAACCGATCTTGATTTCCTGGATCTCGGTTACGCCGGCCGCCTTGCAGGCCTCGATCTCGCTGTCCTTGATCTTGCGCGAGGAGTTGGCGATGTCGATCGTGTCTTCGCCGACGCCCTTGCAGAATTCCTTCAGGCCGGCGGAAGAGCCGCCGGATTCGACGACCGGGGTCTTGAAGTCCGGGAACGCCTCGCCGAAGCTCTCGGCGACGATCTTTGCATAGGGAAGAACGGTCGAGGAGCCAGCGACCTGGATCTGGTCACGAGCTGCTGCGGCGCCCGCGAAAGCGGCGGATGCAACCAGCGCCGCTACAGTGAGTTTAAGGACTTTCATTGATGTTCTCCCGGAATGGGCTCGTGTTGGTGCGCTAAGGATCCAGCGCTCTCTTCGCCGTTTGATCGGCTGCCCTAGTTAGCCGCCGATGGATACAAGTTTTATGTCAATTCGGTGAAACATTTATGACAGACTAAGTTATTGAATATGTTGTTATATTTTGGATCGCCTCAGCCGTCGCACCGTTTTTGTGTCAGAAGCGGACCGTGAACACCGTCCCCTTGCCGACCTCCGAATGAATGAGCAGACGGGCGCGGTGGCGGGTCAGGATATGCTTGACGATGGCAAGCCCCAGCCCG
Source organism: Sinorhizobium shofinae (assembly GCA_001704765.1). Taxonomy (GTDB): domain Bacteria; phylum Pseudomonadota; class Alphaproteobacteria; order Rhizobiales; family Rhizobiaceae; genus Sinorhizobium; species Sinorhizobium shofinae. The sequence continues at coordinate 102,577 of MBFK01000150.1, forward strand.
GTCCCCTTTTTCGACCGACTCGCCTCCACATTGACCCGGTAGAAACGCTCGGTGATCCGCGGCACATGCTCGGCCGGGATGCCCGGACCGTAATCGATGACCGTTATTTCCGCTTGCCCCCCCTTGCCCGTCAGCCGCACGTCGACCTTCTTGCCTTCCTGGCCATATTTGCAGGCGTTCTCGATGAGATTCTCGAAGACCTCGATCAGTTCATCGCGATCGCCCTGGACGAAGACGGGCTCCTCGGGCACGTCAAGCGCGATTGTCACGTCGAGATCGCCTGCCAGCGGCGCGAGGCTGTCGCGCACATGTCCGAGCAGCGGCACCAGGTCGACCGAGTCTTCCGGGGCGATGTGCGACTTCAACTCCAGCCTCGACAGAGAGAGAAGATCGTCGACGAGGCGGCTCATGCGGGTTACCTGCTCATGCATGATGCCGAAGAATTTCTCCTGCGCCTTCGTGTCGTTGCGCGCCGGCCCTTCCAGCGTCTCGATGAAGCCGCGCAGCGAAGCGAGCGGCGTGCGCAGCTCGTGGCTGGCATTGGCGACGAAGTCGGATCGCATGCGGTCGATGCGGCGGGTCTGCGAGATGTCGCGATAGGTCAGCATGAAGACCCGCCCGCCCTGCCCGTCGCCGCCGATATCCGCCGGAGCGACGCGGACGACATAGACCGCATCCGAAGGCAACCGTTCCGAATGCTCGATCTGATTGACCTTGCCCGTCGCGATGGTCTCGCGCACCATGTCGAGTATTCCGGGGGAGCGTACACGCGCTGAAAGGTAGCTTTCCGGGGGGATCGTGCCGAAGGCCTTCTCGGCGGCAGCGTTCTGGAAAAGGACGGTCTCGTCCGCGGCGATGACGAGCACTGGCATATCGAGCGCGTTCAGCACGGGGATCAGCGGGTCCGTCCGCGTCTCCGTCACCCTCGGCGCTGCCTCCGGCACCGGCTCCGCCGACGGGGCACTTCGTTTGAGAAGGGCTGCCACCAGGACGATCCAGAAGGGAAGCACCGCCAGGACATGGATACCGGCGAAGGCGGCGAGGACGGCAAGCACGATCGAGAGGCCGAGAATCCCGCGCTCTGCCTTCAGCTTCGGCAGCAGGCCGTGCCAGAACACCTTCGCGCCATCCAAGACGATGCCCTCGTTGTCCAATTTGCCGCCTCCCGAACCATAAGGAACTTCACGCCACTCGATATTCGTGGCGAATACCCGCGAATGTGGAGAGGTCCCGGCCGGAAATCGCCTCAGCATTCCGGCCCACCCGCTCCGGCCATCAGGGCAGAGATAGCGGCGCTTCATGACATGATTTTCACGACATGCTTGAATCTGCAATGTAATTATGGCCTCCTCCACTGCATGTTTCCTTAAATCCTAGCCGATTTAAGGATGAAAACATGCAGCATACGAAGTGCTAAAGCGACCTTTGTGAGTCTGAAAACACGCACGGCGCTGTGGTGAAATCGACGTCAGCGGGAGGAAGGCAAATGGCTCTGGAACAGGCACCGACTGCGGGCGCGCCGGGAAGCCGGGCGGTCGAGCTTGCGATCGGCGGCAAGACCCGGGTGTTCGACATCGACAATCCGGAGCTGCCGAAATGGATCGATGACGAAGCCTTTTCCTCCGACGACTATCCTTATGAGAAAAAGCTCAGCGAGGAGGAATACGAGGAAACGCTGACGAAGCTGCAGATCGAGCTCGTCAAGGTCCAGTTTTGGATGCAGGCGACCGGCAAGCGCGTCATGGCCGTTTTCGAGGGGCGCGATGCAGCCGGCAAGGGCGGCGCCATCCACGCGACGACCGCCTATATGAACCCCCGTTCCGCGCGCGTCGTCGCGCTCACCAAACCCACCGAGACCGAGCGCGGCCAGTGGTACTTCCAGCGCTATGTCTCGACCTTCCCGACGGCCGGCGAATTCGTTCTCTTCGATCGTTCCTGGTACAACCGCGCCGGCGTGGAGCCGGTGATGGGCTTCTGCAAGCCGGAGCAATACGAGCACTTTCTCAAGGAGACGCCGCGCTTCGAAAAGATGATCGTCAACGAGGGCATCCAGCTCTTCAAATTCTGGCTCAATATCGGTCGGGAGATGCAATTGAAGCGGTTTCACGACCGCCGGCATGATCCGCTGAAGATCTGGAAGCTGTCGCCGATGGACATAGCGGCGCTGACGAACTGGGACGACTACACCGAGAAGCGCGACCGGATGTTGAAGGAAACGCATACGGACCATGCGCCGTGGACCGTCATCCGTGGCAATGACAAGCGCCGCGCCAGGATCAACCTGATCCGCCACATGCTTACGAAGCTTGATTACGACGGCAAGGACAAGACGGCGATCGGCAAGGTGGACGACAAGGTCATCGGCTCCGGGCCCGGCTTCCTCAGGTGATAGAGCGGGATGAGGAAATGTGTGCGCGGTTTTCCGCCCGCATCCCGCTCTGACTTCTCAGAAGCGATCACGTCCATGATTTTGGGGTCGAACCGACACAAAATCATCGTGATCCAGTAGCGCGACGCCCGACCGCGTCGCAAAACGCGGATCATTGTCCCGGCAGTACGCGGATCGCAAAGAGGTCCAGGCTGTTGCCGGAGCCGTTGACGTCGCTGTTGATCAGCAACTTTCCGGATCCGCTCGGCGCGAGACTGCGCTCGAAGCTGATCTTGAACAGCATGTCCACGCGCTCGTCATGCGCGGTGAAACGATGACGACCACAGGCGCCGAGCGCCGAAAAATCACATTCAACCGCGAACTCCGTCGTCTTGCCCGGAAGCGCCTGGACGCTCAACGCCAGCGTCGAGGACTTGCCCGAGAGCTTTGCGAGAACATCGGCGGGAATGTCGATCGCCACCTCACCCTCCTTCGACGCAGCCGCCGACGTCACCCGGACGCGTTCGCCGCCATCGTCGTCGAACGGCTCCGCGCTGGCGCGGGCGCCAGGCTTGACGGCCGCTGCATCTGCCGACGTGAAGACCTCGATCCACTCGCCGGAGAAACCCTCTTGCGCGCCAAGGGTCGGCAAACCGGCCGCGCCGGGGAAGTCCTCCGTCTCCACGACCGCCGGCGGATTGGCGACGTTGGTGTCGCGCTCGGCGGGCGATTTCAAGAGATCATTGGTCTGAACCCACCAGACGCCCGCAGCTGCCGCTGCGGCGAGTGTGGCGACAACCATGACGAAGGAGAGAAGCCGACCGCGTCTACGCTTGCGCGGACGCTTTTCGGTGATACCCAGATCCGGCGCACTCGAGCCGGCCTTTTCCGCGTCGGCGGACTTTTCGCCAGCAGTCACCGACTGCGTCGAAAGCACTGGCCCGTCGCGCTCCGGGCGCAGGGCGTCGAGGCCGCCGTCCCCGGCCGATGCCGGCCGTGCCTCCGCCTTGAAACCCGGCTCCTGCCGCGCCGAGGCGTCCGCGCCGGCAGAGCCTCGCCCTGCCGCATCGCCCTTGCCTTTCACGTCTGCGAGGCTCACGACGGGCGTGGTGACCCGCGCCTTCAAGGCCGCGCGCTCCTCCGTCTCGATCGCATGAATGACCGCCTCCAGCCGGTGGCGCTGCTTGGCGATGATTTCCGGGTCCTCGATCTCTTGCTTCTGGAGGCCGTTTTCCAGCGCCTGACGGGCCGACTGATAGATCCGCGCGCGGACTTCCGCATTGCTCCGCTCAGAGCGTTCCAGTGCATTCCTGATCGCAGTCTCGAGTCCGCTCACATCAAATCCTTCTGCACACCGAACGTTACGCCCCCAACGGGCGTACGCATGATAGGCTCCGCCCCTTCCCGCTGCACGCCGTTGGTTTTATTAACGATTGGGTAACCGCTGCTTTCGGAATCTGCAAGTCCGCCAGCGCTGCCGCCGGGTCTTCCGCGGTGAAAAGACGCTTGACCCGGCGAAATGCGCGGCGAAATACCTCTCTTTGCAAGCGCGACCATTGCTGCTATCTACATTTACGTTTACGCAAACGTCAAAAAATTGGGATGGAGAGAGAGAGACCCGATGCCGTTGCCGCCAATTCTTTCCGGAACGACGAGACTGCCGGTTGTCGGCGCTCCGCTTTTCATCGTCTCGCATCCCCGGCTGACAATTGCGCAATGTAAGGCGGGCGTCATCGGCGCGTTCCCGGCGCTCAACGCTCGTCCGCAAGCACAGCTCGACGAATGGCTCGCCGAAATCACCGAAACGCTCGCCGACCACGACGTCAGGCATCCCGACCGGCCAGCGGCACCCTTTGCCGTCAACCAGATCGTCCACAAGTCGAACACCAGGCTCGAACAGGACCTGATGCTCTGCGTCAAATACAAGGTGCCGATCGTCATATCCTCGCTCGGTGCGGTTCCGGAGGTCAACGCTGCGATCCACTCCTATGGCGGCATCGTGCTTCACGACGTCATCAACAACCGCCATGCGAACTCGGCGATCCGCAAGGGAGCCGACGGACTGATTGCGGTCGCCGCCGGCGCTGGCGGCCATGCCGGGACGCTCTCGCCCTTCGCGCTCATCCAGGAAATCCGTGCCTGGTTCGACGGGCCGCTGCTCCTCTCGGGCGCGATCGCCACCGGCGGCGCCATCCTCGCGGCAGAGGCGATGGGCGCCGACATGGCCTATATCGGCTCCCCCTTCATCGCCACCGAAGAGGCTCGCGCCAGCGACGCCTACAAGCAGATGATCGTCGACAGCAGCGCCGCCGACATCGTCTATTCCAACTTTTTCACCGGCATTCACGGCAACTATCTCAAGGCCTCGATCCGCGCCGCCGGGATGGATCCGGACAGCCTGCCGGAGGCCGACCCGTCGAAGATGGATTTCGGCAAGGCATCGGACGGAGCCAAGGCCTGGAAGGACATCTGGGGCTGCGGCCAGGGCATCGGCGCCATTCGCGAGATCGGCACGGTCGGCCAATTGGTCGATCGGCTGGAACGCGAGTATGAGGCCGCACGCGCCCGCCTCGGGCTCGCATTCCCCGGCGACCTGGACGCGCCGAAGGAATTTTCACGTTCTCGAAACTGATGGCTTGAAATCTTGGCGCTTTGCGTTTATCAGCGCCTCACATTCGTTCCGCGGCCACCCGCGGAACCGCCTCAAGGGCCGCTTTAGCTCAGTCGGTAGAGCACATCATTCGTAATGATGGGGTCACGTGTTCGAGTCACGTAAGCGGCACCATTTCTTCCATAGATGAGCGTATTCGACCTTGGCCAGGTACGTGAGCGCCAGAACTCGATGCGCGAACACGCGACGCCGTCGCTGCGGCGTTCCGCTGTTCACGTATAGAAATACCGCGTCAGATGAAAGAAGACGGGTGCCGCGAAGCTCAGCGAATCCATGCGATCGAGCACGCCGCCATGGCCGGAAATCATCGTGCCCCAATCCTTCACGCCCATCGAGCGTTTGACGGCCGACAGCGACAGGCCGCCCAGGAAGCCCATGGCGACGATGGCGAGCGCCATTGCCGCGGCCTCAAGGGGCGTGAACGGGGTTATCCACCAGAGGCCGGCCCCGGCGGCGACGGCGGCGAGGCCGCCGCCGACAAGGCCTTCGACGGTCTTCGAGGGGCTGACGACGGGTGCCACCTTCGTCCTGCCGAACAGCTTGCCGAAGACGTACTGCATCACGTCGCTGAACTGCGCGATGGTGATCAGGAAGAAGAGCAGCAGGAACCCCTCACGTGGACGGCCAGGGATGTCGAGCGTCAACAACGCAGGAGCATGGCTGATGCAATAGACCGTCAGCATCAGCCCCCATTGGATGCGCGACACGCGCAGCAGGAACTCTTCCGGATCGCCCTTCAACGCCGCAAGGCTCGGGAGCAGGAGAAAGCCATAGACGGGGATCAGGATCGTGAACAGCGCGTACCAGTCGATCCAGATCAGCCAGTACTGGAGCGGCAGCAGCACGTAAAAGGCGGCGACCAGGGGCAGGTGATCGGCGCCGCGCGTTGGCATCAGCGATATGAACTCGCGCAGCGTATAGAAAGAGGTGAGTGCGAAAAGCACCACGGTTACGCCCCGGCCGAGACCGAAGCTGACCGCGAAGATCGCGACCATCACCCACCAGGCCTTTATGCGGGCGTTGAGGTTTTCCACCGTCGCCCGGCCGTTTTCGGAGGTCACCTTGCGCGAGAGCGCAAAGCCGATCACCGAGGCAATGCCGAGCAGCGCGCAGATGCCGCCGAAGAGAATGAACAGCTTGTCGCTCAAAGACATGGCGGCCTCATGCAACCGGATCCGACGCCAGCGCACCGACGGCGGCGCGGGCGCGTTCGAGAAACTCGTCCTTCTCTTCCCCCGCCCGTCTCAAGAGCGGCGCGCCGAAGCGAACCGTGCAGCTAATCGGAACCGGCAGGAAGGTTCCCTTCGGGAAGGCGCGCGAGGGATTGTCCAGATAGGTCGGGATCAGCTCGACCTCCGGGAATTCCTGCGACAGCCAGTAGAGACCGCTCTTGAATGGCCCCGGCAGACGCTCATTGCCGCGCGTGCCCTCGGGAAAGAGAACGAGCGACTCGCCTTCGGCGAGCACGCCGCGCAAGGGGGCGAGCGCCGCTCCGGGCGGACCCTGCGTGGCGCGATCCACGAGCACGGCATTCAACACCTTCAGCGCGATGTGGCGCCGGACCTTCCCCTTGCCCCAATAGTCTGCGGCAGCGATCGGATGGGTTGAGCCACGCAGCAGCCGCGGCAAGGCCGACCAGATCAGTAGCGTGTCGAGATGGCTGGCGTGATTGGCAAAATAGATGCGTTGGCGCGTATCCGGCGAAGCACCGATCCAGTGCGCCTGCCCGCCGACGATGAACCGCGTGAGGCCAATCAGCACCAGATCGATCACGGCTTTGCGGCTCCCGGGATGCGTGAGACGATTGCCCGGATGCGGGTCCAGCAGGTGAGCAGCGCCCCGGCCAGGGTGATCCACCCGGTGGTATAAAGCACGAAGCGCTCCGTCGTCAGCAAGGCTTCGCCGAGCGCCAGGACGCAGGCAAGGCTCATCAGCGCCATGCGATGCTGCTTGGCCATGGGACCGCGAAAGTCCTGGCCCTGACCGAGCGATCCGCCGAAAACGCGCACATAGGCCGTCAGGGCCGCGGCAAGCGCACCCGCCCAGCCGAGCCAGCCGGCGCCGGCGGCGTAGCCGAGCGCCACGATCAGGAGCGTGTCAGCGACGCGATCGGGAAACTCGTTGTAGAGCGCGCCGACGGGCGAGCCGCGGCCGCCCTCGACCGCCACCATGCCATCAAGCAGATTGCAGAGAAGCCGCAATTGGATACCGGCGACAGCGACGAGATAAAGCAGGGGCCAGCGCGTCGCCCAGAAGAGGGCAGCAGCGCCGATCGCGGCGAAGCCGACGCTCAGCAGCGAAATCTCATTCGGCGTGATCGGCGTCTTGAGGAGCAACGCCGTCAAGCGACGTGCGAAGCCGCTGTCGCGCGCCGCAATAGGGCGCCGATCCGCGCCCAGCCTGTCGGGCTCTCCGCCATCCGGAGCGACACTCATCTTTGTGGACCCAGCCCCTACAAATTTATGATTGCAGTCTGTCTTAAAACAACTCAGCGACAAAGGCCATATGGCGGCGCTTGCCTCAGCCTTCGTCGCCGCGGAAACGGCAAGCGACGCCCGCGCCGAGCGGCGGAGGAACCCGCTGGGTCTGCGGCTCATCGTCGACCACCAGAATACGCTCTGCCGTCATCTACGTTCCTTCTCGGAGGCCTCCGCTTCGGCCGCCGGGAAGCGCATGGAAATACGCGTCCCGCGGCGCCGCAGCGCCGGGCTCTCCGCCTTGATCCGCCCGCCCATCGCCTCGACGAAGCCCTTGCTGATCGAAAGGCCGAGGCCGGTGCCGAGCGAGCGGCCGTCTGGCTTTCCCTTGCGGAAGAATTTGTCGAATACATGCTCGAGATCGGCGGGCGCGATGCCCTTGCCGAGGTCCGTCACGGACAGCACGACCTCGTCGCCCTCCCGTCGGGCATAGATGCTGACGGGTTCGTCGCCTCCGAACCGGTCGGCATTGTCGAGCAGATTGAAGAGGACCTGCCCGAGCAAGACGCTGTCGCCGCGCATCAACGGCAGGTCTGTGGCGATGCTGGTTTCGAAAACGCGGCCGGGAAAGTATTTCCGCGCCCGTTCAACGGCGGCATGAACCACATCCGCCACCTCGACCCAATCGCGCCTGGCATTGATCGCCCCCGCCTCGATCCGGGTCATGTCGAGCAGGTTGGCAACGAAGCGGGTCAGACGGTCGCTTTCCTCCTCGATCGAGTTGAGAAGATTCTCCTGGCTTTCCCCCGGCATTCGTTCGCCAAGCTGGCGGATGCTCGTCACCGCGCCGGTGATCGTCGCCAACGGGGTCGTGAGATCGTGGGAAAGCGACGAAAGCAGGGCGGCGCGGAATTTCTCGCCTTCGAGCTGAGCGGCCTGATTGAGGATTTCACGCGACAGCCGCGCGCGGTCGACGGCGATCGCGGTCTGGTCGAGGATCGCGGCAAGGGCTCGTTCCTCGTTGATCTCGAGGGGCCTGTCCTCCTGCAGGAAGCCGCACACGCCAACGACACCATGTGGGCTCGTGAGCGGCCTGAACTGAAACGGGCTGTTCGGCAGCGTGTCGGTATCATTGCCGGCCGCCTCCTTCTTCTCGAAAGCCCAGCGCGCCGCCATCATGTCGCTGACGGTGAGTTCAGTGTCCGGCGGCCAGGCCACCCTCAAGGCGATATCACCGTCTTCCGGCAGCAATAGCACGGCGTTGCGCCTCAGCGTCGATTGCATCTGGGTGACGGCCGCCCACAGCACGTCTTCGGCATTGGCTGTGCCGGAAAGCTTGCGGGAAAAGTCATAGAGTGCCTGCGTCGCCGTCGCTCGACCCCTTGCAGTCTTCGCCTGTTCGCGAATGCGCGAGGCAAGGCCGCCGGCCAGCGCCGCGGCCGCCAGGAAAACGAAAAGTGCGAAAACCTCGTGCGGCTCGGCCACGGTGAACGTGCCGACTGGCTCGATGAAGAAAAAATTGTAGACGATAACGGACAACAGCGCGGCCGCCAGAGCCGCGAGGTAGCCGGCGTAAACCGCCGAGGCGAGCACCGCGAGCAGATAGAGAAGCGAAATATTCTGCAGGATGATGAAGTGCTCGATCAGCACGCCAAGCACCGTCGCCAGCCCGACGGTGCCACCGGCTATGCCGAGCGCTCGGCCCAATCCCTCCGGCAGCAGCAGCTTGCTTCTCCGCCTCGGCTTCGCGGCCGGCTCGATCTTGTCGGTGACGAGGTGAATGCCGATACCCGACACGCGCTTGGCCAGCGCGTCGGGCAAGGAGGCGCGAAACAGGCTAAGCGGGAACCAGTGGCGCCGCGTGCCGATGACGATCTGCGTCGCATTCTCGCGCCTTGCAAGCTTCAGGATCTCCTCGACAAAATCGCTGCCGACGATGCGACGTGTCTCGGCGCCCAAATGCTCGGCAAGTCGGAAGATCTCGTCGAGCTGCCGCATCGCCTCGCCATCGCCTGGCTCGCGATCCGCACGCTCGATGGAAACGACGATCCAGTCGGCGTTGAGGCCCGAAGCAAGCCGGCTTGCCGTTCTCACCACCTTTTCCGACAGCGGGTCCGGTCCGACGCAGACGAGAAGCCTTTCGCCGGCCGGCCAGGGGCCTTCTATGGCGTTCTGCTTGAGGTAGTCGACCATCTGGTCGTCGACCCGGTCGGCGGTGCGCCGGAGCGCCAGCTCGCGCAGCGCCGTCAGGTTGCCGAGCCGGAAGAAACGGTCCACGGCCCGCTTGGCATTGTCGGGCAGGTAGACCTTGCCTTCGTTCAGTCGGTCGATCAGTTCCGCCGGCGGCAGGTCCACCAGAAGGACGTCGTCCGCCCGGTTCAGGACCGTGTCGGGAACGCGCTCGCGCACGGGCACGCCGGCAATCTTTGCGACGACGTCGGACAGGCTTTCGAGGTGTTGGATGTTGAGCGCCGTCCAGACATCGATGCCGGCGTCCACCAGTTCCTCGATGTCCTGGTAGCGCTTGGGATGACGGCTTTCGCCGAGATTGGTATGGGCGAGTTCATCGACGACGATGATCCGCGGACGGCGCGCCAATGCGGCGTCGAGATCGAATTCGTGGAGCGTGCGACCGCTGTGCGCCACTTCGCGGCGCGGCAAGACCTCCAGCCCTTCGAGTAGAGCCGCGGTTTCGCTGCGCCCATGGGTCTCGACAAGTCCGATGACGATGTCGGCGCCCTCTTCCTTAAGGCGTTGCGCCCGCGTCAGCATGGCGTAGGTCTTGCCGACCCCGGGCGCGGCGCCTAGGAACACCGTCAGCTTCCCTCTCCCGCCCTGTTCGGCCAGCGCCAGCAGGGCATCGGGATCGGGGCGGCTTGCCAGGTCGCGATCAATCTCGGGCATGCAATGTCTCGAACTCGGTCAGGTCCTTAGGGCATCCAAGGCAAGGTTCACTTCTAGCACAGTGACGCGCGGCCCGCCTATGACCCCGAAGTGGCGACCTTGCGACCGGCCCGCAGGTTTGCCAGTCCTATTTCGCGGCGATGTCGACCCGGGAGATCGGCTTTGCCGTCGGTTCCGGTTGGTTCGTTACCTCGTGCATCCACTCCCGCCAGATCGCGACGAGCAGCGCCATCAGCACCGGGCCGACGAAAAGGCCAAGGAAGCCCATCGTCTTGACGCCGCCGACGAGGCCGAAAAAGGTCGGCAGGAAGGGCAGCTTGATCGGGCCGCCGACGAGCCTCGGACGTAGCGTCTTGTCGACGATGAAGAGTTCCGTCGTTCCCCAGGCGAAGAGCGCGACGCCTTGCAAGAGCGAGCCGCTCGCCACCAGATAGATCGATACAAGGGTGAAGCAGAGCGGTGCGCCGCCCGGAATGAGCGCCATCAGCCCAGTGATGATGCCGAGCGTCACCGGCGAGGGCACGCCGGCCAGCCAGTAGGCGACGCCGAGGACGATGCCTTCGCCGATCGCAATGATGCCCATGCCGGTCACGGTCGAGCTGATGGTCAGCGGCACGACGCGCGACAGTCGCTCCCAGCGCATCGGGAAAATCTGCTCGCCGAGGCGATCGAGCTGCTTCGAGAAGGCGTGGCCGTCACGATAGACGAAGAACAGCGTGATCAGCATGAAGAGCAGCGTCAGGAAGGACTGGAAGGCAGAGGCGCCGATCACCAGGACGCCGCGGTAGATGTTGCCGATATTGGAGCCGCTGACGAGCTGGACCAGTTCGCCAAGCGCCCCCGGATGCCCGACATATTTCACCCATTGCTGACCAAGCCAGGCGCCGGCCACCGGGATGGTCGTCAGCCAGGCCGGGACCGGCGCTCCATTGACGTTGGTTTCCACCGCCCAGACGAGCCAGTCGCGCACCTCGTCCACCGCATAGGCCGCGGCGATCGAGATGGGCACGACGATAAAGGCGATAACGGAGATGATGGCAATGGTCGCCGCCAAGGTGCGATTGCCGTTCAGGGCCTGAAGCAGCCGACGGTAGATCGGCCAGCTCGCAAAGCCGATCACGACGGCGGCAAGCACCGGCACGACGAAGCCATGGAAGAAATAGACGCCGGCGATGAGGACGAGGACGAGCAGCCAGCGGGCCGCCGAGATCGGCAGCACAAGGGCCGAGCGCGAATGGGCAGGCTGCCCGAAGAGCCGCGGCTCCATCGGGGGATTTTCTCGCTCACGATTGCCCAATTGCACCTGTAGTCCTCCGTCTTTCAAGAACCTTACAACAATCCCGCAGCCTTGCCAGCCCGTCTCCTGCCTCGATGCGAGCTTTCGGCATAAGGAAGGTCGCGTCTCCCAAATCATCGCGATGATCAGGGATCAATTCACAATTGCCGTGATCGTCTTTCGAGGCGCGTGCTTGTGGCTTAACTACCGGGTGTAGCGGACGGACGTGACAGGGAGATTTAGATGCGCTTGAGGATCCTGCCGGCAAAATCCGCCACCCGCATCTGCGTCCGCGTTATTGACGTTTACGTCAAAGTTATATAATCCCGATTAGTGCTTGAAGAGACGCTGGAAAAGCAGCATCTTCGATCGGGAGGGAAGATCGGGAGGGATTTTTCTTCGCCGTGAGCAAGGCCGTTCGTTGCCACCAGAGGGAGAGAGATCATGGCGGAAACAAGCATGCGACAGGCGGGTTCCGGCGCAGAAAAAAACTGGGTCAAGTCCTATCCGCCGGGCGTGCCCGCCGAAATCGGGCCACTCCCCTACCGATCGCTCGGCGAGTTCTTCGATCATGCGGTGGCACAGCACTCCTGGCGCCCCGCCTTCACCTGCATGGGAAAGTCGCTGACCTTCGCCGATCTCAATGTCTGTTCGGGTCGAATCGGCGCCTGGCTGCAGTCGCTGGGTCTGGCGAGAGGCGATCGCGTCGCCGTGATGATGCCGAACATCCTGCAGAACCCGGTGATCGTCTATGGCATCCTCAGGGCCGGCTACACGGTCGTGAATGTCAACCCCCTCTACACGCCTCGCGAGCTCGAACACCAGCTGGTCGATGCCGGCGCCAAGGCGATCTTCGTCCTCGAGAACTTCGCTCATACAGTCGAGCAGGTCGTCGCCCGGACCAAGGTCAAGCATGTGGTGGTCGCGACAATGGGCGACATGCTCGGGGTGAAGGGCCTCGTCGTCAACCTCGTCGTGCGCCGCGTGAAGAAGCTCGTTCCCGCATGGTCGCTCCCGGGACACCTCTCCTTCCGGGCGGTTGTTGCCAAGGGCGAGAATTTCACGCTTGCGAAACCCAATGTCGGGCCCAGCGATGTCGCCTTCCTGCAATATACCGGCGGCACGACCGGCGTTTCCAAGGGCGCCACCCTCACGCATGCCAATCTTCTGTCCAACATGGCCCAGATGGAGCTCTGGCTGAATACGGCCTTCCTGCGCAAGCCGCGCCCGGAAAACCTCATCTTCATTTGCGCCTTGCCGCTCTATCACATCTTCGCACTGACGGTGAACTCGCTGATGGGGCTCGCGACCGGCGGCAACAACATCCTGATCCCCAATCCGCGCGACATTCCCGCCTTCGTCCAGGAGTTGGGCAAGTACAAGACCAACATCTTCCCCGGGCTCAATACGCTGTTCAACGCGCTGATGAACAATCCGGAGTTTCAGAAACTCGATTTCTCCTCGCTGATCCTGACATTCGGCGGCGGCATGGCGGTGCAGCGACCGGTCGCAGAGCGCTGGCTCTCGATGACGCACTGCCCGATCCATGAAGGCTATGGGCTCTCGGAAACCTCTCCGGTCGCCACCGCCAACCGGCTCGATACGGACGAGTTCACCGGCACGATCGGCATGCCGCTCCCTTCGACCGAGGTCGAAATCCGCGACGAAAACGGCAATACGCTGCCGACCGGCGAAATCGGCGAGATCTGCATCCGGGGCCCGCAGGTCATGGCCGGCTATTGGCAACGGCCCGACGAGACGGCGAAGGCGATTTCGCCGGATGGTTTCTTCCGCACGGGCGACATTGGCTTCATGAACGCCGCGGGACTGACGAAGATCGTCGACCGCAAGAAGGACATGATCCTCGTTTCCGGCTTCAACGTCTTCCCGAACGAGATCGAAGAGGTTGTGGCAACCCACCCGGGCATCCTGGAATGCGCCGCCATCGGCGTCGCCGATCCGCATTCCGGCGAGGCGGTCAAACTCTTCGTCGTGCGCAAGGATCCGAACCTCACGGAAGAGGACGTAAAACGCCACTGCGCCGAAAACCTCACCAACTACAAGCGGCCGAAACAGGTGGAGTTCCGCAACGAACTGCCGAAATCCAATGTCGGCAAGATCCTGCGCAAGGACCTGCGCGGCTAGCCGCGCGCATCGCACCTGTCACCATCGAGGCCGTCCGCGGGCGGCCTTTTTTCGCTGCAGTGCACACGTGCCCTTGATTTGCCACGACGAAACCGAATAGCTATCGCAGCCGATTTCCGATGCAAGGAGCCCTGCGATGAAAGCGCTTGTCGAAAACCTCAAAGCCACTGCACGCGAGACCAATGCAACCGACATCCGTGCCGCCTTCGCGGCCGATCCAAACCGCTTTTCGCGCTTCAGTACGAAACTCGACGATCTCCTCTTCGACTATTCGAAATGCGCCGTGAACGACAAGATTCTCGACGGTCTCGAGGCGCTGGCGAAGGCCGCCAAGGTCGAGGAGAAGCGTGACGCCATGTTCCATGGCGACATCATCAACATCACCGAGGAACGCGCCGTCCTGCATACCGCACTCAGGAACCGGTCGAACCGGCCGATCCTCGTCGGCGGCACGGACGTCATGCCTGACGTCAACGCTGTTCTGGACGCGATGGGCGCCTTTGCCGACGACGTCCGTTCCGGCGCCTTGAAGGGCGCCACCGGCAAGAAGATCACCGACGTCATAAATATCGGCATCGGCGGCTCCGACCTCGGTCCGGTGATGGCGACGCTGGCGCTCGCCCCCTTCCACGACGGACCGCGGCTGCATTTCGTTTCCAATGTCGACGGCGCCCATATTGCCGATACGCTGAAGCTCCTCGACCCGGAGACCTCGCTCTTCATCGTCGCCTCCAAGACCTTCACGACGATCGAAACGATGACGAACGCGGCGACGGCGCGCGCCTTCATCGCCGGCAAGCTCGGCGAGGCGGCGGTCGGCCACCACTTCGCGGCGGTCTCCACCGCCCTCGACAAGGTCGCCGCCTTCGGCATCGACGCCGCCCGCGTCTTTGGCTTCTGGGACTGGGTCGGCGGGCGCTACTCGATCTGGTCGGCCATCGGCCTGCCGCTGATGATTGCGATCGGCAAGGAGAATTTCGGCCGCTTCCTCGACGGGGGCCATGCGATCGACGAGCACTTCCGCACCGCTCCGCTGCGTCAGAACATACCGATGCTGCTCGGTCTCATCGGTTTCTATCACCGCAACGTGCTCGGCTATCCGTCGCGGGCGATCCTGCCCTATGACCAGCGCCTGGCGCGCTTCCCGGCCTATTTGCAGCAGCTCGACATGGAATCGAACGGCAAGGCCGTGGCACTCGACAGCAAGCCGGTGGAATTTGCGACTGGGCCGGTGGTCTGGGGCGAACCCGGCACCAACGGCCAGCACGCCTTCTACCAGCTTATCCACCAGGGCACTGACGTCATTCCGGCGGAATTCATGATCGCAGCGAATGGGCACGAACAGGACTTGCGCCACCAGCACCAGTTGCTGATCGCCAACTGCCTGGCGCAGTCGGAAGCCCTGATGAAGGGCCGCACGCTTGCCGAAGCCAAGGCGCAGCTCACCTCGAAGGGCACGGACGAGGCGAAGGCTGACAAGATAGCGCCGCACCGCGTCTTCGCCGGCAACCGGCCATCGCTCACGTTCGTCTACGACCAGCTCGACCCCTTCGCGCTCGGCCGCCTGATCGCGCTTTACGAGCACCGCGTTTTCGTTGAAGGCGCGCTCTTCAACATCAACTCCTTCGACCAGTGGGGCGTCGAGCTCGGCAAGGAACTGGCGACCGGCCTGCTGCCTGTCGTCGAAGGCAAGGAGAGCGCCGCAGGTCACGATTCCTCGACGGCCGGCCTCGTTGCCGCGCTTCTAAAGGCCGCACGCTGACGGATAAGAAAAAGGGCGCCCAGTTGGCGCCCTCTTGCACGCGGATTTGCCGGCGTCAGAGCCCGATCTCGTATTTCCACGGCGGGTTGGCGCCCGCGCGCGACACGGTAACGGCGGCTGCCTTGGCGCCGAGCGCCAAGGCCTGCCGGACCGCCTCGTCGCTCAGATTTGCGACCTGCTCCTTGGTCAGCAGACTGTTGAGCTTCAGCGAGGCCAGCACGCCGGCATCGAAGGTGTCGCCGGCGCCGACCGTGTCGACGACCGTCACCCGCTCGCTTGCGACCTCGACCTTGTGGTCCCTCGTATAGCCGACGGCGCCGTCTGCGCCCCTGGTGATCACCACCAGCTTGGGACCGCGCTTCAGCCATTCGGCCGCGAGCGCGTCGTGGCTGCCCTCCATGCCGAACCAGGCGAGATCCTCGTCGGAGAACTTGATGATGTCGGACATCGCCGCCATACGGTTCATGCGGTTGAGATGCGCCTCCCGGTCCTTGATGAACCCCGGCCGGATATTGGGATCGAACGAGATGACCCGTTTTTCATGCTCCCGCGTCATCAACGCTTCATAGGTCGAGCCGCAAGGCTCGGGGATGAGGCTGATTGCGCCGAAATGCAGCGCCTCGCAAAAATCGCCGAACGCCGGCAGATGGTCCGTGGTGATCATCCGCCCGGCGGTGTTCTCGTCGAAGAAGGCGTAGCTCGCGTGTCCGTTGATGAGTTTCACGAAGGCGAGCGTCGTGTGCAGCGGCAGCGTGGCGCAGGGGCCGAAATCGACGTTCGCCGCTTTCAGCGTTTCCCGCAGGATGTCGCCGAACATGTCGTCGGAGAGCCCGGTGAAGAAACCCGTCGGAATGCCGAGCCTGCCAAGGGCGATCGCCGTGTTGAAGATGGCGCCCCCTGCATAGGGCGCAAAGGCGCTTTCCCCGGCCACCGTCTCGCGCGGCAGCATGTCAATCAGGGCCTCTCCGCAGCAAACGATCATGAACGTCCTCCCTTGAATACTATTCCATCGACTGGATCAGCGTCCCGGCGCCGCCATCACTGTGCAGCGAGTGTGCCGACGCCACCGTTGCGGGCCGACCAGGCGAGCGGCGCATTGAGAAAAGCTTCGACCTCGTTCAGCGTCTTCTCGTCGAACAGCGCCTGCTCGCGGGCGACCGCGAGCACGTTGCGCCAGGTGGCGATGTAATGCAGGTCGACTCCCTTGGATTTCATGTTGGCCCGCGCTTCGGGGAAAATGTCGTAATAGAAGAGGGCAATGCCGTGTTCGACAATGCCGCCGGCCGCGCGGATCGCATCGATGAATTTGAACATCGAACCGCCGGCGGTTGTCAGGTCCTCGATCACCAGGACACGCGCGCCCTCCGGCATATGGCCTTCGATCTGGGCGTTGCGGCCATGTCCTTTCGGCGCCTTGCGCACATAGATCATCGGCAGGCCGAGCCGTTCGGCAAGCATGGCAGCAAAGGGGATGCCGGCCGTTTCGCCGCCGGCCACGACGTCGAACTGCTCGAAGCCGGCCTGACTGAGGATCGTCGCGGCGGCGAAGTCCATCACCGCCGAGCGGATGCGCGGATAGGATATCAGCTTGCGGCAGTCGATATAGACAGGGCTCGCCATGCCGGAGGACAGCTTGTAAGGCTCGTCGGCGCGGAAATGTACCGCCTTGATCTCCCAGAGCATCTTCGCAACCAGCTCGGCCATCACCGCCTTGTCGGTGAATGCGTTCGAAAGCATGACCTCTCCTTAAAAATCGATAATCAGACGACGGCCCAATAGAGCGGGAACATCGGGTCGAAAACGGTGATCGGACCGGCCTCGGTCTCGACCTTGGCGGGATAGCGGACCGGCTCGTTGCCCTTGCGCAGCGTGATCGTCTCCTCATTCGCCGGAAGGCCGTACCAGGCGGGGCCGTTCAGCGAGGTGAAGGCCTCGAGCCGGTCGAGCGCGCCCTCCTCCTCGAACACCTGAGCAAGGCAGCTCATCGTGTTGATGGAGGTGTAGATGCCGGCGCAGCCGCAGGCGCATTCCTTGAGCGGATCGACATGCGGGGCGGAGTCGGTGCCGAGGAAGAACCGCACGTCCCCCGACACTGCGGCCGCGCGCAAGGCCAGACGGTGCGTCTCGCGTTTGGCGACGGGCAGGCAGTAATAATGCGGCTTGATGCCGCCGACGAGGATGGCGTTGCGATTGATGATCAGGTGATGGGTGGTGATCGATCCGGCGAGGTTGCCCGTCGATTCCTTGATATAGTCGACCCCGTCCTTCGTCGTCACGTGCTCCATGGTGATGCGGAGGTCGGGCAGCCGCCGATGCAGCGGAATGAGCACTGTTTCGATGAACACGGCCTCACGGTCGAAAATGTCGACCTCTGGCGTCGTCACTTCGCCGTGGACGCAGAGGGGCATTCCGATCTCGGCCATGCGCTCGAGAACCGGCATCGCCTTGGCAATGTCGCGCACGCCGCTGTGCGAATTGGTGGTCGCGCCCGCCGGATAAAGCTTCACCGCCTTGACGAGGCCGCTCCTGTAGCCGGCCTCGACATCGTCCGGATCGGTCCCCTCGGTAAGGTAGAGCGTCATCAACGGTTCGAACCGGTCACCGGCCGGAATGGCGGCGAGGATGCGTTCACGATAGGCGGCCGCGTCGGCGGCGGTCACCACTGGCGGCACCAGATTGGGCATGATGATGGCGCGGGCGAAATGGCGGCTCGTGTCGCCGACGACGCCCCGCAGCACGCCGCCGTCGCGCAGGTGGAGATGCCAGTCGTCCGGGCGGCGGATAACGAGCTCTTGCATGTCAGCTTTCTCCCGATGCTCGCGCCCGATCCGCGCGGGTGGCGTCGAAGCCGGCCGATGCGCTTCAAAGGGCGGTAACTCATGTGGTGAAACCGCGCTTCGATATCATCATTGCGCCGCCGAAGACAATGGCGATTCGAAAAGGTTAGGGCAGGATGCGGGCGGAAAACCGCATCGACTTTTCCTCATCCCGCTCTAGACCATCTTTCAGAAATCCCGGATCACGAGATCGCTGGCGCGGCGGCTGCCGACGACGCGGCGGGCGTTCGGGATATCGTTGCCGAAAGCCTTCTTCCGTGCGGTCTCCTCATCATAGCCGTGATCGTACCAGCGCTGCAGCAATCGCCGCTCCAGCACCTCGATCCCCGGATCGACGAAGATCGAATAGTCGAAGGCCCCATCGAGCCTGCTCCACGGCACCTCGTCGAGCAACAGATAATTCCCCTCGACCAACACGATGCGCGTTTCCGGCGCGATTGCCCGTGCCGAGGCGATCGCCAGTTCGCGGGTACGGTCGAACACCGGAACGAGCACCTCGCCATCGTTGGCACGGACCGCAGCCAAGGTCGACAGGAACGCTCGTACGTCGAAGGTTTCGGGCGCCCCCTTGCGCGGGAGCAGACCCTTCTCAATGAGGACGGCATTGTCCATGTGGAAGCCGTCCATGGGAAGCACCGCGACGCTTTCCCCCGACTCGGCGATCGCCTCGGCAAGAGCGTCGGAAAGCGTCGACTTACCCGCGCCAGGCGGACCGGCGATGGCGACGATGAAACGGCCGGCACTCGCCGCCCGTTTCAGGATCTCGTCCCTCAAGGACTGCACGTTCATGCGGCAAGCGCCTCGCCGGGCGGCGCCTTGGCACCGGTCATGAAGGCGACCGCGTCCGACATGGTGTATTCCTTCGGATTGATGACGCAGAGCCGACGGCCGAGGCGATGGATGTGGATCCGGTCCGCGACCTCGAAGACATGCGGCATGTTGTGCGAGATCAGCACGATCGGCAGACCGCGACGACGCACGTCGAGGATCAGCTCCAGGACGCGCCGGCTCTCCTTGACGCCCAAGGCCGCGGTCGGCTCGTCCATGATGACGACCTTGGAGCCGAAGGCGGCGGCGCGCGCTACCGCCACGCCCTGGCGCTGGCCGCCCGAGAGCGTTTCCACCGCCTGGTTGATGTTCTGGATCGTCATCAGGCCGAGCTCGGAAAGCTTCGCTCGCGCCATCTTCTCCATGGCCGAGCGATCGAGGGTGCGAAACAGCTTGCCGAAGAGACCCGGCTTCCTGATCTCGCGCCCGAGGAACATGTTGTCGGCGATCGACAGTGCCGGCGACAGGGCGAGGTTCTGGTAGACCGTCTCGATACCGGCGGCGCGTGCCTCCATCGGCGAGCGGAAATGCACCGGCTGGCCCTCAAGGCGGATCTCGCCTTCGTCCGGTGTGACGGCGCCGGAGATCGCCTTGATCATCGAGGACTTTCCGGCGCCGTTGTCGCCGATCACGGCGAGGATTTCACCCGGGTAGAGGTCGAAATCGGCATGATCGAGGGCAGTGACGCGGCCATAGCGCTTGACGAGACCGCGGGCGGTGAGAATGGGTTCCTGTGCCATTACGCTGCTACCTTTCTGATCCACTGGTCGACTGCGACGGCGGAGATGATGAGCACGCCGGTCAGGAAGACCTTCCATTGCGGGTCGGCGCCGAGCATGTTGAGGCCCATCGACACGACGCCGACGATCATCGCGCCGATCAGGGTTCCGAGGATCGAGCCGCGACCGCCAAAGAGCGAGATGCCGCCGATCACGGCCGCGGTAATTGCCTGGAGGTTGTAGTCGGTGACCGCCGCAGACGGGGAGATCGAGCCGTTTCGGCCGATCGACACCCAGGCGGCCAAAGCGGCGATCAGGCCGGCGATGGTGTAGGCGCTCAGGAGCACCTTGCCGACGCGGATACCGGAAAGCTTGGCGGCTTCCGGATCGTCGCCAACGGCATAGAGGTGACGCCCCCAGGCCGTGTGGTTCAGCGCGTACCAGAGACCGAAGACCAGCACGACCATGGCGACGACACCGAGGGTCAACACCGCCGCGCCGACCTTGAAGTTCACGCCGAAGACATGCAACCACTGGGTCACCGCAGTAACGTCCGCCTCGCGGATGGTCGCGTTCTCCGAGTAGATGAAGTTCGTCGACATAATCACGTACCAGGTGCCGAGCGTGACGATGAAGGGCGGCAGCTTCAGGCGCGACACCAAAAGACCGTTCAAAAGCCCGCAGGCGCCGCCGACCAGGAATCCGGCCGCCACTGCAATCGGCGCCGGCAGGCCGTAGCTCACGGCGCAATTGCCCATGACGACCGCCGAGATGACCATGATGACGCCGATCGAGAGATCGATACCGGCCGTCAGGATCACCAGCGTCTGCGCCGCGCCGAGCATACCGACGACCGCGATCTGCTGAAGGATCAGCGTCAGTGTATAGGACGAGAAGAACCTGCCGCCGATCGCAAGCCCGAAGACAAGGATCGACGCAATGAGCACGACGAACGGCACGGCCGCCGGCGTCGAATGCAGGAAATGCTGAATCTTCTGAAGCGGCGTCTTGTCATGCGTGTCGAAAGACGCCACATCCGTCGAACTGTTGACCAGGACTTTTTCGAACTCCTGGGATGGTTGTGCGGCTGTGTTTGGCTCGCCCATGGAGACTCCTCCCGTAAACCCACTCTCAAGGGGTGCATTGCTGCCGGATGCGCGGCCCGCGGTGGTCGCGGCGACTTCCAGAATTTTTAATCACGGCAAGTCCGGACTGCCATCCAGGTCGCAACCGTGATTGGTTCCGAGAAGCCAGAGCGGGACGCGCGCGGAAGCGCATCGCGACTTTCCTTTATCCCGCTCTAAGGTTTGCGCAGGTTTCGCGCCTTGTCAAAGACCCCGGCGCTTACGGGAAGGGCGGCCGGGGCCGCCCTTCCCTGTCGGTTTCGGTTCGGACAAGCGGGCGATCAGCCCCAGCACTTCTCCGTACCGACCTTGGTGTCGATCGATTCGACGCCGGCGGCCGGCTTGTCGGTGACAAGCGCCACACCGGTGTCGAAGAAGTCCTTGCCCTCGGTCGGCTTCGGCTTCTCGCCGGTGTCAGCGAATTTCTTGATCGCCTCGATGCCGAGCGCTGCCATCATCAGCGGATATTGCTGCGACGTGGCACCGATGACGCCTTCGGCAACAGACTTGACGCCCGGGCAACCACCGTCGACCGATACGATCAGCACGTCCTTCTCCTTGCCGACAGCCTTGAGCGCCTGGTAGGCGCCGACCGCGGCGGGCTCGTTGATCGTGTGAATGACGTTGATGTCCGGATCCTTCTGCAGAAGGTTTTCCATTGCCGTGCGGCCGCCTTCTTCGTTGCCGTTCGTCACGTCATGGCCGACGATGCGCGGATCGTCCTCGTCGCCGATCTTGTTCGGATCCTTGGGATCGATACCGAAGCCGATCATGAAGCCCTGATCGCGCAGCACGTCGACGGTTGGCTGCGACGGGGTAAGATCGAGGAAGCCAACCTTTGCAGTCTTCGCATTATCGCCCATCGTCGCGGCCGCCCACTGGCCGATCAGCTTGCCTGCGAGCAGGTTGTCGGTCGCGAATGTCGCGTCGGCAGCCGTCGCCGGATCGAGAGGCGTATCGAGGGCGATCACGAGAATGCCTGCATCCTGCGCCTTCTTTACCTGATCGACGATCGCCTTGGTGTCGGACGCAGCGATGAGAATGCCCTTCGCTCCATCGGCAATGCACGATTCGATAGCGGCAACCTGACTGTCGTGATCACCGTCGACCTTGCCGGCATAGGCCTTCAGCGTGACGCCGAGTTCCTGGGCCTTGGCAGTCGCGCCTTCCTTCATCTTCACGAAGAAGGGGTTGGTGTCAGTCTTCGTGATGAGGCAGGCAGAGACGTCGGCCGCCTGCGACGGCGACGCGAAAGCAACGCCGAGGACGAGCGCGCCGAATGCGGTGGAAAGAACAGTTTTCTTCATCAAACCCTCCCAAGGATTAAGATGCCGGGGACCGGCCTTCAGGCTTCGTCGTCGCAGCATTCTCCTCCGCTGCCGACGGCGCTTCCGAGCGTCAATCAAACACCAATTTTTCCGAGTGTCAATAAATAAATCAAATTGAATTATTATCTGGATGTGGCATTCTGCGTGCAGCGGCATGTCGGGCGCGAGCGACCGGCGGCCAAAATGAGCGGGCGGGAGTGGAAACAAGATCTCGCGTGAAGGGATGCCAACGGGAGGAGACGGTGGCATGTCACTGATAGACGACCCCCACGGGGGATCGGCGCAACCCGACGTGATCGACCCGAGCGGCGGGGCGAACCAGACGCGCGTGCGCGCCTATAATGAGCGGCTCGTCATGTCGCTGGTGCGTCGCCACGGCAGCCTGTCCAAGGCAGATATCGCGCGCCGGTCCGGACTTTCCGCACAGACCGTCTCGGTCATCATGCGCGCGCTCGAGGCCGACGGGCTGCTCATACGTGGCGCCCCGGTGCGCGGCCGCGTCGGCCAGCCCTCGATCCCCATGCGGCTCAATCCGGATGCGGTCTATTCCTTTGGAGTCAAGATCGGCCGCCGCAGCGCCGACCTGGTGCTGATGGATTTCCTCGGCACCATCCGCCTGCATCTCCACCAGACCCACACCTATCCGCTGCCCGACGACCTCGTCACCTTCATCGTCGAGGGCATCGAAAAGCTCGAAAGGGAGCTCAGCCCCGAAAATCGCAAGCGCATCGCAGGCGTCGGCATCGCGACGCCCTTCGAACTGTGGAACTGGGCTGAGGAGGTCGGGGCGCCCCACGACGAGATGGACAGGTGGCGCAATTTCGACCTGCAGGCGGCGGTCGCCGCGCGGACGCCGCACCCCGTCTTCCTCCAGAACGACGGCACCAGTGCCTGCGGGGCAGAGCTCGCCTTCGGCGTCGGCGCCAACTATCCGGATTTTGTCTATTTCTACATCGGCTCGTTCATCGGGGGCGGCGTCGTGCTCAACTCCGCGCTGTTCTCGGGCCGGACCGGCACTGCCGGTGCCGTCGGCCCATTGCCGGTCTCAGGCAAAGACGGCAAGACGACGCAATTGCTGAAGATCGCCTCGGTCTTCGTCCTCGAGAAGCTGCTGCGCGAGCGTGGCGTGGATCCGAAGCCGCTCTGGTATTCGGCCGACGACTGGATCGATTTCGGCGAGCCGCTCGAGGTCTGGATCCAGGATTCGGCGGCCGCACTGGCACAGGCCGTCGTCTCGGCCGTCTCCATCGTCGACTTTTCCGCCGCCGTGATCGACGGCGGTTTCCCGCCTTGGGTACGGGCCCGCCTGCTGGCGGCGACGCGCAAGGCGCTGCAGACGCTCGACCTCCAAGGCGTCACGGTTCCGGACCTCGTCGAGGGTGTGGTCGGAAGCCACGCCCGGGCGATCGGCGGAGCGAGCCTACCGCTCTTTTCCCGCTATCTGCTCGATACCAATGTACTCTTCAAGGAGCTTAGCTAATGCTGAAAGGAATAGACCCCATTCTGAGCCCGGAACTATTGTCCGCGCTCAGAGCGATGGGGCATGGCGACGAGATCGCCCTCGTCGACGGGAACTATCCGGGGCAGGAGCATGCCCGCCGCCTGGTGCGGCTCGACGGGCACCACCTAGTCCCTGTCCTCGATGCCATTCTCAGCGTGCTGCCGATCGACGATTTCGTGCCGGAGGCGATCTTCCGCGCGACGGTCAAGCAGGACAAGGAAGCGCTTGATCCGGTGCACCGGGACATCATCGAATGCTGCCGCAAGCACGAACCGGGGCAGCCGGTCGTTCCCTTGCTCGGCGCGGATTTCTACCCGCGCGTGAAGGCGGCCCATACGGTCGTGCAGACCAGCGAACCGCGCCTCTACGGCAATGTCATCCTGCGCAAGGGGGTGATCTACCCCTGAGATCACGTGACAATGCAAAGAACCCGCCGGTCGTGCCGGCGGGTTCTTGCTGTAATCCGAGCGACGTCCGTCGCCTTAGGCAGCGACGGGCCTGCCGAGGCGGGCGTCAAGCGAGAGCGCTCCGGGGCCGAAGCCGGCAAGCACCACGAAAGCACCGGCAATGGTGATGTTTTTCATCATCATGATCTGGTTGAACACCGTTAGCAGGCCGTTTGCCGCTTCCGGGAAGTCCGGAACGTTGATCGGGCCGCCATGGAAGACGAAAGCCGTGACGAGGCAGAAAGCGGCGAGCAGATAGGAAGCGATACGCGTCTGGAAGCCGACCAGAACGGCAAGACCCGCAGCCAGCTCGAAGAGACCGGCAAGATAGGCGAGCGCGGTTGCCGCCGGCCATCCGGCATTGGTGATCATGCCGGCCGTACCCGCCGGATCGGTGAGCTTGCCGAAGCCGGAGACGATGAAAATGATCGAGAGAAGAACGCGCCCGATGAGGACGATGACATTCTGAGGCATGCGCGAGGCTCCTGTTGGAAACTGATTTGGCCACAGGAATATCAGTATTTTCAGAATCGACCAGCCGCCCAGGCGGAAACAGATCGTTCACAATTTCGAGACGAGGGCGTGACATCGTCAACATAAGCTCCACGACGCCGTCGTCTTCGGACAACGCTTCCATCCGCCAAGCTCTTTTTGTGTTGCAAGAGGCCGCGACTGTGTAAAGAATTCCCGCGCGTCAAGGGCACGCGCGGGGAAATCTCATGACCGAAATCAACCGGAGTCCCGCCTTCTGGCGGTCCTTTCCTATTTTCGAAGAGTTCGACAAGGAAACGCTCTGCGAACTCGCCGACATCGTCAGCTACCGGAAGTGGCCCGCGGGTACGGTCATCTTCCAGCGCGGCGACGAAGGCAACTACATGATCGTCTTGGTTTCCGGACGCATCA
This sequence comes from Sinorhizobium shofinae, assembly GCA_001704765.1. GTDB lineage: Bacteria > Pseudomonadota > Alphaproteobacteria > Rhizobiales > Rhizobiaceae > Sinorhizobium > Sinorhizobium shofinae. Next base: position 127,806 of record MBFK01000150.1, read on the forward strand.
AGCTTTCGCTGTTCACGCCGCAGGGCCGCGAGCTAATGCTGCGTCAGCACGAGGCGGGGGCGCTGTTCGGCGAAATGGCGTTGCTCGACGACCAGCCGCGCTCCGCCGACGCAACGGCGGTCACCGCCGCCGAGGGTTACGTAATCGGCAAGAAGGCCTTCCTTGATCTCATCACCCAGAAGCCGAAGATCGCCGAGGCAGTCATCCGCTTCCTCTGCGCGCAGCTGCGCGACACGACGGACCGGCTGGAGACGATCGCGCTCTACGACCTCAACGCCCGCGTCGCACGCTTCTTCCTGGCGACGCTCCGGCAGATCCACGGCAATGAACTGCCGGCAAGCGCCAATCTTCGCCTGACGCTGAGCCAGACCGACATCGCCGCCATTCTCGGCGCCAGTCGGCCGAAGGTGAACCGTGCCATTCTGTGGCTGGAGGAAAGCGGCGCTCTCAAGCGGACGGACGGCATCGTCTCGTGTAATGTGGGACGCCTGTTGAACATAGCCGATCCACCGGAGGACTAGGCCGGTTGAGCCTCATGCCATGGCCGCATCGCCGCATCAGCCCGCTTGCCGGCGGGATCATTGCGAGTCTGGCCGCGGCGCTGCTTCTCTACCTTCAGGCCGAAACGGTGTTCCGCACGCCGCGTGAACTCTTCTTCGACAATCTCACCCAATGGGTCCCCTCGCCGCGGTCGACGGACATCGTTGTGGTCGACGTCGATCGGGTGGCCTACGAGGCCAGGTCCGAAAGCTGGGACAGGGCCGCGACGGCCGAGCTGATATCGCGGCTTGCAGCCGCCGGCGCGAAGGCGATCGCTGTCGACTTCGTCTTCAGTTCCGACTGTGATCCGGCCTCGCCGGCAAACTCCACGCTCGCCTCGGCGATCGGCGAAGCGCCGGTTGTCTTGGGCTTTCTGGCTGCCGAACGCGCGCTCGAGCACCCGCGCCCCGTTCCACCGCTGGCGTTACGACGTCAGCTTGCCGTCCCTGGGCAATGGTTTATCCAGGGCGCGGAGACCGCCTGCCCGATCTTCATGGACCGGTCGAAAGCGGCGACGGCGGCATTCCTAGTCGGAGACAAGGATGCACGCGTCCGGCGCGCGCAGGCCTTCGCCATTATCGATAACGACGCCTTTCCAGCCCTTGGCATCGAAGCGGGCCGGCGCGGCGCAGCAAGCAGCACGCCGGTGCTCGGCGGAGAGCCAGCCTGGCTGAGGCTCGACCATGCCATCATTCCACTCGACGAGGATGGCAACCTTCGTTTCGTGGCGAGTTCGGAAGCGGCAATTGGCGCCCGGACGGTTTCGGCGGCCGACGTGCTGGCCGGCAGGATCGACGAGAGCCGGATCGCCGGCAAGCTGGTATTCCTCGGCAGCAGCATGCCGAGCCTCGGCGGGCTGAGGCCGACCGCCTCCATGCCGCTCGAGCCCTCGGTGCAGATCCATGCCGACATAGCCAATGCGATCGTGACCGGGTTCGTGCCCTATCGTGATGGCGATCTGCCCCTCATCGAGGCGCTGTTCAGCGTCGCCGCGGGCGTGGTTGCCGCCTATGGCGCAACGAAACTCCGTCCCTTGATGACGCTGACGCTCGGCGCCGCCGCGGTGCTTGCCGTCAGTGCTTTCGCCGGCGCCATCTATGTCGCGACCGGCTGGCTCTTCGATGCCGTCAGCATCTCGGTCGCGCTGGTGACGATCCTCATCGTGACGAGCGCGCTGCAGCTCGCCCGGGTGCGCCGCGCCGAAGCGATCGCCCGGCAGAAGTTCTCGCAATATCTGCCGCAGTCGGTGGTGGCACGCTACATAGACGATCCGGACCGCGGCCGTGTGGCGGGCGAAGAGCGGCCCGTGACGGCCCTCTTCACCGATATCGAAGGCTTCTCGACACTTTCCCATAAGCTCGGCCCCCGGGAGCTCGTGGCCCTGCTCGACATCTATTTCGCGGAAGTGAACGCGCTCGTCTCCCGTCACGGCGGCATGGTCGACAAGGTGGTCGGCGATGCGGTCCACGCCCTCTTCAACGCGCCGGAGGATCTTGCCGACCATGTCGACAAGGCGATCGACTGTGCGGTCGCGATCCACGCACTGGCGGAGGAGATGCGGGCGCGGCCGCAATTCGCCAAGCATGGTTTCGGCCGAACCCGGATCGGCATTGAGACCGGGCCGGCGGTGCTGGGCGAGGTCGGCGCCGGCGGCAAGCTCGACTACACGGCCCATGGTGATGCCGTGAACCTCGCCGCGCGGCTTCAGGAGGCGAACAAGTTTCTCGGCACGGCCATCTGCATCGGCCCGGCCGCCGCCGCGCAATGCAATGCCGGGCTTCGACCCCTCGGCCGACACGAGATCCGCGGCTTCGGCTCGATGGACTTGTTCACCGTCGCCGACGGCAGCAGGCGACAGCCCTCACCTTAGACCGACGCTCGCATAGGCTTCCCGGATCCGTGCCTGCCCCCAGTTCGTCGGCTCGCTCGGCGCCGCACCGGGGCGGCTGACATCCACGCCCTGCCCGGCCGCAAGCGTCCGGGTGACACCGCCGCCTTCGACGCTGACGGCACCGTGCTCCACGAAGACGGCGAAGGCAGCCGACCGACTCGGGCCACAGAAAAATTTTGTACCGCGAACGCCGATCATCCCGAAAGCCGTGCGGACCGCGACGTCCACCTTCGGCAGTCCCTCCGGCCGGTCGAAGACCATTCGGCCGAGGCCGAGCTCGAGCGTGCCCCCCTCGCCGGCAATGAAGCTGTCGATCAAGAGTTCCGTCTCGGGTCCAAGAAGGATGCGCGTTTCGCTGAGGGCGAGATCGGCAAAGCTGTTGGTGCTCGTCGTGACGTAGTCCCGGTCGAGAACTGCGCCGCCTGCCGCAAGCCGCTCCTCCGCATCACCCTGCCGGCGACGGACATTCCCGCGTATCTTCTCCGCCTTGCCGACGACTGCGCCGCTCGCGGCCGCGGCCGTCCGGCCGCCGATAGCCGCCATGATCAGGCCGCCAAGCACCATCCGTCTCTTCATGTGTAGCTGCGGCATCGGCTTGTCCCCGCTGCGCGATTGCAGCGCTCCCTGTTCGAGCCTTCGTTCGAGGATAGACCGACACATCGAGGATGCAAGACGCCCCTCGCGCCCTGCCAAGCGCCGGCGCTCCGGGTTCTGGCTGTTTCGCTCGGAACAGGCGTCGCCCCGCGCCAGTTCTAGGATCGTGGCCGGACAAGGGAGAGTGCCATGGATACCCGGATCAAACCGACCATTCGCATCGCAAGCGCCCTTCTGCTTGCAACTGCGATGCTTCTGTCTTTCGCCGCGGCTCCTTCGGTGCGCGCCGCCGATCTCACCGCCGCCGAACAGTGCGACCGGGAAGCCGGCAGCGAACTCGATCTTGAGCGCAACAGGGCCTTTCCGGCCGTCGCCACGCAAGATATCCGCATCGGCGTTGCGCTGTCGGCCTGCCGCGAGGCCTATAACCAGAATGGCGATGCGCGGACGCGGTTCCAGCTTGCCCGTGTTCTCGACCGGGCCGGCGAGAAGCTGAAGTCGCTTCGCATTCTCGGCGAAGCCGCGCAAAACGGCCACGCGCTGGCGATGGTCATCTACGGCACCCGGCTGGCCGAGCGTGGCGAGGCGGAAGCGGCCTTCGATCTTTACCAGCGCGCTGCCGCTGCGGGCAATGTCGTCGCCGCCCATAATCTCGCCGCCGCCGATCGCGACGCTGTCGGCACGCGGGTCGACGGCGCCCTTGCGGCGCAGTGGTTCGAACGGGCGAGGACGGACCAGCTCCAGTGAGGACGACGTCTGCGCGCCATATACCGAAGCCGGCGCACCCCGGCCTTAACGGATCTCGCCCGCCTGCGGCCCCCAGGTATCGGTCAGCGCAAAGCCATCGGCGAGCGGATCGAACGGGTCGAGCGCCACCTGATGCAGGCCGAAGGTCCAGCCCCGGCCCGAAATGGTCGGAATGATCGCCTCCCGCCCGGCGACCGTGGTCACGGCTTCGAGGCCCACTTCGAATTCCGAGCCGATGATCGAGCGGGATTTCAGCACGTCGCCCGGCTTGACCTTGCCGCGCGCATGGAGCGTGGCGAGATTGGCCGAGCTGCCGGTACCACAGGGCGAGCGGTCGACGCGGCCCGGCCACATGGTGGTGCAGGTCCTGACGGTTCCGTCCGCCTCGGTATCGCGGAACATCACATAGGCAACGCCCTTGATCTCCGGGATTTCCGGATGCACGACCGGGAGCGTGCGGTTGACGATGTCCTTTAGAGCCATGCCCGCTTCGACGATCCGGCGCGCATTCGCCTTGTCGATCGTCGTGCCGATCTGGCGGACGTCGACCAGCGCGTAGAACACGCCGCCGAAGCAGAGATCGAGCTTGATGCGGCCCCATTCGGGCGTGTCCACCTCGACATCCAGTTCGTGGACGAAGGACGGCACCATTGTGAGCTTCACCCTCTCGCAGCGTCCGTCTCGGCAGGTGGCCGTCGCCTTCACGAGGCCCGCCGCCGTATCGAGCATCACCACGGCTTCCGGCTCCTTCATCTCGATCATGCCGGATTCGAGCAGTGCCGTCGTCACGCAGATCGAATTGGAGCCGGACATCGCATGCGCCTGATCGGCCTGCAGGATGATGAAACCGGCATCCGCCTCCGGCCGCTTCGGGGGAAGCAGCAGGTTGACGGAGCCGATGGATGCCGCGCGCGGCTCGAGGCACAGGAAACGACGCAGGCTGTCATCCACCGTGTTGATGTGGTTCAGCTGCTCGGCGATCGAGTTGCCCGGGATCCTCGGCACGCCGCCGATCGCCACCTTGCCGATCTCGCCCTCGCAATGAACGTCCAGCAACTGGATCGTGCGCTTCCATCTCATGACTGTGTCTCCGGAACAGCAAAAAAGTAGCCTGATATATCAGAGCCGTAAGTTGACCCATATCGCGTTCACGATCCAGCCGCAAGAGAGAGCGGTGCTTCGTACGGGCAGCGTCGCCGCTGACCTGCCCAAAGATGCCGCTTGACCGTCGAAGGCAAGCGGAGGAGCGTGCCGTCAGATGAATTATCGCGACGCACCCATGACAAAGCTCATCATCTTTACCGACCTGCATATGGTTCCCGAAGGCACAACGATCATCGGGATCGACCCCTATCGGCGGCTCGCCAACGGGATTGCCCATGTCAACCGCTACCATGCCGATGCGGCCCGGGTCATTCTTGCAGGCGACCTCACGCATCAGGCGGACCGCGCCTCCTATGAACGGTTGAAGGACCTGCTTTCCGAACTGGTTGTTCCCGCGGCAATCATGCTCGGTAATCACGACCGGCGCGAGGTTTTCCTGGAAGTGTTCCCGGAGGCGGCAAGGGACGAGAACGGCTTCGTGCAGCAGGTGATCGATTTTGCCGATTGCCGTGCCGTGTTGCTCGACACGCTGTTTGCGCCACCTTACGACTATCCGATGAGCCATGCCGGCCATCTGTGCGAAAGGCGCCTTGCCTGGCTAGACAGGCAGCTCGGCAGCGCCGGCGACCGGCCGGTTCTCATCTTCATGCACCACCCGCCGCATGCCAGCGGTTTCGCGGGCATCGACATGATCCGCCTCATCAACGAGGAGCAATTCTACGGGCTCGTGAAACGGCACGGTAACGTGCGCCATATCTTCGCCGGCCACGTGCATCGCACCATCAGCGGCTCCAGCCGCGGCATCCCCTTCTCGATCTTCAAGAGTCCGGTCCACCAACAGCCAATGCCTTTCGACATACCGGATGCCTCGCTTTCCGTCGATGAGCCGGCGGCCTATGGCATCGCCGTGGTCACCGCCGACGGCGTGCTGGTGCATACCGAGGACTATGAGATCGCCAGGCGCGATGCGGCAGTGGCGTGAGGCTTGCCGAGCTTTGGGCATTTCGACGCTTGCGGCTTCGTGATAGGCTGGCGACATGACCGTCTCCCTTTCCCCCATCCAGGATTTCGATTGCCAGAGCTGCGGCGCCTGTTGCGCCTATTCGGCCGAGTGGCCGCGTTTCTCGCTGGAGACGGAAGAGGCGCTTGAGCGAATACCGGCGGACTACGTCGCCGCCGACCTTGGCGGCATGCGCTGCGAAAACGACCGCTGCACGGCGCTCGAGGGCACGCTCGGCAAATTCGTCGCCTGCAAGGTCTACGCCGTGCGACCGATCGTCTGCCGGACATGCATGCCCGGAGACGACGAATGCCTGACGGCCCGCCAACGCCTTTTCGGCACCGCTGCTTGAATATGAGAACATCCGGATCATTCCAGCATGATCCGTATATTTCTCCTGAATTGACGTCATGCATAGAGAAATATCCTACGGCGCGGCTAATTTGCCGGATGGATGTTCGGCTGCATAAAGCGTATTTTCGGCCACGAATTCAAGGGCGCCAAGGCGCCTTGCTACCCCGCGTGGAGGACCGCGTTCGATGAGCCAGACCCCGCTTCAAAAGCCAACCATCACCACCGACGCCACCGTGCCGTTCGCCGACTTCGCGCCGCCGATCCGGCCGCAGAGCACTTTGCGCCAGGCGATCACGGCCGCCTATCGCCGGCCTGAGACGGAATGCCTGCCGCCGCTCGTCGAAGCTGCGACGCTGCCCCGGGAAACGCGGGACGCCGCCGCCAGGACCGCCCGCAAGCTGGTCGAGGCGTTGCGTGGCAAGCACAAGGGTTCAGGCGTCGAGGGGCTGGTGCAGGAATACTCCCTGTCGAGCCAGGAGGGCGTGGCGCTGATGTGCCTTGCCGAGGCGCTGCTGCGCATTCCCGATACGGCAACCCGCGATGCCCTGATCCGCGACAAGATCGCCGACGGCGATTGGAAGTCGCATCTTGGCGGCGGCCGGTCGCTCTTCGTCAACGCCGCCACCTGGGGCCTGGTCGTCACCGGCAAGCTGACCTCGACGGTGAACGACCGCAGCCTCGCCGCGGCGCTGACGCGGCTGATTTCCCGTTGCGGCGAGCCGGTGATCCGCCGCGGCGTCGACATGGCAATGCGGATGATGGGCGAGCAATTCGTCACCGGCGAGACGATCGACGAGGCGCTGCGCCGCTCCCGCGCGCTCGAACAGAAGGGCTTCCGCTATTCCTACGACATGCTCGGCGAAGCGGCGACGACCGCCGCGGACGCGGAGCGCTACTACAAGGACTATGAGAACGCCATTCACGCCATCGGCAAGGCGTCGGCCGGGCGCGGCATCTATGAAGGTCCCGGCATCTCGATCAAGCTCTCCGCGCTCCATCCGCGCTATGTGCGGGCGCAGGCGTCGCGGGTGATCGGTGAACTGCTGCCACGCGTCAAGATGCTCGCCGCTCTCGCCAAGAAATACGATATCGGCCTCAACATCGACGCCGAAGAGGCCGACCGGCTGGAACTGTCGCTCGATCTTTTGGAGGAACTCTGCTTCGATGCCGATCTCGCCGGCTGGAACGGTCTGGGCTTCGTCGTCCAGTCCTATGGCAAGCGCTGCCCCTTCGTGCTCGACTTCATCATCGATCTGGCGCGGCGCGCCGGCCGGCGCATCATGGTGAGGCTCGTCAAGGGCGCCTATTGGGACGCCGAGATCAAGCGGGCGCAGCTCGACGGGCTCGAGGATTTTCCGGTCTTCAGCCGCAAGATCCATACCGACGTCTCCTACATCGCCTGTGCCCGCAAGCTGCTTTCGGCGACCGACATGGTCTTCCCGCAATTCGCCACCCACAACGCCCAGACGCTTGCCACCATCTACCACATGGCCGGCAAGGACTTTAAAGTCGGCAAATACGAGTTCCAATGCCTGCACGGCATGGGCGAGCCGCTCTATGAAGAAGTGGTCGGACGGGAGAATCTCGGTCGACCCTGCCGCATCTATGCGCCCGTCGGTACGCACGAAACGCTGCTTGCCTATCTCGTGCGCCGCCTGCTCGAGAACGGTGCCAACTCCTCCTTCGTGCATCGCATCGCCGATCCGAGCGTTTCAATCGACGAGTTGGTCGCCGATCCGGTGGAAATTGTCCGCGCCATGCCGGTCGTCGGCGCGAAGCACGAGAAAATAGCACTGCCGGCCGAGCTCTTCGGCGCTGCGCGCACGAATTCCGCCGGCCTCGACATATCCAATGAAGCGACGCTCGCCTCCTTGACCGAGACGCTCAAGGCAAGCGCCACGATCGCCTGGACGGCAGCACCGCAACTCGCAACGGGTGCGGCCGACGGCGAAACGCGCCCTGTCATGAACCCGGGCGACCATCGCGACCTCGTCGGCTCGGTCACCGAGACTTCGGAGGAGGATGCAAGACGGGCCGCGCGCCTTGCCGCCGGTGCGGTACCGACTTGGGCTGCCGTTTCCCCGGCTGAACGGGCGGCCTGCCTCGACCGCGCCGCCGACCTGATGCAGGCGCGCATGCCGACTCTACTCGGGCTGATCGTCCGCGAAGCGGGCAAGTCGTTGCTGAACGCCATTGCCGAGGTGCGCGAGGCGATCGATTTCCTGCGCTATTACGCCGAACAGACGCGCCGCACCCTCGGCCCGGCCCACCCGCCGCTCGGTCCCGTCGTCTGCATCAGCCCGTGGAACTTTCCGCTGGCAATCTTCACCGGCCAGGTCGCCGCAGCACTTGTCGCCGGCAACCCGGTGCTTGCCAAGCCGGCGGAAGAAACGCCGCTGATCGCGGCCGAAGGCGTGCGCATCCTGCACGAGGCCGGCGTGCCGGCAAGCGCGTTGCAACTCCTACCGGGCGACGGTCGCGTCGGCGCCGCGCTGGTTGCCGCGCCCGAGACCGCGGGCGTGATGTTCACCGGCTCGACGGAGGTCGCGCGGCTCATCCAGGCGCAGCTCGCCGACCGGCTCTCGCCCGCCGGCCGACCGATCCCGCTGATTGCCGAAACTGGCGGCCAGAACGCGATGATCGTCGATTCCTCGGCGCTCGCCGAACAGGTCGTCGGCGACGTCATCGCCTCCGCCTTCGACAGCGCCGGCCAGCGCTGCTCGGCGCTGCGCGTGCTCTGCCTGCAGGAGGACGTCGCCGATCGAATCCTGACCATGCTGAAAGGAGCGCTCCACGAATTGGACATCGGCCGCACCGATCGTCTTTCCGTGGATGTCGGTCCGGTCATCACCGCCGAGGCAAAGGACATCATCGAAAAACACATCGAGCGGATGCGCGGGCTTGGCCGCAAGGTAGAGCAGATCGCCCTTTCCTCCGAGACGGAAAAGGGCACCTTCGTGCCGCCGACGATCATCGAGCTGGAGAGGCTCTCCGATTTGAAGCGCGAGGTCTTCGGGCCGGTGCTCCACGTCATCCGTTACCGCCGCGACAACCTCGACCGGTTGATCGACGACATCAACGCCACCGGCTATGGGCTCACCTTCGGCTTGCACACGCGCCTCGACGAGACGATCGCCCATGTGACGAGCCGCATCAAGGCCGGCAACCTCTATGTCAACCGCAACATCATCGGCGCGGTGGTGGGCGTGCAACCCTTCGGCGGCCGCGGCCTTTCCGGCACCGGTCCCAAGGCCGGCGGGCCGCTCTATCTCGGCCGGCTGGTGACCACCGCCCCGATACCGCCGCAGCACAGCTCCGTGCATACCGACCCCACGCTGCTGGATTTCGCCAAGTGGCTCGACGGCAAGGGCGCGAAGGCGGAGGCCGAGGCGGCCCGCAATGCCGGCAGCACCTCGGCGCTCGGTCTGGACCTGGAACTCCCCGGCCCGGTCGGCGAGCGTAATCTCTATGCACTGCATCCGCGCGGGCGCATCCTCTCGGTGCCGGCGACCGAGAGCGGGCTTTACCACCAGCTCGCCGCGGCGCTCGCAACCGGCAACAGCGTCGTCGTCGACGCCGCTTCCGGCCTGCAGGCCTCGCTGAAAGGCCTGCCGCAAAGCGTCGCCCTGCGCGTCTCCTGGTCGAAGGACTGGGCGGCCGACGGTCCCTTTGCCGGCGCGCTCGTCGAAGGGGACGCCGAACGCATCCGCCAGGTCAACAAGGCGATCGCCGGCCTGCCGGGACCGCTCGTACTGGTCCAGGCCGCCTCGGGCGAGGAGATCGCCCGCAATCCCGATGTCTATTGCCTGAACTGGCTGGTCGAGGAGGTTTCCGCCTCGATCAACACGGCCGCCGCCGGCGGCAATGCCAGCCTGATGGCGATCGGTTAGGCGGACGCAGGATTCCCTAAATGAGCCGTTCACCCTCGCGTATACCCTCACCCTAACCCTCTCCCCGCAAGCGGGAGAGGGGATGTGCCCGGCAAGCCAATCATCCGCAGCAAGCTCCAGTGGGGCAGAGGCGCCGCCGCAACTCCCTTCACCGCGCATGCGGGGAGAAGGTGCCGGCAGGCGGATGGGGGCCGCCAATGGCATTCTCGAACACCGCTGGCGCACCCTCCCCCATTCCGCTATCAGCGTTCCCAAAACGGAAGAAGCGGATGTTCACGCTCCAGGGAATCGAGACCTCGACACAGGAAATCAAGAAGAGCCGCTTTCTGGCGATCGCCGGTCCGATCGACGATGAGCAATCGGCAAAGGCTTTCCTCGCCGCACATTCCGACCCGACCGCCAATCACAATTGCTGGGCCTGGCGCATTGGCCAGACCTACCGCTTCAGCGACGACGGCGAGCCGAGCGGCACGGCGGGCAAGCCGATCCTCGCGGCGATCGACGGCCAATCGCTCGACCGGGTCGCGGTCGTCGTCACGCGCTGGTTCGGTGGTGTCCTGCTTGGCAGCGGCGGGCTGATCCGCGCCTATGGCGGCACCGCCGCACTCTGCCTCAGGGCGGCGGAAAAGGTCGAGCTCGTCGATAGGCTGCGCGCCATGGTCGCCTGTGACTTCGCCGACCTGGCGCTGATCAAGACGCGGCTGACGGCCCGCGGCGCCACCATCACCAGCGAGACCTTTACGGAAACCGGCGCGGTCCTGGCGATCGAGATGCGCAAGGATGTGGCCGACGAAACGCTTGCGCTTGTCGCCGATCTCAGTCGCGGCAAGGCCATTATCACGATCGACAATTGAGCGTACTTTTCTTCTGCACCATAACCATCATAAAAATAGTCGATAACAAGGTGGAGCGTCGCTCCGCGCGGGGAACGACGCCAGTCATAGAGCGAGGGAACCTTCATGAGAACGAGGATTTTGGGACGGACGGGCGCAGGGATTTCGGAGATCGGCTTCGGCGCCTGGCAGATCGGCGGCGCCTGGGGCGATGTCAGCGAGGAGGACGGCAAGCGCGCCCTTCACGCCGCGCTCGACAACGGCGTCACCTTCATCGACACCGCCGACGTCTATGGCGACGGGCGCTCGGAAAAGATCATCGCCGCGGTGCTGAAGGAACGCGGCGGCGAAAAACCCTTTGTTGCGACGAAGGCCGGGCGTCGGCTCAATCCGCATGTCGCGGACGGCTATACAGGCACCAATATCGAAGCCTTCATCGACCGGAGCCTCAAAAATCTTGGCGTTGAGACGCTCGATCTCGTCCAGCTCCACTGCCCGCCGACAGACGTCTACTACCGGCCCCAGCTCTTCGACGCGCTCGAGCAGCTGGTGGCCAAGGGCAAGATCCGTCACTACGGCGTCTCGGTTGAGAGGGTCGAGGAGGCCCTGAAGGCGATCGAATATCCGAGCGTCGCCACGGTGCAGATCATCTACAACATCTTCCGTCAGCGGCCGCACGATCTCTTCTTCGCCGAGGCGAAGAAGAAGAATGTCGGCATCATCGTGCGCGTGCCGCTCGCCTCCGGCCTGCTTTCGGGCAAGATCGGCAGGGACACGGTCTTCGCCGCGGACGACCATCGCAACTTCAACCGCCACGGCGAAGCCTTCGACGTCGGCGAGACCTTCGCCGGCGTGCCGTTCGAGGCGGCGCTGGAAGCGGTGGAACAGTTGCGCGCTCTGGTCCCGGCCAATGTGCCGATGGCGCAGTTCGCGCTTCGCTGGATCCTCGAGCAGGAGGCCGTTTCGGTCGTCATTCCCGGCGCCCGCAACGCCGGCCAGGCGCAATCGAATGCCGCCGCCAGCGCGCTCGCCCCGATCGACGGGACGACGATGGAGGCGATCGCCGCACTTTACGAGCGGCTGATCAAGGTTCATGTTCATCAGCGATGGTAAGGGGGCTGCGGCGGCTCTTCCTGGCATTCAGCCCAAGGCAAGGCAACGATGAGGCAAGGCAACGATGAGCGAAGCCTTCGATCTCGAGCGTTTCGTGGAGGCGCAGCAAGGCGTCTATGAGACCGCGCTGGCGGAGCTACGCGGCGGCGCCAAGCGTACCCACTGGATGTGGTTCATCTTCCCGCAGATCCAGGGCCTCGGCCATTCCTCGATGGCGCAATATTACGCGCTGGCGGATATCGACGAGGCGCAGGCCTATCTCACGCACCCGCTCCTCGGCCGGCGCCTTCTCGAATGTACGGAGGCCGTGAATGCGGTCACGGGGCGCAGCGCGCTGGACATCTTCGGCCGCCCGGACGATCTCAAGTTCCACTCGTCGATGACGCTTTTCGAGGCCGCTGACCCGACTGTCACCGCCTTCGCAACAGCGCTCGACCATTATTACAATGGTGCCAGGGATCCTCGAACAATGGAAATTCTCGGTAGGGTCTGAATACCGGCCAAATCTCAAAGCGATACGACCGGCAACTGGGTGACGAGCAGCATCAGAAGGGCGCAGGCCGTCAGGCCGGCGATGATCAGCATCAGCTCCTTCATCATATAGCGATACATTCAAGGCCCTCCTTCCCCTGGATGGCTTACCAACGGAAATTATGTGGGAATCCGGCGCAGCGGTTTTGAGACGCGTCTCACGCACAACATCGTGAACGCACCGAATAATGAGACCTGGGTTGCCGCAAACGTACCCCACTGCGCCGTTAGGTTCGAGAGCATTCGGTCGGTGGCGGCCAAAGCCCGAAGAGAGCGCCGCCAGCGACATAGAGGCATTGCAAGGAGCTCACTGATGGTCGTCAGGTTGATCGTCCAGACCGTCATCTGGTTCGGGATCATGGGAGCTGTTCTCTTCGCATCCGCCGGAACCTTCGACTGGCCGGCCGCGTGGATTTACCTCGCCATCATGCTCGCGCTTTCGCTCTTCACCGGGCTGCTGCTTGCCTGGCACGATCCGGCGCTGCTCAAGGAGAGATTGTCGGCGCCCATCCAGAAGGACCAGCCGACGGCCGACAAGGTGCTCCTCTCCGTCCTCCTCTTGTTCCTGTTCGGCGCCTTCGCATTCATGGCGCTCGATGCCGCACGATTCAAATGGTCGGCAGTACCGCCATGGGTGCAGGCCGCAGGGGCGCTGCTCCTCGTGCTCTCCATCGGTTTCAACTATCGGGTTCTGCGCGAAAACAGCTTCGCCGCGCCGGTCGTGAAGGTGCAGAGCGAGCGAGGACAAAGGGTGATCACCACCGGCCCCTATCGCTATGTCCGCCATCCTCTGTACAGCGGCAGCCTGCTTTTCGTCGCCGGCACGTCGCTGCTGCTCGGCTCCTGGTGGGGGCTCCTCGCCGCGGTTGGGCTGGCAGCCCTACTCGCCATCCGCATCGGCATCGAGGAAAGGGCGCTTCGCGCCGGCCTTGCAGGATACGACGCTTACGCGGAACGGGTGCGCTATCGGCTCGTTCCGTTCGTGTGGTAGTGGCAAAGCGAGCTTTGGGCGGTCGATCGATCGAGATCAGTCTGGCATGATGCGGCCGGACGCCTCGGCGTTTTCGGGACGCGCGAGACCGTCACCACGTGCCGGGGGCTGCGGCGTCGGCACCGGCGGCAAGAGCAATTCCTCCAGGAAATAGGCAGAGAGTGCGGCGCGGCCGGAGAGCTCGGCCTTGTGGTAGACCGAGGTCGCCTGCTGACGAATTGTCGCTTCGCTCGCTCCGCGGATCCGGGCGATCTCCTTGTGGCTGAAACCCTTGAGGAGAAGCAACCCGACCTCCTGCTCCGCCTGGGTGCAGCCCCAGGCCGCAAATTGGCGCTGAATGGCTGCGCCGAGTTCCTGAAAATGATCGGCCAGGTCGGCGCGCCACTGAGCATTGCTCTCGCGAATGCGCGCGACCTTGTCGCGCAGATCGAGGTTGCCCGCCTCCTGCTCGCGAAGGCGCGACGAAAGCAGCGCCACGCAGGCCGAGCAGCCAACCAGAAGCGCGATGCTCACCGCCTCCGTCAGCAATTCTGCGACGGTCAGCTCCTCCTCCTCTTTCACCACTTCAAGGCCGAGCAACAGTGCAAAGGTACCCACCGCACCCGCGATCAAGATCTGCCGGCCGCGTCCCTTGGTCCAATCCATCGTCAGTATCGCCGCAGGCGGCGGCGCCCCGCAACTCACAGTGCCGTCGCCATTGTGCGCCTGCCCTTGGACCTTCGCAACAGACAGGCGCCGATTGGCGGGCTCAGGCAAAGAAGAAACCGTCGGCGCTGAGCGACGCGATGCCCTTCAATCCACCGTCAGGAATTCCCTCTAAGTGCCCAGCGGTACCATCAAGATGATCGTCCCAGAGGCGTTCGAGGTGGCCGAAATCCACCGAATCCCCGTCCACGAGGAAACCGTCCCTCTTGTCGAGTTCGAAATCGGCGACCCGCCCGACACGATGGGTGCCATCGGCGAACACAAAGGTGTCGTCGGCCACCCAGTCGTCGAGCGTGTCTTCCGCCGAATCTTCGGCCCCGTTGTCGCCCCCCTCCTCGGTTTGCTCGTCGTCAGGGACGTCGTCTCCGATTTCGCTGCTCAACTGGTTAATGCCTGCGCTTCCAGTTTTTCCGCCTCCGGCTTCGCGGATGAGTTGCTGGAGCGTTGAGGCCGGGATCGGTGCGTCGCTGACAGCAACGATCGCGTCATTGAAATCGCCGTCATATTCGGGACTGGTGTTCAGCCGATCCTCGAAGCCGATGATCTCGATGCCGCTTGCCCCTGCCGCGCCCGAAGAGACCCCGATCGCCTGCATGCTGCCGGCAGGGTTCAACAGATTGCCACCGTCATCGGCGCCGAGCGCGCTCAAGGGCTGGATCGGCAGGATGTTGCCGGCATCGTCCATGACGGTCGGGGCGAAGAGATCGTTCAAGTTGGCCGGCGCGCCGGTCAGCAGGTTCTTGAGTTGCAGGCCACCGTCAGTGAACTGGTCCAAATCGACGCCTATCTCGTCGGTGCCGCGCACCAGAAAGAGACACAGGGTCTGGCCGTCCGGAACGTCGACGGCGATGGATGTCCCGCTCGTCGCATCGGAGAGATCCGCGACGAGTATGCGTCCCTCGCTAATGGCTCCGGTCACCTCATCGATGAAATAGGCGCCCAGCGCATCGGCGCTGTCCGTGGAGCCCCCGAGCACCGTGACCTGTTTCGTCGTCCCGGTTCCGGCGAAGTCCGCCAAGTCGAGATCCCGTATCTCGGCGATATCCTCGATCGTCTTGGATTCCTTGAGCTTCGCCAGGGCAGGCGTGACGTCGTCGCTATCGTCGGGATCCGCCTGGCCGACAATTCCGTTGCGGTAGAGCTCGACCGTCGACGTTACCGTACCGTCCGGCGCGACGGCGGTTTCGGTGATCTCGCCCACGCCGGGAGCGTAATATTTGAACTCGATACCGGTGGAGAGTGCCGAACTGTCGATGATCTTGATCACGTCGTCAAATTGCCCGAAGGACGTTTTGATGCTGAGCCCGGTCTCGGCGAGGATGCTTTCGTCCTCGGCGATGCCTGGTGCGAATTCCAGATAGTAGGCCGTGCCGAATTCCGGGCTCGCCTTCATCGCCCAGCCCGGTTGGTTGCCGGGATCGTCGGCCGACCACTGGCCGTCGTGATTAACGCCGATGAAATTTCCGTTGTCGTCGTATTCGTAATTCACGACAATTTCGCCGAAGTACCAGACATTGCCGGCGGTATCCTGCGCATACCAGTCGAAGGTGTCCTCGATGATCACATCGTCCTCGTAGACGGTATCGCGGATCACCGTGGTGGCGACACCGCGCACCTCAAACGTCGCAGAGGTGGTAAAGACGTCGTTGCGCTCCGTCGTGACCTCGCCGGTGTCGGGATCGATCTCATCGCCCATGTAACTCAGGACGTGACCGGGGATCAGCGGGAGATAAGGGTTGTTGATCGGCGCTCCGGGGGTGAAGGTCGCCGCACCAAAATTGGGCAAAATGGCCATGACATGTCCTCCGAGGTGAGCGCGTCTCGACCGGCCCCAGCCGGCCGCTCCGCCGCCCGAGCATGCGGCGGCGACCGCCTTACGGGAATCCGGCAGGCGTGACGCGGAAAAGGCTTGACCGTTCAACGCGCTGGACGAGCCATCTTACGGATGTGAGATATGGTGGCCGCTCGATATCCGGTCATGGGCGACCGCCTCGTCCTGCAACCGTCGCCCGTTGGCTTGCCGCGCCCATGGGAACAATGCATCGGATGCGCTCAAACCCGCACCGGCATTGGTGCCAATCAAATCATCGGCTATGGTCTCGGCCGGGGCAAACAGGATGGCGGCCATGCGGATTTCCATTTCTTCGGTAGGAGGCAATAGCAAGTCCGCTGGCCGCAGCCTCGCCCTCGCGTGCCAATTCCGGCCAGCGTCGTGGCGCGCGGTCGGTGCGAAGGGCTGACGGGGATCTGTATGCGTCGTCTCGCCGTCGCTTGCACCGGTGCCGTGTTGCTGAGCTTTCCGATTGGAGCGGTGGCCGAAGACCGGCTGCCGTTCCTTGTCGAAGGGTGCACGGTGCCCTGCGCGGGCTATGAGGTTTCGGCTGAACTCCAGAACGACTGGGTGTTTGCCGCCGATCCCTCCTTCCTGAAGTCCGACGAACTGGAACCGACAATCACGGTCGACCTGTTCCTCGCACCGACCGACAATCTGCGCTTCGTCGCCTCCATCATCACCGAGCACGTCGTCGACCCGGAAGTCGGCGAGAATGCGGTCTTTCAAGGCATCGGGACCTACTTGGCCGAACTCTACACCGCCGTCGAAACAGGCCCCGCCACCATAAGGGCAGGAAAGTTCGATACGATCTTCAGCCTTGCCAGCGAGGTCGCGCCGGGGATCAACGCGACGGAACTAGTCTCGGATATCGACGCGGACGAGCGCCTTGGCGCCGAGGTCGTGCTTGACTTCGGCGGCCTTGGCATGGAGCAGGCCCTGGCGGCGACTGCCTTCACGACCGACCGGTCGGTACTCAGCAATTCCCTGTTTACCCGACGCGGCCGCACGAGACTATCCGACGGCGGCGCCGGCAATACCGATGGCCTGTCCTCCTTCTCGATCACACTTGATGGCTGCAGGGGGGCGGAGCCGATCGATTGCTATTCGGAGGGTGATTTCGGCTACAGGCTCGGCATCCGATATCAAGCCGCCGGCGCGCAGAGCGGCGAAGACCAGGAGGACAGTCCTGGCGACGAACTGGCCTATCTGGCTGCCGCGACGACGAGCCTGGAACTGGACGAAATGACACTCAGATTACTCGGCCAAACCGCTTACCTTCGGCATTTCGACGGCGGCTCCGACGATGCCCTGCTTCTCACCGGCTCCGCTGCGCTTGAACTTGCGCCGGTGACTTATGTTGCGAGCTATACGCAGCAACTGAACCTTGTTGCCGGGGAACCGGACACACGCGAACATCTCGCTGATTTCGAAGCCATCTACGAGCCCCAGGAAGACACATCATTCGAAGGTTGGGAATTCGCCGCTGCCTACACGTTTGCGCGTGACGCCGACGAGACCGCCCACATTTTCAGCGTTCGAGCGGTGTTCAATTTCGACGGAGACGTGGAACTCGGGTCGCCGTGAGACGCGAGCAGCAATGAGAGGTATTTTCGCCAATGCCCATCATGGCGAAGGGCGGTGAGCTGCCTGACCACAAGCGAGCCGTCGTGATTGCCTGCGTCGAGCCATTCATCGTTGACTCCGCAGACGATCAGAGGAAAATTAATTCCTTCTGCGTCACTACTCAAATGAAGGGACGCCTACGATGACGATCGCAAGGAAACTCCAGAACTATATCGAGACCGAGGGTATCGATTACGACACCGTCCCTCACCACCGTACCGCAACGACCAGCCAGACGGCCGAAGCCGCCCATGTTCCTGGCAACAGGCTGGCCAAATCCGTGGTCGTTCACCACGAGATGGGCTACGTGCTCGCCGTCGTGCCGGCGACGCACCGAGTCGAGCTCTCGACGCTGCAGGATGTCATGAACCGGCGTCTGGGCCTCGCCTCTGAGGAAGAGGTCAGCACGCTCTTTTCCGATTGCGAGATCGGCGCAGTGCCGCCCATCGGATCGGCTTATGGCGTGCCGGTCATCCTAGACGAGAGCCTCGACCGGGCCAGCGACGTCTATTTCGAAGGCGGCGACCACAGAACCCTCGTGCACATGAGCGGCACCAGTTTCCGCAACCTGACGAGGGATGCGCAGGTGGCCCGCTTCAGCCATCCCGGCTGAGGGGCGCGGAAGAGCGCTTTAGCGGCAATCCGGGTGGTCGACGGGTTCGTTCCGCGACACTGCACTTCGTGCAGTCTCGGTCTGAAATTGCGTCTTCTGGAAAAGAATGGCGCACCAGAAGAGCGTGCACTCATGGGCCCGCCAGTCGGCAGGCGGCAAAAGTTGCCAACCTGTAACGCGTCCGAGCGAATATTAAGGCGCTTCAGCACACGAACATCAGTCCTATCTCCCGACCGCCGAACCATTTGCTGGTGATCGTTGGAAACACCATGAACGAGAGCGGCACATGGCGAAAGTTATGAACTTGGCCAGAAGCGATTGGCTTTTTGGTCGCATTTCATTGACCGGTATCCTCCGCGGGCTATCACATACCCTGCAAATGCAGCGAGCACGCGCTGGCGCGCCGTTGAAGGATTCCCAATCGATATTTGCAATGTCTTGGGAGCGAATCGGTCGGCGTATTCATTCGCGCGTCAAAAGGTCATTCGCCGGACGACGCGCTTGCTCTCCTCGATTCTCATCGAGATCAGCTTAAGAGCTTTGTTGGCAGGCACCTTGGTCCGGACTCGAACCGATACTTTCTGGGCTCGAAACTCCCACTGGATACCGATAATCAAGGCAATTGGGATAAGGCAATGATTGGCTGGCAAGCCAAGTCGACAAATATCAGGAAATCCTACACGCCGTGCTGAGGCAGCCGGAGGGGAAGCAGGAATAGACGGCAAGTCACGCGCAAGAATCGGCGCCTCCATCAGAACGGCGTGCGGCGCATAGGCGACCGACGCTAGGATACCTCCTTCGAGCAACAGGCGGAGATGCTCGGCGGGCCGGATGTCCCGAGCGCTGGCCCATGTGGCCAACTTCGACTTGGACCAAGTAACCGGCTACATCGGCATCCGAAGCGCCCCTTCGCAACCGACCCGCTGCCTCAATAAGGTAGCTGTCGTATTCATCCGCAAAGGATTGACAATCATCGTCGTCCCAACTTTTTCCCGCCGATAGCAAGCCGATTGGCTCCCAGAGCGACCAGCCAATATCGCGCAATCGTCAAAACTCAATCTTCGATGGCGGTGTCAGTGGAGCCATTTCTCGTCCGTGGAGTTCAGCAATGATCCGAGATTAAATTGATAGTCGAGAGTCCGCAAAGTGCCGCCAACATCGGTATCGGTGAATGGCGGCTTGGGGTCGATAGTGTCAATCGGTCGAAAGCGGCCGACGACCCTCACAGCCGGGCGACTGCTTGCTGTTCCGAACCGTTCAAAGACGCAGGCGAATTGCAAATCAGCACAAGCTTTCCCCTCACCGATCCTTGGCCGAGCAATTCGTGCGCGCGACGCGCCTCACTCAGTGGTATTCGCTCGGCAACCACTGGCTTGATCTTCTTGTCGCGAAGCAGACCAAGCAGCGCACTCAAATCTTCACGAAACCATGCCGGCCTCCGCCGTTTCAAATATTGTATGCTGTAAGGCAGGATGCGCCGTCTGCCGGGCAAAAGGAAAGCGCGCAGCGCATACCACGCAGGTCGCAGTATGCCGCGGAGGCGGTAACGCAACCCGCCTGCCAACTGGCCCTTGTGCAGAAATGAAGTGAAGCCATAAGCGATAACCCGGCCATTTGGTTTCAGCGCCTGGAATGAGCGCCAAACATTGGTTTCGCCAACTCCGTCGAAGACAAAATCCACACCTTCGCCTGTCAGGCGGTGAATCTCTTCGACAAAGTCGGTCTTCTGGTAATCAATCGGAACAGCGCCCAAATCGGAAACGATCTGATGAGTTGCCAGTGATGCTGTGCCATACATTTCCAGGCCCACCAGTCGGCCGAGTTGCAATAAAGCCGTCCCGACCCCTCCGGTCGCACCATGGATGAGTGCCCGTTGTCCCGGTGAGACATGCGCGACGCGATGCATCATCTGATAGGCCGTAACGTAGTTCAGTACGAGGCTCACGGCCTCGGCCGGGTCAAGGCCAGATGGAACAGGAATGAGTTCACCCTCTGGTAGGCAGATGTACTGGGCGTAGCCGCCATGAATTGGCAGTGCTGCAACCATCTGACCGATCGCGGTCTGAGAGGTTCCGTCTCCGGCCTTGTCCACCACGCCAACGATGTCCCATCCTGGCGTGAACGGCAGCGTCGTTTTTTCCGGATGAATACCCTCCCGCATCAGCATTTCTGCGAAGGAGACGCCGGCCGCGAGCACGCGCACCCGTGCTTCGCCTCGCCCCGGTTCCGGGGCCTCTTCCACTAGAGTTTCTAAGACCTCTGGCCCACCAAGACGGCGAACGATGATACGGAGCGACTTCACGACAGCCTCCCCAAGTTGAACTCGTTCCGCGGAGGCAGGCACGATGGCGTAGGATAACATGCGACGCGCCACCGTGCGAGGTTGCTCGAGAAAAGTATCCCTCCTGAGCCCGGCGGATCGGCGCCTCAACCCCGCCGATCTAGTCTTAGTCTAGGGGTGACGCTGACGTGAACCCGACAAGACTCTCTTTTTATCCAAGTCGCGAAATCAAGCCAGCGATCGTCAACTAATTGATGTACGCAGCCGCCCCGTCAGCAACTGCAGAATGAATCTCGCTGCCAGCTCGAATGGTCAACCGCGAACGACATCCGCCAAGCCGGGTCGGTTGTGGGGAGAGGAGTGTTCACCGAAGATAGGTCAAGAGGCTGACCAAAAGGCAACGTAGTGGCCAAAAAGGCAAAATAGCGTGGCAATCGACAAGAAGCTAAGTGATGGCGCACCCGAAGAGATTCGAACTCCTGACCCCCAGATTCGTAGTCTGGTGCTCTATCCAGCTGAGCTACGGGTGCTTGCCTGAAGCGGTGACCACCGCTTGCGTGGCGATCCTCTAAAGGGTCCTTTCGGGGATTGCAAGCGCCTTTCGGCAAAAAACTTCATTTTTGCGACGACGGTGGATGAGCCGGAAACGCCCGTTGCGGTAACAACCCCGCCGCAAGGGAGGAGTCAGGAGCGCCCCTTGGCGCGGAAGGCGTCGAGCCGCACCGGGCGGTCCGGAAGCTCGATGCGAAACAGCGTGCCGGGCGTCGGCTTTTCGACGAGCGCGATCGTGCCGCCATGGGCGAGCACCAGTTCGCGGGCGATCGCGAGACCAAGCCCGGTGCCGCCGGAGCGCGCCGAACCGCGGAAGGCGGCGAAGAGATTTTCGCGTGCCTTGGCCGGCATGCCCGGGCCGGTATCTTCGATCGAAATCGTCACAACGCTGCCCGTCCGGACAGCGGAAACGGAAATCATCCTCGGGCGGCCGTCCTCGGGCTGGTGGTTTGTCAGTGCCTGAACGGCATTGCGGCAGATATTGTGAACGACGCGGAAAAGCTGCTCGCTGTCCGCATCGACCATGATGTCCTCCCGGATCTGGACATCGAATTCGATGCCGCTCTGGCGATCGACCGCCAGGAGCTCGCCGACATCCTGGACAAGCGGGCGAAGCGCCACGAAGCGGCGGTGCGGTTCGGCCTCGGCTGTCCGCCCATAGGAGAGGACCTCCTGCGTGTAGCCGACGGCGCGGTCGATGGTCCTGAGCAACGTCGGCGCGAAGCGCTTGACCACCGGATCGTCGACATCGGCAAGCCGGTCCGAGATGAGCTGCGCCGAGGACAGGATGTTGCGCATGTCGTGGTTGATCTTCGAAACGGCAAGGCCGAGCTCGGCGAGGCTTTTCTGCTGCTTCAAGGTCTTCTGCAGCTCGCGCTGCATGCTGGCGAGGTGCTGACCGGCGACCGCCAGCTCGTCCCGGCCATCCGGCGGCACGAGGACCCGTTCCGGACTGGAAGGCTCTTCGGAAAATTCCTGCATGCTCGCCGTCAAGCGCTTGATCGGCACAATCAGCAGGCGGTTGATGGCGAGGAAAATCAGCGCCGCCGTGATCAGCGAAATGATGATCGACAACAGGAAGACGTTGCGCGAGTAGACGAGCATGGCCTTGCGCAGGCTCGCATCCTTCATCACCAATTCGATCGTCGCATCACTCTCGCCGAGCGGCCCATAGACGCGCATGACGCGGTTGCCGCCGAAAAGCAGCGTATCGAAAGCGTCGCGGATCGCGCCGAGGGCGGTGAAATTGGCGATGTCGTATTCGCCATCGATCGCCGGAGGCATGTCGACGGTTGCGATCATACGCGAGGCATCCTTGCGGCGGATGACGATCGCCTTGGTGCCGGTTGCCATCAGGGTCTCGCGCTGCACGGCGCGCGGCAGGTCGATATTCTGCAGCCCGTCGACGACGACGGCGGCGGCAGCCACGGTGTTCAGCCTGTCCTCGAGCCAGCGGATCCGCATGTTTGCGACGGAGGGCACGAAGATCAGCACCTCCGCCAGCATGACGAAGGCGATCGTCAGCAACAGGAGTTTGCCAGACAGCCCGCGTAGAAATCCGACCGCCGCACGCGGCGGCGCACCCTCTTTGGCCGGACGTGCGTCTTCTACCATGACCTGTGACTATTCCCTGCCCTCAGCCGAAACGCCGTAAGATGCGGATCGCAGAGCGAACGAAGCGATTTCGCGCCATTGGAGAATAATAGGAGATCGCCGCCTGTTTTCCAATCTCGGAAAGGGTGGGATAGGGCGCGACATAGTCGCGAAAATTCTTGAGCGTCAGCCGATTGGCAATGGCAAAGGCCCAGAGGTTGATCATCTCACCCGCCCCGGCGCCGGCAATACCGGCGCCGAGAATCCGCCCGCCTCGGCCGACCACGACCTTGACCATCCCCCGCCCCAGGCCATCGGTTCGAGCTCGATCGTTTCCTGACAGGTCCCAGCGGACCAGTTCAATCGCGCCGAAGCTTGCACGCGCCTCGTCTTCCGTCAGCCCGACCTGGGCAATTTCCGGGTCCGTGAAGGTGACCCGGGGGACGATCCCCCGGACTTCGCGCGCCGGCAGGCGGAAGAGGATCTGCTGCAGGACGAGCCGGGCATGGTAGTTCGCCGCATGCGTGAACTGCAGACCGCCCGCCGCGTCGCCGATCACATAGACGCGGCGGTTGCTCGTGCGCAGGTCCGAGCCGACTTGGATCCGCTCGGCATCGTGACGAATGCCCGCCGCGCCGAGGTCAAGTGCGCCATGATTGGCCGTGCGGCCCGCGGCGAGCAACAGGTCGCTACCCTCGATGTCGAGTCGCCCGTTTTCATCCTCGCAGTGCAGCCGGACCCCATCGCCATCGCGTTCGACAGAGCGGATGGTGGTCCCCTCGTGGATAGTCGTGCCTTCGGCTCGGACGGCGTCGAGCACGATCGTCTTCAGTTCAGGGTCCTCCCTCGAAAGCGCATCGGCCCTCTCGACGACCGTGACGCGAGCTCCCAATCGGCGATGGGCCTGCGCCATCTCGATACCGAACGGCCCCGCGCCGACGACGACGAGATGACGCGGCAAGGGCGTGAGCTCGAACAACGATTCGTTGGTAAGATACGGCGTCTCCGCCAATCCCGCGATCGGCGGAATGGCGGGCGAGGAGCCCGTGGCGATGACGAAACGCCGGGCGCGAATGAGATGATCGCCGGCGGCGACCGTCCGGCCATCGACGAAGCGGGCCGTTTCCTGGATGACCTCTACGCCAAGGCCGGAGAAGCGCTCAATGGAATCATGCGGCGCGATGCCCTCGATCACGGAGTGTATGCGAGCCTGCAGCCTTTCGCCGTCGATGAACGGTTCTGCCGCCACGAGGCCGAACGCGCCGGCCTGGCGCATCGCCTGTGCCTGCCTGGCCGCCGCAATCAGCGCCTTCGACGGCACGCAGCCATAGTTCAAGCAATCGCCGCCCATCTTGCCCTGTTCGACGAGAACGACGGGAACGCCGAAGGCGGCCGCACCGGCGGCGACCGACAGGCCGGCCGCTCCGCCGCCGATCACGCAGATGTCCGGATTGAGTATCTTCCCCACGCCGCGCGCCCTTTTCGCCGTCAGACTTGTCGACGTGACTTTATTAGCCTGTAGGCCAGAGGCAATGCCGCAAACAGCGCCAACGCGAGGAGGGCAAGCGAAATTTCTTTCGTGGCAAAATCCGAAAGCGACAGCGTTTGGCCGCTCTCGCCCGCGCGCGCGATCACATCATCGAGCCCGCAGCCCAGCCACGCATAGGCAAAAGTTGCCGGAACGATGCCGATCAGCGTGGCGGCGACGAACGTACGCAGCTTCACGTCGAAGAAGGCGGGCGCGATATTGACGATGAAGAACGGAAAGATCGGCGCCAGCCGCAAGACCAGCAGGTAGAGGAACGCATTGCGCCGAAACCCTTCGGCGAGGCGCTCCAAAAAGCGTCCGGCACGTCGTCGCAAGAGATCGCTGAGGACACCGCGCGCGGCGAGAAACAGGAGGCTCGACCCTAAAGTAGCGGCGAGGACCGTGATGGCGCCGCCGAGGAGAGGGCCGAACAGAAATCCGGCCGACATCGTCAGCACCGATGCCGCGGGGATCGATAAGACCACCGCTACGACATAGACAACAAAGAAAGCCAGGCCGGAGCGGACGGGAAAGGCATCGACATAGATGCTCAGCGCTTCCTGATGTCGAACGAGCGCTGAAAGCGAAACATGGTTCTGCAGTCCGAGGGCGTAGCACGCCGCTCCGCCCGCAAGCAGCAGCGCGAGCGGCACGACCCGCCAGCGCGACGGGCCCCTTCCGGGAACGCCGTCCTCCCGCCCCGGCGGCCCGCTAAGGGCCGGTCCTTCTTCCGCCCTGTTGCTGACACCATGGCTCATGAACTTTGCTTTCGGCGAGACTTACTCCTTGACTTAAAAGGACTCCGCGCCGCGGACCAGTAAAGAATGGTCGCGCCCTTAAACGACAGCGTGAACGGGCGGTCATGACAAGTCACGTTGGCGTGAGACAACAAAGCCCGCCGGCGGCGGCCGAGCTTGAGGCTCAGAACTCTTCCCAATCGCTGCGGGCGGCAGCGGCCGAACCGCCACCGAAGGCGTGGGCGACTGTTCCCATCATGCGGCGGGCAGGCGAGGCGACCGGGCGGCTCGTCTCCTTGGCGGGCGTGATCGCACGCGCCGGCTCGCGGTCGACCTTGAAATAAGCGATGAGGGCGGAAAGACCGTTCGCTTCGGCGGAGAGCTTGTGTGTCGCCGCATTCGCCTCCTCGACCATGGCGGCGTTGCGCTGGGTCACCTGATCCATCTGGTTGACGGCGGTGCTCACCTCGCCCAGACCCGTCGACTGCTCGCGCGCGGCGGTCGCGATCGAATGGATGTGGTCGTTGATATTCAGCACCCGCGTCTCGATCTCGCCAAGCGCGGCGCCCGTCGCCTGCACCAGCTTGACGCCGGTCGCCACTTCGTTGCCGGATTTCGAAATGAGCGCCTTGATGTCCTTGGCAGCACTGGCGGCGCGCTGGGCGAGTTCGCGGACCTCCTGCGCGACGACCGCGAAACCCTTGCCGGCGTCGCCGGCACGTGCCGCCTCGACGCCCGCATTCAGCGCCAGCAGGTTCGTCTGGAAGGCAATCTCGTCGATGACGTTGGTGATCTGGCCGATCTCGCTCGAGGCCTGCTCGATGCGCCCCATCGCCTCGATGGCATTGCGGACGACGGAGCCGGATTCGGCGGCGTTTTCCTTCGCTTCCGTCACCATGAGGGTCGCTTCGTGTGCCCGCTCGGTCGAACTGCGCACCGCCGCGGTAATCTCGTAGAGAGCGGCGGAAGTTTCCTCCAGCGAGGCGGCCTGCTGCTCGGTACGCTTCGACAGCTCGTCGGCGGCCGAGCGCAATTCGGACGCGTTGCCGTTGATCGAGTCCGTCGTCGAGCGCACCTCGCGCAAGGTCTTCTGCAGCGTCGAGAGCGTCTCGTTGACATTCTTCTGCAGTTCGGCGAAGGCGCCCTGGAAGTGGCCTTCCATGCTCTGCGTCAAATCGCCTGCAGCCAGGCTCGCGATCACCCGCCGCGTTTCGGCGATGCCGCTGTCGACGCTGCCGACGAGCTCGTTGACGCTTGCGGCGAAGCGGTTCAAATCGTCGTTGTCGTAATCCTTGCCGATGCGCTGGGTGAAGTCGCCGGCGGCCGCGGCCGCGACGACGATGCCGATGCTCGACTGGAGGTCGGCGCTCTTTTCACGCAGCGCCGCTTCCTGGGCATTGAGTTCGCGCACGGCAAGCCCGTTCTGCTTGAAGACTTCGACGGCCGCCGCCATGTCGCCGATCTCGTCCTTGCGCCCGGCAAAGGGCACATCGACCGAGAGCTCGCCGCCGGCCAACAGCTTCATCCTGGCGGTCAGATCAACGATCGGCCGGCTGAGATGGTTGGTACCGATATAGAAGGCCGTCCCGATGCCGGCGGCCATGCCGAGCCCGGCAATACCGAGCACAATGAGGACGACCGCGCTTTCGAAGGCGGCGATGTCATCCGTGATGGCTTGAAGGGATTCGCGGTCGGCGTCGACGACCACGTCGATCTCCGCCTGGAAGGCCTTGCGGTTGGAGCGGTTCGCCTCGTTGTTGCCCTGCTCGTTGGCGGCCTGCGGCGAGACCTCCCGGCCGAGCCGGGCCGTTTCCGTGCGGAACGCCTTGAATTCCTCGGCGCGTTTGGCCACCGCGTCGAAAGCCGGCAGCTTGTCGGACGGAACCAGCGGCCGCCAGTCCTTCAACAGCGCATCGATCTTGTCGAGGTTCTTGATAATGCCCTCGGCGAAGGGAGTGGCCTTTTCGATCGTCGCCGCAGCGTAGACGCCGCGCGATTCCATGACGACGGCCGTGACCAAGCGGTTGAGGCGCTCGCCCTTGAAGCTTCGTTCGGATGAGTTCTGGAATTGGCCAAGCTCGTCATTGTACTTGGATACGATCAGCAACGACATGCCGGTGATGGCGATCGCCAGCAGGCTCATGATGCTGACGATCAGATAAATTTTTCCGCGAATTCTCATTTCCTGCTCCCCTCGCCACCGCTCCTCGCGCTCTACGAGTAATGACGCCACCCGTACACGTATTATTAAATGCTAAAATATGCGTGGTTAACAAAGCGCTCATCGGCTGCACCAAATTTCGCAGCCGGCAGATGGGGCGCCCTATCCGCAGTGAGACCGAGAGAGAGGCAGGAGTTGCACGACCCTCGCGGCTGTGCCGTTCAGTGGGAATTGACTTTCCGGCGTATTTGTCCTTATAAGCCGCGCACGTCCGGTCAAGCCGCCCGAAGGCGGAGCTGTGCCCGGTAACGTAAACGCTCTTGCAATATGCAAACTCAAGAAGGGCCGCACACCGCGGTATTTAAATAAATGAAGCGTACCTACCAACCGTCCAAGCTTGTTCGCAAGCGCCGTCACGGCTTCCGTGCACGTATGGCTACCAACGGTGGCCGCAAGGTTCTCGCAGCCCGCCGGGCTCGTGGCCGCAAGCGTCTTTCGGCCTGAGCCGAACCTGCCCGAAAGCATTGTTTGGGCACATGACGTCAGATAAAGACAATACCACTGTCGGACGGCTGAAAAGCCGTCCGCAGTTTTTGGCCGTCAGGGCTGGAGAAAGCCGCAAAGGCCCGCTATTTCTCCTCGAAGTTCTCGACCGGAACGATCCGGAAGGCGAGGCCCGCGTCGGCTTCACCGTGACCAAGAAACACGGCAGCGCCGTCGAGCGAAACCGGATGCGTCGACGCCTCAAAGAAGCCGTGCGGCTTTCCGCCGGGTTTGCAATGAAACCCGGACACGACTATGTGATTGTCGCCCGACGCGACCTCCTGAATGCACCTTTTGACGCATTGACCCGGGCGCTGCGGGAGCGCATCGAAAACAAGCCGAAACCGAAGCGGCCCTCGGCCGGTTCCAGGAAACCATGATGGAAAACAACCGCAATTATTTCGTGGCGATAGCGCTCTCCGTGCTGATCCTCGTCGCTTGGCAGTTCTTCTATGTCAATCCGAGAATGGAAAAGGACCGGATCGCTGCGGAAAAAGCCCAGCAGACGCAGCAGGCGCAGCCCCAGCAAAGCGGCCAGCAGGCCACGCCGGGCCAGGCGCTTCCGGGTGGGGTGCTTCCGGGCGGCGCAATCCCGGGCGCCGGTGAAAACCGCGACCAGGCCGTCGCCAAG
Source organism: Sinorhizobium shofinae (assembly GCA_001704765.1). Lineage (GTDB taxonomy): Bacteria > Pseudomonadota > Alphaproteobacteria > Rhizobiales > Rhizobiaceae > Sinorhizobium > Sinorhizobium shofinae. The sequence continues at coordinate 156,195 of MBFK01000150.1, forward strand.
TCTGCACGTGTCGCGATTGACACGCCAGCGCTTTCTGGTTCCATCAACCTGACCGGCGCACGGTTCGACGACCTGAAGCTCAAGGGCTACCGCGAGACCGTCGACCCGAAGAGCCCGGTCATCACGCTCTTCAGCCCGGCGGAAACCGCGGACGGCTATTTCACCGAGATCGGCTATATCGGTAACGAGGCGAGCGGCTCGGTACCAGGGCCGCAGACCGTGTGGACGCTTTCGGGCAGTGACAAGCTGACGCCATCGACGCCGGTAACGCTGACCTACACGAACGACAAGGGCATCACCTTCACGCGGACGATCTCCGTCGACGAACGCTACATGTTCCAGGTCGTCGACAGCATCAAGAACGCGAGCTCCGGGCCGGTCTCGCTTTCCTCCTACGGCCGCGTCACGCGCTTCAACACGCCGACGACGCCGAGCGTCTACGTCCTGCACGAGGGCTTCATCGGCGTGACCGGCGACAACGGCCTGCAGGAAGTGAAATATTCCAAGGTCGAGGACAATCAGCCGGTCGAACCGGGCAAATCGACCGGCGGCTGGCTCGGCATCACCGACAAGTATTGGGCCGCGACGATCGTCCCGCCGCAACACACCCCCTTCGACACCCGCTTCTCGCACTTCACCGATGGCCGCGCGCGCTACCAGAGCGACTACAAGACCGATGCCATCACGGTCGCACCGGGTCAGTCCGCGCAGGTCAAGAACCTCGTCTTCGCCGGCGCCAAGGAAGTTCCGGTCATCGACAATTACGAGGTCGCCTATTCGATCCCCAGCTTCGACAAGCTGATCGATTGGGGCTGGTTCTATTTCATCACCAAGCCGATGTTCAAAATGATGGATTTCTTCTTCCGTCTCTTCGGCAATTTCGGCATCGCGATCCTGATCACCACGATCGTCGTCAAGCTGCTCTTCTTCCCGCTCGCCAACAAGCAATATGCCTCGATGGCGAACATGAAGAAGGTCCAGCCGAAGATGGAGGAGCTGAAGAAGAAGTTCGGCGACGACCGCATGGGGCTGCAGCAGGCGATGATGCAACTCTACAAGGACGAGAAGATCAATCCGCTGGCAGGCTGCTGGCCGATTGTCATCCAGATTCCGGTCTTCTTCGCGCTCTACAAGGTCATCTACATCACCATCGAGATGCGCCACGCGCCGTTCTTCGGCTGGATCAGGGATCTTTCAGCCCCCGATCCGACGACGATCGTCAACCTCTTCGGCCTGCTGCCCTTCGACGGACCGGCCTTCCTGCATCTCGGCGTCTGGCCGATCATCATGGGCATCACCATGTTCCTGCAAATGCGCATGAACCCGACGCCGCCGGACCCGACCCAGGCGATGCTGTTCACCTGGATGCCGGTGGTCTTCACCTTCATGCTGGCGTCCTTCCCGGCGGGTCTCGTGATCTACTGGGCGTGGAACAACACCCTGTCGATCACCCAGCAGTCGATCATAATGAAGCGCCAGGGCGTGAAGATCGAGCTCTTCGACAATCTGAAGTCGCTCTTCGCGAAGAGACCGAAGCCGGCGGAATAGCCGGCACCACCTTCGCTCCTGCAGCGCCATTGGGCCCCGGATCAAAAGCAATCCGGGGCTTTTTCTTTCATGGAACGGGAAACGGAAGAGACGGGACCAGGCACGGCCGCGCTTGACAAGCGCGTCTAAAAGCCTGATGCCGGCCCGGCAAAGAGGAACGTCAGGACATGTCCGGGAAGAACAATCAGAACGCCTCCAGTGTCTTCGGCCGGCCGTGGATCTTCATCCGCGGCGTGCCGGCAATGAAGTTCCTGCCGCCGGAGGGGCCGACGGAGATCGCCTTTGCCGGACGGTCGAATGTCGGCAAGTCCTCGCTGATCAATGCCCTCGTCGGCCAGAAGGGCCTCGCCCGCACCTCCAACACGCCTGGGCGCACGCAGGAACTCAACTATTTCGTGCCGGACGGCTATTCCGGCGAGGCCGATGACCTGCCGCCGATGGCGCTCGTCGACATGCCCGGCTACGGCTACGCCCAGGCGCCGAAGGAGCACGTCGATGCCTGGACGAAGCTCGTCTTCGATTATCTGCGCGGCCGCTCGACGCTGAAGCGCGTCTATGTGCTGATCGACGCCCGCCATGGCATCAAGAAGAACGACGAGGAGGTGCTGTCGCTCCTCGACAAGGCGGCGGTCTCCTATCAGATCGTGCTCACCAAGACCGACAAGATCAAGGCCGCCGGCGTGCCGAGGCTGATCGCCGAAACGCTCGACAAGATCAAGAAGCGGCCGGCCGCCTATCCGGAGGTATTGTCGACGTCCTCGGAAAAGGGCGCAGGGATCGAAGAACTGCGCGCCGCGATCGAACACGCCGTCGTGCGCTGAAGCCGGCGTGAGCAGCCCGGCGACTCCCCGAAAAGAGTCTGTCGCAACTCTTTGAACCCCTCCTACCCGGACACGCCCGCCGCTCTATTTCCTGGCTGGCGACGACAGGTGCTCGTCGCCTCAAGGTCAGAGGAGAGAGAGATGTCCGACTTGATCGTCATAGGTTTCGACACGCCGGAGGAGGCCGACCGGGTTCTCCTGAAACTCCACAGCCTGAAGAAGGAATACCTGATCGATCTGGAAGATGCGGTCGTCGTGGTGCGCGACGCCGAAGGTAAGGTGCATCTGAAACAGAGCATCAATCTCCCCACTATCGGTGCAGCCTCGGGCCTCCTGTCAGGCTCGCTCTGGGGCGGACTGGTCGGGTTGCTTTTCCTGAACCCGCTCGCCGGCTTTGCGATCGGCGGCGCGATCGGCGCGGGTGCCGGAGCCCTCTCCGGTTCGCTTGCCGACTACGGCATCGACGACGATTTCATCAAATCGCTCGGTAGCACGATCCCGAACAACTCTTCTGCCCTCTTCATCCTGGTGCGCAAGGTGCAGCCGGAAAAGGTGCTCGCAGAACTCTCGGGGCTTCGCGGCCGCGTGCTGAAGACATCGCTCTCGCCGGAGCAGGAGCAGAAGCTGCAGGCCGCCCTCTCCGATGCACAGACGCCGTCGCCGCAGGCCGGGACGTTTTGACCGGCCACGGGGTGCTGTTGGGGGAGCTTCTGATTGCCATCTCCCGCAGGCGGGGGGACAAGGAACGTGCTTTTCCTCTTTTCCCGACGGGGATGAAGGAGACACCACAACACTGCTGTACGCCTAGACAGCTTCAGTGATAACCGGCAATGCCCCGCGCGATAACCAAACCGGTAGGCGAGCCGCTCGGTGAACCGCCACGCGGCTCGACGCTGATGGCAAGGGTCGAGCCTTCGGTGACCTTCGTCCGCATCGCGGGAGAAACCCGGAACTCGCCTTTGCCGGACTGCGGCAGCACGCCGAGAGAGATTGCAGGGTCATTGCCCCGCAGCAGCCAGAGTTCGAGTGATTTCTCCCCGTCCTGGCTCGCCGCAACCGGTGTCAGTCGCAGGCGCCCGGAGCCGACGTCGAACTGGGCAACGAAACCTATGGCATTGCCCTGCCCCGCCAGTTCGGCCACGAGCGGCCGGCCGCCCGATCCGCCGAACAGCCCCGCCAAGGAGATCACAAGGACGGTGACGGCGGCCAGCGAGGCAATGGCGAGACTACGCCAGAAAGACAAGGAATTCCACAATCCGGTGGAATCGCCCACACCCGCCTGCAGCTCGAACGCCCGGCGTTCGACGGCAGGCAAGGCGCGCGGCGGCGCAATCGTTTCATAGGCGGAGTCGAGGGAGGCGAGATTGTTCCGCCAGCGGAGGACCATAGCAGCGAAGTCCCTGTCGGTCGCCATGCGCGCTTCGACCTTGCGGCGGTCTTCGGCGGACAGAACACCCAGCACGTATTCCCCCGCGATCACCTCATCGCGGCGGGAATCCCCGCTCTCGGGCTTCTGCGTCGTCATCGTTCCATGCTCTCTCAGATTCGAGAGACTTCGCCTTAATAGGATCAGCCAAATCACAAATCTCGTCAATCGCGTTGGCGACGGGTTTTCGCCACGAACCGACGACATCCTTGGTCGACGTGTGTTGCGCCCGGATCATTCCATCCGGCGGAAACTTGCGCTAAACAGCAGCCGGTAATTTTCGAGGGTCCGTCATGTCCGCATCAGAGAGTGAAATCCAGGCACGCCTGCTCGCCCAGGCCCTGCCCTACATGCAGCGCTACGAGAACAAGACGATCGTCGTCAAATATGGCGGCCATGCGATGGGCAATCCCGAGCTCGGGCGCGCCTTCGCCAGCGATATCGCGCTCCTGAAGCAGTCGGGCGTCAACCCGATCGTCGTCCATGGCGGAGGCCCGCAGATCGGCGCCATGCTCAACAAAATGGGCATCGAATCGAAATTCGAGGGCGGGCTTCGCGTCACGGACGAGAAGACCGTCGAGATCGTCGAGATGGTCCTTGCCGGTTCGATCAACAAGGAGATCGTCGCGCTTATCAACCAGACCGGCGAATGGGCGATCGGCCTTTGCGGCAAGGACGGCAATATGGTCTTCGCCGAAAAGGCGCGGAAGACCATCAAGGACCCGGATTCCAATATCGAACGCATACTCGATCTCGGCTTCGTCGGCGAGGTGGTCGAAGTGGACCGGACGCTTCTCGACCTCTTGGCGCGCTCGGAAATGATCCCGGTGATCGCCCCGGTCGCCCCCGGCCGCGACGGACATACCTATAACATCAACGCCGATACCTTCGCGGGCGCCATTGCCGGCGCGCTCAACGCGACGCGCCTCTTGTTCCTGACCGATGTTCCGGGGGTTCTCGACAAGCAGGGCAATCTTATCAAGGAGCTTTCGGTTGCGCAGGCGCGCGCGCTGATCGCCGACGGCACCATTTCCGGCGGCATGATCCCGAAGGTCGAGACCTGCATGGAGGCCATCAAGGCGGGCGTGCAGGGCGTCGTCATCCTCAATGGCAAGACCGCCCATTCGGTGCTGCTCGAGATCTTCACCGAGCGCGGCGCCGGTACGCTGATCGTGCCGTGAGCGGAAAGCCAGCCCCGCGCTGAGCGATTCGCCCCTCACCCCGACCTTTCTCCCCGCCTGCGGGGAGAAAGGTGCCGGCAGGCGAATGACGGGCCAGTTCAGACAGCCCCCCGCACGCGGCTACTTCCCAGCGCTCCCGTAAACCTTCTCCGCTTCACCGCGTAGCCATGCGATCATCGCCCGGTAAGGGAACGGTCCGTAGCTGACGCGGCCGACGCCGGCGGCGGCAAGGGTGGGTAGATCCGGTGCCCCCGGCTTCATCATGACATTCACCGGCAAGGATGATGCCGAACAGAGCCTGGCGATGAGACCGGCATCGGCGAGCCCCGGCGCGAAGAATCCGCTGGCGCCCGCTTCGGCATAGGCCTTGGCGCGGGCGATCGCTTCGTTCATCAGGCCGGCATGGCGCGCCGCGTCGCTTTCCTGCAGGAACAGGTCGGTGCGGGCATTAATGAATAGCGGAACGTTCTGGCGTTCCGCCATGTCGCGGATCGCCCGGATGCGCGCCACCTGTTTGTCGATGGGATGGATCCCGCCCTTGCCGACGACCTGATCCTCGAAATTGAGGCCGATCGCGCCGGCATCGATCAGTTGCGCCACATTGGCGGCACCCTGGGCGGGATCCTGCGAATAAGCGCCTTCGAAGTCCACCGACAGCGGCAGGTCTGTCGCTGCGACGATCTCGCGGGCGATCTCGACCAGCAATTGAAGCGGGATCTTCTGACCATCGGCAAAGCCGTGTGCCGCTGCCACCGACCAGCTTCCGGTGGCAAGCGCCTTGGCGCCGGCCTCGGCCACGCAGAGGGCGCTGCCTGCATCCCAGATATTGTAAAGAACGATCGGATCGCCCTTGCGGTGCAGCGCCTGAAAGGCGCGCGCCCTTTCCTCCTGGTTCATCGCATCTCCTCCGTAAACAGGCCGACAGGTCTCATCTTGCCCTCGTGCCGTAGCAGCCATTGCTTTCGCTCAAGGCCGCCGCCATATCCCGTCAGCGATCCATCCGCGCCGATGCAGCGATGACATGGGACGACGATCGCGATACGGTTGGCGCCGTTCGCCCTGGCCACGGCACGCACCGCCTGCATGGTACCGACTTCTAGCGCAATGTCGCTATAGGATCGCGTCTCGCCGATCGGTATTTGCATGAGCTGCGCCCACACCTGCCGCTCGAAGGCGCTGCCATCGAGGGCCAGGGGCGTGCGAAACTCGCCCGACTGGCCGACGAAATAGGCCCTGAGTTCCGCCTCGATCTGCTCGATCGGCGGGGTCCTGCCCGGCACGACGGCCGAGCGCGCTGTTCGTTTCAGCCTTTCCATCTCCGCCGGCAACGCCTTGCGATCGTGAAACTCGAGGAGGTGGAGGTGCGTCTGGTCGGCCACGGCCACCATGGGCCCGAGCGGCGTGTCGATCCAGTCGGCAAACAGCAGTTCGCGGCCTTGAGACCTCGCCGGCGCCTCGCCGATCAGCCTCGCGAAGGCGGTCCGGAAGCCGCTTGGCGATTCGTAGCCCGCATCGACTTGCGCGGCGATGACGCTGGCGCCGGCGGAAAGCTGCCGGGCAGCCTCTCCCATGCGCCGCTGACGGGCGAGGTCGAGGAAGGTGACGCCGAGGCTCCGTTTGAAGGCGCGACGAACGGTCGACGGATCAAGGCCGCGCCGCACGAGATGGTCCTCGGTCCAGCGACGGTCCGGGTGGCGGTCGAGGAGCCTCAGCAGTTGATCGACGAGCGGCTCCTTTTCGGCAGCCTGGTCCAGCGGCCGGCATCGCGCGCAGGGCCTGAAACCCGAATTGATGCAAGCCGCTATGCTGTCGAAAAACAAGGTGTTCTCCCGTTTCGGCTTGCGGGCGGGACAGGAGAGCCGGCAGAAGATGCCGGTGCTCTTCACGCAGGCGAAGGCCTGGCCCTCATAGTCGGAACTGCGGGCAAGAAGCGCATCATAGAGGGTATCGTCGTTCGGCAAATCGAAAAGCATGCCGCTTTGTAACACCCGGCGGTCGAACCGTCCGCCGAAATTCGGGCGTCTATTTTATATCGCGAACGCGCCGCCTAATCTAAAGCGCGTCGCATTCAAACTTATTCATGCGGCGCGCTTTAGGTCCTTGTTTTTATGCATGTCGTCATCCCAAAACCGCTCCACACTTTTGGGCGACATGCATTAGAGGACAAGCAGCATCACGACGCCGAGCACGATCAGCAGGCAGCCGACGAATTCCAGACGGCTGATCCATTCGCGGAAGACGAAGAAGGACGAGGCAAAGGTGAAGAGCATCTCGACCTGCGCCACCACCTTGACGATCGCCGCCTGCTGCAGCGTCATCGCCATGAACCAGCCGAAGGACGCCGACGAACCGACGAAGCCGACGATGAAGGCGGGCTTCCAGGCGGCGCCGATGCGCTTCAATTCATCGGGCTCCCGCGCGACGATCCAAAGGAGCATGACGACGGTCTGCAGCAGGATGACGAAACCGAGCGTGAAGCTCGCCTGCATCATGTAGTCCGGCGCGGGCAGGCTGGGTGCCAGCGCCAGGGAGGCCGAACGGTAGGAAACTGCGGAGAGCCCGAAGAACGTGCCGGAGAGCAGGCCGATCGCGGCCGTGCGGCTAAAGATCGAGGTCACCAGCGACCGGGCGCTGAGCGCCGTGCGGGCAACGGAAATCAGCATGACGCCGACGACCGAGATGGCGATCGCGACCAGCGTCCCCTGGCTCGCTTTTTCACCCAGGAAGATCAGTCCGAAGAGCGCTGCCTGGGCCGGCTCGGTGCGGGAATAGGCGGTACCGACCGCGAAGTTGCGAAAGGAGAAGAGGTGAACGAGCAGGAATGTCGCAGCGATCTGCGCCAAGGCTCCGACGGCGGCCCAGAGAAAGAAGGTCCCGTTCGGTACCGGCAGCGGATGACCGGCGACGCGCCAGAGCACGAGAAGGTAGAACAGCGCGAAGGGCAGTCCGAAGCCGAAGCGCACGAAGGTGGCGCCGGTCGTCCCCATGGCGCCCTTCAGGTGCTTCTGCATGGAGGAACGGATATTCTGCAGAAAGGCCGCGGCGACGGTGATGAGAACCCAGGTTTCCATCTTCGCCGGCTAGCACGCGCAGGGGCGACAATCCATCCGCAAGCGAAGCAGGCGTCAAATAAATCCGTTTTCCTCGCCGGCGCGCCATGTCATAAGGCGGCCATGAAAAAACTCGATCGCCTGCCGACCCATGCCGATTTCGCCCATGTCACCGACTGGGTCTTCGATCTCGACAACACGCTCTACCCGCACCACGTCAATCTTTTCGCGCAGATCGACCGCAACATGACGGCCTATGTGGCCGAAATCCTGTCGCTCGAACCGGCCGAGGCGAAGAAGCTTCAGAAGGAATATTACCGCGATCACGGCACCACCCTGCAGGGCCTGATGATCCATCACGGCATCGACCCGAACGATTTTCTCGAAAGGGCGCATGCGATCGACTACAGCGTCGTGCCGGCAAATCCCGAACTCGGCGAAGCGATCAAGGCCCTGCCCGGCCGCAAGTTCATCTTCACCAATGGCAGTGTCGTCCATGCCGAGATGACGGCGCGCGCGCTCGGCATTCTCGAGCATTTCGACGACATCTTCGACATTGTCGCCGCCGGCTACGTGCCGAAGCCGGCCGGCGACACCTATGACAAGTTCATGAGCCTTCACCGCGTCGACACGCGGCACGCGGCGATGTTCGAGGATCTGCCGCGCAACCTCCTGGTGCCGAAAGCGCTCGGCATGAAGACGGTGCTGCTGGTTCCGCGCAATCTCGAATATGAATTCGCGGAAGCCTGGGAGACCTCCAGCGACGCCGACGAGCAGATCGACTACGTCACCGAGGATCTGGCCGGCTTCCTGCGCCGGATCGTGGCCCCAGTCTAGGCCCAGATGGAAACCTAACCTACCGGCTGCCCGAGGCCATCGGTACGGCGCGCGGATCCATGGTTTCGTAAAAGCGGGCGATGATCTCCCAGGCCTCTTCGGCGGTTTCGACGAAATGCACGAGATCGATATCGTTCGGCGCGATCGTGCCGAACTCGGCCAGCGCCTCGAAATTGATGATCGAGCGCCAGAACTTCTCGCCGAACAGGACCAGCGGCACGAGCGCCAGACGGCCGGTCTGCATCAGCGTCATGGTCTCGAACAGCTCATCCAAGGTGCCGAAGCCGCCCGGGAAAACCGCCACCGCCTTGGCGCGCAGCAGGAAGTGCATCTTGCGGATGGCAAAGTAATGAAAGTTGAACGACAGTTCCGGCGTGACGTAGCGGTTCGGCGCCTGCTCATGCGGTAGGACAATATTGAGACCGATCGACGGTGCGCCGACATCCGCGGCACCGCGATTTCCCGCCTCCATGACGCCTGGACCGCCGCCGGTGACGATCACATATTCCTTGTGGCCAAGCTTGGCGGACTGCTCGGAACAGATCCGGGCGAACTTGCGCGCCTCGGTGTAGTAGACCGAGGCCGCCTCCAGGTTCTGGCGCTGCGTCTCGTTCTTGGCCGCCCAGGCCTCGCCGCCCGGCTCCGGAATACGCGCGCCGCCGAACATGACGACGGTCGAGTTGATGCCGCGCTCCTCGAGCATCATCTCCGTCTTCAAGAGTTCGAGTTGCAGGCGCACCGGCCGCAATTCCTCACGACACAGGAAATCGTCGTCGATATAGGCGAGACGGTAGGTCGGAGAGGCCGATTGGGGCGTCACAGGGACAGTCGAGGCGCGCTGCCGGCTTTGCGAGCTGTCTGCCAGCGGATCCCAGACCCCGTCCTTGCGGCGCAAACTGCGCTTCTTCATGCGTCCCATATGTCTTCGTCCCGTCGCGTTCCGAACAGCCGGCATCTCGTCCGGACACGTTCATTCATGTGCTGCTAAGCCATAAGTGCGTCTCTCTGCCGGAAACGCGAAGGCTTGCCAAGTCCCCGTTTGGAGAGCGGGCCGAAAAGCCCTTCAACTTTTCAGAGCCAGGCACCGCCGCGACGCACTTCTTTCAGGCGCAAGCGGTCGCCGGCGCCCACTGAATTGCCGGCCGATTCCGTCCTTTAATCGGTTCCGATTTGAGGAATTATGCAGTAGAGCTTGCTGGACAACGCGAACTTTAAGGAAATCCGATGACGAACCACGACCTCGCCTCCCTGTCGCAGACGATCGAGACCGCCTTCGAAGATCGCGAGGCCGTCAGCACCAGCACACTCGGCGCGATTCGCGATGCCGTGGAGGCGGCGCTGAACCTGCTCGACAGCGGCAAGGTGCGCGTCGCCGAACGCGGCGCCGACGGGGCCTGGACCGTCAACCAATGGCTCAAGAAGGCCGTGCTCCTCTCCTTCCGGCTCAACCCGATGGAACTCGTCAAGGGCGGCCCGGGCGAGTCGGTGTGGTGGGACAAGGTCCCCTCCAAGTTCGACGGCTGGAGCATCAACGAATTCGAGAAGGCCGGCTTCCGCGCCGTGCCGAACTGCGTCGTGCGCCGTTCCGCCTATATCGCCCCCAATGCGATCCTGATGCCCTCCTTCGTCAATCTCGGCGCCTATGTCGGCGAGGGAACGATGGTCGATACCTGGGCGACCGTCGGCTCCTGCGCGCAGATCGGCAAGAATGTGCATCTTTCGGGCGGCGTCGGCATCGGCGGCGTGCTGGAGCCGATGCAGGCCGGTCCGACCATCATTGAGGACAATTGCTTCATCGGCGCCCGGTCCGAAGTGGTCGAGGGCTGCATCGTCCGTGAGGGTTCCGTCCTCGGCATGGGCGTCTTCATCGGCAAGTCGACGAAGATCGTCGACCGCGCCACGGGCGAAGTCATGTATGGCGAAGTTCCGCCCTATTCCGTCGTTGTCGCCGGCTCCATGCCGTCCGGCTCAACCATGGCCAACGGCCAGCCGGCGCCGAGCCTCTACTGCGCCGTCATCGTCAAGCGGGTCGACGAGAAGACGCGTTCCAAGACCGGCATCAACGAGCTGCTTCGGGATTGATCATGGTCGAGGAGGGGCGGCAGCCGAGCATGACCTGGCTGTTCTTCAGCCCCTCCGGCCGGATCGGTCGCCTCCCTTTCTTCCTCTCCTGGCTCTTCTGGCTCGTCGTCGGCGGCATCATCCTGATGCAGATGCTGAAATACGAGGACCAGGACGCGGCACTGACGCTCTGGACGCTGGCGTTGATAGGCTCCGGCATCGCCTCGACCGTTTCCATTGCCATGCTGGCGATCAAGCGCCTGCATGATATCGGCTATCCCGGTCCGCTCGCCCTTTGCCTCTTCATCCCGGTGCTGAGCCCCATCGTCTTCATCGCACTCTGCCTCTGGCCGGGCGCGCAAGGCGCCAACGAATTCGGCGGGCGCCGCAACGGCCCCGGGCGCTGACCGCCCGCCCCTGTACATTCCCTCTCCCAGCGCGTATGTAGCGCCGCAAATGAACAGGGCCGCGACGTTGGCCGCGGCTATCGACGCCTGATGACGACCCGATCCATGATCCGCTCGTCTGCCGGTGCGACGACCGAAATCCGAAAGACAGGACATGACAGAGTTCGAAGGGATCGCGCCCTCGATCGCCGAGGCGTTGGCGAAACGCGGATACAACACCCTGACACCGGTTCAGCAGGCGATGCTCGACCCGGCGCTCAACGGCGCAGACGCACTGGTTTCCGCGCAGACCGGCTCCGGCAAAACCGTTGCCTTCGGCCTGGCGCTCGGGCCAACATTGCTCGGACCTGCGAGGCAATTCGATGCACCGGGCGCGCCGCTGGCGCTCGTCATTGCGCCGACGCGCGAACTGGCGCTGCAGGTCAAACGCGAACTCGAATGGCTCTACGAGGTCACAGGGGCGACCATCGCGTCCTGCGTCGGCGGCATGGATATCCGCAGCGAGCGGCGCGTGCTTGAGCGCGGCGCCCATATCGTCGTCGGCACGCCGGGCCGGCTCTGCGATCACATCCGCCGCGACTCGCTCGATATCTCGGCGCTGCGCGCTGTGGTGCTGGACGAGGCGGACGAGATGCTCGATCTCGGCTTCCGCGAGGACCTGGAATACATTCTCGAGGCGTCGCCGGCCGAACGACGTACGCTGATGTTCTCGGCAACCGTGCCGCGCTCGATCGCCACGCTTGCCAAGAACTACCAGCGCGACGCCGTCCGCATCGGGGTTGCCTCCGAACAGAAGCAGCACGGCGACATCGAATACCGGTCCCTTCTCGTCGCTCCGAGCGACCGGGAAAACGCCATCATCAACGTGCTTCGCTACTACGAGGCCCGCAATGCGATCGTCTTCTGCTCGACCCGCGCTGCGGTGAACCACCTGACGGCCCGCTTCAACAACCGCGGCTTCTCGGTCGTAGCGCTCTCGGGCGAACTCAGCCAGAACGAACGCAACCATGCGCTCCAGGCGATGCGCGACGGGCGCGCCCGCGTCTGCATTGCAACCGACGTCGCGGCACGCGGCATCGACCTGCCGGGCCTGGAGCTCGTCATCCACGCAGACCTGCCGACCAATCCGGATACGCTGCTGCACCGCAGCGGCCGCACTGGCCGTGCCGGTCAGAAGGGCGTCAGCGCGCTGATCGTTCCGATCAATGCGCGGCGCAAGGCCGAACGGCTGCTCGAAAACGCCCGGATCACCGCCGCCTGGGCAAAGCCGCCGTCCGCGGAGGACGTGACAAGCCGCGACGATGAACGTCTCATCGCCGATACGGCCTTCAATGAGCCGCTGCGCGAAGACGAGCAGGCGATCGTCCATGCGCTGATCGAGCGCCATGGCGCCGAGAAGCTGGCCGCCGCCTTCGTGCGGCAGTTCCGCTCGAGCCGTTCTGCCCCCGAGGAGCTTTCCGACGTCTCGCTTTCCGACGACCGGAAAAAAGGCCGCCGCGACGGCCCGGCTTTCACCAGCGACAACGGCCCCGCGCCGCGCGCGGACTTCACCGACGGCCAGTGGTTCTCGCTCTCGGTCGGACGCAAGCAGAACGCCGAGCCCCGCTGGCTGATCCCGATGCTTTGCCGCCACGGCAAGCTGAGCAAGCGCGACATCGGCGCGATCCGCATGCAGCCCGAGGAAACCTATGTCGAACTGACGGCCGAAGGCGCCGAGCGTTTCCTCACGGCGATCGGCCCGAACCGGACGCTGGAAAAGGGCATTCGCGTCAAAACGCTCCCGGGCGCCCCGAACAGCTCGCAGCCGCGAGAGGACAAGCCAGAATTCGCGAAGAAGCGGCCGCGGCCGGCAGAGGCTGCGCCGGAGCGTGGCCACAAAGACTTCAAACCGAAACGCGAGTTCGAAAAGAAGCCTCCCCTCACGCAGGACGCGCATCCGGAGAAGCGGGACGAAAAGCCCTGGAGCAAGAAGAAGGGCAAGCCTGACGCACGGAAGACGGGCGGCGACTTCAAGCCGAAAGCCAAGCGCAACAACGCCAAGAACCGGCAGCCTTGACCTCGCGTCGAGGTGCGGAATGAAGCGCTCGTCGGCGCGCATCCAGCGCCGCACTCCCTCGACGGATCAAGCCTCCAGTTACTGCAGCCCGGCGACGGCGACGATGATCATGGCGAAATCAGCCGTCCGATCACTCGCCGTCGAGCTGTGACTGCGCGACCACCTTCACCACCCAGTCGGCAAAGACACGCAGCCGGCTGCTCAAATGCCGATTTGGCGGATAGACGAGGTAGATGGGCATCGCATCGACCTGCCAGTCGGGCAGAACCGGGACCATCGTGCCGGCGCGCAGGTCGTCGCGCACCATGAAGAACGGCGCCTGGATGACGCCAAGCCCCGCCCGCGCGGCAGCCAGATAGGTCGTCGATTCGTTGGCCGCCACGGCGTAGCGGCCATTGATCTCTATCTCCTCGCTTCCGCGCCGGAAATGGAAGGGCATCTGCCGGCCGGTCGACGGCAGGAAATAGCCGACGACATAGCAATTCTTCTCAAGATCGGAAGGATGGTGCGGCATTGGGTGACGTTTGAGAAAGTCCGGCGACGCGCAGGCGATGAACTTCATCTCCGCGATGCGACGAGCAATCAGCGACTGATCTGTCAGCGTGCCGCCGCGGATGGCACAATCGACGTTCTCGGCGAGATAGTCGACCGTCCGATCGGAGACGCCGAGATCGATCTGGATATCGGGATACTTCCTGTGAAACTCCGGGAGCGCCGGAATGATGATCAAATTGGCGAAGGCGCTCGCCGTTTCGACGCGCAGCCGGCCCTTCGGCAGGCTCTGGGCGCTCGACAGACTGCCGTCCAGTTCGTCGATATCGGAGAGCAGGCGCGCGGCGCGTTCGTAGTAGAGTGCGCCATCCGGTGTCACCAGAACCCGCCGCGTCGTGCGGTTCAGGAGTTTGGTGCGAAGATGCGCCTCCAGGCCCTGGATGAGATTGGTGACGGTCGCCTTCGGCATGTTGAGCGAGACGGAGGCCCGGGTGAAATTGCCGGTCTCCACCACTCGAAGGAAAACACGCATGGCGGTGAGCTGGTCCATTTTTAAATAACCAATTGTTCGAAATACCGAATAGTGTAATCAGAACCAGCAGACTATTCCAAACGAAAGACAATGATTATGCTCTGAATGTCGCGGGTTGTCCCTCATCTAGGGATTCACCCATTGCCGAGGCAAGAGATGGGCACGCATTTTACCGAAGAGACGATGCAGACGAGCCAAGGCTCGTGCCGCGCGCGCGTCTACAAGGGTGCGTCGTTACTCGCACCGCCGCCGGTTGTATTGCATCTGCACGGAGGAAGTTTCACAGAAGCCTCGGTCGCCGCGGGAGAGAAGATCGCCAATGCACTCGCCGCTGCCGGTGCCGTCGTCATATCGCCGGAATATCCGTCTGCCTGCCTCAACCCGTTTCCTGCGGCGCTTGAGGCCGCCTATGCCATGCTCACTTCGATGCGCAGCCGCTGCCCGCAGTTTGCGCACAAGAAGTCGCTGCTGTTCGTCGCCGGCGAGGAGGCGGGCGGCAACCTCGCCGCCGGCCTGGCGCTGATGGCGCGGGATCAGTTTCTGACCGACCTCAAGGGGCAGATCCTGCTTTCGCCGCTGCTCGACCCCTGTCTGGCGACGCCGTCGTTCCGGAAGTTCTGTCCGCAGAGTTCAGTACAGTCGATCGCCGAAGGATGGCAGCAGTATCTCGGCGAAGGCAGCGGCCTGACCCATCCCTACGCGGCACCCGGCCATTGCACCCGGCTTGGAGGCCTCGTTCCGGCCCTCGTCATCACCAGCGAGGAATGTCCGATGCGCGACGAGACCAAGGCCTATGCCGAGCGCCTCCGCGGGGCCGGCGTTCCGGTGGAGATGCACGTCCTGCCCGGCCGTGCCGCCTGGATACCGGCCAATGTCTCGGCCCAGGAGAGCTGGCCCGCGCAGGAAGAAACCGTATCCGGCATTTTCTCCCGCTTCTTCCAGAAAGCGGGAGCGAAGGCCACACAGACGTAAAGCAGACATTAAGAGCCGGCCCCCAACCGGCAAGGAGAGACCATGACGTCGAGCGTTACTCGCCGGGCCCTTTGGGGTGCCGGCCTCAGCATTCTATTGTCCGTCGCCGGCGCAGGAGCCGTCCTTCTCGGCCTCCCCGCGCGCTTCGAAGCGGACGCCGCAACCGAGGCGCCGGCTGCGCCGGCAGCCGTTCCCGTCTCAGTCGCCAAGGCCGAGACGCGCCGGATCACGACCTGGGAGAGCTTCTCGGGCCGGCTCGAGGCGATCGAGCGGGTCGAGGTTCGTCCCCGGGTCGGCGGCGCGATCCTCAGCGCCCATTTCCGCGAGGGCGCTCTCGTCGAGAAGGGCGACTTGCTCGTGACCATCGACCCCGAGCCCTATGCGGCGGCCGTCGAGCGGGCCGAAGCGGAGGTGGCGGCGGCAGAGGCACGCGTGGCGCTCGCAAAAACCGAGCTCGAGCGCGCCCGCAAGCTGGTGATCACCAGCGCCATCCCGCAGAGCGGGGTCGACCAGCGGCTCAGCGCCTATGACGAGGCGCAGGCAAATGTGCGCTCGGCAAAGGCGGCGCTGCGCTCCGCCCGTCTCGACCTGCAATATACCGAGGTGCGCGCGCCGATCACCGGGCGCGCCGGCAGGCTCGAGGTGACGGCCGGCAATCTTGTTTCCGCCGGCACCGCCTCACCGGTGCTGACGACGCTCGTCTCGATCGACCCGATCTATGCGAGCTTCAACGTCAACGAGGAAGTGGTCGCAGCCGCGCTGGCGAAGCTTTCCGCTTCGGCCGGTACCGACTCGATCGAGCGCATTCCAGTTCAGATCGGCACCGCCGCCAACGAGGGCACGCCGATCAGCGGCCATATCCAGTTGATCAACAACGAAGTGGATGCCGCAACCGGCACCATCCGCGTGCGGGCGGCGCTCGAAAACCCCGACGGCCGGCTTATCCCGGGCCAGTTCGTCCGTATCCGCATCGGAGATCCGGCGCCGGCAGAGAAGCTGGTGATCAGCGATCGCGCCATCGGTTCCGACCAGGACAAGAAGTTCGTGCTGGTCGTCGGTTCCGACAACAAGGTGGAATACCGGCAGGTCACCCTCGGGCCGACGGCTGACGGCATGCGGATCGTCGAGAGCGGCCTGAAACCCGGCGAAAGCATCGTCGTCAACGGCCTGCAGCGCGTGCGCCCCGGTGTCGTCGTCGCCCCGCAGCCGGCCGAGCAGGCAACCGCTTCGATCGCGAAACCATAGGTAAGGCGCGCCCTGCCTCTCTAAGAAGCAGGGCGGAGTAAAGACAATTCAAACGGCATGCATCGGCGCACGGCGGAGATTTTCCGCCGTGGACGTCCTTCGCTTGCCTGAAGTTCCCAAGGGGGATCGTTATGAACTTCTCACGCTTTTTCGTCGACCGCCCGGTCTTCGCGGGCGTTCTCTCCGTGCTGATCTTGGTCGCCGGCCTCATCGGCATGACCGGCCTTCCGATCTCCGAATATCCGGAGGTCGTGCCGCCGCAGATCGTCGTGCGCGCCCAATACCCGGGCGCCAACCCGGCCGTCATCGCCGAAACCGTCGCAACGCCGCTCGAAGAGCAGATCAACGGCGTTGAGGGCATGCTCTACATGCAGAGCCAGGCGACCGCCGACGGCCTGATGACGCTGACCGTCACCTTCGAGCTCGGTACAGATCCGGACCAGGCCCAGCAACTCGTGCAGAACCGCGTTTCGCAGGCCGAGCCGCGCCTGCCGGAAGAGGTGCGCCGGCTCGGCGTCACCACCGTGAAGAGCTCGCCGGACCTGACGCTTGTCGTGCACCTGATCTCGCCAAACGGCCAATACGACATCAACTATCTACGCAACTACGGCGTCTTGAACGTCAAGGACCGTCTAGCGCGGGTCGATGGCGTCGGCCAGGTGCAGATCTTCGGCGGGGGCGACTATTCGATGCGCGTCTGGATCGACCCGGAAAAGGCCGCCGAACGCGGTCTCGCCGCAAGCGACATCGCCAACGCCATCCGCCAGCAGAACGTCCAGGCGGCCGCCGGCGTCATCGGCGCCTCGCCCTCGGTTGCGGGACTCGACCTGCAGCTCTCCGTCAACGCCCAAGGGCGGCTCAAAACACCCGAGGACTTCGCAGGGATCGTCGTCAAGTCCGGTGAGAATGGCGAGATCACCCGCCTCGGCGATGTCGCGCGCGTCGAAATGGGCGCGGCGGACTACTCGCTGCGCTCGCTGCTCGACAACAAGGCTGCCGTCGGCATGGGCGTCTTCCAGGCACCCGGTTCCAACGCCATCCAGATCTCCGAAAACGTCCACAAGGCCATGGCCGAGCTGAAGCAGACCATGCCGGAGGGTGTCGATTACGAGATCGTCTACGACACGACCCAGTTCGTCAAAGCATCGATTGAATCGGTCATCCACACGCTGCTCGAAGCGATCGCGCTGGTGGTCCTCGTCGTCATCGTCTTCCTGCAGACCTGGCGCGCCTCGATCATCCCGCTCGTCGCGGTGCCTGTCTCGATCATCGGCACCTTTGCGGTGATGTATGTATTCGGCTTCTCGATCAATGCCCTCAGCCTCTTCGGGCTGGTGCTTGCGATCGGCATCGTCGTCGACGATGCGATCGTCGTCGTCGAGAATGTCGAGCGAAACATTGCGCAGGGCCTCTCGCCCGTACAGGCGACCTATCGCGCCATGCAGGAGGTCTCCGGCCCGATCATCGCGATTGCCCTGGTACTGGTCGCAGTCTTCGTGCCGCTTGCCTTCATCACCGGCCTCACCGGGCAGTTCTACCGCCAGTTCGCGCTGACCATCGCGATCTCAACGGTGATCTCCGCCTTCAACTCACTGACGCTGTCACCGGCGCTTGCCGCCCTTCTCCTTAAGGACCATCACGCGCCGAAGGACCGCCTGACGCGCATCATGGACGCGCTGTTCGGCTGGTTCTTCCGCGGCTTCAACCGCTTCTTCGGATGGAGCTCAGAAGCCTATGGCCGCGGCGTCGGCGGCATCCTGACGCGCAAGTCGCTGATCATGGGGGTTTACGTCGTCCTGCTCGGCGTAACCTTCGCCTTGTTCCGCTCCGTCCCCGGCGGCTTCGTCCCGGCCCAGGACAAGCAATACCTGATCGGTTTCGCGCAATTGCCAGATGCGGCAACGCTTGACCGCTCGGAAGACGTGATCCGACGCATGAGCGAGATCGCGCTCAAGCATCCGGGTGTCGAGCACGCCATCGCCTTCCCTGGCCTGTCGATCAACGGCTTCACCAACTCGTCGAACTCCGGCATCGTCTTCGTGTCGCTGAAGCCGTTCGAGGAGCGCACGACGCCGGAACTCTCGGGCGGCGCGATCGCCATGCAGTTGAACCAGGAGTTCGGCGCGATCCAGGATGCGTTCATCGCCATGTTCCCGCCGCCGCCCGTCCAGGGCCTCGGGACGACGGGCGGCTTCAAGCTGCAGATCGAAGACAAAAACGGCCTCGGCTACCGGGTGCTCGACGATGCGGCGAAGGCTTTCCTGGCACAGGCGGCACAGACGCCGGAACTGGCCGGGCTCTATTCGAGCTACCAGATCAACGTGCCACAGCTCTATGCCGACCTCGACCGCGTCAAGGCGCGCCAACTCGGCGTCGCCGTCACCGATGTGTTCGAGACGCTGCAGATCTATCTGGGTTCGCTCTACGTCAACGACTTCAACGCCTTCGGCCGCACCTACAGCGTGCGCATCCAGGCCGATGCCAATTACCGCAGCCATGCCGACGACATCGGCAAGCTGAAGGTGCGTTCGCAATCGGGCGAGATGATCCCGCTGTCGGCCTTATTGAAGGTCGAGCAGACCGTGGGCGCCGAGCGGGCGATCCGCTACAACGGCTTCCTCGCCGCCGACATCAATGGCGGGCCGGCGCCGGGCTACTCGTCCGGCCAGGCGCAAGCAGCCATCGAGCGGATCGCCGCCGAGACACTGCCGCCTGGCATCTCCTTCGAATGGACGGACCTGACCTATCAGCAGATCCTCGCTGGCAATTCGGGCATCCTGATCTTCCCGCTCGCATTGCTGCTCGTCTATCTGGTCCTCGCGGCCCAGTATGAGAGCCTGCTGCTGCCGATCTCGATCATCCTGATCGTGCCGATGGGCATCATGGCGGCGCTGACGGGCGTGTGGTTGACCGGTGGCGACAACAACGTCTTCACGCAGATCGGCCTGATCGTGCTTGTCGGCCTCTCGGCGAAGAACGCGATCCTGATCGTCGAGTTCGCCCGCGAGCTCGAGCTTTCGGGCAGCAGCGCCGTCAGCGCCGCGATCGAGGCGAGCCGCCTGCGCCTCAGGCCGATCCTGATGACGTCGATGGCCTTCATCATGGGCGTCGTGCCGCTCGTCACCTCGACCGGCGCCGGCGCGGAAATGCGCTCGGCCATGGGTGTCGCGGTCTTTGCCGGGATGATCGGCGTCACCGCCTTCGGCATCTTCATGACGCCGGTCTTCTACGTGCTGATCCGCAAGCTCTCCGGCGAGCGGCCGCTGAAGCACGCGGGCGCGCATATCGAAGCGCCGCATCTCGCCCCGGGCGAGTAACCTTCCCTGCCCGAATATGGGCGTTCGTCGGCGGGCCGGACAATGTCCGGCCCGCCGTCGTTTCGCACTGGAACATCTCCGCTTCGGTGTCATCGGGCGTGACAGCCGGGAGCCGATCGGATAAACCAGCAAACTCAGTTCGTTGGCCCACCGGCTCCGCAGGCATTCCGCTCGATGTTCCCGACCGATCCGATCTCCAATCTTGCTGCCCTCATCCGTTGCCCCTCAGTCACCCCGGCCGAAGGCGGCGCGCTCACCGCTCTGGAAACGATGCTGGCGCCGCTCGGCTTTACAGTCGATCGGGTCGTGGCGAAGGCGGCGGGAACGCCGGATATCGAAAACCTCTATGCCCGGCTCGGCACCGAAGGCCCGCATCTGATGTTCGCCGGCCATACGGATGTCGTGCCCGCCGGCGACGAGGCCGCCTGGACCCATCCTCCGTTCTCCGCCGCGATCGCCGGCGGCGAAATGTATGGGCGTGGCGCCGTCGACATGAAGGGCGGCATTGCCTGCTTCGTCGCGGCGGTCGCGCGCCAGATCGAAAAGCATGGGCGTCCGAAGGGCTCGATCTCCTTCCTCATCACCGGCGACGAGGAAGGCCCGGCGATCAACGGCACGGTGAGGCTTCTCGAATGGGCTGCCCGAAAAGGCGAACACTGGGACGCCTGCCTCGTCGGCGAGCCGACCAATCCCGACCAACTCGGCGACATGATCAAGATCGGCCGCCGCGGTTCGCTTTCCGGGCGGATCACCGTCCACGGCGTCCAGGGCCACGCCGCCTATCCGCACCTCGCCGACAATCCGGTGCGCGGCATTCTGCAGCTGACCGAGGCGCTGATGCACCCGCCCTTCGACGATGGCACCGAGAACTTCCAGCCGTCCAATCTGGAGGTGACGACGATCGACGTCGGCAATGCCGCCGTCAACGTCATCTCGGCCAAGGCGAGTGCGGCCTTCAACATCCGCTTCAACGACCGCTGGACGGCCGAGAGCCTGATGGCCGAGATCGTCGCCCGGCTCGATCGCGCCGCGCGGGACGGCGTGCTCCGGCCCGGGCGGGACCCGGTCAGATACGACATCGTCTGGAACGAGCGCCCGAGCCACGTCTTCCTGACGCGCAACAACGCGCTGATCGATTCGCTTTCCGGCGCGGTCGAGGCCGTTACCGGGCGCCAGCCAAAGCTCTCCACCACCGGCGGCACGTCGGACGCCCGCTTCATCAAGGACTATTGCCCGGTGGTCGAATTCGGCCTCGTCGGCCAGACGATGCACATGGTCGACGAGCGCGTCGCCATCGCCGATCTCGAGACCTTGACCAAGATCTACGAAACCTTCGTCGCCCGCTGGTTCGGCCATGCCGCTGCTTGATGAGGTTCTCGCCTATATCAAGGGGCTCTGGCTACTGATCCAGGGCAACCGCGAAGGCTATCAATGGCTGGACATCAGCGAAGTCGGCCTGTGGCGCTCCTTCTCGGCGATCCTCTGGTCGCTGCCGGCCATGGCCGTGTCCTGGGCGTCCTGGCGGCTTTATTATCTTTCGGCGATGCCGAGCGGAACGACGGTCGGCATCGGCTTTTTTTTCAAACTGCTCGTGGTTGATCTCGTCAGCTGGCTGCTGCCGATCGTGCTGATCGCCGCCCTTTCTCGGCCCCTCGGATTTGGAGCACTGGTCGTGCCTGTGATCGTCACCACGAACTGGCTCTCGGTGCCTCTTTCCTATGCCATGGCAGTCCCGGCCGCGATCCTCCTGCTCGCTCGTGGAGGTCATCAGCTTACGGCTCTTTTGTCGCTGATCGTCCTTGTTGCAGGCGTCGCCTTGCTCTTCCGGCTGCTGCGCACGATAACCGGCAACCAGAACCTGCTCGCCGCCGCGTTGACGGGCCTTTACCTGCTGCCGTCGATGATGCTCGCACAATATCTGCAGCACTTCTTCGGGTTGATGCCCGGCTGACCTACTCCATGTTTCCTTAAATCGGATCCGATTTAAGGAAACATGCAGCAATCCAAAGTGCTAGAGCGACCTTTGTGCGTCTTAAGACGCACGGCGCTGTAGAGCCGCTGGGCGGTCAGTAATCCACCTGCATGAAAAAAAGGCCGTCGGGCGGGGCGACGGGTCCGCAGGCCTTGCGGTCGCGCGCATCGAGTGCCGCCTGCAGGTCGTCGGGCGTCCACTTGCCCTCGCCGACGAGCTTCAGTGAGCCGGCGAAGGAGCGGATCTGGTTGTGCAGGAAGCTCTGCGCCGTCGCCCGGATCTCGATCAGCTCGCCGCTGCGCGTCACGTCAAGCCGATCGATGGTGCGCAGGGGGCTGGTCGCCTGGCAATGGGCGGAACGAAAGGTCGTGAAATCGTGATGGCCGACGAGGCGCTGCGCTGCCGCGTGCATCGCCTCGTGATCGAGCGTCTTCGGCACCCACCAGGCGCGCCGCGCCTCGAGCGCCAGCGGCGAGCGGCGAGATATGATGCGGTAGAGATAGTGCCTGCGCAGGGCCGAGAAGCGCGCGTCGAATTCCGGCGGCGCTTCCGCCGCGTCGAGGATCGAGACCCGCTCGCCGGCAAGCGTCAGGTGGGCGTTCAGCGCATTGCGCAGCGTATGGCCCGTCCATTCGCGCGTCAGGTCGAGATGGGCCACCTGGCCCATGGCATGAACGCCGGAATCGGTGCGGCCTGCGCCGCGGATCGACACCGTCTCGCCGGTCAGGGACAGGACCGCCTTCTCGATCGCCCCTTGAACGGAGGGGCCGTTCTCCTGCCGCTGCCAGCCGACATAGTCGGAGCCGTCATATTCGACGGTCAGTCGATAGCGCGGCATCAGGAAATCCTCGTGCCGGCGGCGATCGGCGTGCCGCGCAGGAACTCAGGCCTAGCAAGCGCCTTGCCGCCCGCCCGCTGCAATCGCGTTGGCAGGATCGCCCCCTCGCCGCAGGCGATCGTCAAGGCATCGTCCAGGGCCGTGCCGGGCGCACCGTCCCCTGCCGCACGCTCCGAGCCCAGCACCTTCACCCGCTCCATCCGCCCGGCGATCTCGAGTTCGAACCAGGCACCCGGAAAGGGCGACAGACCGCGAATATGGTTGTGCACGTCAGCCGCCGGTCTCATGAAGTCGATCCGCGTCTCGTCCTTGGTGATCTTGGCGGCGTAGACGACACCTTCCTCGGGCTGCGGCGTCAGCGTCAGTTCGCCTGCCTCCAGCTTGCCCATCGCTTCCTTCATGAGCGCCGCCCCGACATGCATCAGCTTGTCGTGCAGTTCGCCAGCCGTCATCGTCTCGCCGATCGGGACAGTCTTCATGAGGGCGACGGGGCCCGTATCAAGCCCCTTGTCCATCTTCATTACCATCATGCCGGTTTCGCGATCGCCAGCCATGATCGCCCGCTGGATCGGTGCTGCGCCCCGCCAGCGCGGCAGCAGCGACGCATGGCCGTTATAGCAGCCGTGGCGCGTCCCCGAGAGGATCTCCTCCGGCAGCAGCAGGCCATAGGCGACGACGACCGCGACATCGGCATCGAAATCGCGGAAGGTCTGCCGATCCGGCCGATCCTTGAAGTTGACGGGCGTCAATACCGGCACGCCAAGAAGTTCAGCCGCCTGGTGCACCGGCGACTTCTGCAGATCGAGACCCCGCCTGCCGCCGGGGCGCGGGGGCTGCGTGTAGACGGCGACGATGTCGTGGCGGGCCTCGACGAGAGCGGAGAGCGTCGGCACGGAGAATTCCGGTGTGCCCATGAAGATGATGCGAAGCGGCAAGGCGGTGAACTCCGTCTCTCTCAGTCGCCCGAAACAGGGCAGCGGCTCCGATTCAAGCGCCGGTCAAGGCGCAGCGCGCGACGATCAAATCGCCTTGGCACCGCGCGTCTTGGCTGCCTTGGTGAATTTGCGGATCACCATGTCGCGCTTGAGCTTCGAGATATAGTCGATGAACAGAACGCCGTTCAGATGGTCGATCTCGTGCTGCAGGCACGTGGCGAGCAGGCCATGGGCCTCGACAGCCTGTTCCTTGCCGTCGCGATCGCGATATTCGACGGTGATGGCCGCCGGCCGCTCGACCTCCGCATAGTAGTCAGGAATAGACAGGCAGCCTTCCTCGTAGACGGAGCGCTCCTCAGAGAACCTGACGATCTTCGGATTGATGAAGACGAGCGGTTTCTTCTCTTCGCCCTCCTTCGACACGTCGAGAACGAGGAGGCGCTTCGGCACGCCGATCTGGATCGCCGCGAGACCGATGCCAGGGGCGTCATACATGGTTTCGAGCATATCGTCGGCAAGGCGGCGAATGTCGTCGTCGATCGCCTCTACCGGAGAGGACACCTGGCGCAGAAGCGGATCAGGAAGAATGATGAGCGGCTTGATCGTCATTCTGCTCCCATAGCCGATCTTTCCATCGCGGCGCAAGAAAATTGCCGATCGGAGGTATCGTCAGTTTGTTCTTGTTTTGATCTGGTCTTCGGGCGCGAATCTGTTAGGCTGCGGCCATGGAGCCCAATGCCCTTGCCTTCGACCAGCCGTTGTTCCTGCTCGGCACCTATTCCGTAACGGCTGGCCACCTGATCACCGTTGCCGCTTTCCTGTCCGTTTTGCTGGCGATTGCGGCCGCTCGCAGGGCCCGCTCAATTCGCGCCGACGACCGGGACCAACAGCTATCGGCGCTCTTGGCGGCACAGACCGAAATGCAGGGACGCATTACCGCAATGGCGGAGGTATTCGGCACGCGGCAGGCGGAGCTCAACCAGTCGCTCAGCCAGCGCATCGACGGCATGACGCACCGGATCGGCGCCTCGATCAGCGAGCAGACGAAAGCGACGCATGAGAACCTGCGTCGGCTGCAGGAGCGGCTTGCGGTCATCGATAACGCCCAGAACAACATCCAGTCGCTCGCCAAGGACATGGCCGGGCTGCAGAGCATACTTGCGAACAAGCAGACGCGCGGCGCCTTCGGTCAGTCGCGCATGGAGGCGATCGTCGCCGACGGCCTGCCGATCGGCACCTTCACCTTCCAGCCGACGCTTTCGAACGGCGCGCGTCCGGACTGCATCATCCGCATGCCGAGCGGCCAGCCGCCGCTCGTCATCGACGCGAAGTTCCCGCTCGAAGCCTGGAATTCCATGCGCGATGCGCCGAGTGCCGAGCGGCGCCAGCAAGCGTCCCAGGCGTTCCGACGCGACATGGAGGTGCATATCCGCGATATCGCCGGCAAATACCTGCTGGCCGGCGAAACGCAGGACACGGCCTTCCTCTTCGTTCCTTCCGAATCGATCTTCGCCGAAATCCACGAGCATTTCGAAGCGATCGTGCAGAAGGCGCATCGCCAGCGTATCGTCATCGTTTCGCCGTCGCTCCTGCTCCTCTCCATCCAGGTCATCCAGGCGATCCTGAAGGACGCCCGCATGCGCGAGCAGGCGCATCTGATCCAGGGCGAGGTGGTTAGGCTGATGGAGGACCTGACGCGCCTCGACGAGCGCGTCAGAAAGCTGCAGGGCCACTTCGCCATGACGCAGAAGGACGTCGAGGACATTCTCATCTCCTCGGACAAGCTGACGCGGCGCGGTGCCAAGATCGAGGCGCTCGAGCTGGAGGCGGTTACGTCGGTCGGCCATGGCGACAACAAGGGTACGGCCGACAAGGCGGCGGGCGACAAGGCTGCGGGCGACAAGGGCGAACGGTCGGTCGACAACCGCATCGGGCAATTGAAGCTGCGGGTGGTTGACGAGGACTGATCGCCTCGGGCACTCTCCGGCAAAATCAGCAACCCGACGGGACATCTCCACATGATCACTGTTTTTGGGTCCATCAACATGGACCTGATCGCCACGACCGCACGCCTCCCGAAGCCCGGCGAAACCGTCGCCGGAACGAGCTTTACCACCGCCGCCGGCGGCAAGGGCGCGAACCAGGCACTCGCAGCCCGGCGCGCCGGCGTAGCCGTGCGGATGGCCGGCGCCGTCGGCTCCGACAGCTTCGCCGAAGGTGCGCTCGCCCTCCTCAAAGAGGCCGGCACCGACCTCGGCCTCACCAAGACCGTCGACGCGCCGACCGGCACGGCCCATATCATCGTCGGCGGCGATGGCGAGAACGTCATCGTCGTCGTCGCCAGCGCCAATGCCACGGTGAGCGAGGGCGACGCGGTTTCCGCTGTCGATCAAATGTCGCCCGGCGATACGCTGATGCTGCAGCTCGAAGTTCCCGCGAGCTCGGTGGAGAAGGCGCTTGTCGAAGCCCGTCGCCGCGGCATTCGCTCGATCATCAACATCGCGCCCCTGACTCCGGAGGCCGCCCGCCTCGGACGCATGGCCGATATCGTGATTGCCAACGAAACCGAGTTCGAGCTTTTGGCGGGCAAGAGCGGCATCGTCGGCGCCGAACGGGAAGCGGCGATGAAGAGCCTTCACGATGAAACCGGGCAGACCGTGATCGTCACCCTCGGCGCCGAAGGGGTTGCCGCCGCCCATCAGGGCGAAATCCATCGCGCCAAGGGGTTGACCATCGAGCCGGTCGACACTGTCGGGGCCGGCGATACGTTCTGCGGCTATCTCGCGGCAAGCCTCGATGCGGGCATTGCCTTTCCCGACGCGCTGCGCCGCGCCGCGGTTGCCGGGTCGCTCGCCTGCCTGAGAGCCGGAGCGCAGCCGTCCATACCGCTCGCCTCCGCGGTCGCCGCGCGTCTTTGACCCGCGATAGTCAATTTCTGCCGTTTCGCGATATGGCGCGGCAACGATGCTTGCCGCGCAGAGTCCATTTCGAACAGCCATGAATCGGCTCGGGCGTTGGCCGTATTTTAATCTTTGATCGTCTATCCAGATTGCGAGGGCGGCCCACTCGCATCGGCCGGCTCCTTCATGCCGGTCGGCATCACGCGCTCCATGATGGAGCTTCACCCACACTTTGGAATGTCATGCCGCAGGCGCAACCTGCGGACCTCTCAGTGCGTGAGGATTTCATGTTCAACTTCCATGCCAAATCGCTAGCCACAAAGCTGATCGCCGTCACAGGCACGACGATCGCGTTCGTGCTTCTCGCGTCGAATTTCGTTCTCATCTCGCAGACCCAGGATCGTGTCGAGACGCTTGTCTTCGACGGCGCGGAGACGGAGGCGCGTGCGATTGCCTCCGATATCGCCGGCAGCGTCGGAGAGCTTGCCGCCGCCGCCCGCACGATGTCGGGCGTGCTTGGCCGCGGGCATGCCGGGAAATCGACCGACCGTGCCGGCGCCATCAACCTGTTGAAGACAAACCTCGATCAGCATGACTTCGCCTTCGGCAGCTGGTTCGCCGAGGAGCCGAAAGCCTTTGACGGCAAGGACGTCGTCAACAACACCGAGCTTGGCGGCAATGCGGAAGGCGCATTCACGCCCTATTGGTCAAAGGATCGCAACGGCAAGGCGCAGCTCTCGACCTTCCGTGCAGACTATGCGGCCGAATGGTACAGTCTTGCTGAAATGAGCGGCAAAGGCGCCATCACCCAGCCTTACCTGGCCGAAGGCACCGACGTTCCGACGACGATGACATCGATCGCCTATCCCGTGATGTCCGACGGCAAGATGATCGGCGTCTCGGGCGTCGACATCTCGCTCGCCTCCCTTGCCCACCGCCTCTCCACGCTCAAACCTTTCGGTTCGGGTCGGGTCTACCTGCTGTCGCAGGGTGGCAAGTGGCTTGCCGCGCCAATCCCTGATCTCCTCATGAAGGATTATGAAGGCGAGGGTGCGGACGTCATCAAGAACGCCCTGTCGTCCGACGCTTCAGGCATGATCAAGAACCTGACCTATGACGGAAACGCGCCCTTCGACCGCGTCGTCTATCCCTTCAAGTTGCCCAATGTGAACGCGAGCTGGGTCATCCTTGTCGACGTGCCGCGCACCGCCATCAATGCGCCGGTCAACGATCAGACCTATATGATGATCATCGGTGGTGTCGTCGTCCTCGCAGCCGTGCTCGCCGGCCTCTATCTCGCCGTCCGTCGCTTTGTCCAGAAGCCGCTTGCCGGGCTCGTCCGCGACGTCGAAACGCTCAGCAACGGCGACTATGCAAGGCCAATCTCCGGGCAGGACCGCTCCGACGAGACCGGGTCGGTCGCCAAGGCGCTCGAGGGCTTCCGTCATCAGCTCGCCGACACCAAGCGCCTCGAAGGTGAAGCCCGTCACGAGCGCGAACAGGCCGAACTGGAGCGCGGCCGTTCGGAAAACGAGCGTGCCGAAACCGGTGCGCTACAGCGCGACATCGTCGCGCGCCTCGGCAAGGGCCTCTCGCATCTCGCTTCCGGCGACCTCGTCTACCGGATCGCGGACGAGTTCCCGGGCGAATACGCCCAGTTGAAGCGCGACTTCAATGCGACGATGGAGAGCCTCGAAGAGACGATCCGCACCGTCAACCACTCGGTCGTCAACATCGGCAGCGGCACCGGCGAGATCTCCAGCGCCGCCAACGACCTCTCGCACCGGACCGAACAGCAGGCCGCAAGCCTCGAGGAAACCGCCGCCGCCCTTGATCAGCTGACGTCGCAGGTCGATGCCAGCGCCGAAAACGCCAAGATCGCGGCAAAGTCTGTCGAGCTCGCGAGCAGCGATGCCGAGCAGTCCGGCGCGGTCGTGCAGAAGGCGATCGCCGCGATGCAGGGCATCGAGCAGTCCTCGCACGAGGTTAGCCGCATCATCGGCGTCATCGACGAGATCGCCTTCCAGACCAATCTGCTCGCCCTCAATGCGGGTGTCGAGGCGGCACGTGCCGGCGAGGCCGGCAAGGGTTTTGCGGTCGTCGCGCAGGAGGTCCGCGAGCTTGCCCAACGCTCGGCCAATGCCGCCAAGGAGATCAAGACCTTGATCAACACCTCGGCAGGACAGGTGCGCGAGGGCGTCGATCTCGTTGGCAAGACGGGCAGCGCGCTGCAGAAGATCGCCGAGCAGGTGGTGCAGATCAACGGCCTCATCCGCCAGATCTCCAGCTCCGCCTCGGAGCAGGCCGTCGGGCTCAAGGAGATCAACTCGGCCGTCAACCAGATGGATCAGGTGACGCAGCAGAACGCGGCGATGGTCGAAGAGACGACGGCGGCCAGCATGACACTAAACGAGGAAGCCCGCACGCTGAGCGCGCTGGTCTCGCGGTTCCGCGTGGCCCAGCGGGAGACCGTACAGTCCTCCTCCGACATGCTGCGCGGCGCCGCCTCCAGGATGCGAACGGCAGAGGCGCGCCCGGCCGCTGCGGAAAGCCAACCGACAAAGCCGGCAGAACGCACCGGCTATTCGACCTCGACGCAGCGCGTTCTCGCCCAAACGGCCGGCGCAAACGCCCTCGCCCAGGGCAATTGGGAAGAGTTCTGATCGAACGAGAACGAAGCCGGATCGGCGCCCGAAGGGGCGCCGCATCCATCTTCAGAGGCGCGCCAGGCGATCTGTCAGTAGCTCGAAGAAGCCCTCGTCGTCGATGTGGCGCATGACCTTGGCATTGTGCTTACGGCCGGTGACCTGCCACCAGTCGACGACTGTCATGCCGGTTGTCAGCGCCGAGGCCGTCTCGATCTCGACATTGCAATCGCGGCCGGTGAACAGCTCCGGTCGCAACAGATAGGCGATCACCGTCGGATCGTGCAGAGGTCCGCCGTCGGTGCCGTATTTCTCGATGTCGAAGCGCTCGAAGAACTCCAACATTTCCGCGAGTGCGACCGCCGCCGGGCTGCCGATGGCGCGTATCTTTTCGACGCGGACCTTGTGGGTGAGGACGCGATGCGTCACATCGAGCGGCATCATCACGATGGGGATGCCGGAGCGGAAGACGATTTCGGCGGCTTCCGGATCGACATAGACGTTGAATTCGGCCGCAGGTGTAATGTTGCCACCTTCGAAAAACCCGCCGCCCATCATCACCAGTTCCCGCACCCGTGGCGCGATCTCCGGCGCCTTGGTGAGCGCCAGGGCGATATTGGTCAGGGGGCCGAGCGTGCAGAGCGTCACCGTGCCCGGCGCTTCAGCAAGCAGCGTCTCGATGATGAAATCGACGGCGTGCTGCTCTTGAAGCGGCATCGTCGGCTCGCTCAGCACGGGACCGTCAAGTCCGGTTTTGCCGTGCACATGCTCGGCGGTCACCAGCGGGCGCGCGACAGGCCGCTCGGCGCCGGCGAAGACCTTGACGTCCGCTCTGTTGCAGAGCTCGCAAACGATCCGCGCGTTGCGCGTCGTCAGCGTCAGCGGCACGTTGCCGGCGACGGCGGTGATGCCGCGCACATCGATCTCCTCCGGACTGCCAAAGGCAAGCATGATCGCGGCTGCATCGTCCTGCCCCGGATCCGTGTCTATGATGATCTTTCTCGCGTTTGTCACTTCTTCCTCCTGCGAGCCGGATGGTGTCGGATCGCCAGGCCATGACCTGGTGGCGTCCAACGAGCCGGCGAAGGGAGAATACCATGCAGCATCCTTCACTCGCGCCGGGATTTGGGCCTTTGCAGCGGACTATGATTTGCGTGCGCGCCCGAGGCAAGCCGCTTGCACTCGTTGCGCACAGCTACCATATTGCTTCGCAGGGATGCTGCTTGGCAGGTCCGAAAAGATGGTCGCTTGAGCTCACAAGGACTTGGGAATGAGCAGGATTACGCCTTTTACGAGCCCGCTCCTGGTGGGCTTCGACAGCATGGAAAAGACCCTCGAGCGGATCGCCAAGGCGAACGACGGATACCCACCCTACAATATCGAGCGCATTCGTGGCGATAGCGCCTCCGGCACGCCGGAACGGTTGCGGATAACGCTCGCCGTCGCCGGATTTTCAGAAGAGGATCTGGAGGTGACGACGGAAGAAAACCAGCTCGTCATTCGCGGCCGTCAGGTCGACACCGGCGAACGGGATTATCTCCACCGCGGCATCGCAGCCAGGCAATTCCAGCGGACCTTTGTGCTTGCCGACGGCATGCACGTGCTCGGCGCCGAGCTTCGAAACGGCCTACTTTCGGTCGATCTGGTACGCCCCGAGCCGGTCCGTATGGTAAAGAAAATTAATATTTCGGTCCCAGAATAGGATAACCGGCGGGATTTTCCTCCCGTGCCGGCGACCACGGAGCATCACCATGGGACTGAAAGCCATCACCTCATCGCTGTCGAAGAACGACCTCGCGCATCTCGGCGCGGGCGAAGTCGGCTATATCCGCAAGATGCGATCGGAGGAGGTCTCCCGCTGCTTTCCGGAAGCGCCCGAGATGGGACCGGGAATCGATCTGTGGGCCCTGTTCGCGGCGGACGGCACGCCGATCCTATTGACCGACAACCGCTCGAGCACCTTCTTCAAGGCCGCCGAGGACGACCTTCGCACTGTCAGCCTGCATTGATCGGCTGGCCGATATTCTCGATTCCTCTGCCTACAGACAGAACGATCGAAACGGCGTGAATGTGCCCCTTATCCAGACTGGGCTACCTTCTCCCCATGGGCGGGGACAGGGCTACTGCATGTATCCTTAAATCGGAGCCGATTTAAGGATAAAAACATGCAGCAATTCAAAGTGCTACAGCGACCTTTGTGCGTCTCATAAGCGCACGGCGCCGTAGTGTGAGGGGTAAACTCGACTTGCCCTAATACTACAGTTGTAATTGATGGCAAATCATGATTCTCTTCAAGGGGTTTTCTTGGTGAGGATGCGGCATGTCTGTTT
>MBFK01000195.1 GCA_001704765.1 Sinorhizobium shofinae
TCTCGTCAACATGACGAAGCGCGGCGCCGACCAGATCGGCGGCGCCGACTACACCTTCGACTGCACCGGCAACACGAAGGTGATGCGCCAGGCGCTCGAAGCCTCGCATCGCGGCTGGGGCAAGTCGGTGATCATCGGCGTGGCCGGCGCCGGCCAGGAGATTGCGACGCGGCCGTTCCAGCTGGTCACCGGCCGCACCTGGATGGGCACCGCCTTCGGCGGCGCCCGCGGCCGCACCGACGTGCCGAAGATCGTCGACTGGTACATGGAAGGCAAGATCGAGATCGATCCGATGATCACCCACACGATGCCGCTCGCCGACATCAACAAGGGCTTCGAGCTGATGCATTCGGGCGAGAGCATCCGCAGCGTTGTCGTCTATTGAGCACGAAGATGGAACTTGTAACGCAAAACCAATGTTTCGGCGGCACGCAATCGGTCTATCGGCACGCGTCCGAGGCTTGTGGCGTCGAGATGACCTTCGGCCTCTATCTGCCGCCGCAGGCGCGGACGCGCCCGGTCCCGCTCTTATGGTTTCTGTCGGGGCTGACCTGCACACATGAGAACGCCATGATCAAGGCGGGCCTGCAGCGGCATGCGGCGCAACAGGGGCTGGCCCTGGTATTCCCCGACACCTCGCCGCGCGGCGAAGGCGTCGCTGACGACGAGGCCTATGACCTCGGTCAGGGCGCCGGGTTCTACGTCAATGCGCTGCAGCAGCCCTGGGCACGGCACTATCGGATGTACGATTACATCGTCACGGAACTGCCCGCCTTGCTGCAGGAGCAGCTACCGGTCAACGGCGTCAACGGCATTACCGGGCACTCGATGGGCGGCCATGGCGCGCTGACGATCGCCTTGCGCAATCCCGGCTTGTTCCGTTCGGTTTCGGCCTTTGCGCCGATCGTCAATCCGACCCGCTCTGATTGGGGCCGCAAGCAGTTCTCGGCCTATCTCGGCGACGACGAGGCGCATTGGGGCAAATACGACGCCTGCCTGCTCTTAAGCGAACTCGGCTGGACGGGCGATATCCTGATCGATCAGGGCATGGCGGACCAGTTTCTCGGACAGTTACAGCCCGAGGCGATGGCCCGGCTGCTGGCGGAGCGGCGGCAGGCGGGCGTCCTCAGGATGCAGGCGGGATACGATCATAGCTACTACTTCGTGGCGAGCTTTGGCGAGGACCACGTGCGCTGGCATGCAGAGCGGCTGAAGTAGTTCGGAAGGTTGCTTGCAAGCGGGGGAATTAACACGGCCGGGCGCATAGCCCCGGCCCAACTCAAGGGAAGGAGAAAAGAGCATGGGCGCCATCGCCATTTATCCGTCGCTAGACGGTGGTCGAAAGCGGGGTGGAACGTCATTTGCGGGAGGTACGCTGATCTGCGAATGCGTGACCAACCCGGTCAAGGTGAAGATCAGCAGCGACATCGCGCATAACCACGCCTGCGGCTGCACCAAGTGCTGGAAGCCGTCGGGCGCGAACTTCTCTATCGTCGCGGTAGCGCCGACCGAAAGCGTCGAAGTTCTCGAGAACGGCGACAAGCTCGCCGTCGTCGATTCCTCCGCGCTGATCCAGCGTCACGCTTGCAAGCAATGCGGTGTGCACATGTACGGCCCCGTCGAACGTGACCATCCGTTCAAGGGTCTCTCGTTCATCCATCCGGAGCGTTTCGAAGAAGACGGCTGGGCAGAGCCAGGTTTCGCAGCCTTTGTCTCCTCCATCATCGAGAGCGGCTTCAATCCATCCGACATGGACGCTGTTCGGTCTCGTCTGAGGGAACTCGGCCTCGAGCCCTACGATTGCCTGTCGCCGGCGCTCATGGACTACATCGCGACCTGGACCGCGAAGAAGAACGGCGTTCTGCCCGCGTGAGGACCTGTTGGCCCGGCTCCAGGCCGGGCCATCGCCTCGCAAGGGATCTTACCGATCCCGATCTGATTCACCCTGCTTGATCACTCCACGCTTCACAAAGCCTGCTTAAAGATCGTTGGCAAGCAGCGTTTTCAGGACTTCTGGTCAGTTATCGTTTCACTTCAAAACAATTGAGACAATCAAATGCAGCAGTCGGAAAGGTGCCCGGCCAATGACGATGGAACTACGGTATTCAAAGACGAACGGAAACGTGCCTATCTGAATCCTGATGGTGCGGATCGGCCGCTCAAGAGCCCGATAGCTTCGGACGTTCTGGATGCGGTGAGGCGGTATCGCCTCGAACGTTTGAGAACGAAAACGGCGGAACATGATTGCTCAGCCCTCCTTCTCTATGATCCCGTCAACATCAGATATGCTCTCGATTCATCGAATATGAGTATCTGGACAATGCACAATGCCGCCCGATACGCATTGATCCTCGCCGATGGCCCGGCGATCATGTTCGAGTTCGAAGGGGATCGTGTCCCGTCAGGTGGTGTAGGTCCTGAGGATTAGGGGGCCATCAGTGTTTTTCCGGCAGGGTCGGGTTGTTCAAGANTTACTTCGTGGCGAGCTTTGGCGAGGACCACGTGCGCTGGCATGCAGAGCGGCTGAACGCCGCGTAAGGGAGAGGAACGCATGGCTTCAAGACTTGGTGCCCTAATGGCGGCTGTAGTCGTATTCGGTGGAGCGTTTGCAGGCGCGGTTGAACCGGCAGTTGCGCTGGATCCCGCAGCGGGCGATCCAGCTTCGGGTGAGAAAGTCTTTCGCAAGTGTCAGGCCTGTCACGCGATTGGTCCGGATGCGAAGTCGAAGACCGGCCCCGCGCTGACCGGCATAATCGGCCGGCCAGCCGGCAAAGCCGAAGGCTTCACCTATTCCGCTGCGATGAGCAAGGTTGCCGAGACCGGCATGGTCTGGACACCGGACAAGATTGGCGAGTTTTTGACAAACCCGAAAGCGTTCCTGCCCGGCACCAAGATGACCTTTGCGGGATTGCGCAAGGATCAGGAGCGCGCCGATCTGATCGCATATTTGGCAAAGTTTCCTTAACCGCAAATAGGAGGAGCCGAAACGCCAGTAGGAGGAAGGCGGCCCCGGCAGAATGGATCTTCGGAAATAGTGTCGCAAGCCGATACCGGGAAAGAGGAGACCGCAAGGTTTTCCCGGGGCGAGCGGGGTGAAAGGCCCTGATCGGCAGCACTCAAGAGGAGGATGAAATGAAACGACTTCTTTCAATGCTTGCCGTGATGTCGATAGGCGGCGCGCAAGTCGCCCTCGCCAACTCGGAACTGCAAAAGCAAATCGATGACCCCAATCAATGGGCCATCCAAACCGGCGACTATTCCAACCTGCGTTACTCCAAGCTCGACCAGATCAACAAGGATAATGTCGGCAAACTACAGGTGGCGTGGACTTTCTCGACCGGTGTTCTGCGCGGTCATGAAGGCTCTCCGCTCGTTGTCGGCGACATTATGTATGTCCATACGCCGTTCCCGAATACGGTCTATGCGCTGGATCTCAGCAAAGAGGGCCAGATCATTTGGCGCTATGAGCCGAAACAGGACTCGGAAGTCATTCCCGTGATGTGCTGCGATACCGTCAATCGCGGCGTGGCCTATGCGGATAACAAGATCTTCCTGCATCAGGCCGATACGACCGTGGTCGCGTTGGATGCCAAGACTGGCAAGGTGATCTGGAGCGTCAAGAACGGCGATCCGGCCAAGGGCGAGACCAATACCGCCACCGTTCTGCCGGTGAAGGACAAGGTCATCGTCGGCATCTCCGGCGGCGAGTTCGGGGTTCGCGGTTCCGTGACTGCCTATTCGATGGCGGATGGTAAGCTCCTGTGGCGCGGTTACTCCATGGGTCCGGACAGCGACACGCTGATGGATCCTGAAAAAACCACTCATCTCGGCAAGCCGGTCGGTAAGGACTCCGGCCTGACCACCTGGGAAGGCGATCAGTGGAAGATCGGCGGTGGCACGACCTGGGGCTGGTATTCCTATGACCCCGAAGAGAACCTCGTATATTACGGATCGGGTAACCCTTCGACCTGGAACCCGACCCAGCGGCCCGGCGACAACCGCTGGTCGATGACCATCTGGGCGCGCGATGTCGATACCGGCATGGCCAAATGGGTCTATCAAATGACGCCGCATGACGAATGGGACTATGACGGCGTCAACGAGATGATCCTGACCGAGCAGAAGATCGGCGACAAGGATCGCAAGCTGCTGACCCATTTCGACCGCAATGGCTTTGGCTATACGCTGGACCGCGTTACCGGCGAACTACTGGTGGCGGAGAAATACGATCCCACCGTCAACTGGGCGACTGAAGTGGTCATGGATCCGAAGTCCGACCAGTATGGCCGGCCGCAGGTGGTGGCGCAGTATTCGACCGAGCAGAATGGCGAGGACACCAACACGACCGGCGTCTGCCCGGCCGCGCTCGGCACCAAAGACCAGCAGCCCGCGGCCTACTCGCCGAAGACCGAGCTGTTCTACGTGCCCACCAACCACGTCTGCATGGACTACGAACCGTTCCGGGTAAGCTACACCGCCGGCCAGCCCTATGTCGGGGCCACCCTGTCGATGTACCCGCCGAAGGATAGCCACGGAGGCATGGGCAACTTTATTGCTTGGGACAACAAGGAAGGCAAAATCAAGTGGTCCCTGCCCGAACCGTTCTCTGTCTGGTCGGGCGCTCTGGCAACAGCCGGTGATGTGGTCTTCTACGGAACGCTCGAGGGCTATCTGAAGGCGGTCGACGCCACGACAGGCAAGGAGCTCTATCGCTTCAAGACGCCTTCCGGAGTGATCGGCAACGTAATGACCTATGCCCATGGCGGCAATCAGTACGTGGCAGTGCTCTCGGGTGTCGGCGGCTGGGCCGGTATCGGTCTGGCAGCTGGCCTGACCAACCCGAATGACGGTCTGGGAGCCGTCGGCGGCTATTCGGCGCTCAGCAACTACACTGCGCTCGGCGGCACGCTCACAGTGTTCTCGCTGCCGAAATAAGCAATCTTCGCCCAGGGAATCGGCGCGGGTCGGTGAAAGCCCGCGCCGATCCTTTCTCTGCCCAAAAGGACGCAAGATGACCAGAACTAGACCAGCCCTGCCGATGATCCTCGCCTTGTTGACGCTTACGGCCGGTGCCGCCGGCGCAGAGGACGCCCCGGCGCCAAAGGACAATATCACCGCTGTCCGCAGCGAAAACGGGCGCTACTATACCGCCGACGATGTTCCGACCTTCAATATTGCCAAGGATGGCACGGTCGACTGGATGACCTATTCGGGCTTTCGCCGCTATCATTCGGAATGCCATGTCTGTCATGGTCCGGAAGGCGAGGGCTCGAGCTATGCGCCGGCCTTGAAGAAGTCCGCGATAACAATGGACTACTACGCTTTCATCGACGTCGTCACGAACGGACGCAAGAAGGTGAACACCTCCGAGAAATCGGTGATGCCCGCCTTTGGTGAGAACGTCAACGTGATGTGTTATCTCGATGACATCTATACCTATTTGAAGGCGCGCGGAGCCGATGCCCTGCCGCGGGGACGCCCGGCCAAGAAGGAGCCGAAATCCGATGCGATCCGGGATGCTGAGAACGATTGCCTCGGCCGCGAGTAGCCGTGCTGCGGCCGGCGTACTGCTGCTGGCGGTTGCCGGCACTGCGCCGGCGGCGGCTCAGACGTCGGACCTGGTGTCGAAGCAGGCGTTTCGGGTCTGTGCCGATCCGGCCAATCTGCCGATGTCGGATCGCTCAGGTGCGGGGTTCGAGAACAAGATCGCCGAGCTGATGGCGTCCAGGCTCGGACTGCCTTTGGAATACAGTTGGTTTCCCATGGCGACCGGCTTCATTCGCAAGACCCTGCAGGCCAATGCCTGCGATGTGGTCATCGGCTATGCCCAGGGCGACGAACTGGTATTGAACACCAACCACTACTACACCTCGGCCTATGTGCTGATCGTCCCGTCGAGCAGTCCGCTGGCAGGCGTCACGACGCTGGCCGACCCTCTTCTCAAGGACAAGCGGATCGGCGTCATAGCGGGAACCCCGCCGGCTACGCATGTGGCAAGAAGCGGACTTATGCCAAAAGCGAAGGGGTACCACCTGATGGTCGATCGGCGCTACGAGGATCCAGCCGATGACATGCTGGCCGACCTGAAATCCGGTGTCATCGACGCAGCCATCCTCTGGGGGCCGATCGGCGCCCCACTGGTCAAGGCGAGCCATCCGGACCTGAAGGTGACGCCGCTCTTGTCGGAGCCGACGACGCCGAAGCTTTTCTACCGCATCACCATGGGCGTGCGGCAGGGCGAGAAGGTCTGGGAGCGCAAGTTGAATTCCTTGATCCGCCGGAATCAGTCCGAGATCAACGCAATTCTCGCAGAGGCGGGTGTGCCGCTCCTGAATGATATGGGGACGGGGCCGCTCGAGCAGCCAAAATGATCCGTCTGCGACTTGTTTCCCTGTTCCTTCTTATCGCCTTTCCGGTCGAGGCCGCCGAGGAGCCAGCCGGCTACCGCGAAAGCGAATACCGCGCCGACGTGCCGGCAACGCTGTCCGGTGCAACCGTGGTATCGACCGAAGCGGCTCATGCGTTGTGGAAGACCGGTCAGGTCGCCTTCATTGACGTTCTACCCCGAGCGCCGAAGCCGGAGAACCTGCCCGCGGGTACGGTCTGGAACGAAAAGCGGCGGCTATCCGTCCCTGCCGCCCTGTGGCTGCCGAATGTCGGCTATGGCCGTCTTGCGGATGTCATGCAGAGCTATTTTCGTGCCGGGCTGAAAAAGGCGACGGGCGGCGACAAGGATCGGCCGGTGCTGTTCTTCTGCCTCAGCGGCTGCTGGATGTCCTGGAATGCCGCCAAGCGCGCCGTGGAATATGGCTATACCCGTGTCTTCTGGTATCCGCAGGGCACCGATGGCTGGACAGCTGCCGGTTATCCCACGGAGCGCCTCGACCCGGAACCCGGAGGGCGATAGAACGATCACTACCGGGAGGCGGGCTCCCCGACCTGACCGGGCGCCGGCGCCAGAAAGCGCCCGAAAGCACGCGGCCCGTCGCCGGTTGCGATTTCGCCAATAATCTCCAGGCTTTCGGTGTCAATCACCGTGAGGCTGTTTGAAAACCAGTTCGCCACAACGATCTGTCGTCCATCCGCCGATGTGTCGATGCCCTCCGGATATTCGCCGGTATCGATGACTGCGACCGTGGCCAAGCTTTGCGCGTCGAAGACGCTGACACTGTCGTCATATTGGTTGGTGACGAAACCTCTTCCGGAGGCAAAGGCCACCGCATAGGGCCGTTCGCGTGTCGCGGCATGGCCGAGCACCCGGCCGCTGACGGGATCGACAGCCGTTGCCGTATTGCTGCCGACATCTGCGGAAAACAGCCGTCCGTCCGGCGAAAATGTCACACCGAATGGCCGCAATCCGACGGTCACTCGATGTCGAAGCGACAGCGTCTCAGCATCGAAAATCGAGACCTGGTTGGCGTCCCGGTCGGCAGTCGCCAGCCACTTTCCGTCGTGGGAAAGTGCAAGGCCGGCTGGCGCGCTGCCCGTCGAAAGCACGTTCAAAGTGGCAAGGCTATCAGCGGCGATGACAAAGACCCGCGCATTGTACCAGTCCGACACGAAGACCCGGCCGCGCCGCTCATCGACAGCAACGCCAATCGGCCCGCCGTCAAGTCTCCGCTCGGCCTCCGGCGCGCCGGCGGGCATGCCGTAGCGGCGCAGCATCTTGCTGTCCGGACTGACGGTGAAAACGGCACCAAACTCAGGCGCGACGGCGATGCCCGCCGGCTGGCCCGGCATCGAGATCCGTCCGACCTCGATCATCCGGTCGAGGTCGATCACGCTGAGATCGCTCGACGACTGGTTGGTGACATAGGCATAGTCGGCGAAAGCGCTGCCTGGCGTCGTCAGGCCGACGAGCGCCATGGCGAGGAGGAGGCGGCTATTTGCCAAACTTCTTTGCAAGCGCATCGAGGCCGGCCTTGTATACTGCGCCAACTGCGGCAAGGGCGGCCTCGTCGTTCAAATTGGCGGGGGGATCGTTGTTCGGATAGCCGCGGTAGAAGGCGCCCTTCCATTCGATATGCGAGCCGCCATCGGCCTTCGGCGTCACCGTCAGGTGTCCGGAATAATTGGTGACCGGCAGCACGGACACGTCGACCTCGGTGATCCTGTAGGAATAGGACTTTTTCGCCGCATCATACTTGTAAAGGACCTCGGAAATTGTCGGGCCGCCGGCCGCTTTGAGCGTCAGCACGCGTGTCGCGTCAAGTGCGTTGCCACCCTGGCCGGAGGTCGAGAACACGGTTGGGTGCCAGCTCATGTCCTGGAAATTGCCGATCACAGCCCAGACTGCATCCGGTGCCGCTGCGACATCGACCGAGAGCACCAGCTTCTGGCGCGTCGGACCATGGGCAAGGGCTGCGTTTGGCAACAACATTAAGAATGTCAGCAGGAGATGACCGAAGTACCGCATGATAGGCCTCACGACTTGAAGAAGTGGTTTTTCAGGATGTAACGAATGCCGCGCAGCCAGCTGTCGTCAGTATTCGACCGGATGTCGACCGCAAGGCCGCGCAGTGTCTCGCCGGAGCGTGCGTCGCGCAGCACGAGATTAATCGACAGGACGAGGTTGGATACCTTCTTCACTTCGCCGACCAGCACATAGTCGGCGCCGAGCCGGTCGGCCATGCGCACGTCGCAGCCGTAGCAGTCGGCCGGGTTGCCCGTGGCGGCGAGCTCGGTCGCCACGGGATCATTCGAGAGGATGACGAAACCTTCCTCGACGAAACGGTCGCGCGTGGCGCCCTCCAGCAGTTCAATCCGCGCTGTTTCGTCGGCGCGCACACCATTGTAGGCGCCCTCCGTCGACATATCGATGAATGTTATACCAAGGAACGCCACCTCGGCGCCCCGCATCAGCGGCTTGTCCAGCGCTGGCAGAGCAAGCGTTGGCGACAAGGCGAGCACAAGCGCGATCAGGATGCGTTGCATAAGGCTCAGCCTAGCACAGGCATTTTGCGAGACTACGCTCCATAAGTCTCGGTTTTGCTGCACAAATTGGGCTGTTAATCTCATCCCCATAGGAGTGCCAGGAAGATTGGGAGGTCGCTCCGGCAATGTCTAACCTATCGCTTGCGCTTGCCGTTTTTTGGGTCGCGATGCTTGTCGGGTCCCCTTTGCGGGCGACGGAGGTGAAGACGGCCGTGCTGCGGATCGATCGAGTGGTCGGCCCGCCAATCTCGAGGCTTGATGCGCCGCCTGCCGATCTGGGTTTTGCCGGTGCCATGCTAGGGAACGAAGACAATCGGACGACCGGCGCCTTCACGGGCATGGACTACACGCTGAAAACGCAGGCGGTTGCACCAGACAAGGCAGCAGCGACGCTCGATGCGCTGAAAGCCGAAGGCATCGGCCTCGTCGCGGTGATCGCCGAAGGTGAGATCCTCAAAGCGCTGTCTGACAGGGCCGGGCCCGAGGTGCTGCTTTTGAACGCCGGCGCCCGCGACGAGACGCTGCGCGATGCCGACTGCCGGGCTAATGTGCTGCATGTCTCGCCGAGCCGCTCCATGCTCAGCGACAGCATCGTCCAATTTCTCATGTGGAAGAAATGGTCGCGTATCCTGCTGATCCACGGCTCGCATCCCGAAGACAGGCTGCTGGCCGACAGCTATCGCAGATCAGCCGCCAAATTCGGCGCGAAGATCGTCGAGGAACGCGAGTTCGTCGACACCGGCGGGGCCCGCCGCGCAGATACCGGCCATGTCATGGTGCAAAAACAGATCCCCGTTTTTACCCAGGCTGCCGAGGATTATGACGTGATCATCGCGGCCGATGAGGCCGGCGTCTTCGCACCCTACCTGCCTTATCATACTTGGAATCCGAGGCCTGTTGCAGGATCTGCGGGCCTTCGCCCGGTGTCCTGGCATGCCGCTCATGAATCCTGGGGCGCGACCCAGTTCCAAGGCCGCTTCGAGAAATTGACCGGCCGCAACATGCGCGAGGAGGATTACCAGGCCTGGCTTGCCATGCGCGTGATTGGCGAGGCAGTGACACGCTCCGGCAAGGCTGATCCGGCGACCGTACGGGCTTATGCCCTTTCGGCGGACTTCGAACTTGCTGCGTTCAAGGGTCAGAAGCTGACCTTCCGCCCCTGGAATGGGCAACTGCGCCAGCCGATCCTTTTGACCGATGGCCGGGTGACGGTTTCCGTGTCGCCGCAAGATGGCTACCTGCACCAGCACTCGCCGCTCGACACGCTGGGCATCGATGCGCCCGAAACAGCCTGCCACGCCTTTGGAGGATAGAATGCCAAGGTCCACACTGGTGCTTCTGCAAGCCGTTCTGTTGTTTGCCGGTTCTGCTGAGGCCAACAAGGTCTTCGTGAGCAACGAACGCGGTAACAGCGTGACCGTGCTTGATAGCCAAAGTTGGGAGGTCATCGCCACATTTCCGGCAGGCAACAGGCCGCGCGGCATCACTATCAGTCCGGATGGCACGGAACTCTATGTGTGCGCTTCGGATGACGACACCGTCCGGGTCTTCGATCCCGAGACCTACAAGGAACTGCATACGCTGCCGTCAGGCCCGGATCCGGAACTTTTCGCCCTCAATCCCGCAGGCAACCCGCTCTATATCGCCAACGA
This sequence comes from Sinorhizobium shofinae, assembly GCA_001704765.1. Taxonomy (GTDB): domain Bacteria; phylum Pseudomonadota; class Alphaproteobacteria; order Rhizobiales; family Rhizobiaceae; genus Sinorhizobium; species Sinorhizobium shofinae. Next base: position 10,587 of record MBFK01000195.1, read on the forward strand.
GGACGATAATCTGGTGACCGTCGTCGACGTCAAGACGCGCCAGGTATTGGCCGAGGTGCCCGTAGGGGTCGAACCGGAAGGCGTTGCGGTCAGTCCGGATGCCAAGACCTTGATAAATACGTCCGAAACCACCAACATGGCGCATTTCATCGATACCTCGACCTACAAGATCGTGCACAACGTGCTGGTAGACCAGCGGCCTCGCTATGCCGAATTCACGGCTGACGGCAAGAAGCTTTACGTCAGCGCAGAGATCGGCGGCACCGTTTCGGTGATCGATGTGTCGAAGGCTGAGCCGACCATCGAAAAGAAAATCAGCTTTGCCGTACCGGGCGTCCTACCGGAATGGTTGCAGCCGGTTGGTATCAAGGCGACCAAGGACGGCTCGCGCATTTTCGTGGCGCTCGGCCCGGCCAACCGCGTCGCGGTCATCGACGGCGCAACCGATGAGGTTCTCGATTACCTGCTTGTCGGGCAGCGCGTCTGGCAGATGGCATTCACCCCAGGCGAGGAGTTCCTGATCACCACGAATGGCAATTCCAACGATGTCAGCATCATCGACGTCAAGTCACAAAAGGTGATCCGCTCGGTCCAGGTCGGTGAGCAGCCCTGGGGCGTTGTGGTCACACCGCATTGAGACGGACCGGTGCAACTAGACCATATTGGGAGGCTGTCTACATGCTTAGATCGTTTGTCGCGGCATTGGCCGCGCTCTCTCTGGCAGGCCCGGCCGTTGCGGCGCCGCTCTGCACCGAACTCGGCTTTGCCGGGCTGCTTGCCAAATGCAATCGGGGCGAGCCGATCGAGATCACGCTCGGCTCTGGCAAACCGCTTGGCAAGGGTGCCGTTGCACTACAGTCCGGCGTCTATTACGAAATGCGCATCACCGCGGACGGTTCGGCGGAGCTGGCAATTACCGGCGAGCCGTTCTTTCGTGCGATCTGGATGAACGAGATCGTCATCAACGGCATCGAAGTGCGGCCCATGGCAATCGACAGCCTTGAATTCGACGAGGCGGGCACGGCGACCCTATCGTTCATCGCCATAAAGCCGGGCAGCTACGAGGTGAGGATTCCGAACACCACAAGCGACAGCCAGAAGGTTGCGATTTCTATTCAGTAAGGCGGTGCGATAGCGCGCCCAAAAGGCGAAAGCGACAGATTTGGCGGAGGAAAAAGCATTGGATGTTTTGTACCGATTTCTGGCCCTGTGCCTCCTCGCTTTCGGACCGGCGGCTGCCATGGCCGAGGATCTGCCGCAATTGCGCGCCGCGATGCTGGCGTCGGGAACCGTCAATTGGGAGATTTCCACCATCAAGGCCCACACGCTCGACCGCAAGAACGGCTTCGAGCTGGCTGTCCAGGACTATGCGGACAACGGTGCAACGCGCGTCGCTTTCGAAGGCGGTGAGGCTGACACGATGGTGGCCGACTGGATATGGGTGGCCAACCAGCGTGCCGCTGGCAAGGACTACGTTTTCATTCCCTATTCGCGGGCAGTCGGGGGACTGGTGGTCAAGGATGACAGCGGTATCAAGGCGCTGCCGGACCTTGCCGGCAAGAAGATCGGCATTGCCGGCGGGCCGCTCGACAAGAGCTGGCTGATCCTGCGCGCCTATGCCAAGCAGCACTATGGCATGGATCTGGCCACCGAAACCGAGCAGGTGTTCGGTGCGCCGCCGCTGATCTTCAAGTCGGCTCTATCCGGCGAGACGGTGGGCGCGATCAATTTCTGGCACTTCCTGGCGAAGATGAAGGCCAAGGGCATGCATGAGCTGATCTCTGTCTCGGATGCCGCGGCGGCGCTCAAGCTTGATCCCGACACGCCGCTGCTCGGCTATGTGTTGAAGGGCGAGTATGCCGCGGCCCATCCAGATATCGTGAAGGGTCTCTATAAGGCCTCACGTGCGGCCAAGGATCTGCTGCGCAACGATGACGAGGTGTGGGAAGGACTACGAGACAAGATGAATGCCGGAGACGACGCTGAATTCTTCGCGCTGCGCGACGGCTATCGCGCCGGAATTCCGAGCGGCAAACCGATCGACGAGGCGGCTGCTGACCGGTTTCTGCGGCTGATGGCGGAACTTGGCGGAGCGGAGCTCGTTGGCAAGGCAACAAGCCTGCCCGATGGATTGTTCCTGCACCTTGAATAAGACGATGCAACATCGTGCGCTGGTGCGGGCAATGTCGCTCGGGCTTCTGCTGCTGTTATGGATAGCAGCGGCCGAACTGACGGCGGACGCGTCCGTCCTGCCTCAGCCCTGGGCGCTGTGGGTACCCTTTGAGAAGGCCGCGGCTTCCGGCGCTTTGCCTTATCACCTCGGCATGACATTGTCGCGTGTGGTTTGCGCCTTCGTGCCGGCGATGGCCATCGGCGTGGCGCTCGGCTTCGTGATGGGGCGCGTTCCCGTCGTCGATCAATGGCTCGATCCGTGGCTCGTCGTGTTTCTCAACCTGCCGGCCCTCGTGCTCATCGTGCTGTGCTATCTCTGGATCGGCCTCAACGAGACGGCGGCGATCACCGCGGTGGTTCTCAACAAGATTCCGAATGTAGCTTCGATCCTGCGCGAGGGCGCGCGGGCACTCGATCCGAACCTCGGCGCCATGGCACAGGTCTATCGCATGGCGCCCCTGGCGCGGCTGCGTCACGTGATCATGCCGCAGCTTGCACCCTTCGTTGCCGGTGCTGCCCGCTCCGGTATTGCGGTGATATGGAAGATCGTCCTGGTGGTCGAGTTTCTCGGCCGCTCCAGCGGCGTCGGCTTCCAGATTCATTTCTATTTTCAGCTTTTCGATGTTGCCATGGTGCTCGTCTACGCACTTTCTTTCATCGGCGTGATGCTGGTAGTCGAGGCGCTGATCCTGCAGCCGGCCGAACGTCGGGTGCGGCGCTGGAGGACGGCATGATCAAGGTCGATGTCAGACGAAAGACATACGGCAAGGAGGAGATCCTGCGCGATGTCCGGTTTGAGATGGAGATCGGCGAGACCATCGCCATCCTTGGCACATCAGGCATCGGCAAATCCACTCTGCTTCGGCTGATCGCCGGCATCGACCCGGTCTTCAGAGGCGAGATCACCCGCCCGGAAAAGATTGCCATGGTGTTTCAAGAGCCTGTTCTGCTGCCGTGGCGGAGCGTACTGCAGAACCTGACGTTGGTGCACCCGGAACTCGGGACGGGAGCGGCGCTTTCCGCGCTGGAGCGGGTCGGCATCGTCGACAAGGCCCATCACTTTCCCGGCCAGCTGTCACTCGGTCAGCAGCGACGGCTGGCGCTGGCGCGCGCTTTTGCCGGACGGCCCGAACTTCTCGTGATGGACGAGCCCTATGTGTCGCTCGATCCGACGACCGCAGAGGAAATGGTGGCGCTGACCGAGGCGCTGATAGCGGAAACCGGCCCTGCCGTTATTCTCGTGACCCATTCAGACGTCGAGGCACATCGGCTGGCCCGGCGCTGCCTGCGCCTTGAGGGAAAACCGGCGACAATTACCGGCGACTTTGCGCCACGATCGGCATTGGTCACCTCGGAGGGCGCGTTATGACCGGGCTTAAGATCAACCATGTCAGCTACAGCTACGGATCGCGCAAGGCGCTCGACGATGTCACTTTCTCCGTGGTGGGCGGCCGGTTCTGTGCGCTGTTTGGTCCGAACGGTGCCGGTAAATCGACATTGTTCGCCCTCCTCACCCGGTTGCTCGTGACGGGGGAGGGCCACATCCGCGTGGCCGGCTTCGATATTGCTCGCGACCCGCGTGCGGCTCTCGCCCGCATCGGCGTTGTGTTCCAGCAGCCGACCCTCGACCTGGACATGACAGTGCGCCGCAATTTGCGTTATTTCGCCGGACTGCATGGACTGTCGGGACGCTCGGCCGCCTTGGCGATCGAAGCGGCGCTGGAGCAACTCGGCATGGCTGATCGGGCTGATGAGCAGGTGCGCGCCCTAAATGGTGGACATCGGCGCCGCATGGAGATCGCACGGGCGCTGATGCACGACCCTGAGATCCTGCTGCTCGACGAACCGACGGTCGGACTGGACGCTGCCTCCCGCCAGGCGATCACCGATCATGTGCATCTGCTGGCAGAGCGTGGGCTTGCCGTGCTCTGGGCAACCCATCTGGTCGACGAGATTAGGCCGGCCGACCAGGTCGTCGTGCTGCATCGTGGAAAGGTCCTCAGCGATGGCAGTGCCGAACACCTCGCTGGCGCACAGGGGCTTGCCAAGGCATTCCTGTCGATGACGGCCGAGGGCCGGGAGGTGCCGGCATGAAGGCATGGCTGATTGCGCTTTTCGCTATCATCACCCGCGAAAACCTGCGCTTCGTTCGCCAGCGGGGCCGCTTCCTGGCGGCCCTCGTTCGCCCTCTTGTCTGGCTTATCGTCTTTGCCGCCGGCTTCCGCGCAGCGCTCGGCGTGTCGATCATCCCGCCCTACCAGACCTATATCACCTATGAAGTCTATATCCTTCCGGGGCTTTGCGGCATGATCCAATTGTTCAACGGCATGCAGTCGTCGTTGTCACTGGTCTATGACCAGGAAATGGGGTCGATGCGGCTTTTGCTGACCTCGCCCCTGCCGCGCTGGTGGTTGCTGCTTTCAAAGCTGCTGGCCGGCGTGATCGTATCAATCCTGCAAGTGGCCGTGTTCCTGGCAATTGCGGCGCTCGCAGGCATCACGGTGCCACCCGTCGGCTATATCGCGGTGCTACCGGCATTGCTGGCCAGCGGATTGATGCTCGGTGCCCTCGGGCTCCTGGTTTCCTCGACGGTTCGACAGCTGGAGAATTTCGCTGGCGTAATGAACTTCGTGATCTTTCCAATGTTCTTCCTATCCTCGGCGCTGTATCCGTTATGGAAAATGGCGGAAAGCTCGCCGCTGCTGCGCGACATCTGTGCCTTGAACCCCTTCACCTATGCGGTCGAACTGATACGCTTTGCGCTTTATGGCGAGCTTAATCTCATGGCGCTCGCCTGGGTCAGCATCTGCTTCGTCCTGTTCATGCTGGCCGCCCTCTGGGGATATGATCCAGCCCGCGCCATGCTCCGCTCGAAGGGCTGAGCTGGGCGCGGGGCGCAGCCGTTCGACGCCGAAAACCGACACTTTCCGCTATATTGCTGCCGACGGCATTTGCCTTGATCCTGCTTTCTCACGGCAGACGCAAAGACGTTCAAGAGAGAGAGGAGGAACAAATGATCAAGCTACATCCATCCATTGACAACGGTTTTCCGCCGGCCAGTCCGGACTTTCAGGGTGGCAGGCTGGAATGCAAATGCGCCACCGATCCGGTGACAGTTGAAATCGGCGCGCAGACGGCGCACAACCATGCCTGCGGCTGCACCAAATGCTGGAAGCCGGAGGGCGCGATCTTTTCGCAGATCGCCGTTGTAAGCCGCGATAAGGTGAAGGTCACATCAGGCTCAGAGAAACTTGAGATCGTCGATCCAAGCGCGACGATCCAGCGTTACGCCTGCAAAGATTGCGGCACCCACATGTACGGCCGGATCGAGAACACCAAGCATCCCTTCTATGGCCTCGATTTCGTTCACACCGAACTCAGTGACCAGACGGGCTGGTCGCCGCCGGAGTTCGCGGCCTTCGTTTCTTCCGTAATCGAAAGCGGGGTCAACCCCGACAGGATGCCGGAAATACGTGCACGCCTGACGGAGCTCGGTCTGCAGCCCTACGACGCACTGTCTCCCGCCCTCATGGATGCAATCGCGACGCATGTCGCCAAACAGTCCGGCGCCCTGCCGGCCTGACATGTTGCGCCTGCCATGGCGCTCCGCCTCCTCCCTCGGACCCCGCCCGTGGCCTCCTTTCAGCAGGCCTCAAAACGGGCGGGGCCTGAGGCGTTTTCTGAAAGAGACCAAATGCCATCGCCTACAGCCAAGCCGTCCGATGAAGAAATCGGCCCGGCTGAGCCAATAGGATGCTTCCATCCTTCAGACTGACATTTTCCATTTGATGGCGCAGCCGATCGAGGGCTGCTGTTGCGCCGGGCCTCTCCCGGTGCGCGAAACCAGAACCATGGCCTCATAAAGGTCACGCCTGAGGTCGGCAGGTCCGGTTTCCTTGCGCGAGGCATCCAGTCGACCGCGATACTGAAGTTCCATATCCTTGTTGAATCCGTAAAAGTCGGGCGTGCAGACCGCGCCGTAGGCTTTGGCGACAGATTGGTCCTCGTCGTAGAGATAGGGAAAGGGCAGCATGTTCTGCGATGCGAAGCGCTTCATGTTGTCGAACGAATCCTGCGGATAGGCCTCGGCATCATTGGCGCTGATCGCCACGAAGCCGATGCCGTAATCCTCCAGCTCAATCGCGTCCCGGACGATGCGGGCGATGACCGCTTTCACATACGGGCAGTGATTGCAGATGAAGACAACGACCAGCCCATTAGGCCCGGAAAAGTCCAGAATCGAACAGGCACGGCCGTCGGTATTCGGCAGGCGGGCATCGACGGCCTTCCAGCCGAAATCGCAAAGGGGTGGGATCGCTGCCATGTCGTCGTCACCTTGCCTTTTTAAGTGCAGCCAGCCTCGTGTCATCGGCGGCAGTGCGTAGCGCGCCTATATTGCCGGCATAAGCCTCCGTGCCACCCCTGAAGACAGCCGAGCCGGCAACGAGCACGTCGGCGCCGGCTCGGGCGACGAGCGGTGCGGTCTCGGGTGTCACCCCGCCGTCGATTTCGATCAGGATCGGCCTCGCGCCGATCATCGCCCGGACCCTGGCCACCTTCTCGATGACCGACGGGATGAAGTCCTGGCCGCCGAAGCCGGGATTGACCGACATCAGCAGGATCAGGTCGAGTCGGTCCAGCACATATTCGATGGCGGCTTCCGGCGTCGAGGGATTGAGCGACACGCCGGCCTTGCAGCCGAGGTCGCGGATCGCCTGCAACGACCGGTCAAGGTGGGTGGTCGCTTCGGCATGCACGGTGATGATGTTGCAGCCGACAACGGCGAAGGCCCCGAGAAATCGCTCGGCCGGTTCGATCATCAAATGACAGTCGAACACCTTGTCTGTTCGATTCCGGATCGCTTTGATGATCGGTGGCCCGAAGGTGATGTTGGGCACGAAATGGCCATCCATCACATCAAGGTGGATCCAATCGGCGCCCGCCTGGCAGACGGCGTCGACCTCTTCGCCGAGCCGCGAGAAGTCAGCCGACAGGACCGAGGGGGCGATGATCGTCTTCTGGCTCATGACGTGATCTCCGGATGATTGGGCTCGACCATGGTGAACACGCGGCTCGCGGAAATGTCGCGAGCCGTGATGGTTGACAGCTGTTCGGCATCGATCGGTCTGGCGCTTTCCTCGAACAAGCGGTTGGCCTGCCGCAGCCGGGCCCGGTCGAGCGCGTTGCGGATCGAGCGCGCATTGGCGAAATGCGGCTGCCGCCGACGACGGGAGATGTAGTCGCCCATCATGGCAGCTGCCTTGGTGTCGAAGCGATAGCCCTGGCGGCGCAGCATGCCCTCGGCAATCGAGAGCAGCTCCCCGTCGTTGTAGTCGGGAAAATCAATATGGTGGGCAATGCGCGAGCGGAAGCCCGGATTGCTCTCGAAAAATCGGTCCATGCGATCGGCGTAGCCGGCGAGAATTACCACCAGGTCGTCGCGGTTGTTCTCCATCACCTGTAGCAGGATCTCGATCGCTTCCTGGCCGTAGTCGCGCTCGTTGTCCGGACGGTAGAGATAGTAGGCCTCGTCGATGAACAATACGCCGCCCATTGCCTTCTTCAGGATCTCCTTGGTTTTGGGCGCGGTGTGGCCGATATACTGACCGACCAGATCGTCGCGCGTCACCGACACGAGATGCCCCTTGCGGATATACCCGAGCCTGTGCAGCAGATTGGCCATGCGTAAGGCGACCGTTGTCTTGCCGGTGCCCGGATTGCCCGTGAAGCTCATGTGCAGCGACGGCGCCTCGTGGGTCAGGCCCATTGCACGGCGGGCCCGCTCGACGAGCAGAAGGGCTGCCGTTTCGCGGATCCGCTGCTTCACGGGTTTCAGCCCGACGAGTTCCCGGTCCAGTTCGTCGAGGACTTCGGCGACGCCGGAGGCTTTGTATTCCTCAGCGAGATCGACCGACGTCGGCAGGCTTTCGGTGCCTGATGGAGCTTCCGGCATGGCCATCTGTCTGCTCCTCTATCGTCGCGTTTCCCAGGCATAGTGCTGGCTGCGACCGCGGCTTTCCGTTCGGGTCATCCGCAGCTTCGGTTCGTTGTCGGGTCGGTTGACGATGAAGGACATCATCACGGTCTCGAAGCCACGGCTGGAGTCAAAGGCGTTGAGGCGGATGTAGTCCTGCGGATGGGCCTTGCGGCAATCCTCCAACTCCATCATGACGCCCTTGGCGTCCTTGAGGTCGAACATCGGATTGCCCCACATTTCCCAGTAGGTGTTGCGGGGATGCGGGTCGTCGGTATGCTCAACGCCGATCGCCCATTGCTTGCTGAGGCAATATTCCACCTGTGCTGTTATCTGCTCATCCGACAGGTCCGGCAGGAACGAGAAGCATCCTTGGGTGATACGCATGTCGTCTCTCCTTCTGTTTATGCCCGTCAAGCGACGCTTACGCTCGGCACGAAATCCGAAGAGTCCGTCGGGGTATAGTTGAAGCTGATATTGCCCCAGGTATCGAGGGCCGCTTCCAACGGCTTGCACCACTTGGCCGCCGCGCGCAGGATTTCTGGGCCTTCACGGGCAATGTCGCGGCCCTCGTTGCGGGCGAGCACCATGGCTTCCAGCGCGACCCGATTGGCAGTGGCACCTGCCTGGATGCCCATGGGATGACCGATCGTGCCGCCCCCGAACTGCAGCACGACGTCGTCGCCGAAAAGATCGAGCAACTGGTGCATCTGGCCGGCATGGATGCCGCCTGATGCAACTGGCATGACCTTCTTGAGGTCCGCCCAGTCCTGCTCGAAGAAGATTCCACGCTCTAGGTCGACTTCGTTCTTCGTTTCGCGGCAGACATTATAGTAACCCTGCACGGTCATCGGGTCGCCCTCGAGCTTGCCAACGGCAGTGCCCGCATGCAGATGGTCAACGCCGGCGAGCCGAAGCCATTTGGCGATGACGCGGAAGGAGATGCCGTGGTTCTTCTGCCGCGTGTAGGTGCCGTGACCGGCTCGGTGCATGTGCAGGATCATGTCGTTCTGCCGGCACCATTCCGAGATCGACTGGATTGCCGTCCATCCGATGATGAGATCCACCATGACGATGACCGAGCCGAGTTCCTTGGCGAATTCGGCGCGGCGGTACATCTCCTCCATCGTGCCGGCGGTGATGTTGAGGTAGTGCCCCTTGACCTCGCCGGTGACGGCGGAGGCGTGGTTGACAGCCTCCATGCAGTAAAGGTAGCGGTCTCGCCAATGCATGAAGGGCTGCGAGTTGATGTTCTCGTCGTCCTTCATGAAGTCGAGACCGCCCTTCAGGCCCTCGTAGACGACCCGACCATAGTTCTTGCCCGAAAGTCCGAGCTTTGGCTTGGTGGTGGCGCCAAGCAGCGGCTTGCCGAACTTGTCGAGCCGTTCGCGCTCGACGACGATACCGGTCGGCGGCCCCTTGAAGGTCTTCACATAGGCGACGGGAAGGCGCATGTCCTCGAGCCTTGCCGCCTTCAGCGGCTTGAACGAGAAAACGTTGCCGATGATCGATGCCGTCAGATTGGCGATCGATCCCTCCTCGAACAGGATGAGGTCGTAGGCGACATAGCAGAAATACTGCCCAGGCGTTCCGGGTACCGGATCGACCCGATAGGCCTTGGCGCGGTATTGTTCGCAGGCCGTCAGGCGATCGGTCCAGACGACCGTCCAGGTGGCTGTCGAGCTTTCGCCGGCAACGGCGGCGGCCGCCTCGATCGGGTCGACCCCCTCTTGCGGCGTAATCCGGAAGAGGGCGATCAGGTCGGTGTCCTTCGGCTCGTAGTCTCCGTTCCAGTATCCCATCTGCGCGTATTTGAGCACGCCGGCCTTGTAGCGTTCCTTGCCCTTGATCTCTGTCTTTGCATCGGCGTTCATGACACAGTCCCTTTCTCTCGATGGATGTGGTCAGGCGGCCCGCGACTGCGCCGTCTGGGGTTTCAGGGAGCCGCTCGCGTAGCGCCGGGCCATCTCCGACATTGGTGCGACCTTAATGCGGGATGCGTTGCCGGCGGTCCCGAAGGCCTCAAAACGGGCCTTGCAGACGGTCGACATGGCGTCCATGGCCGGTTTCAGGAACTTGCGTGGATCGAATTCGGCGCGGTAGGTGTTGGCCACGCGGCGAAACGCAGCGGCTGCCGCCAGGCGCAGATCTGTGTCGATATTGACCTTGCGCACGCCGAAGCGGATCCCCCGCACTATCTCCTCGACCGGCACGCCGTACGTCTCGCGCATTTCGCCGCCATGGGCGTTGAAAACATCCTGCCACTCCTGCGGCACCGAAGAGGAGCCGTGCATGACGATATGGGTGTCTGGCAGCCGCTTATGAATCCTCTCGATCACATCCATGGCGAGCACTTCGCCGGTTGGCTTGCGGGTGAACTTGTAGGCGCCGTGCGAGGTGCCGATCGCCACAGCCAGCGCATCGACCTCGGTCTCGGCGACGAAGCGGGCGGCTTCATCCGGGTCCGTCAGAAGCTGCGAACGATCAAGCGCGCCTTCGAAGCCGTGGCCGTCCTCAGCTTCACCATGGCCGGTTTCGAGCGAGCCGAGGCAGCCGAGTTCGCCCTCGACGGAAGCGCCGACCATATGGGCGAGGCGGCTGACTTGCGCAGTGATCGCGACGTTATAGGCGTAATCGGCAGGGGTCTTTGCATCCTCCCTCAGCGAGCCGTCCATCATCACCGAGGTGAAGCCGTGCTGAATCGCCGTGAGGCAGGTCGCGACATTGTTGCCATGATCCTGGTGGATGCAGAGCGGGATGTCAGGATACATCTCTTCAAGCGCTTCCATCATCTTGGCGAGCATGATGTCGTTGGCATAGGAGCGGGCGCCGCGCGAGACCTGCAGGATAACAGGAGCGTCGCAGGCGCGCGCCGCTTCCATGATTGCCAGCCCCTGTTCCATGTTGTTGATGTTGAACGCCGGCACACCATAAGTTCGTTCGGCGGCATGATCGAGCAATTGGCGGAGCGTGATACGGGCCATGGTCAAGCCTCCTTTGATGATCGGATGGTGTCTTTGCCCGCCTGCGACCCTGTCCGGGTGCTCATGAGCGGCATCTGGGATTCCCGGCGGATCAGTTTCAAGGCTTCGGCGACGATATGGTCGGCGGTGATACCGAAATGGCGGTAGAGGTCCCCGGCTGGCGCCGAGGCACCGAAGCCGAGCATGCCGACGAAGGCACCGTCTGGCCCCATCCAGCGATCCCAGCCGAGACGGCCGGCCGCCTCGACCGCAATGCGGGGGGCATTTCCGAGGACATGCCTCTGATACGATGCATCCTGAACCTCGAATTTCTCCCAGCAAGGCATGGAGACCACCGCTGCTCCAACGCCCTCCTCGGTGTTCAAGCGGTCCGCTGCGGCAACGGCGATCTCGACCTCGGATCCGGTGGCGAGAAGCGTAATGTCGCGAGGCCCGCGCGCTTCCTTCAGGACGTAGGCGCCAAGCGCTGACAAATTCTCGTCCCCCTCCGTCTGGCGCAGCATTGGCAAAGCCTGCCGCGAAAGGGCAAGGACGCTCGGCCTGTTTTTCTCACGAAGCGCGATTTCCCAGCATTCTGCGGTCTCGATGATATCGGCGGGCCGAAATACATTGAGGTTGGGGGTGGCGCGCAGCATGGCCAGATGCTCGACCGGTTGGTGGGTCGGTCCGTCCTCGCCCAGCCCGATGGAATCATGAGTCAGCACATAGATGACAGGCAGGCCCATCAGTGCCGAGAGACGCATCGCGCCGCGAGCATAGTCGGAAAACACCAGGAAGGTGCCGCCATAGGGAATGAAGCCGCCATGCAGGGCGATGCCGTTCATGGCGGCCGCCATGCCATGCTCACGGATGCCGTAATGCAGGTAGCGGCCTTTGGATTTGCCTGGCCCAATGGCCTGGGTCTGTGACGTCATCGTCAGGTTCGAGCCGGTCAGATCGGCAGAGCCGCCAACCGTCAAATCCGTCGCTCCATTGATGGCCTCAAGCGCCATCTGCGAGGCCTGCCGCGTTGCGACCCTGGAGGCTTTCTTGCGATGCTCGGCTCGGAATTTTGCCAGTAGAGGGGAGACGTCGTCACCCAGCTGCCGACCGACAAGCTGTTCGTAGCGCTTTTTTGAGCGCGAAGCGTCGAGCCGGATTTCCCAAGCCTCGCGGGCCATCCGGCCTCGTAGCGCCACTCTCTCCCAGGCGGACTTGGTCTCGGGCGGCACGAAGAAGGCCGGATGGGGCCAAGCCAGCTTTTCGCGTGTCGCGGCGATTTCTTTGTCGCCGAGCGCCGCCCCATGAGTCTTGTGCGAGCCCTCCATGCTGGCCGCCCCCTTGCCGATCCGAGTACGGCAGGCAATCAGCGCTGGCTTGGGGCTCCGGCGCGCCCGTTCGATCGCCTTTGCCACGGCTTCCGGATCATGGCCGTCGACGCGTTGCGCATCCCAGCCGGCTGCGCGGAAACGTGCAAGCTGATTCATCGAGGTGGAGAGTTCGGTCGATCCATCGATCGATATCCGGTTGTCGTCCCACAGCACGACCAGTTTGCGCAGCTTCAGATGTCCGGCAAGGTCGATCGCCTCGTGGCTGATGCCTTCCTGCAGGCAACCGTCTCCGGCCACCACATAGGTGAAGTGGTTGCAGAGCGATCTGCCAAAGCGGGCGGCCATCATCTGTTCGGCAATCGCCATGCCGACGGCCGTGGCAATGCCCTGGCCGAGTGGGCCGGTCGTGGTCTCGATACCAAGGGCATGGCCGTATTCGGGATGGCCGGCAGTTTTCGAGCCGAGTTGGCGAAACGCTGAGAGCTCGGCCATCGGCATGTCGGCAAAGCCAATCAGGTGATGGATTGCATAGAGCAGCATCGAACCATGGCCAGCCGAAAGCACGAAACGATCGCGATCCGGCCAATCGGGCAGGGAGGGATCAATCTTGATGAAGCGGTTGAAGAGGACGGTCACCGTGTCGGCCATGCCCATCGGCATGCCAGGGTGGCCGGAATTGGCCTTCTGCACGGCATCCATGGCGAGAAATCGGATGGCATCGGCCATGTTGCGTTCCGATGCTGCTGCATGGGTTTCGATCCTCTGCGAAACATTCATGGTTTCCTCCTCACGACATGCGGTGTTTGCGCTCGAGCAGTTTGTGGATGAGCGGCGTGAAAATCAGCTGCATGGCGAGATCGAGCTTGTCGCCCGGCACCACGATGGAATTGGCGCGCGACATGAAGCTGTTGTGCAGCATCGACAACAGGTAGGGAAAATCGATGCTTTGCGGTTTGGCAAAGCGGATGACCAGGATGGATTCGGCGTGCGTCGGTATCCAGCGGGCAATGAAGGGATTGGACGTGTCGACGATCGGCACGCGCTGGAAATTTATGTCCGTCAGGGAAAACTGCGGACAGATGTAGTGCACATAATCCGGCATGCGCCGCAGGATGGTGTCTGTCACGGCCTCGGTGGAGTAGCCGCGCGTCGCCTTGTCACGATGGATTTTCTGAATCCATTCGAGGTTGATGACCGGCACGACGCCGATCTTCAGATCGCAATGCTGCGCGAGATTGACCGTGTCGGTGACGGCGCAGCCATGCAAGCCTTCGTAAAACAGCAGATCGCTGCCGCTAAATTCCTCCCAATCCGTAAACGTGCCCGGTTCCGCGCCGTATTTCGCGGCCTCTGCCTCGTCATGCACATAGTGACGGGTACGTCCGACGCCGCGCCTGCCATATTCGGCAAAGACGCTTTCGAGGACTTCCAGTTCGTTCGCCTCGGCGGAGAAATGGGTGAAATCGACGCCTCTGGCCTTCTCCTCGGCTATCTTGCGGCGCATGGTTTCCCGGTCGAAGCGGTGGAAGGCATCGCCCTCGATGAAGGATGCCGAAATGTTCTCGCGCTTGAAGATCTTCTCGAACGTGTCCTTCACGGTCGTTGTGCCGGCGCCGGACGAGCCGGTGATCGATATGATTGGGTATTTGGCAGACATGCTGGTCTCCTCAGGCCCGAAACAGACCGCGCTTGCCGAAGAGCGGTGCGCGTTCGCCGATCATGTTCGGGTCGACGTGGTAGCGGGCGACGCGCGCCACCTCGCGACGTGAACCGAATGTCAGCGGCACGCGCTGGTGCAGTTTTTCCGGAACGAGATCGAGAATGCGCGTGACGGAAGTTGTCGCTGCGCCACCGGCGTTCTCTATGATGAAGGCGATAGGGTTGGCCTCGTAGACCAGCCGCAGCCGGCCCTGACCGTAGCCTTTCCGGCTGTCGGCCGGGTACAGGAAAATTCCGCCGCGAACCAGGATCCGGTAAGTATCGGCAACCAGCGAGGCGATCCATCGCATGTTGAAGTCCCGCTCGCGCGGTCCCTCCGAGCCTGCCAGGCAATCATCGACATAGAGCCGGATCGCTTCTTCCCAGTGTCGATAGTTCGACATGTTGATGGCGAATTCGCTGGTACGCTCCGCGATGTTGATCGACTTGGAGCTCTGTACGAAGCATCCGAGCCGACTTGAGAAAATGAAAATCTCCGTGCCTTTGCCGAGCGACAGTACGAGCGCAGTTTGCGGCCCATAGAGGAAGAAGCCGGCCGCCAGCTGTCGACTTCCGGGTTGCAGAAAGGACTGTGTGGGGTCCGAGCCCGGTCCCTTGACGGCGGGCAGCACCGAGAAGATCGTGCCGATGGAAATGTTCGTGTCGATGTTCGACGAGCCGTCGAGCGGATCGACGGCAACTGCAAGGCGCGCATTCGGATCGAGCAGGACAGGGTTTTCCAGTTCTTCCGAGGCATAGTACGCGACCGGTGCGCCCTGCAGGCATGATAGGAAGAGGCCGTCACACAGAACGTCCAGGTCCTTCTGCAGGTCGCCGTCGGAATTGCTGCCTCCACGGGTCCCATTGAACGCGGTGTCGAGCGCTCCCTGGTTGACGAGCTTGCGGACGTCGAGGGCGGCTGTTGACAGCCTTTGGATCACCGCGGCCACTTCCCGTGCGATTTTGTCGCCATTGGCCGCGTATGAGGCAAGATAAGCCTCGAGAGTTGCGCCTGACATGATGTCTCCTCCCACACAATGTCCGGGGAAGGATGGCGCAAAAGCAGAGTTTGTAAAATTTATTCGATTGACTTTGGAAGTTAGATTTACTTACTCTAACTTTTTATGCGCAATGTGACCCTACGCCAACTTCGCACCGTTGAAGCCATTTGCCGGCTTGGGAAGATCAACCTTGCCGCCGAAACTTTGGGTCTGACCGGGCCGGCGCTCACCCTGCAGATTCAGCAACTGGAACGGGAGGCCGGTGTTTCGCTGTTCGACAGGACACGCAGCGGCATGGTTCCGACGGATTACGGTGTCGCTTTCCTCGAGGCAGCGCGGGCGGTTGAGGACAGCCTGGTTCGCCTTGAGGATTCGATCGGTGCGATAAAAGGGCTGCGGACCGGGAGATTGCGGCTTGGCGTCGTGTCGACCGGTAAATATTTCGCGCCGCAACTGATTGCCGCTTTCCGCAATGAGGTCCCGGCAATCGAGATCAATCTCTTTATCGGCAACCGCGCCGAGATCATTGCCAAGCTCAGGGATCACGAGATCGATATCGCGCTGATGGGGCGCCCGCCGCGCGACTTCGAGGTGCGCGCGCAGGTGTTCGGCGATCATCCGCTGGTCTTCATCGCCCCGGCCGGTCACGCGCTCGCAGGGGTCCTCGAAATTACGCGGGAGCGGATTGCGCAGGAACAGTTTCTGGTGCGTGAAAGGGGTTCGGGGACCCGTATCTCGCTTGAAATCTTCCTGAGCGACACGCCGCACAAGCTGGAGGAACTCGGCACGGAGATCGGTTCCAACGAGACGATCAAACAGGCCGTCATCGCCGGCCTGGGGATTGCCTTCATCTCGGCCCACACCATCGAGCAGGAGGTGAAGCTGGGCAGACTGGTCATACTAGACGTGGTCGATACGCCGATCCGCCGGCAATGGTTCAGCGTATCGCGCTCGGATCGTGCCACCACCCCGGCGATGCAGGCTTTCGAGCGATTCCTGCTTGCGTCGGGCGCGCGATACCTGCCGGTGGTCAGCAAGCCTTATCCCGCCAACGCGTTCCGTTAAGCCGCCCTCAGCCAACGTCCGGAGCCTTCCCGCGCACGCCGCCAGCATAACCGCCGACCAGATGAAGGCATTCCGCGAGAAGATCGGCGGTTATTGGCATTTAGCGTCTGCAGCCGCGGCTCCTTACGAGCAGAAAACGTGATGTCCATTGCCACCTAGGTCTTAATTGCGGGCCGCTATCTGGCTCGCTACCATTCGGCATGATGGGGAGGTGCCTCATGCTTGTCAGTCGATGTTCGAAAGCGGTCAGCCTTGCTGCTTTCGGTCGTGGCCTCCAGTCGTACTGCGCAGGGTAGATGGGCCGGTATCCGATAGGGCTCTCGTGAACGGTAAGACGGAACAGAACCGACGTTCCAGACTGGTCAATCGGCGCGCCCTTGGACACATGCCATCCGGCGAGCGTGCTTGCCGCTCGAAGTGGATTTGCGAAAAGCCCGGCGACAGCGCCGCCGCCGGGCCTTGCCGGCGCAGCGGAAAGCCGTTCCGGCTCTGTCACCCAAGCAGCGCTCCTGGAGCAAAGCTTGTCTCATGCTCGACCTGGCTGCAAGGCGCCTGCAAAGACCGGAGCGAGCATACCAGTTGGACAAAGCAATGGAGGAAACATGTCCTGGCATAAACCGAAATTCATCGAAGTGAGCTGCGCTATGGAAATCACCCGCTACGCCCCCGCGGACGGGGAT
>MBFK01000153.1 GCA_001704765.1 Sinorhizobium shofinae
GATGATGCTGGCGGTCGCCGCGGCGCTGCGCGGGCATGGGATGCGTGACGAGCAGATCAAGTTCGAGCTGTTCGCCTCCTCCCAACCGGGCCGCGCTCGCCGGAAGGTGGAGAGCGCTGCGGCAGCGGAGCGCGGCACCGCCTGCGAGGCTACCGTCACGCTTGATGGCGCCACCCGCGTCTTCAAGATGCCGAAACAGGGGCAGACGCTTCTGGAGGCCGCGCTCGAGAACAGAATGGATGCACCCTTCGCCTGCAAGGCCGGCGTCTGTTCCACTTGTCGTGCCAAGGTGCTCGAAGGTGAGACGGAGATGGAAGTCAACCACGCGCTCGAGGACTACGAGGTCCGCCAGGGCTACGTCCTGACCTGCCAATGCTATCCGCTGAGCGACCGGATCGTCGTCAGCTACGATCAATGATCGCGCGAAGGCGGAGGGAGGATGCCGATGTCCGATACGATGCCCATCGAAGAATACCTCCGGCAAGGCGGCGTGCTGACGTCGCCCGCCAACGCGCCGCCGCGCTACCGCGGCGAGTTGCTGCGTCTGATGGCGAGCTTCGTCGATAGCGAGCTCGCCGGGGCCGCCGGTTTTGCCGACATCATCAACGATGCGCCCGGTATCAAGGAGCGCATTGCAGCCGCCCGGATCGTGCTCGAGAAGACCGACCATGCGGGCCGTGTGCTGGATGTCATGGGCACCTTCGGCGCCGATGTCGAGCGCTATGCCGTCCACCACGCCTGGGATGCCCGGCTCGCCCGTGACGCCGATATCGGCGCGGCGCGCCAGGGCGGCGACATGCGGCTTTCCGTCTTCCACTACCCGCTCCAGGGCTGGGTCGATGCCGTCGTCCTGAACGTGCTGATGGGAATGGCGACTGCAATCCAGTTGCGCGAGCTGACGCATGTCTCCTACCAGCCGCTCGCCGAAGTCTTTCGCGAGATCCTGCCGCGCGAGGCTCATCACACGGCGCTCGGCGTCGAGGCACTTCAGCGCATCGTCGAGATCGAAAGCACACGCCGCACCGCCTTGGAGTCTGTCGACTACTGGCGTCCGCGCGTTGCGGCAAGCTTCGGCCTTGCAGGCTCCGCCCGTTACGAGATGCTCGCCCGGCTGGGGCTCCGCCATACGCCGAATGAAGCCTTGCTTGCCGAATGGCAGACCGCCCTCGACGAGCAGCTCTCTGCATTGAACCTGAACTGACCGGGAAGGAAAAAGAAAATGAACGCTCCGGCAAACCGGCCTCGCCGGCTCGAAAACCATGTCTACGGATCCTGGGTTCCTGGTACCGGAGACGGTGCGACGCTGCTCGACGCTTCGACCGGTGTCCCCGTGGCGCTGATCGATTCGACCGGCATCGACTTTTCTGCAGCCCTCTCCTACGGCCGCGAAAAGGCGGGACCGGCCTTGCGGCGCATGTCCTTCCACGAACGCGCCGCCCTTCTGAAATCCCTCGGTCAGGCGCTGATGGACAGGAAGGAAGAGTTCTATGCGCTCTCGTCGGCGACCGGCGCGACCAGGACCGACAGCTGGATCGACATCGAGGGCGGCATCGGCACGCTGTTTGCCTACTCGTCCAAAGGCCGCCGCGAGCTGCCGAACACCCGTGTCCTCGTCGATGGTGACGTCGAGACCCTCTCGCGGGACGGCACGTTTTCGGCCCGCCACATACTGTCGCCGCTCCAGGGCGTTGCGGTTCACATCAACGCCTTCAACTTTCCCGTCTGGGGCATGCTGGAGAAGCTCGCGCCGACATTGCTCGCCGGCATGCCGGCGATCGTCAAGCCGGCGAGCCAGACGGCCTATCTCACCGAGCTCGTCGTCCGTCGCATGGTCGAGACCGGGCTTCTGCCCGAAGGGGCCGTCCAGCTGATCTGCGGGTCGATCGGCGATCTCCTCGATCACGTCGACGGCCAGGACGTGGTGACGTTCACCGGCTCGGCGTCAACCGGCCGCAAGCTGAAGACCCACCCGGCGATCGTCGAAAATTCCGTGCGCTTCACCATGGAGGCGGACAGTCTCAATGCCTCGATGCTCGGCCTCGATGCGGCCCCCGGCACAGAAGAGTTCGATCTCTTCGTCAAGGAGGTGGCGCGCGAGATGACGGTCAAGGCGGGGCAGAAGTGCACGGCCATCCGCCGCGTCGTGGCGCCACGCACCTATTGCGATGCCGTAGTGGCCGCGCTTGGCGAGAGGCTCGCCAAAACCGCACTCGGCAACGCCGGTGACGAGAATGTCCGCATGGGACCCTTGGCGAGCCTCGGGCAGCGCGAGGAGGTCCGCGCCCGCATTCGCGACCTTGCGGCGGACGCCGAAATCGTTGCCGGCGACCCCGACAATCCCCGGGTCGTGTCGGGCGATGCGCGCATTGGCGCCTTCCTCAACCCTGTCCTGCTCTACTGTGACGCGCCCCTCAAGGCGAAAGCCGTTCATGACGTCGAAGCCTTCGGCCCGGTCAGCACCGTCATGCCCTACAATACCGCCGAAGAGGCCGTCGAACTTGCCCGACGCGGCAAGGGCAGCCTTGTCTCGTCTGTCTTCACGAACGACCCGGCCTTCGCCGAGGAGGTCGTGCTCGGCATGGCCCCATTCCACGGGCGCGTGCTGATCGGCAACCGAACGACGACGAAGAGCTCGACTGGTCACGGCTCGCCGCTGCCCGCACTGGTCCATGGCGGACCCGGACGGGCCGGCGGTGGCGAGGAACTCGGCGGTCTTCGCGGCGTGAAGCACTACATGCAGCGCACCGCCCTGCAGGGTTCGCCGACAATGCTCTCGGCGGTGACTGGGCGTTGGGTGCCGGACGCCGAGGTCCGCAGCGATGGCGGGCATCCGTTCCGCAAGTCGCTTGCAGAGCTTCGCATCGGCGACCAACTCGTAACGGGCACGCGGACCGTGACGCTCGAGGACATCGAACATTTCGCCGATTTCACCGGCGACACCTTCTACGCGCATATGGACGAAGAGGCGGCCCGTGCGAATCCGTTCTTCGAGGGTCGCGTCGCCCATGGTTATCTGATCGTCTCCTTCGCGGCGGGGCTCTTCGTCGATCCGGCGCCGGGTCCGGTGCTCGCCAATTACGGCATCGACAACCTGCGCTTCCTGACACCGGTCAATCCGGGCGACACCTTGCAGGTGCAACTGACCTGCGAGGAAATCAACCCACGCATCGGCGCCGACTATGGCGAAGTCCGCTGGGATTGCCGGGTGTCCAACCAGAACGATGCGGTCGTTGCGCAATACGATGTGCTGACCATGGTAGCCAAGACCCGGAGTTGAGGCGATTGGGCCGGTCGCCCGATGTCACTTCGGGCAGCCAGTGCGGTCGCCTATCAGGCGGGAACGTCGTCTGCCCTGATGCGCTGAAAGCAGCTTCTGCAATTGAGGCTGACGAACTGCTTTCACCCCTTCCAAGAGCAATGTGGATGCACGGCTACTGTCGGGCATCACACCGGAACAGCGGTCGAGTATTTCACGCTCTTCAGGGCGAAATGCGAGGACGAATTCGCGACCGCGTCATGCGTCAAGATGCCGTGCATCAGCAATCGTTCGTAATCGGCAACGTCCGCCACGACGACACGCAAAAGATAATCCCACTCGCCCGACATTGAATAGCATTCCAGCACTTCTTCGTGGCTCTCCACAAAGCGCTCGAAGCTGCGACGCGCGACCGGATCGTGCGATTTCATGCGCACGTGACAGAAGACATTCAGCCCGCGTCCAACCATCTCGGGATTGACGAGTCTGACGGTCTTTCCGAGCACGCCGCCCGTATCGAGAGCCTTAATTCGCCGCCAGCAGGAGGCCGCCGAGGCACCGACCGCCTCGGCCAGCGCGGCATGGCTGATGTCGGCCTGCTCCTGAAGGATTCTCAGGATCTTACGATCGACCGGGTCGAGATTGAACGTATTCATCATAATCCTTACGAATATGAAATACCCTCATCAACTGATACCGAAAATGCCGTAAGATTGAAACCGATTTGCGCCTGAGACGAGCTATTCTTCCAGTGAGGAATTTGGGAGGACATTTGACGATGGGACAGGCTGCACTCAAACCAGACCGGCGGAACGCACCGGACGAGAGCATCGACTGGAAGAGGGTCGTGCATCTCATGCTTCTGTCTCGGGAACTTGACGAGATGGAGGAAAAGCGCCTCGTCCCGGAGAAGAAGGTCCTTTATCAGTTCTCGGCGCGCGGCCATGACATGGCCCAGATTCTCCTGGGGCTAAACCTCACGGAAAAGCATGACGCGGCCTGTGGCTACTATCGTTCGCGGCCGTTGCTCCTGTCGCTGGGTGTCGATCCGGCCGACGCGCTCGGCTCGGCCATGGCACGGGCCGGGGGTTATTCCGATGGCCGCGATATCGGCGTCGTCTTCAACTATCCCAATCCGAACGGCGCCTCGGCACTGCCAATGTGCGGCGGCGTCGGGTCCCAATACACGCCGACGGCCGGATGGGCGCAGGCGATCACCTATTTCAGCAAACAGCTCAAGAACAAGGACTATGACCGGGACATCGCTGTCGTCCTCGGCGGTGACGGATCCGTTGCCTCAAACGGCTTCTGGTCGGCGCTGACGGTCGCCACGACCCAGTGCCTGCCGATGCTCTTCTTTATCGAAGACAACGGCTTCGGCATCTCGGTTCCCTCCACCTTCCAGACCCCCGAGGGCAACATCGCCGCCAATCTTTCGTCCTGGAAGAACCTGACCATTCTCGATGGTGACGGCTGCAATCCGGAAGAGGCCGCCCGGCTGACGAAGGGCGCCGTCGACCTGGTACGCGACGAGCGAATGCCAGTCCTGCTCCGGCTGAGAGTGCCTCGCCTCGAAGGACATAGCTTCCAGGATACCCAGACCTATAAGAGCGAAGAGCTCGTCAGAAGCGAATGGGCGCGCGATCCGTTGCCGCGGCTCAAGGATTATCTGGTTCCTGCCGTTTTGAGCGAAGAGGAATGGGAAGAGGTCGCAGGCGCTGCCAAGGCGGCAGCCGAACAGGCACGCATCGAGGCCGAGTCCCGGCCGGTTGCAGATCCCGAAACGGTCACCCGCAATGTCTTTTTCGAAGGCGAGATGCAGGTGATGGGCGGCCAGCACTGTACCGGCTACCGACCGCCGGAGACGACCGAGACGGCGACAAGCGACGGCCAGCGGATCAACATGGTGACGGCGATCCGGCGAACACTCGACCACGAGATGTCGCTCAACGAACGAGTCATCCTGTTCGGCGAGGATATCGGCCCGAAAGGCGGCGTCCATGCCGTCACGCTCGGGCTCCAGGAAAAATACGGTACCGACCGCGTGTTCGACACGTCGCTATCGGAAGAAGGCATTGTCGGTCGTGCCGTCGGGATGGCGCTGGCTGGCCTCGTGCCCGTTCCTGAAATCCAGTTCCGCAAATATGCGGAACCGGCAAGCGAACAGATCAACGATTGCGGGACGGTCCGGTGGCGGACCAACAACCGCTTCGCCGCGCCTATCGTGCTGCGCATGCCGGGCGGCTTCTTCAAATGCGGAGACCCGTGGCACAGCCAGACGAACGAAGTCGCCTTCGTCCATCAGCCCGGCTGGAAGGTCGCCGTTCCGTCCAACGCCGAGGACGCCGTCGGGCTCTTACGCACGTCGTTGCGCGGCAACGACCCGGTGATCTTCTTCGAACATCGCGCCATGCTGGACCACGCCTGGGCGCGGCGCCCCTATCCCGGCGATGCCTTCGCGCTGCCCTTCGGCAAGGCGAAGTTCACGCGCGAAGGCAACGATATCACCGTCGTCACCTGGGGCGCCATGGTGCACCGTTGCGAAGAGGCGGCAGAGGGTATTTCCGCTGACGTCATCGACCTCAGGACCTTGATGCCGTGGGACAGGGACGCAGTCCTTTCCTCCGTGCGCAGCACCCGTCGCTGCCTCATCGTTCACGAGGATCTGGGAACGGCAGGCTTCGGGGCGGAAATCGCCGCTGCGGTCGCGGATGAAGCCTTCATCGATCTCGATGCCCCGGTTTCGCGCCTGACCATGCCCGATATTCCAAGTCCCCATAATCCTGTCCTGCTCGACTGGGCGCTGCCCTCGACAGAGCGGATTCGCCGGAAAATCACCGATCTTCTGGAGTACTGAGCATGGGCGACCTCGTCGACATCAACGCCCCCGTCGAGCAGGAGGGGACGAAGGCTATCGTCCGCAACTGGCTCAAGAGAATCGGCGAAAGCGTGAAATCGGGTGATCCGCTGGTCGAGCTCGAAACCGACAAGGTGACCCAGGAGGTCCCCGCTCCCGCCGACGGCGTCCTCAAGGAGATATTGATGGAGAACGGCGATAATGCCACGCCCGGCGCCGTTCTCGGCCGGATCGGCAGTCGGGTTGCGGGCATCGACCAGCCTGCCTCGCCTGCGCCGGCGGCCACCGTTGAGACGTCGTCTGCTCCTCGGCAGGTTTCGCATTTTTCGCCAGCCGTGCGCCGCGCGGCGGAGGAATATGGCATAGATCCTGCGACCGTTCCCGGCACCGGCCGGGACGGCCGGGTTACCCGCGCCGACATGGACCGGGCCTTTGCCGCCAAGGCGGAGCAATTCGAGGCTGCGGCCGAGGCCAAGGCATCAGAGCCGCCGGCGGCACCTGCTCCAAGAGCAGTCTCGGCCGATACCGGAGCGGTTCTGCGTTCGCGCAAGATACCGCACAGCGGCATGCGCACAGCGATCGCCATGCACATGCTGCAGTCGGTGACGAGCGCGCCGCACGTCACCGCCGTTTTCGAAGCCGATTTTTCGGCGATCATGCGCCACCGGGAACAGCATAAGGCGAAGCTGTCGTCGGAGGGTGTCACTCTTTCCTACACGGCCTATATCGTTTCCGCCTGCGTTGCGGCGATGCGCGCGGTTCCCGAGGTCAACAGCCGTTGGCACGACGATGCGCTCGAAGTGTTCGACGACATCAATATCGGCGTCGGAACCGCCCTTGGCGACAAAGGCTTGATCGTGCCGGTGATCCACCAGGCCCAGCACCTCTCTCTCGCCGGCATCGCGGCGAGGCTGCAGGAACTGACAGCGCGGGCGCGATCGAATGCGCTCACCAGCGCCGATGTCCGAGGCGGCACCTTCACCATTTCCAATCATGGCGTATCCGGGTCATTGCTCGCGGCGCCGATCATCATCAACCAGCCGCAATCGGCGATCCTCGGCGTCGGAAAGCTCGAGAAGCGGGTGGTCGTCCGTGAGATCGACGACGTCGACACGATCCAGATCCGACCGATGGCCTATGTATCGCTGACCATCGATCACCGGGCGCTCGACGGCCATCAGACGAATACATGGCTGACGCATTTCGTGCAGACTCTCGAGAACTGGACCCAATGAGCAAATCCTACGACTACGACGTGCTCGTCATCGGCGGCGGGCCTGGCGGCTATGCCTGCGCGATCCGCGCCGCCCAGCTGAAACTGCGGACAGCTTGTGTCGAGTTGCGCGATACTCTGGGCGGCACCTGCCTGAATGTCGGCTGCATCCCGTCCAAGGCGCTTCTCAACGCGACCCACCACTACGAACTGGCCGCGGCTGGAAAGCTCAGCGCGCTCGGGATCAACATCGGCAATGTTTCCTTCGATCTCAGCCGCCTGATGGCCGCAAAAGACGACACCGTCTCATCGCTGACGGAAGGCATCGACTTTCTATTCCGCAAGAACAGCGTCGCTCGCCTGAAAGGCAAGGCGCGGTTTGAAGGGGAAAACAGGATCTCGATCGATGGGAAGCAGGTCACGGCGAAATCGATCGTCATCGCGACCGGTTCGAAGCCCGCCTCGTTCAACGGTCACACGATCAACAATTTGGCCGGGCGCATCGTCGACTCGACAGGCGCGCTTTCCTTCAAGGCGGTTCCGGAGCATCTCGCCGTGATTGGCGGCGGTGCCATCGGCCTCGAACTCGGTTCCGTATGGCGCCGGCTCGGTGCGAGGGTGACCGTCATCGAATATCTCGACGCCATCCTTCCGGGCATGGACGAGGATATCCAGTCGAAAACTCTGCAGATCCTGACGCAACAGGGCATGACCATCCTCACGTCCACGGCGGTGCAACGGATTTCGGAGACCGAGAATGGTATCGCCTTGTCACTCGAAGGCGCCGATGGGAAGAGAACACTCTCGGCATCGGCCGTCCTGATCGCGACCGGCCGCCGACCGAACACCGATGACTTGGCCCTGGAGAAGGCGAGCCTGCAAACGGACAAGCGCGGCTACATCGCCGTCGGCACCAAATGCGAGACGGCGGTGCGCGGAATCTATGCAATCGGCGACGTGACACCCGGTCCCATGCTGGCGCATCGCGCCGAGGATGAAGGGATTGCCGTTGCCGAGCATCTGGCAGGACTCGTCCGCCCGATCAGCCACTCGGTGATCCCGGCCGTCGTCTATACGAGCCCCGAAATTGCCAGCGTAGGTCGGACGGAACAGGAAATGAGGGAGGCCGGCGTCTCATTCAAAAAAGCCATTTTCCCGATGTCCGCCAACAGCCGCGCCAAGGCGAACCGAGAGCCGGACGGTTTCGTCAAGATTCTCGCGGATACGGAGACGGACCTCGTCCTCGGCGCCCATATCATTTCCGAGACGGCTGGCACGATGATTGCCCAGGTCGCCCAGGCCATGGAGTTCGGCGCCACTTCGGAAGATGTCGCCTATAGCTGCCATGCCCATCCCACCCACAGCGAAGCGGTTAAGGAAGCGGCGATGGGAATTCGCGGGCAGGCTATTCACATGTAGCTCCCAGTGGAAATGAAACGCCACACATCGGGCGCGCTGAGCGGCCGAGGGGAAGATCTGCCGCGCGCAGCTGGCGCACCCGGAAAAGTTTCAACGGCGGCAGCCCGCCAGTGGCGAACCCAGGCACCGCGAAGGATTTGTCTCTTCCGGCTTGGGTACCGTCCAGTAGCGGCTGTCACCTGAACTCCGCTCCGCCGCCCAGAGCGGCCCGAGCCAGATGAGCAACAGGCTTGCCGCAAGCGGTGATGCCAAGACCGAAACGAATACGATGGCTTGCATAGCGAACGATTTCCAGTGGTGTTGAGTCGGCAGCTTTGCTGACTTGTGCAACTTACAACCGGACGAGCCCGTGAAAAGTTCCATTTGGTCAGCAGGCCGTACCGGATGTTCCTCTGCGGCCAAACACCAATTCACCGGCCGAGACCTGCGTAGCTTTCGTAGGCAGGACAGAAACCCTCACTGAGAGCCGCTGTGATCGCCTGCTGCGCGGAACCATTGCTGATCGAAGTTCAGCCCATTTTTTACGCAGGCAAGTGTGTTTCGACGGTCATTTCGCCTTAAATTTGCGCACTTCTCTAAACCGCAAATTATTTGGGCATGAGCATATTGCGAAACTTGTTGCACTGCATCATGATGTAGCATGCCCCATCGAGACCTGACCATTCTAGTCATTGACGAGAACGCCATTCGCGCCTCGATCATCGAGGAAGGCCTGCGCGAGGCCGGCCACGGCAATGTCACGGTCATTCACGAAGTGCACGGGGTTGCCCGCATCATAGAGACGCTGCAGCCGGACGTTATCGTCATCGATATCGAAAACCCCAACCGGGACATGATGGAGCACCTCTTCCAGTTGACGCGCACCGTCGGCCGGCCGATTGCCATGTTCGTCGATCGCTCCGACACCGCCTCGATCGAGGCGGCGGTCGAGGCCGGTGTCTCTGCCTATGTGATCGACGGGCTGAAAAAGGAACGCGTCAAGCCAATTCTCGACATGGCGGTCAGCCGCTTCAATGCCTTCAGCCGGCTGCAGCGCGAACTCGCGGATGCGAAATCGGCCCTCGAGGAACGCAAGCTCGTCGAACGCGCCAAGGGCATTCTCATGAAAATGCGGGGGCTTTCCGAGGAGGAGGCCTTCACGCTGCTTCGCCAGACCGCGATGAACGAGAAGAAGAAGATCTCGGAAATCGCGCAGAGCGTAGTGACCGCCGCCGGATTGCTGATCCGATGAACGACGGACGCCACCTCCACAGAGCAGAGCGTCGGGAGAGACCGGAGTGAACGCATTGACGAATATCGACGAGTCCAAAGCCAGGAAACTCTCCGCCGGCGACGCCCTGCCCGCCCCGGCAATCGTGGTCGGCGAGGGGTCGCGCACTGTGCGTGCCGGCTTCATTCCGCTCGTCGATGCTGCCGTGCTGATCGCCGCTGCCGAATTCGGCTTCGCGCAAAAGGAGGGCATCACTCTCGATCTGGTGAAGGACGTCTCCTGGGCGAATGTGCGTGATCGGCTCGCCTTCCGGCAGTTCGATGTCGCACATATGCTCTCGCCCATGCCCGTCGCCGCGATGCTCGGCCTCGGTTCCAACCCTTCGCCGACGATCACGCCCTTCTCGCTCGGGCGCGGTGGCAATGCGATCACGCTGTCGACACGGCTCTATGCCGAGATGCAGGAGGAAGGCAACCTCGTGGCAAGTGAGGGCGCCCTGGCCAGTGCGGAAGCCTTGGCGGCGGTGATCCGTCGCGCCCAGGCTGCCGGCAGGCCGCGGCTGACCCTCGGCGTCACCTACCCTTTTTCCTCCCACAATTACGAATTCCGCTACTGGCTTGCCGCCGGAGGCGTCGACCCGGACCGCGACGTCAAGCTTATCGTCGTGCCGCCGCCAATGACCTCCGACGCGCTCGCGGCCGGGGCGATCGACGGCTTTTGCGTTGGCGCGCCCTGGAACATGGTCGCCTCAGAACGCGGCGTCGGCCGTATCGTTGCGACCAAGCAGGACATCTGGCCCTCCGCGCCGGAAAAGGTGATCGGCATGCGACCCGACTGGGCCGATGCCAATCCTGAAACCGTTTCGCGCCTGATCGTCGCGCTCGAAGCCGCTGCCCGCTGGTGCGACGCAGCGGAGAACCGCACCGCGCTCGCAGAGGTTCTAGCAGATCAACGCTACGTGGCGGCGCCTGTCGATATCCTGCGCCGGGTTCTGGCGGGCGAATTCACCGTCGACCCTGAAGGCAACCAGCGTGTCGTTGACGACTATTTCGTCTTTCACGCCGGCTTTGCCAATTTCCCCCGACCGAGCCAGGCGCTATGGATCTACAGCCAGATGGTCCGCTGGGGACAGGCGGCCTTGTCCGCCGGAGGGCTGGAGGCAAGCATCTCCGCCTACCGGCCGGACCTCTATCGCCGGGCCCTTGGAAGCGGCGCCCCGCCGGCGGAGGCCGATATTGCCATCGAAGGTGCGATGCCCGGTGATCGCTTCATGGACGGACACGTCTTCGACCCGGAGCATATCAGGGATTACGTCGATGCCTTTCCCGTAAAGGCGACCAACCTCCCCCACACTTCGCTCGACGACATCTGAGCGGTAAGTGCTGCTTGTTTAAGCGGCATAGGAATCCGCTCGAATACCGCAATGCACAATATTTCATCATCAAATGCTAATGTCCGTTTTTTAGGCATTCTTCAACAATCTGACTTTCTCTTTTAAATTCAATAACATATGAAAAACGTCATGGAACTGGCACGGCGCTTGCTTTTCTAGAATTGCTTTCGATCAACGGCGATTGAAGCAAGCTTAGGCACCGATAGTGCCTGCCAAAGACACCGACGTCGCAAGGTCTTTGCCTCCAAAGGGGTTCCTCCCAATCCCCGGAGCGCAATGTCCGAGCGGCGTTTTTTTATGGCGGTTTCGACCGGTCAACACTTGAGGGAATGCGCATGACCAAGACTTCGATCAGCGACATCACTCGCTGTAGCCTCGACGGCAAGCTCGTCGACGAAGCGATCCTGCTTTCCGACCGCATCGTGATGATGACCAACGGGCCGTCTGCAAAAATTGGCGAAATCCTCGATGTGGCGCTCGCCCGCCCACGCCGGCGCATCGAGCGCGCCTCCGAAACCTACCTGAAATATCGCGAAGCAGTGCTCAAGTGCCTCTACGAGCGCCACCGCTTCGTCGAAGCTGCGGAGTGATTACCCAATGGCTGAACGCACCCCTGAAAAACTCGTCATCATCGGCAACGGCATGGCGCCGGGCCGCATGCTGGAAGAGCTCTTCGAAAAGGCGCCCGGGCGCTATGATGTGACGATCTTCAACGCCGAGCCGCGCGTCAATTACGACCGCATCATGCTCTCGCCGGTGCTCTCCGGCGAGAAGGATTACGAACAGATCATCATTCACGGCGACGGATGGTACATCAAGCACGGCATCACGCTGTACAAGGGCCACAAGATCATTGCGATCGACCGTAACGCCAAGACGGTCACCTCCGACCATGGCGTCACGGAAAGCTACGACAAACTGGTGATCGCCACGGGCTCCGTACCCTTCATCATTCCCGTGCCCGGCAAGGACCTGCGCGGGGTCATCACTTATCGCGACCTCGATGACGTACAGGCGATGCTGCTCGCGGCCCAGTCGCGCGAAAAGGCCGTCGTCATCGGTGGCGGTCTGCTCGGACTGGAAGCGGCCGCCGGCCTCCAGGCACGCGGCATGGACGTGACCGTCCTGCACGTCATGCCGACCCTGATGGAACGCCAGCTCGACCCGGCCGCCGGCTATCTGCTTCAAAAGGCGGTGGAAGCGCGCGGCATCAAGGTCATCACCAAGGCAAATACCAAACGTGTCGTCGGCGAGGAAAAGGTCGAGGGCATCGAGCTCGACGATGGCCGGATCATTCCGGCGACACTCGTCGTGATGGCGGTTGGCATCAGGCCGAACGTCGGTCTTGCCAAGGAGGCGGGGCTCGCCATCAACCGCGGCATCGTCGTCGACGCCGGCATGCAGACATCGGACGGGCATATTATGGCGCTCGGCGAGTGCGCCGAGGTCGGCGGCATGGTCTATGGACTCGTTGCACCGCTCTACGAGATGGCGCGCGTTGCGGCATCCCACCTCGCCGGCGAGCGCAGCGCCGCCTTCGTGCATTCCGATACGCCGACGAAGCTGAAGGTGACCGGCATCAATCTCTATTCGGTCGGGGACTTCGCCGATGGTGATGGGCGCGAGGAGATCGTGCTGCGCGATGCCACCGCCGGCATCTACAAGCGGCTGGTCCTCAAGGATAACCGCATCATCGGTACGGTGCTCTACGGCGACACCGCCGACGGCGCCTGGTTCAACGATCTGTTGAAGCACGGCACCGAGATCTCCGAAATGCGCGACACCCTGATCTTTGGCCAGGCCTATCAGGGAGGATCCCCGCTGGACCCTACGGCGGCCGTTGCAGCCTTGCCGGATGATGCAGAAATCTGCGGCTGCAACGGCGTCTGCAAGGGCAAAATCGTCTCGACGATCACCGGCAAGGGATTGACATCCCTCGACGAGGTGCGCGCCCACACCAAGGCGTCCGCCTCCTGCGGCTCCTGCACCGGTCTGGTCGAGCAGCTGATGTCGCTGACCCTCGGCGACAACTACAACCCGGCCGCCGTCCAGCCGATGTGCAGCTGCACTGAGCTCGGCCATGACGACGTGCGCCGGCTCATCAAGGCGAAGGGGCTCAAGACCATTCCCGCCGTCATGCAGGAGCTCGAGTGGAAGACCTCCTGCGGCTGCGCCAAATGTCGTCCGGCCCTCAACTACTACCTCGTCTGCGACTGGCCGGACGAATATGCCGACGACTATCAGTCGCGCTTCATCAACGAGCGCGTCCACGCCAACATCCAGAAGGACGGCACCTATTCGGTGGTTCCGCGCATGTGGGGCGGCGTCACCAATTCGAAGGAACTGCGCGCCATTGCCGATGTCGTCGACAAGTTCAACGTCCCGTTGGTCAAGGTCACCGGCGGCCAGCGCATCGACCTGCTCGGCATCGAGAAGGAGGACCTGCCGGCCGTTTGGGCCGATCTCGGCAAGGCCGGCTTCGTTTCCGGTCAGGCTTATGCCAAGGGCCTGCGCACCGTGAAGACCTGCGTCGGATCCGAGTGGTGCCGCTTCGGCACCCAGGATTCGACCGGGCTCGGCATCCGCATCGAGAAGTTCATGTGGGGCTCGTGGACGCCGGCCAAGGTGAAGATGGCCGTCTCCGGCTGCCCGCGCAACTGCGCCGAAGCGACCTGCAAGGACGTCGGCGTCATCTGCGTGGATTCCGGCTTCGAGATCCATTTCGCCGGCGCGGCCGGTCTCGACATCAAGGGCACCGAGGTCCTGGGACTGGTCAAGACCGAGGACGAGGCGCTCGAACATATCGTCGCGCTGACGCAGATGTATCGCGAACAGGCCCGTTACCTGGAGCGCATCTACAAGTGGGCGAAGCGCATCGGCCTCGACGAGATCCGCCGGCAGATCATGGACGATGCGGAGAAGCGCAAGGGCTATTACGACCGCTTCGTCTTCAGCCAGAAATTCGCCCAGGTCGATCCCTGGTCGGAGCGCGTCTCCGGCAAGGACAAGCACGAGTTCCGGCCGATGGCGACGGTCGAGTTCAACCAGGCAGCGGAATGAGGTGATGACGATGAACTGGATTGCTATTGGCGACATCAGCGACATTCCCCTGCGCGGCGCCCGTTGCGTCAAGACGCCGATCGGCAAGATTGCCGTCTTCCGGACTGCCGAGAACGAGGTCTTTGCGATCGAGGATCACTGCCCCCACAAGGGCGGACCGCTCAGCCAGGGCATCGTCCACGGCACCGCGGTCACCTGCCCGCTGCACAGCTGGGTGATCTCGCTTGAGACCGGCAAGGCGCTCGGCGCCGACGAAGGCGCGGTGCGCACCATCCCCGTGAGGAACGACAACGGCGCCCTCTACATTGCGCTCGAGAACCTGGCACTGGCAGCCGCGGAGTAGACATGGCGCACGAGGTCAAGACCACCTGTCCCTATTGCGGCGTCGGCTGCGGCGTCATCGCCCGTGTGAGTGATGATGGCGCCGTCAGCGTCAAGGGCGATCCCGAGCACCCGGCCAATTTCGGCCGGCTCTGCTCCAAGGGCTCGGCGCTGGCCGAAACCCTCGATCTCGACGGCCGCCTCCTCCACCCGGAGATCGGCGGCCGTCGCGCAGGCTGGGACGAAGCGCTTGATCTCATTACCGAACGGTTTTCGCAAAGCATCGCCCAGCACGGGCCGGATTCGGTTGCCTTCTACGTATCGGGGCAATTGCTGACCGAGGATTACTACATCGCCAACAAGCTGATGAAGGGCTTCATCGGCTCGGCCAATATCGACACCAATTCGCGCCTCTGTATGTCCTCCTCCGTCGCCGGCCACCGGCGCGCCTTTGGCTCCGATACGGTACCGGGGACCTATGAGGACCTTGAACTTGCCGATCTCGTCATACTGACCGGCTCCAATCTCGCCTGGTGCCATCCGGTCCTTTACCAGCGCCTTGCGGCGGCGAAGGCCAATCGCCCCGAGATGAAGGTCGTCGTCATCGATCCCCGGCGGACCATGACGGCCGACATCGCCGACATGCATCTAGCAATCGCGCCGGATGGCGACGTGGCGCTTTTCAACGGCCTGCTTGCACATCTGGCATCGAGCGGCGCCATCGACCAGGACTATGTCTCGGCCAACACCAAAGGCTTCTCCGAGGCCCTTCAGGCCGCCTCGGCGCTCGATCTCCCCGCCCTGTCGGACGCGACAGGCCTTGCACAAAAGCACTTGCGCGATTTCTTCCGGCTGTTCGAAACGACCGAAAAGGTCGTGACCTGCTACAGCCAGGGCGTCAATCAGTCGGCCGCCGGCACCGACAAGGTCAACGCCATCATCAATTGCCACCTTGCGACCGGCCGCATCGGCCGGCCGGGCATGGGCCCCTTCTCGCTGACCGGCCAGCCCAATGCGATGGGCGGGCGCGAAGTCGGCGGGCTGGCAAATATGCTTGCCGCTCACCTGGACATCGAGAAGGCGCTCGACCGCGATCTGGTGCGGCGCTTCTGGGGGGCTCCCGCGCTCGCCAGCAAGCCGGGGCTCAAGGCAGTGGACATGTTCCGCGCCGTTGCCGACGGCCGTATCAAAGCGCTCTGGATCATGGCGACGAACCCGGTCGTCTCCTTGCCCGACGCGGACGCCGTCGAAGCGGCGATCAAGGCCTGTCCCTTCGTCGTCGTTTCCGACATGCTGGGACAGACCGATACGGCTCGCCACGCCCATGTGCTGTTGCCCTCGCTCGGCTGGGGCGAAAAGGATGGCACGGTGACCAATTCCGAACGGCGCGTCTCGCGCCAGCGCGCCTTTCTCGCGGCGCCAGGAGAAGCACGCGCCGACTGGTGGCAACTTGCCGAGGTCGCGCGACGGATGGGCTTCCAAGAGGCCTTCGGCCATTCGTCTCAGACCGAGATCTTTGCCGAACATGCCGCTCTTTCCGGCTTCGAGAACGACGGGCGCCGCGACTTCGATATCAGCGCCCATGCGGCGATTGAACGGGCGACCTATGACGATCTTGCGCCTTTCCAATGGCCGCAGCCGAAAGGCGCCGCCCCCCGGGAGAAACGCTTCTTCGCCGAGGGCGGGTTCTATCATCCGGATGGCCGCGCTTGCTTCATCGCCGTTCAGGCGCCGCGGGCGCGCCGCGTCAATGAGACCTTCCCCTATACCCTCAATACCGGCCGGGTGCGCGACCACTGGCACACGATGACCCGCACCGGCAAGAGCGCGCGGCTTTCCAGCCATCTCGCCGAGCCCTTCGTTGAAATCCATCCACGCGATGCGCAAAAGGTTGGCGTGTCCGATGCCGATCTCCTGATGATCGAGAGCCCGCATGGCTCGGCGATCGTACGAGCGCTCGTCACCGATCGGCAGACCGAAGGCAATCTCTTCGTGCCGATGCACTGGAACGATCAATTCGCCTCGAAGGCGCGCATCGACGCGCTGGTTGCCCCTCTGATCGACCCCGTATCCGGCCAACCCGCCTCGAAGAATGTCGCAGTCCGGGCCACACGCTTCTCAGCCGAGACCTACGGCTTCGCCGTTTCTGCCAGAAAGCCCCAGGGGCTCGATGCCGCCTATTGGGCGATCGCCATGGCTGAAGGCGGATGGCGGATGGAACTCGCCTTTACCGATATGGACGGCGAGTGGATCGACTGGTGCCGGCGGGCCTTTTCCATTTCCGCCGATATCGACCCGATCGGCTATACGGACCGGACCTCGGGTGAATTTCGCCTCGCCTTCTTCGACGGCGACAAGCTGCTCGCCGCGCTCTTCCTCTCGCCCCGGCCGGTTGCTGTGGCACGGAGCTGGGCGGTTTCGCAGCTGCGCGCTTCACATGCCAATCTCAGCAAGCGTTTCGCCGTGGCCGCCGGCCGTCCTGGGGCCGACAAGCCCGACCCGGGCGCGACGGTCTGTTCCTGCTTCAGCGTCGGCGTCAACCAGATCACCGCCGCCATACGCGAAGGCTGTCACAGCGTCGAGGCGGTCGGTGAGAAGCTCAGCGCCGGCACCAATTGCGGCTCCTGCCGCGCCGAAATCAGGGGGATCATCCATGCATGCCTTGCCGCCGCTGCCGAATGATGGAGCCTCGAAGCCGCAGCGCGTTGCGGCGCTCGCGACGCTGCCGCTCTTCTGGACCCTGAAAGGCAGGCGCGTCGTCGTTGCCGGAGGTAGCGACGGCGCCGCCTGGAAAGCCGAACTCTTGGCGGCCTGCGGCGCCGAGGTCAATGTCTATGCACCGCACGCGGAACTCGGCGACGGCTTTCTCGACCTGCTCGCCCGCGGCGCCGCCGATGGAGACGGTTCCTTCGTCCCCCATGATCAGTCCTGGCACGACGGCATCTTCGGCGATGCGGTGCTGGCAATCGCCGACTGCGAAGGTGACCGCGAGGCTGAAGCCTTCTTCAAGGCGGCGCGCTTGGCCGGCGTCCCCGTCAATGTCATCGACAAGCCCCAATTCTGCCAGTTCCAGTTCGGGTCGATCGTCAATCGCTCTCCCGTGGTTGTGGCAATCTCGACCGACGGGGCGGCACCGATCCTGGCGCAGGCGATCCGCCGCCGGATCGAGACCCTGCTGCCACCGGCGATCAAGACGTGGGCGAGGATTGCACAGGCGATCCGCGAACGCGTGAACGCACGCTTGCAACCGGGTGCTCAGCGCCGCGGCTTCTGGGAGCGCTTCGTCGATCGTGCCTTTGTGGAAACACCGGAGGAGGGTGTGGAGGCGCGGCTGATGGTAGAGTTGGATCGTCTGGCGACGACCCGCCCCACCATCGGCCGCGTCACCATCGTCGGCGCAGGCCCGGGCGAGGCGGAACTTCTGACGCTGAAAGCGGTCCGCGCTCTGCAGGCTGCCGACGTCATCCTCTACGACGAACGGATCTCCAATGACGTGCTGGAACTGGCGCGACGCGAAGCCAAGCGCATCCTTGTCAACCAGCCGAGCCGGGATGCGGGCGTTGAAGACGGAAGCGCGTCGATAGGCGCTCTCGCGAGAGCCGGAAAACGCGTCGTGCGCCTCCAAGCGGGCGATCCGACAACCAATGCCGACACGCAGGAAGAAGCTGTATGGCTTGGGAAGCTCGGCATTCCCGTAGAGATCGTACCGGGCGTCGCCTATCGCCGTCGCCGGGGCGAATGGGAGAACGACGACGCAAAGACGGTCATTGCCGCGGGCAGGGCCGAGCAGGCCAATGAGCAGCGTCTTCGGGTCGCCGGCCATTAAGGCTGCGTTTTTTGTTGCCGCGGGGCCGCGTGCATTTGCCACCGGTCAATCGCGTGATGCCCCCGGCCTGTTGACCGTCAGTCGCGTCGGGCTTCCAGGCGATCGATGAATGCCCTTTGGGCGGCATTTATCTTTTCCCGCGCATCATCGAGCGTGAACCATTCGGCGCGATCGACCTCCGGGAAGGATTGCATGCGCCCGCTTTTGGGCGGCCACTCCATCTCGAACAGGTTGCTGCGAATACTGGCAATGTCGAATTCGCTTTCGCCCGCAAAGGCAGCGACCAGCTTGCCGCTTTTCAGGCGCTCCTCGCCAAGCGGTTCGAGCGCCCCCGTCACTGCAATGCCGGTTTCCTCGAAGAATTCGCGGCGCGCCGCAGCTTCCGGCTCTTCGTCGGCCTCGTATTCGCCTTTCGGGATCGACCAGGCCCCGAGGTCCCTGTTGCTCCAGAAAGGGCCGCCGGGATGAACGAGCAGGACGAGGAGCGTACCTTCTTCGTATTTGTAGAGTAGAATACCCGCGCTTTTCTTCGGCATGCGCGATCCCTCCGATGGATAGCACCGACGGCAATCTCGACCTCGGCGGCCAGGGCAGGATATCATCGAAGCGTCCGGCTTCGGATGAATGTCCGTAGCACGACAGGTCTTTTCAACCGGGGCGACAGCCATGCGGGCGATGGTTCTCGAAGAAATCGGCAAGCCGCTGGTGGCGGTCGAGCGGCCCCTGCCGCGGCCGCTACCCGGCCAGATACGGCTCAGGGTCGAGGCCTGCGCCGTGTGCCGCACGGACCTTCACGTGGTCGACGGGGATCTGCCGCGGCCGAAGCTGCCGCGCATTCCCGGCCACGAGATCGTCGGGATAGTCGAGGCGGTCGGCGCCGCGGTGGATACGGCTAGGATCGGTCGCCGCGTCGGCGTGCCGTGGCTCGGCCATACCTGTCGAACATGCTTCTATTGCCGATCGAGCAGGGAGAATCTCTGCGACAATCCATTGTTCACTGGTTATACCCGCGACGGCGGCTTTGCCACGCATGTGGTTGCCGATGCCGACTTTGCCTTCGATCTTGATCCTGCCGGCGATGCTGTAGCGCTCGCTCCTTTGCTTTGCGCCGGCCTTATCGGCTGGCGTTCGCTGAAGCGGGCGGGCGACGGTCCGAAGATCGGCATTTACGGGTTCGGCGCAGCCGCGCACATCGTCACGCAGGTCTGCCTGTGGCAGGGGAAGAAGGTCTACGCCTTCACACGGCCCGCAGACACGGCGGCACAGCGCTTCGCCCTCGATCTCGGCGCGGCCTGGGCAGGCGCCTCGGACGAAGCGCCGCCAGAGCCACTCGATGCGGCGATCATCTTCGCCCCGGTTGGAGACCTCGTCCCGGCGGCGCTGAAGGTGGTGCGCAAGGGCGGACGTGTCGTCTGCGGCGGCATCCATATGAGCGACCTTCCCGCCATGCCCTATGCAGTGCTCTGGGGCGAGCGCGAGATCCTATCCATTGCAAACCTGACGCGCCAGGACGGCCTCGAGTTCCTTGCGATCGCCGCCGAGGCCGGCGTGCATACCCGGACGACGGTCTATCGGCTCGACAAGGCAAATGCCGCCCTCGATGACCTTCGCGCCGGCCGGTTGACCGGCGCCGCCGTGCTGGTGCCGTGAGGTCGCGTTACGCGAGGCGCGGCGCTTCAGCCCGCATCTTCCGCCACGGCGGCACGCCCCGTCATCTCGTCGACGCTGATGCAATAGAAGAGGTGCGGCGAAGCGCCAAGCGTTTCCTGGGGCGCCGGCTTCAATCCTCCAGGCTCCCACCAGTTGACATGTGCATTGAGAAGAGACCAGGCGTGCAGGCGTTCGTGATGCCATTGCGCCGTCTCCGGAAGCTCCTGATATTGCCCGTATAGGAGCACGCTCTTCCACTGATGCGTGCCTGAAAACGCGTCGACCTCAACGCAGACATGCGGATTGACGCGCATCCAATCGATCTTCCGGCCCGGCATGGAGAAGCTGTAGAGGCACCGGCCGGCATAGGCATAATGGATCGGAACGACGTAAGGCCGATCGTCCTTCGAGCAGGCGAGCCTGGCGAGCCGCCCCGACGTGACGACGGCGATGCACTCCTCTTCGGTCATTTCCCTGATGAACATCATTCAATCCCTTCATCAAGCGGTCTAAATGCTCTACTCTATGCCGAGGGACCGGACCGGCCTAGACCGAGGTCAAGAGCCGGAGGTGTGCTGCGGCGAAGGCCGTGCGCTTACGATTGACACGGATCAATGATCGCACGGACTGGCCACCTTATCCTGGTACCCAAAAGACACCGCCAATCCGCGCGCCCCGCGTGAAGGGCGCCCACCACTTTCCGACCGACGCAATTGGTCGTCATGCATGATTTCGGTTTGCCGATGAGACAGCGAAATGCTGCAGAAAAGGAGGTTCTGCGATGTCGAAGAAAATGTCCGACACTCTTGCACCCGTGGCCTGGCCCGGATGGCCGGTAGGTGGCGAAGGTCGATCGCTGATGCTTTCGATGGCGCGCTTCCAGGCGGATATGCTGCAGACCGCCTTGCGCGGTCAGATCGAGGCGCTCACCTTCGTGAAGAGCCGCAGCGAGCAGCATCTGCAGCTCTGGGAGGAGCTGCTCGCATCGGACTATGCGCGCGACGGCTTCGACCTTTATTGCAGCTTCTGGCGCAATGCCTTCCAGGACTATTCCGATGAGGCGGAGCGTTTCAGCCGGATGGGGGTGAAGCTTGCCACCCAGGCGGCAAAGCGCGTGAGCGAGGAGCAGGAAGACCTGACCGAGAAAGTTGCGCGGCAGATGGTCATGTGACGTCATCGCGGGTTCCCCGCCAGTCGTTCACATCATCTGCTATTCCGAGGAGCTTCCGGTCTTGGTCGAGAGCAATTCGGCGATCTCCATCGGGAAGGGGAAGATGATCGTCGAGTTCTTCTCGCCGGCGATGACATTGAGCGTGCTCAGGTAGCGCAATTGCATGGCTTGGGGCTGGCGGGCGAGGATTTGCGCCGCCTCGAGCAGCTTCGCCGCCGCCTGCTGCTCGCCCTCGGCGTTGATAACCTTGGCGCGTCGCTCGCGTTCGGCTTCCGCCTGGCGGGCGATCGCCCGGATCATCGATTCGTTGATGTCGACATGCTTGATCTCGACGGTCGCGACCTTGATGCCCCAGGCATCGGTCTGCACGTCGAGGATCTTCTGGATGTCGTCGTTCAGCCTGTCGCGTTCCGCCAGCATTTCGTCGAGGTCATGCTTGCCGAGCACCGATCTCAAGGTCGTCTGGGCGAGTTGGCTCGTCGCCGCCATAAAGTCCTCGACCTGGATCGTCGATTTCTCCGCATCGATCACCCGGAAATAGATGACCGCGCTGACGCGGACCGAGACGTTGTCGTGAGAGATGACGTCCTGGCTCGGCACATCGAGCACGCGGGTCCTGAGATCGACGCGGACCATCTGTTGCACGTAAGGAAGGAGCAGAATGAGACCCGGTCCCTTGACGCCCGTGAAGCGGCCGAGGGTGAAGACGACGCCGCGCTCGTATTCCCGGAGGATCCGGATCGCATAGGCGATGACGATCAGCAGGAGAAATAGCGCCGCGGCGAGCGGAACAAGACTTCCAAACAAGGGCATCAACTTCCTCTCCTTCTTCTCTAGCTTCGTTTTACTCGGCGCTCGACTTCGAGCGTCAACCCGTCCCGGCCGACGACCAACACATCCTCGCCGGGGCCGAGCGGGTCGCCGCTCACCGCCCTCCAGCGCTCCCCATGCGCGATGACGTAACCCGCGGCTCCTGCCCAGGTGTCGACCTTGCCGAAAATACCGATCATCTGCTCGGCGCCCGTGGCGACCTTGTGCCGGCGGGAAACGAATGCGAGGCGGGCGACAATGAGGCTGAAGGCGAAGCTTGCGAACGCCACGCCGCCGAGAACCGGCCAGGACACCTGAAGCCCCGGTACGTCGGTATCGAACAGGATGGCGGCACCGAGGACGATGGCAACGCCGCCGCCGAGCCCGAGGGCGCCAAAGGACGGCGCGTGAGCCTCGGCCACCAGCAGCGCTACGCCCAGCAAGATCAGGCCGATACCGGCATAGCTTACCGGCAGTACCGCCAGTGCGTAGAGTCCGAGCAGAAGGCTGATGCCGCCGATCGTGCCCGGCAACACGGTGCCGGGCGTCAGGAATTCAAAGATCAACCCGTAGATGCCAACGATCATCAGCAGAAGCGCGACGTTCGGATCGGTGATCACCGAGAGCAGGCGCGTGCGCCAGTCGGGCAGGACGTCTTCGACGGAGAGTCCGGTCGTATCGAGCCGGCTATCGGCCTGGCCGATGCGGACCGTCCGGCCATGGGCCTGCTTCAGAAGGTCCTCGACGGTGACGGCCATGAAATCGGCAACCTTCTCTCGTACCGCCGCCGCCGAAGAAAGGCTGGCGGCCTCGCGCACGGCCTTCTCGGCCCAATCGGCATTACGGTTGCGCAGTTCGGCAAGCCCGCGGATATAGGCCACCGCATCGTTGATCAGTTTTGCCTCACCAGCACTCGATGGTTGTTTGGGAGCGTCGGGCTTTCCTTGCTCGGCGGGCTGCTCCTTGCCGCCTTCATCGTCGCCGCCGAACAGCCCTCCCCCGATGGCGATCGGTGTCGCGGCGCCCAGATTGGTTCCCGGCGCCATCGCCGCCACATGGCTTGCGTAAAGGATGTAAGTCCCGGCACTCGCCGCCCTCGCACCGCTCGGCGCAACGAAACTGGCGACAGGCACGGAGGAGTCGAGGATGGCGCGGATGATGTCCCGCATCGACGTGTCGAGGCCGCCGGGCGTATCCATCTGCAAAACCACCAGCGTCACGCCGCGATCGTTGGCGCGTTCCAGTCCCCGGATGACATATTCGGCCGTCGCCGGACTGATCGCGCCATTCACATGCAGGATCAACGCGACGCGCTCGGCTCCGGACGCAGGTGGCATCGGAAACGCGAAAGCCGACAGGAAGAACAGCACCAGGGCGAGGATTCGGGACATCCGCCGTCAAAGCCTCAGGGTCTCGTCGGGCGGAGCGGGATGCGGGCGGAAGCCGCTACAGGGTATCCCGATCCCGCTCTACCTTTCGTCGAAATTCAACGTTTCCAATATATTCCAGAACGACGAAAAGCGTAAGAGATGGCATTGATAGCCTTTCGCGGAAGTTGCATCGGCAGCCGCAGCCGAGCCCGCCACGCAGGTCCCCTTATGGAGGATGCGCGACCATTCCTTTTTTCGCAATTTGAGGACGCGAAGAGGAAAAACTCACGAGCAAATAGCGCCGCAACCACGTCTTCGCTCTCGACAGATTGACTCCGACCATCCGACGATGGTAAACGCTGAGTAATCGTTAACCCAAGGAATGCCGGTGACCGTTTCTTTGACAGATATAGCCGAGCGCGCCGGTGTTTCGGTCAAGACCGTGTCGGGCGCACTCCATGGCGGCTCGGCGCGCATGTCGCAACAGACGCGGCAGCGCATCAAGGAAATCGCCGAAGAACTCGGCTATGTCACCAACCTTGCCGCGCGCAGCATGCGGCAGGGCTGGATGCCGCTGATCGGCGTCGTCGCCGACGAATTGATCACCTCGCCCTTTGCAACCGAGATCATCCGTGGACTAGACGGCGCGGCGCGGGCCTCGGACATGGCCGTCTTCGCGATGACACTGAGCGGCCGCCGCGACGTCGCCTCCGTCGTCGAGGAAGTGCGTCGCTTCCGCCCGCGAGCAATCGCCTACGCCGCCATGTATCACAAGATCGTCTCGCTGCCGGAAGAGTTTGCAGGCACCGTCGGTGTGATGATCAACTGCCGCGAGGCGAACGATCGGATCACGTCGCTCGTACCGGACGAAGCTGGTGCCGCGCATGAGATCACCAGCTACCTCATTGAGGCCGGGCGCCGTAATATCGCCTTTGTCAATCTGCCCGGCCTGCTTGCCGGTGAGCTGCGCGAGGCCGGTTTTCGCCAGGCGATCACCGAAGCCGGGTTCGACGGTGCCGGCGCCAGCGTGTTGCCGGCCGTGCGCCGGGCGGCCTACAGCGACAGGGCGCCGAGCCTCGTCGACCACCACATTGCCGAGCTGATGAGCGTCCCGAAGCCGCCGGATGCGATCCTGTGCGGCAACGACCGTGTCGCGATGGAGGTCTATGCGGCGCTGCGCCGGGTCGGCGCGCAGATCCCGGACGATGTCGCCGTCGCCAGTTTCGACAACCAGGTCGACATCGCCTCACGTCTCGATCCGCCTTTGACGACCATGGCCCTGCCGCATCGCGCGATGGGGCGTATGGCGGCCGACATTTTGCTCACCAGCGATGCAGCGCCGGGAGAGGTCAGAAAGCTGCCGTTCCAATTGGTGGAGCGGTCATCCGTTTGAATTCAGTTGCAGCGTGAAAACCCGTTGAGGAGGAGTGACAATGATGGGTAAACGTTTACTTTCAATGTTTGTAGCATCCGCGGCTTTGGGCATCGTCATGAGCCATGCCGAGGCGAAGACCGTGATTCATGTGATGCATCAGGGCGACCCCGGCTGGGTCACGACC
The DNA here is from genome assembly GCA_001704765.1 of Sinorhizobium shofinae. Classification (GTDB taxonomy): domain Bacteria; phylum Pseudomonadota; class Alphaproteobacteria; order Rhizobiales; family Rhizobiaceae; genus Sinorhizobium; species Sinorhizobium shofinae. The sequence continues at coordinate 25,116 of MBFK01000153.1, forward strand.
TACGGCGAGGTCGCCAAGCGCTTCGAGGCCGCTAACCCCGACGTAGATATCGAGCTGATCTATGCGCCGCACGACGCCTACAACGAAAAGTTCAGCGCCGCCGTCATGTCCAAGCAGATGCCGGACGTCATGGAACTCGACGCGCCCTTCCTCGCCAATTACGTTTGGTCGGGCTACCTGCAACCGATCAAGCCTTTGATTGACCAGGACATCCTTGATGACATGACTGAGTCCAACGTCGCGCAGGGCACCTATCCGATCGACAAGGACCTTTACGCCGTCGGCCTCACCGACTCCTCGGTCGTCCTTTACGGCAACAGGAAATATCTGGAAGCGATCGGCGCCCGCATCCCGAAGGGGGTGGACGACGCCTGGACACGCGAGGAATTCGAAGGCTATCTCGAAAAGCTCTCGAAGCTCGAAGGGGTCAAGTGGCCGATCGACACGTTCCGCGGCTACGGCATCAAGACCGAGTGGATCACCTATGCCTATGGCCCGATCCTGCAATCGGCGGGCTGCGACCTGATCGACCGCAAAACCTGGAAATCCGTGGGAACGCTCGATAGCGATCCTTGCGTCGACACGCTGGCGATGATGCAGCAATGGGTCAAGAACGGATGGGTCGTGCCGCAGTCTTCGGGCACCAACCAGTTCTTTGCCGAAGGCCATCCGGCGGCACTCGCGTTCGGTGGCCATTGGTTCTACGCGGAAGCCGCGGCCTCGATGAAGGACGACATCGTCGTCATGCCGCTGCCGAAGTTCGGTCCCAAGGGCGCGAGCCCGAACGGAACCTGGATCTGGGGGATCACGACCGCCTCCGAGCATCCGGACATCGCCGGCAAGTTCTTGAGCTTCATGCTGAAGGACAAGCAGTACCGCGACTACGCCAAGAATGATTCCGCTTATCCCGGCCTGAAGAGCTTCGCCGCGGATTCGCCGTTGTATAGTGCCGGCGGTCCAATGGCCGTCGCCTTCGAACAGGCCTCGAAAACGGCGATCGCACGGCCGCCGCATCCGGCCTATCCGACGATCACCTCGGCCTTCATGCAGGCGGTCGACGAGATCTTCAATGGCGGCGACGTCAAGGCGGCGCTCACGGCCGCGGCCGAGAAGATCGACACGGACATTGAAGAAAACGACGGATATCCGCCCTTCGACGAACAACAATAGCGAAAACAGGCTGCGCCGCGCGGCGTCGATGCCCGCGCGGCCGTCCGCCCGGTAGCTGCCCGAGCTGCCCGGCTATCGACAAGTGACGCGATTCAACGAGGAGGAGATCATGACCTTGCAGCAACCGGCGCTGCCGGCGACAGCAGTCGCGACGCGCCCCGCCTGGCACCGGGACAGGGGCCGCCTTTTCCAGGAGATCGGTATGCTCGCGCCTGCGGTGGCGCTGCTGACGATCTTCCTCATCGTGCCGTTTCTCCTGTCGTTCTGGACGGCGATGACCAATCAACCCTTGGTGCCACGTCCGACGCCAGTCCGCTTCATCGGCTTCACCAATTTCCTGCGTATCTTCAAGGACGACCTATTCTGGACGTCGCTCTGGAACGTTTCGCGCTTCACCTTCTGGATCCTGCCGGTGCAATGCGGGCTGGCCTTCGCTACCGCGCTGCTCTTGCACCAGAAGCTGCCGTTCCGCAATTTCTTCCGCGGGCTGTTCTTCTTGCCCGCGATTACCTCGATGGTCGTCGTCTGCGTGATCTGGGGAACGCTGTTCCAATACCCGACGGGGCCGCTCAACCAGGTGATCGGTTTCCTTTCCGGCGGCCGCATCCAGCCGATCGACTGGCTGGGTGACCCCAACTGGGCGATGTTCTCGATCGTGCTCCTGTCCGCCTGGCAGGCCTATGGCTTCCAGATGATCGTCTATCTTGCCGGCCTTCAGGGCATTCCAGACGAGCTCTATGATGCGGCCCGGATCGACGGCGCCAATGCCTTCCAGCGCTTCTGGCACGTCACCATGCCTGGCTTGAGACCCACGCACGTCTTCGTCCTGGTCATTACCACGATCCAGGCGTTCAAGCTCTACACGCAGGTCGCGATCCTGACCCAGGGAGGGCCGAAGAGCAGCACCGAAACCGTCGTTCACTACATGGTGCGCACAGGCTTCGAAGAACAGAAGCTCGGCTATGCCTCGGCCGTCTCGGTCATTTTATTCGTGATCGTTCTCATCATCGCGCTCGTGCAGCGTCAACTTCTGAGGCGTTTCGATGTCTGATCTTGCCATTTCCACGTTGCAGACGCAGGTCAAGCCGGAACGCTCTGCGGTCGGTTCGCTGCGCATCGTACAGACGGCCTCAATCCTCGTCATTGCCCTTGTCATCGTGTCGCCGCTCTTCATGCTTTTCGTCGCCAGCCTCAAAGACGACCGTTTCCAGATTCTGGCGGACATGGGCAGCTTCCGCGCCTTCTGGGTGTCGAATCCGACGCTCTCGAACTTCGCCGAGGTCGGCAATCTCTCGGGCGAACTCGCCTTCGGCCGCTATCTCCTGAACTCGCTGATCATCCTGGCCTCAACCGTGGGCGCCGGACTGATCGTCAACTCGATGGCCGGCTTCGTGCTGGCCTGGGGATCGCTGCGCGGCCGGGCACTGATCCTGTCGCTGGTCATCGCGCTCTATGTGATCCCGCAGGAAAGCATCATCATGCCGCTCGTCATCATGGTGTCGCGCGCCGGCATGACCGATACCTTCGCGGTGCAGATCGTGCCCTGGATCGCCAGCCCGCTTTATATCTTCCTGTTCTACCAGTTCTTCGCCCAGCTTCCGAAGGAGCTTTTTGAAGCGGCGCAGATGGATGGAGCCTCGGTGTTCCGCATCTACCGCTCGATCTTCCTGCCGCTCAGCCTGCCGGCTCTCGCCACCGTGTCGATCCTGATGGGGATCGAGACCTGGAATCAGTATCTCTGGCCGATCCTGGTGACTCAGACCGACTATGCCCGGCCGATCGCCGTCGCCATCGCCACCTTCTTCGGTCAAGACAGCATCTACTGGGACCGCGCCATGGCCGCTTCGGTCCTGATGATGATCCCGATCCTCGCCCTCTATCTCGCCTTCCAGCGCTGGTTCGTAAGTTCCTTTGTTGGCTCCGCCGTGAAAGGTTGATCAATGACAAGTCACGCAAATCCCTCCTCGCTTCTCGACGGCAGCCCAAAGACGCTGCGCGTCGTCCTTCCCGCCGGAGCCACGCTCCACGCGTGGCTGAAAGCCGCGAACGCGCATTCACCGGCAGAAATAATGGCGAGCCAGGAAGGTCAGGAAATCGGCAGGCTCACGGCCGAGAACACAGAGGAGTTCGAGCTGCGGACACTGGTCGTGGACGAGGGCGGCGAGACCGCGCTCACCTATGACGCCGCGAGCACGGCCCTCTCCGTCGTCTACGTCTTCTCGGATCAAGACGTTCTGGAGAAGGGCATCCTCGTCCTTCATACCGGCGAGGCCAATGCCGGACCGACCGCGCCTGGCAGCTATCACTTCCGCCCCCCGTTCGGCTGGATGAACGACCCGAACGGTTTCGGCCGCTTCGGCGACAAGGTCCATCTCTTTTACCAGCATTATCCCCACGGCATGCGCTGGAACACGATGCATTGGGGTCATGCGGTCACCGACGATTATCTCCGCTGGCGGCACCTGCCCGTTTTCCTCTTCCCTTCGCCGGAGCTTTCGGCGCGCGCCGACGGCCGGGGCGGCGCCTTTTCCGGTTCGGCAATCCCGCTTGCCGGAGAAAAGCCGGGCATCCGCGTCTTCTTCACCGAGCAGGTCAAGGACCGCGAGCCCGAGGAGCAGATCCAACTGACCGCCGTCAGCCATGACCGGATCATCGCAAGGCCGGCCGAGATCATCCTGCCCGAGCGCCCGACAGGGCTCGATCTGACGCTCGACTTCCGTGATCCCTACGTGATCAAGGGACCGGATGGCCGCTGGAAAATGCTCCTCGGCAGCCGCGACCGGGCCGGCGGCGTCATCTTGCTCTACGAGACTGCAGACCCGGACGCGGCGGGCGGGTGGAGCTTCATCGGCATCCTGCACCGCGAGAACCGTTTCGGCATGACCGCCGCCGAGTGCCCCTGCATTGTGCCGCTCGACGGGCCGGCCGACGATCCGCAAACCCGCTGGGCGCTCATCTTCGGCCTCTTGACCAGCCGCGATCCGACGACCGGCCGCCGCAATATCACGATCGCGACCGTCGGCCGCTTCGATGGCAGGAGCTTCGCCAAGGAATTCGAGCAGGAGCTCGACTTCGGCACGGATGCCTATGCATTCCAGGCGTTCGTCGACCACTGCGGTCCGGTCGGTATCGCATGGCTCGCGAACTGGACGGAAATCTCGAAGAAGGTCGATTTCCCGACGGCCATGACGCTTCCCCGCCGCGTCCTGCTCAAGGACGCCACACTGCTGACGCCGCCGGTCGAGGCCGTCGAGAGCCTGCGTCAGCAGCTTGTCGACGAAAACCGGCTCTTGTCCGGCGAGGCGGTCGAGCTCGGCAACGGCGCCGTCGAGATCGTCATCGACCTTGCGGCACCCGGCGCCGACTTCGATCTCGAATTCGACCATCCCGAAGTCGAACTCGGCCTCAGGCTCGATCAGGAAGGACTGGGCATCCTCTACGACGTCCCCGAGGGCAAATTGTTACCCCGCTACATCGCGGCAGGCGCACGCCCCTCGACGCTGCGCGTCTTCCTCGACAAGGGTTCGATCGAGGTCTTTGCGGACGACGGCCGCTGGACCGGGACGAAGCGCCTACCCGGTTTCAAGGGCGTACGCTCCGCGCGCCTCACCGCCCCGGATGGCAATGTCGCTGCCGCCAGCGTCTGGCAGCTGAAGCTCTGAAACGACAGGACAGGGAGGAATAATCGATGGCGTCCGTCACGATCGAACAGGTTCGCAAACAATATGGCGCCGTGCCGGTCATCCACGGCGTCTCCATGGACATCGAGGATGGCGAGTTCGTCACGCTCGTCGGCCCCTCCGGCTGCGGCAAGTCAACCCTCTTGCGCATGCTCGCCGGGCTTGAGGACATCAGCGCCGGCGAGATCCGCATCGGCGGTCGCCTCGTCAATGACGTCGCGCCGAAGGAGCGCGATATCGCCATGGTGTTCCAGAGCTATGCGCTCTATCCGCACATGACGGTCGCGGAGAACATGGGCTTCGCGCTGAAGCTCAAGGGCGAAGGCAAGGTCGCAATCGAAAAGCGCGTCCGGGAGGCGGCCGACATTCTGGCGCTCGGTCCGCTGCTCGACCGCCTGCCGAAGCAGCTTTCCGGCGGCCAGCGCCAGCGCGTCGCCATGGGACGGGCGATCGTCCGGCATCCGCAAGTCTTCCTGTTCGACGAACCGTTGTCGAACCTCGACGCCAAGCTGCGCGTCACCATGCGCGCCGAGATCAAGGACCTGCACCAGCGCCTGAAAACGACGACCGTCTATGTCACCCACGACCAGATCGAAGCGATGACCATGGCGGACAGGATCGTCGTGATGCGCGGCGGCAAGGTCGAGCAGATCGGCAAGCCGCTTGAACTCTACGACCGACCGGCCAATACCTTCGTCGCGACCTTCATCGGCTCGCCGGCAATGAACCTCTTCGATGGCGCGATCGCGGACGGGCAATTCGTCACGAATGACGGCGTCTGGCTGCCGATGCCGGCCGATTATCGAGGAGCTATGGCGGAGGTCTACGGCATCCGCCCGGAACATCTCACCATCGCCGAGAACGGCGCGCCTGCGACCGTGGTTGTCGTCGAACCAACCGGGTCCGAAACGCACGTGCTCGTGAAGCTCGGATCGGCGGATGCCAACCTCGTCCTCAGGGACCGGGTCGATTTGCAGCCCGGCCAGCCCGTGCATGTGGCCCCAAACCTCCCGAAGCTTCATCTCTTTTCGGCGCAGGGAACACGCGTCAACTGACGCGTTGCTTCGCACTCTCAGTGGTCGCACCGCGTCAGTGCGACCACTGGAGATCACCGGACTGGAATGGAATCGTCGACGATGATGACGGGCCGGCCGAGCGAACAGGCCTCGACCCGCGCTTCGACGCGGTAGACGTATTTTAACATGTCGGCAGTGATCACCGCCTGCGTCGGGCCGCTCGCGGTCACAGAGCCGTCGCTGATCACGATCGTATCGTCGCAATAGCGAAGCGCGTGGTTCAAATCGTGCAGCGCGATCAGCACCGCCATGCCGGATTGCTCAGCTAGTCGCTTCATGAAGCCAAGCACTTCGACCTGACGAAAGAGGTCGAGCGCCGACGTTGGCTCGTCCATAAGCAGGACCTCGGGCTTGCGAACCAGTGCCTGGGCGATCGACACGAGTTGCCGCTGGCCGCCGGAGAGTTCGCCGAGCCCGCGAAATGCCAGGTCATCGATCCTCAACGCCGTCAGCACCCGGTCGATTTCCGCAAGCTCGCCATCCTTCACCTTCCAGCCGGAACCCTGCTTGGCCGACAGCAAGACGGATTCGTAAACCGTCAGCACCGCATTGGCGCCGGTGTCCTGCGGCATGTAGCAGATCGTCTCCGGACCCTTGGCCGTGTCGGAAAGATGGACGAGACCCGGACCGGCTGCCAAACCGGCAATGCGCTTGAAGAGCGTCGATTTGCCAGCCGCATTCGGCCCGATGACGGCGGTCAGGCGCCCGCCTCTGAGCTCTCCCGTTGTAATGCCCGTCAGCACGGTGCGCCGGCCGTAGGTGGCGCCGACCTTGTCGAGCCTCAGGGCTACCATGCTTGCCTCCTGTTGGTGAAAATCAGCACGAAGAAGAACGGAACGCCGACGAGCGCCGTGATGATGCCGATCGGCAGCACCGCGCCCGGAATGATCATCTTGCTGACGACGGACGTCGTCGAAAGCAGGAGCGCGCCGCAGAGCACCGAGGCTGGCAGGAAGAAACGCTGGTCTTCGCCGACAAGCATGCGGGCGATATGCGGGCCGACGAGGCCGACGAAGCCGATCGTGCCGACGAAGGAGACCGGGATCGCCGCCAGCAGGCTGACCGTCAGCATCGTCTCCAGCCGCAGCCGGCGGACATTGATGCCGAAGCTTGCGGCCTTGTCGTCGCCGAGCCGCAGCGCCGTCAGCGCCCAGGCATGGCGCGCAAAAAGCGGCAGGGCGAAAACCAGCACGGCCGCGGTGATCCAGACCTTCGGCCAGGTTGCCTTGGTAAGGCTGCCCATGGTCCAGAACACCACAGCCGCGAGCGCTTGTTCGGAAGCAAGATATTCGAGCAGCGAAAGCGCCGCGTTGAAGGTGAAGACAAGGGCAATGCCAAGAAGCACGATCGTCTCGACGGTTACGCCGCGCATGGTCGATGCGAAATGGATGAAGAGAGCCGCCACCATCGCCATCAGGAAGGCGTTGAGCGGTACCATGTAATGAACTGCGACGGGAAAGATTGAGATACCGGCGACGAGCCCGAGCGCGGCGCCGAAGCCGGCCGCCGCCGAGATGCCGAGGGTAAAGGGGCTCGCCAGCGGATTGGCGAGGATCGTCTGCATCTGCGCGCCGGCGACCGATAGCGACGCGCCGACCGTCACTGCCATGAGCGCAATCGGCATGCGGATATCCCAGATCACCACGCGAAGCTGGTCGCTCACCGCTTCGGACCGGAAGAGCGCCGTCAGGACGTCCGCAAGCGAATAGTTCGCCGGTCCGAGCGCCATATCGACCGCAACCGAGAGAAACAGAGCGGCGACCAGGCCGGAAAGTATTAGCAGCCGGCGCGCAACAAGGGCGCGGTAGCGACCGCGCCCTTCGACACCGGAGATTTCATCGGCGATGGCGACCATCATTCACCCCCATCCGAAAGCGAGAGGAAATAGCCGGGCCGATAGGCGATCGGCAGGAACTTCTCGTGAAATTCGCGGAAGGTCCGGTCCGGATCGATATCGGCAAAGAGCGCCGGATGGAACCATTTGGCGAATTGCTGGATCGGCACGAATTCATAGGGTGCGCCGTAGAACTGATGCCAGACGGCATATACCCTGCCCGCCTTCACCGCGTCGAGCGTGGCAAAGGCCGGTCTGTGCATCAGCCCCTTCAGCCGCTCCCGCGCGGCCTGTGGATCGGCACCGCGGCCGACGCTGACGAACCGGTTGACGTCGGACTCGGCCGACCAGTTGCTGCCAGTGACGATCACATGATCCGGGTTGGCAACGACAAGTTGCTCGGGATTGAGATCGCCGAAGGTCGCCGCGATGACGTCAGAGCCGATATTGTGGCCGCCGGCCCTTTCCACCATCTCGCCGAAATTTGCCGGCCCGAAGGTCCGGCAGCACACGATCTCGCCGGTAATACCGGGCGAGCGCTCGATGAACACCTTCGGACGCGCGATCGCGCCGGCTTTGGCCAGCCGCTCGGTGACGACGGCAATCTGGTCGCGGCGCCAGGCGATGAACTCTTTGGCTCGCGCTTCCGCGCCGAAAATCTGGCCGAGGATCTCGACGGACCTCTCGCTGTTTCTCGCCGGATCGACACGGAAATCGAGGTAGACGACGGCGATGCCTGCGGCGGCAGCCTTGTCGATAAAGCCCGATTCCTCGACGGCCTTCTGGGTTTCGAGGTTCAGCGTCAGCACGTCCGGCTTCAGCGCGATGGCCGCCTCGAGGCTGAAATCGCCGCTCGGGATATAGCCGAAGCGCGGCAGCTTCTCGATTGCCGGAAAGCGTTCACGATAACCGTCATAGGAATCCGGATCCTTCTTGATCAGATCGTCGCGCCAGCCGACGATCGTGTCGAAGACATGCTCGCCCTTGAGCGCCGCCGCAACGTGGATCTGGCGCGCCTCGCCGAGCAAAATCCGCTTGGCCGGAAGCTCGATCTCGACCTTGCGGCCGGTAATATCGGTGATTTCCGCCGCAACGGCCGTCGACGCCGCCAGTACTGCTCCAATGAGCGTCGAGACAACGCAGTTCAAGATCCGCATTTCAAAACCTCGCAATAACATCGGAGGGCTTCCGCCCTCCGATCCGGACTTTACTGGCCGACATTCAGCGACACGAAGTAGCCGCTCTTATAGGGCAGCGGCAGGAAGCGTTCGTGCAATTCCTTGAACGTCGCCTCCGGGTCCAGATCCTTGAAGAGGTCCGGATGCAGCCACTTGGCGATCTGCTGGATAGCGACGAACTGGTAGGGATTGTTGTAGAACTGGTGCCAGATGGCGTGGACATTGCCTGCTTTCACCGCCTTCACGTCGGTGACGGCCGGGCGCTTGGTGAGGTTCTCGAGCTTGCGGAGCGCTTCCTTCTCGTCGGCGCCGTAGCCGACGCCGACCCAGTTACCGCCCGGCACGTAGCCTTCCCAGTTGCCGCCGGTGATGATGATCTGGTCCGGGTTCGATGCAATGATCTGCTCTGGATTGACCGTGCCGAAGGTACCCGGAATGATATCCTTCGCCATGTTGGTGCCGCCGGCAAACTCGACCATCTTGCCGAAATTCTCGTTGCCGAAGGACATGCAGCAATCGTCGGAATAGCCACCGGCACGCTCGACGAAGACGCGTGGCTTCTTCGGATTGGCCCTGGCCAGCACATCCGTCACCTTGGCGATGCTGTCGGCGCGGAACTTGATAAATTCCTCAGCCTTCTCTTCCTTGCCGAACAGCTTGCCGATCAGGCGCATGCTCGGTTCGGTGTTTTCCATAGGCTTTTCGCGGAAATCGACATAGACGAGCGGAATGCCGACCTTGCTGAGCTTTTCGACATAGCCCGCCTCTTCCGTTGCCGTCTTCGCATCAACATTCATCAGCATGACGTCGGGCTTGAGCGCGACCGCCTGTTCGATGTCGAAGGTTCCGTCCTTCATGCCGCCGAAGGCCGGCAGCTTGGCGATGTCCGGGTACTTGGCGAGATAGGCGGCATAGGTTTCCGGGTCGGCCTTCGCCAGGTCGTCGCGCCAGCCGACGACGCGCTTGAAAGGCTCGTCCTTGTCCAGGGCGCCGACGAAATAGATCTGCCGTCCTTCGCCCAAAATCACGTGCTTGACGGGAACGTTCACCTCGACCTCGCGGCCGGTGATGTCTTTCACCTTGACCGTTTCAGCGAGCACCGCGCCTGAAAAAAGCACGCACAGACCTACGGCGGCGGCGGCCACCCTGTTGAAAACTCTCATTGATCCCTGCTCCTTTGGAGAACGCCGCCTTCTAATATTTCATGACTTTACCAGTCAACATATATCTTTTAGAACGCTTCCAGACAGGAGAGGCTGGATAGAGATGAGCGACGTGGCGGCGGGCCGGAACTACGATCTTCGTGACGAAATCAAGGCCTATTGGTCGGAGCGTGCCGCCACCTTCGATCTTTCTCCGGGACACGAGATCTTCTCCGAAGAAGAGCGCGCCGCGTGGCACAAGCTCTTCCTGCGCCATCTCGGTCGCGGCGACGGCCGCGCGGCGCTTGACCTCGCGAGCGGTACCGGCGTCATCTCCCACCTGCTCGACGACCTCGGCTTCAAGGTCACCGGCCTCGACTGGGCCGAGCCCATGCTCGAGCGGGCTCGGCAGAAGGCAAGAAGCCGCAAGCGTGCCATATCCTTCCGCATCGGCGATGCGGAAAGCACGGTGGAGCCGGACGATCACTACGACGTTATCGTAAACAGGCATCTGGTCTGGACGCTGGTTGATCCGGCCGCAGCATTCGCCGAATGGCTGCGCGTGCTGAAGCCCGGCGGCACGCTTCTGATCGTCGACGGCGATTTCGTCAATACGAGTGCGATGGAGCGACTGTTCTCGAAGCTCAGTAACTGGGGACAGCGCGCGGGGATTTTAGAATCGGATACACCCATGCAGTCGCGGGAAATGATGGAAACCCATCGCAGCATCCTCTCCCGTGTGTACTTCTCCGATGGCGCGCGCGCCGAGTCCGTCGTCGAGCTTCTCCAGGCAACCGGATTCACGGACATCCAAGTCGATACCGATCTCGATGATATTCACCGGACGCAGGCGAAGAACTGGAATCTCTTCAAGGGCCTCGCCCGAAAGAGCCAGCATCGATACGCCATCCGTGCAAACAAGCGTTAAGAACGCGCCTGACCTGAGCCCGCCGCATTTAGGTGCCACCACTGGCTGTGCTCAATTCCACGCTCGGAAATAGGTCGGGGGCCACAAAGCTGCCGCGTAATGGTCAGCAAATTGCCCCGGCATCGCCCCACCGAGCACTTCTGAGGGCTCCATGGTCGATCGCCGCTCCGTCGATATTCGACACGGAGCGGTTGAGCAAGGCGGTATTGCTGCCGATCACGTCATGCACGTCCAAGAGGAATGAATATGATCACTCGTTACACCCCCGTTGCATCGCTGACCGCTGCAGTCTTCAGCTTGATGGTTTTCAGCCCGGCGTCGGCGCTGGAGCTCGCCCAGGCACAGGAAACACAGCCGGCGCAGCAGGCCCCTGCGCAGACAGACACCAAGAGCGCCCCCATCAGCGAACAGAAGATCGAGGCCTTCGCGGTCGCCTACCTCCAGGTCGACAAGGTTCGGCAGGAATATTCCGCGAAGATCGGAGCGACATCGGATGCGGCGGCGAAGGAGAAGCTGCAGACAGAAGCCAGCCAGCAAATGGTCAAGGCAGTGGAAGCTTCACCGAATATGTCGGTCGAGGAATACACGACCATCCTGACGGCCGCGCAGAACGATCCGGCCCTCGCCAAGAAGGTCCAGGAAAAGCTTCAGAGCACCGCGCCTGCGCAGCAGGCTCCTGCACAGCAGTAAGCCGCGCACCCGGACCGCAAACGGTTTCGGCGTTCCGACATCAGCGATCGGAACGCCGAAGCGATTCCTGTGACCTCCTACTTTCCTGTTGCGCCGTTCGGAGCCGCGACCGGTTTGGACTCCGGCGATCCGCGGAAACGCAGGAAAATGGAAAGGACGACCAGCAGCAGGGTGGACAGGAACTCTGATTGCCAGTTCTGGAAACACTCGAACCAGAACTCGGCGTCTGCCAGACGCGTCCATAGGTCGAGAGGCGGCGCGCCATGGCGCATCGCCTCGACATTTCCGGCCGTAACGCTGGCGCGCAGGTGGAAAACAAAGCTTAGAACGAACAGTCCGGCAAGGACAATTCCCAGCGAATACGAATAGAGCGTCCTGACCAGTCGCCCTTGCCGAACGGGCCAGGGGGCCTTTGGATCATCCTTCATCTTCAAAGGATCTTCGTCGAGCTCGGACCCGGGGCCGTTCGGGTCTTTGGATTCTGCCGAGCCGCGCTGGTAGAGAAACGCCGTGAGGCAGACATAGGCGGCCATCTGCAGAAACTCGCTTTCCCAGTTCTCGAAGAGAGCGGATAGGAAGTGGCCGGTGGCGAGATAGCTGGCTATGGTCACAGTCGGCTCGCCGTGCAACATCGCCTCTTGATTGAAGGCTTGAGTGCCGGCGACAATCATGCCTGCAATGGCTGCAGCGGTGAAGATGGTCAGCGTAATGCCCAATCCATTGTCACGCAGAAACGACATTCACTTTCTCCGCCGATAGCGTGCCTGGAGGCCAACCCCGGCCACAGCACGCCAAGGCATCATTAAGTGACGAGCCAGAAAAGGAAGCCCGATACGAGAATGAAGAGCCCGATAGCACCGAGCAGGCGAAGCATCCCGGTATTGGTCGTATCGCCGAGGACCCTGTTCCAGGCATCCCCGCCCGTGCCGTCGTCACTACTATCCTGATATTCCTGCGTTGAGGTTTCCTCGAAGGTCAGGCTGTCGCCATGTTTCGGCCTGATCGCTCCACCGCCGCCGCTGTAATCCCTTGGCGACGGCTGTGGCGGGTCAGCCGACATTGCGCTCTCAGCACGCAAGTCCTGCCCGCCGCTGCCGGCGTCCGAAGCGTCAGCTATGTGGTTTTCGCTAGAAGCGTTCTGTGGCCGCGCCGGTTGGCGCTCTTCCGTCCTGTCCGGCTGTGGGCCGAGGCGACGAGCAGGCCACGACACTTCGGACGACTGCGATGTCTGATGTGGGCGCCGCTCCGAGGGGCCAACCTCCCGGCGATCTCCGTTATCCTGATTCTGCGGCATGCTGCCTCCCGACTCCATGGCCGGCGCCCACAAAAGGCGCCGCGCCGAACGCTTCGAGGGTGTGTCAATGCCGCTCGGACTGATTGTGCTCACCACCGGGCATGGTCACACCCTTCAGGCCTGTACCTGCGACCGCGGGCTGCTCGCGGGCGGCATCAGCCAGCGACACGATGCCGACGAGCCGCTTGTCGCGGTTGACGACGGGGAGGCGCCGGACCTGGATATCACCCATGTTCCGCGCCACATCGTCTACTTCCTCGTCCTCGAAGCAATATTTGACGTCGGTCGTCATGACGTCTCGCACTTTAGCCTGCGGATCGAGCCCGTCCGCCACGCCACGTACGACAATGTCGCGATCCGTCACCATGCCGACCAAACGGTCATGGTCCTCGACCGGCATGAAGCCGATGTCGTTTTCCGCCATCTGCCGCGCTACCTCTCTGATTGTGTCGTTGGGCGTAGCCAGATGAACGTCTCTGCTCATGATCTCCGATACATGCATTGTCGTGCTCCTCTTCTTGGAAGGCCGATGTCTGCTCCGGGTAAGCCGTTTACGGCCACGCCGAAGCAGACAGGTGGGAAGGGCGTCTCAGTGCGCTCGCGCTCCGTTCCTGGCGGATGTTTCGCGCGGCGCAGGCGTCGACGAGACGGCATTGGTCGTCCCCTCGGTTTCGAGGCTCTCGCCTCCATCTTGGTTCGATGCACCCTGTCCCTGCATTTCCCGCGCTGCCTGCTCCCAGTGACGCAGATGCTGGCCGTCTGGACGGCCTTCCTGCTCCCAGATCGCGTAGGCCCTGCGCTTGATCAGTTCTTCCCTGTCGTTCTCCATGTCCCTTACCTCGCTGTTGAAAGCCTTGTCGGCAAAATTCAAACGGGAGGACCGCCCATTTGTTCCATGGGTCAAAAGCTATTCTGGCATCTCCCGCCCAGGCCGCCGCCATGCTTGGGTGGCTCCGGATTCTCGTCGGGATTCGGTATCGGCGCCTCGTCCGGCAGGCGGTCGGGCTCAGGCTCACCGATGGGCGGTTCCGGATCCCAGGGCGGCGGTTGTGGCGGCGTTGGGCCTGGCTGACGCGGATTTTGCATTCCTGCCTCCCTTCCTCGGAAAACATGGATGATCCCATGTTCTCATTGGACAATCCCGCTCGCGCTCGAATGTTCCGCCGCAGGGTCGCAGCGCACGGTCGTGGAAAGCCTAATGCGACGTCACCCGTCGGAGCCCTGTGGAACGAAAGCGACTACACTCTGCGCAGGGATCATTTCCCGATCCTTGGCAGTGTGCGCGCCGAAGGCATCATCCGCGGCCGTATTGAGCGCCCACCGCCAACTTTGCGAGCCGTGCACAGGGGGCAGCGCAACTTCGCAATCGCCGCCGGCGTTGAGGACAAGGAATATTTCTCCCGCCGGCGCCTCGGCGGGTGCGAGGTGGTAGAGATAGACGCCAAGAATGCGCAATTCGCCATCGCCCCATGCCGCCTCGTCCATGCGACTGCCATCCGGCTTGTACCAGGCGATCTCGATGCGTCCGTGCTCGTCGGTGGCACCTTCTAAAAAGTTCTCCTGGCGCAGCACCGGGTGCTCCCGTCGGAAAGCGATCATCTTGCGGTAGAAGGCGAGGAAGCCGTCATCCGGCCGGCTCCAATCGATCCAGCCGATCTCGTTGTCCTGGCAATAGGCGTTGTTGTTTCCGCCCTGGCTGTTGCCGAGCTCATCGCCGCCAAGGACCATCGGAACGCCTTGGCCCAGCATCAGGGTGGCAAGCATGGCGGAGCGGCGCCGCCGGCGGGCATTGTTGATCTCGGGGTCATCGGTCGGCCCCTCCGCGCCCATATTGTCGGAGTGGTTGTTGGAATGTCCGTCGCGATTGTCCTCGCCATTCGCCTCGTTGTGCTTCTCCGCGTAGGAAACGGTATCCATCAGGGTGAAACCGTCATGCGCGCTCAAGAGATTGACCGACGTCGTTGCGGCCCGTCCGGAATGGTTGAACTGGACCGGCGAGCCGGCGAGTCGTTCGGCAAGCACCGGCACAACGCCGCCATCTCCCTTCCAGAAGCGGCGGACATCGTCGCGGAAGCGATCGTTCCACTCGCGGAACGGCGGCGGAAAGCCGCCGAGCTGGTAGCCGCCCTCGCCGATATCCCAGGGTTCGGCGATGAGCTTGACGCCGGCAAGGATCGGATCTTGCCTGATCGCGTCGAAGAACCCGCCCTCGCGGTCGAACTCCATGTATTCGCGCCCGAGGGCACTCGCGAGATCGAAGCGGAAACCATCGATGTGCATGACGCCTACCCAGTAACGGAGGCTGTCGAGCACCATGCGCAGAACCATGGGATGCGCGACGTTCAGCGTATTGCCGGTGCCGGTCATGTCATAGGTATGTCGGAGCTGCTCTGGCGACTGGCGGTAATAGCTGAGATTGTCGAAGCCGCGGAAGCTGAGCGTCGGCCCCTGTTCCGAACCTTCGGCGGTGTGGTTGTAGACGACGTCCATCAGAACTTCGATGCCGGCGGCATGGAACCGCTTCACCATCGTCTTGAACTCTGTGGCCCTCGTGCTCTTCAGGTAGCGCGCCTGCGGTGCGAAATAGCCGAGCGGCTGATAACCCCAATAGTTTCTGAGGTTTCGTTCGACGAGGTACCGGTCGTCGAGGAAATATTGCAACGGCAGAAGCTCGACTGCGGAGACACCGAGCTTCACGAGATGATCGATAATCGGGTCGCTTGCCATGCCGAGGAAGGTGCCGCGCAATTCGTCCGGCACGCCCGGATGCGTCATCGTCATCCCGCGAAGATGGGTCTCGTAGATGATCGTCTCCGTCCAGGGCCGGCGGATCGCCTCTTCACCGTCCCAGTCGAAGGTGGGATCCTGAACGACGCCCTTGACCATGAACGGGGCGCTGTCGCGCTCGTCGAAGGAAAGGTCGCCCTCGCCGCTGCCGATGGTATAGCCGAACAGCGCATCGTCCCAAACGAATTGCCCAGCCACCTGCTTTGCATAAGGATCGAGCAGCAGCTTGTTCGGGTTGAAACGATGCCCGTTGTGCGGGTCATAGGGCCCGTAGGCGCGATAGCCATAGAGCATGCCTGGCCCCAGCCCTTCGATATATCCGGACCAGATGTCGCCTTCTCGCTTCGGCAGAGGCAGGCGGGCCGTCTCCTTGCTGCCATCCTCGGAAAAGAGACAAAGCTCAATCTTTTCGGCATGCGCGGAAAAGACCGCGAAATGGGTGCCCTGGCCGGTATAGTCGGCGCCAAGCTCCGGCTTCAGGAAATCGAGTTCGGAGAAAGCCACATTCATTCGTGTCGTCACGCCCCCTGCAGCGTCCTGGAAGTGAGGGGGCAACGCCGGTGGCGGAGATTTGTTCCTGCAACCGTCGACGCGATGAGCGGTTGCAGCGGAACTTTCGGCGCATGCCGGCAGTTTTGGTCTCTTGCCGATCTCAATAGCAGCAAGGGAAGGACCAATGCTCGACCGTGTCCGGAAGACCTGGGGCGCCGACCTTACATCAGGCGGTATCGCACATTTTCGCTTGTGGGCACCCGACGAGCGTGCCGTTCGTCTCGTTCTCAATGGCGCTCCGCACGCGATGCGCGCTCTCGACGGCGGCTGGTTCGAAGTCTCCACGCGTGCGCGAGCGGGAGACCGCTACTGGTTCGAGCTCTCAGATGGAAGGCGCGTTGCCGATCCAGCCTCTTGCTCCCAGGTGAAGGGAGCCAGCGGCCCGTCAGTGCTCGTCGACCATTCGGCCTATGAGTGGAAAATCGCATCCTGGTGCGGCCGCCCATGGGAAGAGGCGATCATTTCGGAGCTGCACGTCGGCTGCTTTACCCCTGAGGGCACCTTTCGAGCGGCGGCCAAGCGGCTGCCGCATCTCGCGGAGGCCGGGATCACCGCAATCGAGATCATGCCGGTCGCTGAGTATCCAGGCGCGCGCGGCTGGGGCTACGACGGCGTACTGCCCTATGCCCCGCACCATGCCTATGGAACGCCGGACGATCTCAAGGCGCTCGTCGATGCGGCGCACGCGCTCGACATGATGGTCCTGCTCGACGTCGTCTACAATCACTTCGGACCGGAGAGCAACGACCTGACCCGCTACGCAGGCCGCTTCTTCAACAGGGATCGACCGACCCCATGGGGGGCCTCGATCGCCTTCGAGGAGCCCGCGGTGCGGCGCTATTTCATCGAAAATGCACTCTATTGGCTTGCTGACTTCCGCTTCGACGGCCTGCGCCTCGATGCGACGGATCAGATACGAGACACGAGCGAGCCGCATTTTCTTGCCGCCCTGGCGCGCGAAGTAGGCGAGACTTTTGCAGATCGCAGCGTCCATCTGGTCGTCGAGGATGCCGACCATCGACGCAATCTCGTGCGGCGCAACGACGATGGGACGGTCGCGCTCTTCACCGCTGGATGGAACGACGATTTTCACCATGCCTTGCGTGTCGTCGCGACAGGCGAGACAAAGGGCCACTATCGGCCTTTCGCCAAGCACCCTTGGCAGGCAATGCGCGAAGCCATGACGGACGGCTTTGCTTCGCTTGGAACTGCCAAAGGAATGTCCGCTCATCAGGCGGATGATCGCCTGCCGCCGCAGGCGCGGGTGAGCTTCCTTCAGAACCACGATCAAATCGGCAACCGGGCCTTCGGCGAGCGCCTCGTTTCGCTTGCCGAGAATGATCAGCTGCGCGTGATGACAGCGATGCTGATGCTCTCGCCGCAGATTCCCCTGCTCTTCATGGGCGAGGAATATGGGGAAACCCAGCCGTTCCTCTTCTTCGCCGACTATCAGGGCGAACTCGGCGAAGCCATTCGTCGGGGCCGGCAAGACGAAGCCGAGAAATTCGGCGGCATACCGCGCGGCAAGACGCCCGCCGATCTTCCCGATCCTCTTGATCCTCGCAGCTTCGCCGATTCGAAGCTTCGCTGGGAACGCGCGGAGAGCGCGGCCGGCAGGAAGCATCTTGCCTTCATGCGCCAACTCGCCGATATCCGGCAGCGGCACATCACACCCCTGATGACAGAATGCAATCTCCCGGGTTTCGAGGTCTATCCCGCCCGTGACGGTGTTGTCGCCATCGACTGGTCGTTTGGCGGCCCTGTTATCGAGCTGCGCGCCAGTCTCTTGGCAGAAAGAAGCCCCGTTCCGACGATTCACGGCGAACCGATATTCGGCGGCGAGAACCTGGAGGGGTCTGAATTGCCGGGGCCGGGCTTCGTTGCTGCCGTGAGGCATGATTAGGTCGGTGAACGGAACATGGCCCCAGCCTGGTGGTTTGGTCCCTCACATGATTGATATGGAATCGAGGCTTCCGCCTTTGGACACATGCCGAGTGAACCTGTCAAAACGGGGCCGGCCCTCTCCGGCGAGCATGCCGAGGCATCCTCCATTGCGGCGCTGCGCAAACAGGCCGAGGGCTGCGAGCGCTGCGACCTCTACAAGAATGCGACCCAGCTCGTGTTCGGCGAAGGACCAGGCAAAGCCCGCGTCGTCCTTGTGGGCGAACAGCCTGGCGATCGCGAGGATCTGGCAGGCCGGCCGTTCGTCGGTCCGGCCGGGCGAATCCTGAACGAGTGCCTGCATGAAGCGGGCATCGATCGCTCAAGCTGCTATCTCACCAATGCGGTCAAGCATTTCAAGTTCGAGCAGCGAGGCAAGCGCCGGCTGCATTCAAGACCCAATGCGGGCGAGATCCAACGCTGTTCCTGGTGGCTCGGCGCGGAGCTTGAGAAGCTTCATCCCAAGGTCGTCGTCGCGCTGGGCGCAACGGCGCTTTCGTCGCTGCTCGGGCGCCGCGCCAGCGTGATGAAAAACCGCGGCGACCTGATCGCCACGCCCGCCGGCTACCAGGTTCTCGTCACGATCCACCCGTCTTATCTGCTGAGAATCCAGAACAGAGCGGATGCCGCGGCGGAACGCGACCGCTTCGTCAAGGATCTCGCCAAGGTCGCGACCCATGTCGACTAACGGCTCAGGCCTGTCGGTCAAGTTCGGGATAGTGGCGGAAAACACAGGATTCGTTGAAAGGCAATCGGCGACCGGAAGCCAGATAGCTGCGTATCCGCTGTCGCGCCGCTACCGCATCATGCAGCGCAATCAGCGCCGGCACATGCTCCTCATTGGCTCGCATGGCGTGCGGAAATGCATAGCGCAGCCCCTCAACCAGCTGGAACAGCGAAAGATCGACATAGGTCAATTGCCCGCCGACAATATGCTCACGGCCCTTAGGGTTTCGGGTGAGAACACGCTCGAAATAGCCGAGATACTTTGGCAGCCGCTCAGACAGAAAGTTCGAGGCGCGCTTCGATGCTTCCGGCTTCTGCTCTTCGTAATAGAGCGACACGCCGATTGGATGATGCGTGTCGTGGATCTCCGCAACGCAGTCGGTGATCGTCAGCTGCAGACCGTTAGCGACGTGGCGGAGCCCCTCTTCCTCGGGCGCCAGCCCCAGCCTCGGACCGAGGTAGAACAGGATATTGGCGACGTGGGAAATAATTAGCTCACCGTCGATCAGAAAGGGCGGCGCGAAGGGTGCGGTTGCACCCCCGGCATCCTTCATCAGCTTCAGCATCGCGCCTGTGCCGCCTGGCTGGCGAGCCACGTCGACATAGTCGGCGCCCGCCTCCTCCAGCGCGAGGCGTACGAATTCGCCGCGGCCGGGGATTCCGTCCCAGTAATAGAGCTTGTATGCCATGGAGGCCCCTCGCTTGCAGTTCAGCCTTTGGGCTCGCGCCCGAAATCCTTTCTGAGTTCGTCCTTCGCGTTTTCCAGGACGCGCTTCTGTGTGCGGCCCAGTCCGGAACCAGCCCTGTTGATATAGAAAGTCAGCATGGACATGGCTGACCGGAAAGCGCTCGACTTACGCCGTTCGCTCGCTTCAGCCGACCGTTTCAGTGAATGCGCAATCTTCTGCGGATCGTCCGAGGCAAAAATGCCGGCCTCGATGTCCAGCGCGTTGCTATGCGCTGTCACCTCTTGCGACCACTTCGCTTTCTTTTCACTGCTCTTGCCCATCAGGCCCTATAGCGGTTCAGCGCAGCCACACGGGCAACTCGGAAGCCTCTCGGAATTCGCGCGCCCGGTCCTTCCAGCCGAGCTTTTCCCAGGCGAATTTCTGGGCGGCGATCCTTGCCGTTTCCTTCGTGGGGTAGATATCCGGCAACACATAGTCCTTGTCGCCGCAGGAGAGCAGCGCTCTACCGCTCAACAGATCAAAATGAAGCTCAAGGCATTCTTCCGCATGCATCGAATCCCTCCCGGAAGTGATCTATAAAAAACGGTCACTGCGAGAGGAAGTTCCAACCGGTCGGGAAAAGGAGATGAAAATTCCTGGCCCCGTAAAGCCTTACGTGCACGGGAACAACGGCGGCCGCCCGGAGTTAAGAGCGCTTATGGGAGGCTAGCCATGAAAAAACACGGAAAAGCCCGTTCATCATCGACTGTCGCACGCCCGCTCGATCCGCCGGGCGTCGACGAGCCAATCGATGCATGGGGGCGTCACACGACAAGGTCGCAGATGACGATCCCGCAGCAGATCACAGACCTACGCAAGCGCATCGCCGAACTCGAGGCCGAGATCGATGCCATCGCGACCGAGGCGCATACCGCTATCGGTACACTCCCCGGCGCCGACCGGATTGAAACGGCAAAGGATGTGGTCGCCGAGAAGCGGGAGGAGATTCAGAAGCTGAAGTCGCGCCTGGAGGAAATCGAAAGGCTTGTTGCGACCGGATAGCGAATTCGGGTTTCGCCTGCGCCGCGGCGCAACTGGCGTTAAAAGACGATCATCCACACGCCGCGCCAGAAGAGGGAGTTGGGGTCGCCGAGATCTTCGCGCTCGTCGGCGTTTTACGGCAGTCGGTCCTTCGCTGACCGCGGCCGAGCCTCGGGCAGCAGTCGGCATCGCTCCTTGATTTCCGCCTCAGCGACTGGCTTTGAGATGGTCAGCATCATGAAACCTAGTGAACCAGGGGAAAACCGCCGGTCGAGGAAAGGGTTCCATTGCAAGAAGGTCCGCGAACTCAATCGCGTTCAATGAACTTGAAGAAGCGGCTGACACTCCCTTCCGCAGTCCGGTCCTGGTAGAGGAAGGCCAGTTCGTTCTCGTCGAAGATCTTGAAGAACTCTTCCCAGGAGATTTCCTCCAGCCTCTCCTCTGGCTTGCCGAAGTCGATGCGCAGCAAACCACCGTCGGATGCGCCCTTGACGCGTGCCGGGTGGCCGTCGCGGCCCTCTGCCCATTTGCGGATCGTGTCATGGTCGGTCGTGGTCTTGGAAGCGCTCACCGGAACCTCCTTCAACTTTGGTACTGTCTCGCAAGCGAAGACGCGGCGAGCGAGCGGCAACAAGCACGTCTTCGCCTAACGCTCGTCGACTCTAATCAACCGGCACGATGTTTGTTCCCGCCGCTCAGTTTTGGGTGCGGCCTTTAACGGCGGCTGCGGCGCCGTCCCTGTCTCTGCCCTCGTGATCGCGCTCCCAGCCGAACACGCTGCGCCCGCCAAAGCCGGCCGAATCCTTGAACTCCCCTGCGATGATTTCCTTAAGATCCGGCCCGGTGACGTAACGCTCCATGCGGCGCGACTGGTCGTCGAGCCGCCTCAAGGCGGCCAGTTCTTCCTCTCGCCCGAGCCGCCCCTTATGCACCGCCGATTTCATCACATTGATCGTCTCGTCATAGACCTTTAGCGGCACCGGATAGGGGTGGCGGTCCTTGCCGCCATGGGCTAGCGAAAAGCGTGCCGGATCGGAGAAGCGGCAGGGGGTGCCGTGGACCACCTCGGCAACCATGGCGAGCGCCTTGACGGTGCGCGCGCCGACCCCCGGCACGAGAAGCAGTTCCTCGAAGTCCTTCGGCCCCCGATCGGCCGCGGCGGCAAAATTGCCGTGCAGGCGTCGCATGTTCACGTCGCTTTCGCGCACATCGTGATGGGCCGGCATGACGAGGTGCGGCAGCATCGGCTGGGGCGAGGCTGCCAGGTCAGCGCCGCGAGACTCGATTGTCGCCACCGCGCGCACAAGCCCATCGGGACCGAGTACGCTCAGAAGATCGAGCTGGCTTGCGCGCGAGCGAGCAGCGCGCCGGTCCGCAAGGTTGATGATCTCGCCCTGCCCGCGACCCTCGATCGCCGCATGCGGCGAGTTGACGAAGCTTTCCAGGCCCTCGGAAAGCCAATGATAGCGCCTCGCCTGCCGCCGGTCGCCATTCATGCCCTGCTGAACGACGACCCACTTCGCATCGTCCGTGACGATGAAGCCGTGAAGATAAAGGTCGAATCCGTCCTGAACGGCGGCACTGTCGACCTTGGCGACGAGGCGGCTCGCAGCGGCAAGCGCCGCACCGTCGAAACCAATGCGATTGCCGATCATGACAAGTTCGCCCGGCGTCTTGCGGGAATGCTGGCCGCGGCCGCCACAGACGTGAATGCCAAGCTCGGCCGAAAGCGGCGTGAGGCCGCGCTTCAGGGCGCCGATCACGCTGGTGGTGATACCCGACGAATGCCAGTCCATGCCCATGACCGCGCCGAAGGATTGGAACCAGAACGGGTGGGCAAGCCGCCTTAGGAACTCATCGCGCCCGTAATGGTGGACGATCGCCTCGGTGATCAGCGTGCCGAGCCGCGTCATGCGGTCGCCGAGCCATTTCGGAACCCGCCCGCCATGCAGGGGAAGATCCGCATTGCCTGCTCGTTGCGCCATTATCTCGTGTCCCTCGTTCATAGTCTTGATGTCAGACTACATGCTTCGGATGTTCTCGGAAAGTTCTCAATGCCTGCGCATGGAATCTGGGCGAACGTTGGCGAGCGTGATGGATAAGACTACATAGAGCCGGCACAAACCGAGGAGCGCTATCAATTGCAATGGCAATGGAATGACGGTTTCTTTGCACGCGACGCCGTCGCGGTCGCCACCGATCTGATCGGCGCCGAATTCGCAGTCTCTGGCGTCGGCGGCATCATTGTCGAGACGGAAGCCTATCTGCCGGACGATGCGGCCTCCCACAGCTTTGCCGGTGCGACAAACCGCAATCGCTCGATGTTCGGCCCGCCGGCGCACGCCTATGTCTATCTATCCTACGGTCTTCACTGGTGCCTAAATTTCGTCTGCCTGCCCGGCAGCGCCGTACTCATCCGCGCCATCGAGCCGAGATGGGGGCTCGAGACGATGCGGGAGCGGCGGGGCGTTTTGCAAGAAAGGCTGCTCTGTTCCGGCCCGGGACGAGTCGGCCAGGCCCTGGCGATCGGCAAGGACGAAGATGGCCTGCCTCTGAACAGCAAGCCATTTCGGTTGAGCCCGCCGATCCAACGCCAGCCGCTTTCCTCCGGCGTTCGCGTCGGGATTTCCAAGGCCGTCGAACACCCCTGGCGCTTCGGGCTGAAGAACTCGCCCTACCTCAGCCGCAAGTTCTAACTCAAAGAGGCGCGATCTGCTCATAGGTGCACTGGCGCGGGTCCTTGTCAGGACGCCAGCGCATCAGTTTCGTGCCGTGACGAAAGCGCCGGTTGCTGACGTGATCGAATCTTACCTCGACCACCAGCTCCGGGCGAACCGGTTCCCATTCGCCGCTTCGCTCCGTGCTCCAGCGGCTCGGGCCGCCGGGTGCCTTGCCAGTGAAGCCGGGTGGCTCCCGCAAAGCCTTGAGTCGACGCGTCAATGCAGGCCGTTCCTTCTCGGAAATTGTCGCGGTGAACCCCACGTGGTTCAGTGTCCCGTCCGTATCGTAAAGGCCGAGCAGGAGGGAACCGACCAGCGCGCTGTTACTCTCATAGCGGAAGCCGCCGACGACACAATCGGCGGTCTTTAGGCGTTTGACCTTCACCATCGCTCGCTCGCCGCACTCGTAGGGCCCGTCGCGCTTTTTTGCGACGACCCCGTCGGTGGCGCCCGCCTCCCATGAGGTGAGCCAGCGCTCGGCCTCATGCCGGTCCAGAGTGAAGGGCGAAAGCTCGAGCTTATCCGCAATGGCATTCTCTGCGGCGAAGGCTTCAAGTGCAGCCCTCCGCGCATTCAGCGGCTTGTCGGTCAGGATTGCTCCGTTGGTGTCGACCAGCATGTCGAACAGGATGAGGTAGGCAGGCGTTTCTTGCGAGAGTTTTTGGACGCGGCTTGCCGCCGGATGCAGGCGCATCTGCAGGGCGTCGAAGGAGAGACGTCCATTGACTTCGATCACAAGTTCACCATCGACGACAAATTGCGCTGCGCCCAGCTGTCGCAGCACAGCGATGACCTCCGGGAAGAAGCGCCCGAGCGGCTTGCCGGATTTCGCCCTGAGATCCACCTCCTCGCCGGATTTGAAGGCAAGGCAGCGGAAGCCGTCCCATTTCGGCTCATACTGCCATGCACCATAGCTTGGGAGTTCCGCAGCGGAGCGTGCCTCCATCGGCGCCGTGCTGACAGGCAGGGCGAAGCCGCCGGTGGATGCCATGCCCCTGGCCACCTTTGCCTCTCGGGTCGGGCGCGACGGCTCGGCCTCCTTCGTCGGTCTGCGATGCGCGGGCGACGCCATCGTCCACTCCCTTTCCGGCCTTGACCTACTTCAGCTTCACAGCGGGTTCTCTCGCCCAGACGCGAAGCTTGCCGACTTCCTTGATGAAGGACGCGACACTCATGGCGTCGGTGAGCTCGATGGTTCCCTCGTCAAGAGCCTCTGCAATGCCCGCTCTCTTCATGAGGGGGAGAGCCGCATCCACATAGCCGATATATTTGCAATGGGCGAAGGCATCGGCCACGAAATCACGGGCGGAGGCGACATCGATCAGATCGCTGACGGCCTCTGCCGAAGGGAGAAGGACCACCGCGTCGTAGAGGACGGATGGGCCGCCCTCGAGCATCTGGTGGGCTGCGACCCGATTCCCGTCCGAGGCGGTGAACCCGCCGACCTTCGGGGCGATCAGCTCAAAGGCCGCCTTTTGCTCCGTGACCGCAGTGATCAACGCATTGAGAAGCGCGGCATCCGCACCATCCGTCGCCAAAATTCCGAGCTTGCGGCCCTCGAAGCGCTTCGGCCCTCGCTCGGTGATGCTGAGCGCCGGCGACGGGTCGAGATCCTGTCGTGTCGCCACGGCCGCGTCGGCCGGCTTCGGCATCGTTTGGAGGCCGAGCGCATGGGCCACCTTTTTTGCGAGCGTCTCATCGATATTGAGCAGATGGGCGACCATTCGCTCCCGTATCACCGGCGTTTGCACCTTGCTCAATTCGAAGGTCAGGGCATCGGCGATATGTCGCTGCTCAGGCGGCGTCTGGCTGATGAAGAACTGGCGGGCCTGGCTATAATGGTCGGCGAAGCTCTCTGCTCGTATGCGAAGCTTCGGCCCCTGCTCTTGCGACGCGAAATGGCGGAAGCCTTTCATCGGCGACTCGCGCGGCCCCTCGCCCCAGGAGTTCGGCTGATAGTTCACCCGCCCGGCCGGATTGCGCATGGCCATATGGCCGTCCTGTTGAAAATGCTGGAAGGGACATTTGGGCGCGTTGATCGGCAGATGCGTGAAATTCGGACTGCCAAGCCGCTTCAACTGCGTATCGAGATAGGAAAAGTTGCGTCCCTGCAGCAAGGGGTCATCGCTGAAATCGATGCCCGGCGGAACGTTCTGAGTCATGAAGGCAACCTGCTCGGTCTCGGCGAAGAAGTTATCCGGCATGCGATCGAGAACCAGTCGTGCGACGGCCTTCGTCGGCAGGACCTCCTCCGGAATGATCTTGGTCGGATCGAGAACGTCGAAATCGAACCTGTCGGCAAACTTCTGATCAAAGAGTTGCACATGCAGATCCCACTCCGGGAAGTTGCCCGACTGGATGGCTTCCCAAAGATCGCGCCGGTGAAAGTCGGGGTCCGCACCGTTGATCTTCACGGCCTCATTCCAGGCGACGGACTGGAGCCCGAGCTTCGGTTTCCAGTGGAACTTGACGAAGGTTGACTCGTCCTTGGCATTGACGAAGCGGAAGGTATGAACGCCGAAGCCCTCCATGAAGCGGAAGGAACGTGGAATCGCCCGGTCGGACATGACCCACATGATCATGTGCATGCTCTCCGGGGTCAGGCTGATGAAATCCCAGAAATTGTCGTGGGCGGATTGCGCCTGCGGGAACGCCCGGTCCGGCTCCGGCTTCACCGAGTGGATGACGTCCGGAAACTTGATGGCGTCCTGAATGAAGAAGACCGGGATGTTGTTGCCGACGAGGTCCCAATTGCCCTCCTTGGTGTAGATCTTGACCGCGAAACCGCGCACGTCGCGCGCAAGATCGAAGGAGCCCTTGCTGCCGGCGACCGTCGAGAAGCGGACGAAGGCGGGCGTCCTTTCGCCGGGCCGCTGAAACACGTCCGCCCGTGTATAGGCGGAAAGTGATTCATAGGTCTCGAAGTAACCATGGGCGCCATAGCCGCGTGCGTGCACGACGCGCTCCGGAATACGCTCGTGGTCGAAGTGGAAGAGCTTTTCACGGAAATGGAAATCCTCGATCAGCGTCGGGCCGCGCTCGCCGGCGCGCAAGCTGTTCTGGTCGTCGGCCACCGGCCCGCCCTGCGCAGTCGTCAAGACTGGGGTATCGCCTTCGGCAATCTGATGAAGTTCTCCACCGTTACCGCGGGTCGCTTTCTGGTCATGAACAGTGGCCGGCTTCGAATTGTTCGGCGCAGAGGGTTTCTTGGCCATTGCAACACTCCTTGATCGAGGATGGAATGGGCACGAAACCTTGGCCGCCGAGGTTGGTTCCCCGGCGAACCGAATTTTCGAAAGCTTGGACCGTCGACGTCATGTCCCGGGCGCGTCAACCTTGATAGGTACCGATGAGAACGGCCTCTGCGATCAGGTGCTTGCGAGCCTCGGCCCGGGCCTGCGCTGCCCCGACATCGTCCGAGATCGAGATGTTGCGGGTGTTCAGCGCGGCGAGTTTGAAGTGATAGTGATGCACGCCCGTCCCCGCCGGCGGCTGCGGCCCGTCATAACGCGCGTTGCCGAAATCGTTCCTGATGAATTTGATGGCATGTTCTGGTCCGGTATCGACGGCCTGCGCAAGCTCGGTCCAGTTGCCGGGTATGTTGACGATGGCGCAGTGGCGAAACACCCCCCGCACGGCGTCCGGATCCTCGACGATCAATGCGAAGCTCTGCGTTCCGTCGGGCGTACCCGTCCATTTCAGTGGAGGAAAGATGTTCTCGCCGAAGCGCGTGTATTTTTTCGGGATCGGCTGGCCTTCGGCGAAGGCGGGGCTCATCAAGCTGAAAGTCATCATCTGTCTCCTTCCATGTTGGGCACATTGAACGAGCGCGCGACTGCTCGGATTGTACTCCCAAAGCGGGCCGGTGTTGAGGTCGTTGGCGGCGAATACGCCAAGGGAATGGTTCGTCCACAGCCGTGCAGCGGCCCTTCTAAAAATTTCTATTCCGGGGCGGAACTTTGCGCACAGGTTTGTGTTGAAGGAAGTGCAAAGTGGGGCGGCGCTTGGCCCGGCAACGGCCAAGACATATTTTCCGGAAACATGATCCATGAACCTTCTCTCGGTGACCGCTGAGATATTTCCCTTGGTGAAGACCGGTGGGCTGGCTGATGTTGCCGGCTCGCTTCCCAAGGCATTGAAATCGCACGGTATTCGTACGCGCACCCTGGTGCCTGGCTATCCGTCCGTCACTGAGACGCTCGACGAAGCCATGCCGATTGCTCGGTATGATTGCCTTTTCGGCGAGAGCGCCACGCTCCTTGCCGCACGTGCCGCAGGGTTGGAGCTCTTCGTGCTCGATGCGCCGGGTTTCTTCCACCGATCGGGTGGCCCTTACACCGACAAGAACGGTTTGGACTACCCGGACAATTGGAAGCGCTTCGCCGCCTTTTCCTTCGTCGCCTCGCAAATCGCAGGCGGCTTCGTGCAGCACTGGCGACCGGACATCATTCACGCTCACGACTGGCACGCGGCCTTGAGCCTCGTCTACCTCAAATACGCATCCGACGTGCAGATCCCGCGTGTCCTGACCGTCCATAACATAGCCTTCCAGGGACAGTTTCCCGCCCCTGTCTTCTCCGAACTCGGCTTGCCGGACGAAGCCTATGCCGTCGATGGCCTCGAATATTATGGCGACCTCGGATACCTCAAGGGCGGCCTGCAGGCCGCGGATGCCATCACCGTCGTCAGCCCCACCTATGCGCGCGAAATCATGTCACCGACCTTCGGAATGGGCCTCGAAGGGGTGATGAATGCACGTCACGATGACGTGGTCGGCATCGTCAACGGCATAGACGTCGACGTCTGGGATCCTTCGGCGGATCCCCATATCGAGCATCCCTATTCAGCGAGCGAACCGCTCCGGCGGCTGGCGAACCGCGAAGCACTGCTTGAGCTTTTCGGGTTGCCGCAGACGCGCGGTCCGGTCTTTGCCAGCGTCAACAGGCTGACATGGCAGAAGGGAATGGATCTTCTGGCAGCCGTCGTCGACGAGGTCGTCGCGATGGACGGCCGGCTCATCGTGCACGGGCACGGCGACGCGGAAATCGAACACGCCTTCCTGGATGCCGCCCGGCATTTCCCGCATCACATAGCCGTAAGGCTCGGCTACGAAGAGCCGCTCGCCCACAAAATCCAAGCCGGCGCGGACGCCATGCTCGTTCCCTCCCGCTTCGAACCTTGCGGGCTGACGCAGCTCTATGCGCTGCGATACGGCTGCGTCCCGATCGTGGCGCGGACCGGCGGCCTGTCGGAAACGATCATCGACGCCAATGTTGCCGCGTTGCAGGCGCAGGCTGCCACGGGAATACAATTCTCCCCGGTCGATACGGATGGATTGCGGCTCGCGCTGCGCCGCGCCTTCAATCTCTACCGGCACCGGCGCGTTTGGGAGGGGCTGCAGCGGCAGGGGATGAAGACGGATTGCTCCTGGCAGCGCAGTGCGGCCAGATATGCGGAACTTTACGGCAACATCACCTCGACCGATATGCGGCTGGCCGGTTAGCGCATCGCCGGCTCGTTTGATGCACCTGATCCGCTGGAATTGATGTCTCATTTGCAAAGCTGATGAGTTGATCAAGAACGAAGCATGGATTGCGGCGTCGGAATATGCCAATGGCTGCGCTCGAAGAGGATCCCGCCATGGCCGTCGAGACCGCACCCGCCGCCGTATCCACTGCATCAAACGCCGCCCGCACCGGCGTGCTGGTCATGCTGCTCGGCATGCTGATGTTTTCGCTCAACGACGTCATGGGCAAATGGCTAGTGGCGACTTATTCGGTCGGTCAGGTGGTGCTCATCCGCAGCCTCGCCGCGGCCGTTCTGCTCATCCCTTTCCTCTGGCTCGGCGGCCCTCGCAAACTTCTCGTTCTCGAGCGGCCAGGCCTCCAGCTGGCCCGGGTCGTCGCTTCCACTGCGGAGGTTTTCGCCTTCTATTTCGCCGTTGTCTACCTGCCGCTTGCCGATGTCATGACCTATTGGCTGGCCGCTCCGATCTATGTCGCGGCCGTCTCTCCGCTCCTGTTGAACGAGCATGTCGGCTGGCGGCGCTGGACGGCGATCGCCATCGGTTTCGTCGGCGTCATTATCGCGCTCGAACCTTCGTCGCAGGCGCTGACGCTGCCGGCGCTGATTTCGATCCTCGGCAGCATGTTCTTCGCCTTCATGATGGTGTCCGGGCGTTCGCTGCGCGGCACGCCGGATACGACACTCGCCCTCTGGCAGATCGTCGGCGCGGCGGTTGCCGGCCTCGTCTGGGCGCCCTTTGACTGGACGCCGCTGAAGCCGCTCGACACGGCGCTGCTCTGCCTGCTCGGCGTCGTCGCCATGCTCGCTCATGTTCTGGTCAACCGGGCGCTGAAGCTTGCCGATGCCGCGACGGTCGCGCCGCTTCAGTACACCCTGCTCTTCTGGGCGATCGTCTTCGGCTGGCTGATCTTCGGCGACACGCCCCGCCTGTCGATGGTGCTCGGCGCCGGGCTCATCATCGCCTCAGGCCTCTTCATCTTCTTCCGCGAACAGCAGCTCAAGCGGCAGGGAAGGCTGAAGGCCTAGTCGCAGGATGGCGCTCCTCCTTTGAAAGAGCGCCATCGGGGGGTTCAGTCATCCGCAACGACGGTCTGCTTCTGCGTGCCGAGGCCGTCGATGCCGAGCTCGATGACATCGCCGGGTTTGAGGTATTGTGGCGGCTTGAAGCCCATGCCGACACCGGGCGGCGTACCAGTCGAGATGATGTCGCCCGGATGCAGGGTCATGAACTGCGAAAGATAGCTGACCAGATAAGCGACGCCATAGACCATGGTCTCGGTCGAGCCATTCTGCTTGGTGTCACCATTGACCGTCAGCCACATCGCGAGTTTTTGCGGATCGGCGATTTCGTCGCGGGTCACGAGCCACGGACCGGTCGGACCGAAGGAGTCGCAGGACTTGCCCTTGGTCCACTGGCCCGAGCGCTTCGTCTGGAAATCGCGCTCCGAGACGTCGTTGATCACGCAGTAGCCGGCGACATGGTCCATCGCTTCAGCTTGCGACACGTGTTTGGCTTTCTTGCCGATCACCACGCCGAGTTCAACTTCCCAATCGGTTGCGACCGAACCGCGCGGAATGATGACATTGTCATTGGGACCGACGATCGCCGAAGTCGCCTTCATGAAGACGACAGGCTCAGGCGGAACCTCGAGGCCGGATTCCGCAGCATGGTCCGCATAGTTAAGGCCAATGCAGATGAACTTGCCGCTGCCGGCCACGCAGGCACCGAGCCGAGGCGCCCCCTCGACCACCGGGAGGCTCTCGATATCGAGCCCGCGCGCCCAGCCGAAATCGGCGATTGCCGGACCAGCGACGTCGGCGATCACAGCCGAGAGATCGCGAATTCGGCCGGCACTATCCAGAACGCCCGGTTTTTCTGCCCCTTCAGGTCCGTAACGCAACAACTTCATTCTGCTCCTCCAAGCGGTCGAGACGAAAGACTGTGCCTGACAAACCAAACGACGCGATGGATGTAAAGTTGTTTCGCAAGGTGACGGCGGAAAAGCGGTGGCGCGAGGAACCGCTAAAACCCCTCCAAGGATCAACGGAAGTAATATTGATTATCGCCCCTATCTATTTCGCTTATGGCAGACCCGACCGTAAAGTTCCGCCAAAGCGCCAGGAAACGGCGCCAAACAAAGGGGAACGAAAATGAGAAAAGGTAAACTGGTTCTCGCACTGGTCTGCATGGCGTTCGCTTCAGCCGCCGCTCAGGCCGCCGAGAAATTGAAAATCGGCACCGAGGGTGCCTACCCGCCCTTCAACTTCGTCGATTCGACCGGCCAGGTCGGCGGCTTCGACGTCGAAATCGGCCTGGCGCTCTGCGAACGCCTCAAGGTCGAATGCGAGATCGTGGCGCAGGACTGGGACGGCATTATTCCGGGCCTGCTTGCCAAGAAATACGACATGATCATCGCCTCGATGTTCATCACCGAGGAGCGCAAGAAGCAGGTGGCCTTCACCAACCCCTATTATCTCGCCGCCATGACACATGTGGCGCCGAAGGGCGCCGGCATCGCGGAGTTCAGCAATGAGGCGATGAAGGGCAAGGTGATCGGCGCCCAATCGGGCACGACCCAGGCTGACTTCATCGCCGCCGTCTACCCGGATGCGGAGATCAAGCTCTACCCGACCCAGGACGAGGCTAATCTCGACATGGTCAACGGGCGGCTCGACCTCCAGGTCGGCGACATGCTACCGATGCTCGACTGGGTAAAGAAGAATGACGACGGCAAGGGCTGCTGCGAACTCGTCGGCGAGCCGATCACCGACAAGAAATTCGTCGGCGATGGCGTCGGCATCGCCGTCCGCCAGGAAGACAACGATTTGCGCGAGAAGCTGAACAAGGCGCTCGAGGAGATCCGCGCCGACGGGACCTACAAGACGATCAACGACAAGTATTTCACCATCGACGTCTTTACGATGAAATAGGGTCGGCTGATCGCCCCTTACCGCATGTTTCCTTAAATCCTAGCCGATTTTAGGATAAAAACATGCAGCAAATCAAAGTGCTACAGCGGTCTTTGTGCGTCTGAAAAGACGCCGACGCTGTAGCCGGCAGCGGGATGAGGGGCAACTGCCCGCCCTATTTGCTGCTGGAAAGAGCAAAGACTTCGATTGGCTCGTCGAGCCCCCTCAAGGCGTAGGAACCGAGATTTTCCAACTGTGCCGCACATCCTGCCTTTTTCACGAAGGCTCTCGACAAAAGGACCGGGCGCTTCAGTTCCTTGGTGAGGGCTTCGAGGCGGGAGGCGATATTTACGGCCGGTCCTATGACGGTGAAATCGAGGCGCTTGCGCGAGCCGATATTGCCGTACATTACGTCGCCGACATGGACCCCGATGCCATAACCGAGCGGATCGTGGCCCTTGCTGAGGCTCTCCTCGTTGAGCCGGGAAAGGGCGGCCTGCGCTTCGTTGATGGCACCGAGAAGTTGGCTGCAGGCACACGGGTCGGTGAGCGGGAATATCGCCAGTAATCCGTCGCCCATGAATTTCAGGATCTCCCCGCCATGCCGCTCGATCGGCTCCGACATTGCGTCGAAATAGCCGTTCAAGAGCTCGATGACGTCATCGCGCGGCCAGAGGTCCGACAATTTCGTAAAATCGCGCAGATCGCAGATCAGGATCGCAGCACCCACTGTGACGCCGCTGCCCCGCCTGGTCGCGCCCGCCAGGATCTGTTCGCTCGCATGCGGCCCGACATAGGTTTCGAGGAGTGTACGGGCGAGACGGTTCTTCAGCCGGATCTCGCTGACCAGTGCCAGCGCCGGCAGAAGATCCGTCAGGAACGCGATATCGTCAGCGTCGAAGCCGCCAGGCCTGTCGCTCGCAAAGGTGATCGCGTGGCGCTTGCCTAGCGTATGGTAGAGCGGCCAGACGATATAGTCGGTGAGACCCTCAGCCCGCAGTTCGTCGTAAAGCGGGTAATCCGGACCTTCGGCTGTCGGGTCGTCAAGATGGCGGCGCACTTCGTCCGCCCCATTATTGATCTCGTAGAGAGCACTGTTTTGGTATTGCGCCGAGTCTTCCACGCCGTAGGCGTAGGTGTCGATCTCCGCCTCCGCCAGTCCCTTCCGCCACAGAATGCGGGCGCCAAGCCATTGCGGGTGATGAATCCTGAAGTGGAGGGTTGCGCGGGTGACGGGCACCCCCGCTTCCGACAATCGCTGGCACATCTCCACGAAGATGTTGTCGATGAAGCGTTCTCCTCGCGTCTCGATAACGAGCCAGTCGAGAATTTTCCGCCGCTGGGCGGGCCACAGCCCGTCGCTCTCGCGAGGGGAATCCAACCGCACCTCAGACAAGGACTGCATTGCTACCTCCCACTGGCCGGGGTTCCATCGCGGCCATTGTTCAAAATCCCAGGGATTGCTGCGCCGGCTCCGGCGGTCCAATGTGAACGCCTTCCAGCTCGAGCATACGCACCTTCGTCGAGGCGCCCCCGGGTGCGGAAAAACCGCCGATCTTGCCACCGGCCGCCAACACGCGGTGGCACGGAATGATCAGCGCCACCGGATTCTTTGCCATCGCCTGGCCGACATCGCGCGCGGCCTCCGGCCCTTCACCAAGCTCCTTGGCCAAGGCGCCATAGGTCGTCGTGCGCCCCCAGGGGATCTTTCGCGCCGCCGCATAGATTCGTTCGTTGAACCCGTCCTGTCCTTCGAGATCAAGCTCGAAACCGGAAAAATCCGTCTCCTTGCCCTCGAAATAGCGTTTCACCGCGGCGACGGCTTCCGCCACCGCCTGTGGCGGCTCATGTGGTCGGGCGCCGGACACACGCCTGAGCAGAAGGCGCTCGGTCACCTCTGCGCTTTTCGTCGGCAGCTGGAAGCGCGCGATACCGCGCTCGCTCCAGGCGATGCCGCAGAAGCCGGCCGCGGTCTCGAAGATCAGATATTGTTGCGCTGTATGCCCCATCGCCACAGCCTCCCACGATTCCAGTTTCCATGAAAATCGTGCGCCCGGGCTGCGAATTCAACCCGTTTCTTGGCCCTGCCACCTGCGAAAGTCGGTACCCTATCCCAGCGCCTGGCTGGCCAAGGCATAGATAATGGGTGTTTCGCCGCCCTTTTCTTCAACCAACCAAGGCCGCCTCAGCGACATACTGGTGACCGTGTCATAGACCGGAAGGCCCGACAGCGCGAGGAATTCCGGGAATGCGCCGCTTTTCTGACGAGTGTCGAGACGGAGGAACGTCCCCGCATGCTCGGCCACATGCGGTCTCGTCACCGCAATCGCGTCATCGTCGTTTGCGGCGACGACCGGGCCGATCACATGGCCGCGGCCGAAGCGCCGGCATAGCGAGAAGGCGGCGATCCGGTCGCCACGGACAAGCGCCACGCCTTTCGACACTTCGAGGAGATGCGCCAGCACAGGCGTGCGGCCGGCGTTATAGGCGGCGAGATCGAGCGCGGCGATTTCGTCGAGATCGTCTCGCGTCAGCGCGCGCAATCTCGTTGCCGGCGGAAGGGAACCGTCCGGCGGCACGACCGCATCGCCGTTGCACTGGTAGACGGTTCGTTCGGCGACGAAACCGAGCGACTCGTAGAGCCGCCGCGCCGAGCGGGTCGCGTTGAGGCCGATCGCCCGAGAGCCGGTCTGGGCAAGCAGGTGATCCATCATCCAGCGGCCGGCGCCGAGCATCTGCAGGCGCGGCGAGGTGATGACCATGCCGAAGATGGCGAAATCGGGGGCATAATTGAACCACATCGCAGAGCCGAGAACACGACCGATTGCATCTCGCGCCACGACGCCTCGGCCAAGCTCGCGGACGATCTGCCAATCCTCGGCCCTGTGCGGCCAGCCAACGGACATGGATAAGGCATGGAGCGCGTCGAGATCGGCTTCCGCGATATCGCCTAGGGTCAGTTCGAAGGAATCCAACTGTATCGAATTGGTTCTTTCCATGTTTGTCCTGCCCTCGAAGGCACTGGCTCGACATCTGCAATACGGGCACTCGCACCGTGGAGCCGTGTATCCTGCTTCAGTTGTAGCCGCTTGCCCGCAACACAAAACGCTTCAGATGTTTTGCAATTCGGAACTTTCCACCGAAGGCTCGGGTCATTCGGCAAGCAGTTGCCTGCCCTGGACCTATCCTGATGCGACGAAGCGGCGGCTCATCGCCGTTCTCCTGCTCGCTTTTATAGGTGTCCAATGTCTCCTCCCGTCCGCCGTGTCGCCAGCAGCCAGGACGTTCCGAAATCGGCTGATGTCGTCATCCTCGGCGGCGGCATGGCCGGCGTAGCGGCAGCCTACGAACTCGCCAAACGCGGCACCTCGGTCGTGCTGGTGGAAAAGGGCGTGATCGCTGGCGAACAGTCGAGCCGCAATTGGGGCTGGTGCCGCCAGCAGAACCGCGATCCTCGCGAATTGCCGCTGGCCCGGCTTGCGCTCAGCATCTGGGATGACCTGAACGCTGAAATCGGCGAGGAAACCGGCTTCCGCCGCACCGGTCTCGTCTATGCCACGACCCGCAAGGCCGATCTCGACACCTGGGAACGGTGGGGCCGGGTGGCCAAGGATTTCGGCGTCGACACCCGCATGCTCGGCGGCACCGAGTGCTCGACCATGCTGCCGGGCAACAGCCGCAGCTGGATCGGCGGGGTCCATTCGCCGACGGACGGCCGCGCCGAACCGGAGCTTGCGGTGCCGGCACTCGCCCGCGCGGCGCAGCGCCGTGGCGCGGTGATCGTCCAGAACTGCGCCGCACGCGAGCTCGAAACTGAAGCCGGACGCATCTGCGGCGTCGTCACGGAGAAAGGACCCATCAGCGCGCCGTCCGTTCTCGTCTCCGGCGGCGCCTGGAGCGGGATGTTCCTGCGCCACCACGGCATTCGCTTCCTCCAGGCCTGCGTCAAGTCGACTTCCTTCTATACGGTGCCGGCACCGGCGGTGACGGAAGGCGGCGTCGCGATGGGGGATGTCACGATTCGGCGGAGGCTCGACGGCGGCTATACGGTGGGCTTGAGCGGGCTCGGACAATTGCAGGTGACGCCCTGGGGCATCCTGCAGGCCCGCGCCTTCTGGAAGACCTTCCAGGTCCGCCGCAAGGGCCTGACCTACGCGATCGGACGGCAATTCTTCCAAGGGCCGGAGGCGATCCTGCGCTGGCGGGCCGACGGCGTTTCGCCCTTCGAACGGATCCGCACGCTCGACCCACGGCCAGACCAGCACCTGATCGAGCGCGGCATCGCCCGGCTGGTCTCCACCTACCCTTCGCTCGCCGGCATCCGCCCCGCCCAAAGCTGGGGCGGCATGGTGGATTCCACCCCCGACGCCGTACCGGTGATCTCCTCCGTCTCGTCGCGTCCGGGGCTTTTCATCTCCTCCGGCTTCAGCGGCCACGGCTTCGGCATCGGTCCCGCTGCCGGCAGGTTAGCAGCCGATCTCATCCGCGGTGACAGACCCTGCGTCGATCCGGTACCTTACCGCTATGAACGGATGATCGACGGGACCGATCTCGGCAAACCCGGCATGTTGTGAGGGGAGAATGAAGACACCCGAAGACATCCTCGCCCACCTCATTTCCTTTCCGTCGGTGGTCGGAACGGCGA
This sequence comes from Sinorhizobium shofinae, assembly GCA_001704765.1. Classification (GTDB taxonomy): domain Bacteria; phylum Pseudomonadota; class Alphaproteobacteria; order Rhizobiales; family Rhizobiaceae; genus Sinorhizobium; species Sinorhizobium shofinae. The sequence goes on from MBFK01000153.1 coordinate 61,624, forward strand.
ACCACGACATCGTCGATTGGATTCGCACCCACCTCACCGATCTCGGAGCCAAGGTGAGCGTACTACCGGGTCCGGAAGGCGATCGCTCGAACCTCTTCGCGACCATCGGCCCAGCCGACCGGCCGGGGATCATCCTGTCGGGACATATGGACGTGGTGCCCGCCGCCGAGCCTACGTGGACGAGCGACCCGTTCATCCTGCGGCGCGAGGGCGAGCGGCTTTATGGCCGCGGAACGAGCGACATGAAGGGCTTTCTGGCATGCGCTCTCGCAGCCCTGCCGGCCATCGCCTCCTTGCCGCTTTCCCGGCCTCTTCACCTCGCCTTCTCCTATGACGAGGAAGCCGGCTGCCGCGGCGTCCCGCACCTCATTTCGCGGCTGCCCGATCTCTGCGCAAAGCCGGAGGGCTGCATCGTCGGCGAGCCGAGCGGGCTGCACGCCATCCGCGCCCACAAGGGAAAAGCCGCCGCCCGCATCGAGCTCATCGGCCGCGCCGGCCACTCCTCGCGGCCGGACCTCGGGCTCAATGCCATTCACGCCATGGCGGAGATCGTTGCCGCGGCGGTCCGTTCTGCCGATACCCTGACGGAGGGGCCTTTCGACGACAATTTCGAGCCACCCTACTCGTCGCTGCAGGTCGGCACCATTGCCGGTGGACAAGCCGTCAACATCATTCCCGACCGCTGCATGATCGAGCTTGAGGCACGCGCCGTGGCGGGCGTCGATCCTTCGCGGCTTCTCTCGGGCATCGAGGCCAAACTAGAAAGCTTGGCCGAACGTGGCTTCAAGACAAGCTGGGAAGTCTTAAGCGCCTATCCGGCGCTGTCGCTCAAGGACGATGCGCCACTTGCCGTTCTGCTGCGCGACCTGACCGGGCAGGAGCCGCTCCCCGCCGTCAGCTACGGTACGGAAGCCGGTCTCTATCAGGCGGCCGGCATCGACGCGATCATCTGCGGCCCGGGGGACATCGCGCGCGCCCACAAGGCGGACGAGTATATCGAGATCGGCGAACTCGCGGCCTGCCGGACCATGATCGAGGCGCTGGGGCAAAGGCTCAGCGCCTAGCCACCGCTCATCCGGCAAGGCGGAAGCCGCCTATAAATCGGTGTCATATGCCGTTGCGCCGGCGTGCTTCGGAGTATTCTACCGGCGCGTCAGGGCAACGATGGCCTGCAAACTGACGAGGAAGAACGATGGCCTTTCTGTTCAATTCCGATGCCGAACGGGCGAGGATCTTTGCGGCTGAATTCGCCCACGAGCTCCCATCTCTTCCCTTCGTGACGGACGCCGGCAGTGTCGATCCGGCCGCGGTCCGCTACCTGCTGACATGGACCGCGCCGCCGGACCTCGAGCGCTACGTCAATCTCGAGGTCTTGTTTTCGATCGGGGCCGGCGTCGACCAGTTTGCCGTTGACCGCCTGCCGAAGAACGTCAAGCTCGTCCGGATGATCGAGGACGGCATCACCCGCATGATGCAGGAATATGCGACGCTTGCCGTCCTCGCGCTGCATCGCGACCTTCCCGGCTATCTTGGCCAACAGGGCGCCGGGGAGTGGCGCATGCGCCCGGTCCGGCAGGCAACCGAGCGGCGGGTCGGCGTGCTCGGTCTCGGAAATCTCGGTCAGGCGGTTCTCGACCGCCTCCGTCCCTTCGGCTTTCCGCTCTCGGGCTGGAGCCGCTCGCCGCGTGAGGTCCCGGGAGTCGCCTGCCATCATGGCCAAGGCGCTCTTGCCGACTTTCTTGCCACCCAGGACATTCTGATCTGCCTGCTGCCGCTCACCGCCGAGACACGCGGCATCCTCGATGCCTCGCTTTTCGCTAAACTTCCGAGAGGCGCCTGCCTCGTGCATGTCGGGCGCGGACCGCAACTCGACGTGGGCGCGCTTGTTGCTGCACTGGACAGCGGCCAACTCGCCGGCGCCGTCCTCGACGTCACCGATCCGGAACCGCTGCCGGCTGACCACCCGCTATGGCGCCACCCGAAGGTGATCATCACCCCGCATATAGCCAGCGTCACCCAGCCGGAAACCGCGGCGAGAACCGTCATCGCCAATATCCGGCGCCATGAAGCCGGCCTCGACCTCATCGGCCTCATTGACCGCGACCGCGGCTATTGAGTCCATCGCAACCCGAAAGGAAAGCAATGTCTCTTCTGAAGACCATCGACACCAACCCGCAATTCGAGCCGAAGCAGTCGACGCCAATGCCCGAGCGGCTGATTTCCGGCAGCCCGTCCTTCAAGACCTGGGCCCAGGACAGCGCCCGCGACGGCATGATCAACACGGGCGTATGGGAGGCGACACCGGGCGAGACCCGCTCGATCAAGGGCGAAACCTTCGAGTTCTGCCATATCCTCGAAGGGGTGATCGAACTTGCGGAAGAGGGTGGCGCGACGTCCGTTACCTATCGCGCCGGCGACAGCTTCGTGATGAAACCCGGCTTCAAGGGCGTCTGGCGGACGATCGAGACCGTCCGCAAGATCTATGTGACGGTCGGCTGATGGTGACACTTCGGGACCTCCCGGTCTACGAGATCGAGCGGGACGGCTATAGGCTCAGCACCGACCGCAGCCGGCTCGACCTCGACCTCATTCACAGCTACCTGGCTGGGGAATCCTACTGGGCCCGCGGCCTCGACCGCGCCTTGTTCGAGCGTGCCCTCGAAGGCTCGCTGCCGGTCGCGATCTACGCGCCGGACGGCAGCCTCGCCACCTTTGCACGGGTGGTGACCGACCTGGCTGTCTTCGCCTATCTCCGGGACGTCTTCACCCTGCCTGCCCATCGCGGGCGGGGTCTTGCCGCCTGGCTTGCCGAAGCGATTCGCCAGCATCCCGAACTCGCCTCGGTCACCACCTGGATGCTGGCGACGCGGGATGCGCAAGCCGTCTATGAGAAGGCCGGCTTCCGACCCGTCCCGCATCCCGAATACTACATGAGCGTGCCGAAGCCGGACGAGGCTCCATAACCAAAGGTTATGGAAATCCATCATCTTATTCTTGGTCTTCGGTGAGGTTCTCGCGGATGCTGATCGCCGAAAGAACAAGGAAGACAGAGCATGAGCTATCGCATCGGCGTCGATGTCGGCGGTTCCTTCACGGACTTCGCCGTCTTCGACGAAACCAATGGGCGCCTCGCCACACTCAAGGTGTTTTCCCGGCCGGACGAGCCGGGCGCCGAAATAACCGCTGGACTGACGGCGCTCAAGGGGCGAGACGGCCTCGATCCGGCCGCGGTCAGCTATTTCACCCACGGCACCACCGTCGGCGTCAACACGGTGATCCAGCGCAACGGTCATGACCTGGCGTTGTTCACGACCCGCAACTTCGAGGACGTGTTGCGGATCGCGCGGCTGAAGATTCCGCAAATCCACAATCTCTATTCGGTGCGGCCCGAGCCGCTCATTCCCCGAGACCGCGTCTTCGGGATCACGGAACGGACGCTTGCAACCGGCGAAGTTCTCGTCACGCCTGAACGCGAAGACGTGGGGGCCGCGGTTGATGCCGCACGACTGGCCGGCTGCAAGGGGATCGTGCTTGCCTTCCTCAACGCCTATCGCAATCCGGAGAACGAAAGGGCCGTGAAGGCGATGATCGGCAAGATCGCACCCGAGTTGCCGGTCTTTTCTTCGGCCGAGACCTGGCCGATCATCCGCGAACACGAGCGCACGATCACCGCCGTCATCAGCGGCTACGTCCAACCGCGGGTCTCGCGCTACCTCGACCGCTTCGAGACGGTGCTGCGCCAGGAAGGCCTGGCCTGCCCGCTCCTGATCACCAAGAGCAATGGCGGCGTCATGGGCATCGACCAGGCGCGCAATGACTGTGTGCAGATGATCCTGTCCGGCACCGCCTCCGGCGTCATCGGCGCCGGCTATCTCGCCAGGGCGAGTGGCTTCGATCGGATTCTCAGCCTCGACATCGGCGGCACCAGCGCCGACGTGGCCGTCATCATTGACGGGCAGCCGCAATATGGCGTCGGCGAATTGATCGGCGACTTCCAGATCCATATCCCGTCGGTTTCGGTGAGTTCCGTCGGACAGGGTGGCGGCTCGATCGCCTGGGTCGATCCACTCGGCATGCTCCAGGTCGGTCCCGACAGCGCCGGCTCGACGCCGGGCCCAGCCTGCTACGGACGCGGCGGCACCAGGGCGACGGTGACAGACGCGGTCGTCGCCTGCAACCTGGTCGGCCATATGCCGCTCGGCTACGGCGCCGTCGAGGTCGATCACGCGGCGGCACGCGCAGCGATCGCACCGCTTGCGGAAGCCCTCGGCAGCAGCGTCGAAGCCGTGGCCGGCGACATCATCAATATCTCCGTCTCCGGCATGTATGCCGAAGTGAGCGGGCTCATCTCCCGCTTCGGCATCGACCCGCGCGACTTCCACCTCTTCGCCTTCGGCGGCGCAGGTGCGATGCTTGCCTCTTTCCTGGCGCGCGAACTCGACATGAAAGGGGTCGTCGTGCCTCCGACGCCCGGCGTCGTCTCGGCGCTCGGCGGGCTCATCGCCGATCTCAAGAACGACTTCATCCGCACGGTCTATTGCGACGTAACCGCCGAGGGGCTCGCTGCCGTGGCATCTCCCTATGCCGCGCTCGGTGCGCAAGCCGAAGACTGGCTGCGCAACAGGCAGGGCTTCAAGGGAGACGCGCGCGTCAAGGTTCTCGCAGATATGCGTTACCAAGGACAATCCTACGAAATCGAAGTGCCGCTTGAAGGCGCATGGCTCGATGCAGGTGATGGCGCTGCAGTCGCGGACGCATTCCATGCCGAGCATGCCCGGCTGTTCGGGCACTCATCGCCCACGGCGCCGGTGCAAATGGTCAATCTGCGCCTCACCATTTCAGGCGCAACGCCGAAGCCGGCCCTTCTTCCCCTCGCTCCCGCCGAGGCCCCGGCAACCCCGCGGCTGGAGGTCGACGCCTGGTTCGACGGCAGGGCAACCACAACGCCTGTCTATCATCGCGTCGATCTAAGGGCCGGCCATCGTCTCGACGGTCCCGCCATCGTCGCGCAGGACGACACCACGACCGTCGTTCCGCCCGGCTTCGTCGTCCATGTCGATACGCTCGGCAATCTCGTCATCACCCGCAGGGAGGCCTGACATGGCGATCGACCGCAGAAACCTGAAAGTGCTCGCCAATTTCTGCGCCGCGGCCGCCGACGCCATGGCCTTCACGCTGATGCGCACCGCCCATTCGGCCTTCGTCAAGGAAACGGAGGATTTCTCCTGCCAGGTGGTGACGCGCGAGGGGCTCGCCTTCGCGAGCCCCCGCCAATTCGGCGCGCCCTGGTACAGCGGTATCGACTATGCGCCGCTCATCGAGATGTTCAACGACTATGCCGAGGGCGACATCTGCATCACCAACGATCCCTATAGCGGCTTCGTCGCGACCCATTCTCCGGACATCCATATTTGGAAGCCGGTCTTTCACGAGGGGAATCTTGCCTGCTTTGTCGTCGGCCATATCCACAATACCGACGTTGGCGGCGCCGTGCCCGCCTCCCTTTCTCGCTCCTTGACGGAGATCGAGCAGGAGGGCTTGCGCATCCCGCCAGTCAAGCTCGTTCAACAGGGCGTTCTGAACCAATTCGTGCTCAGCATGATGGCGGCCAATGTACGGCTGCCGGAGCAGAATATCGGCGACCTCCACGCCCAGATCGCCTCGGTCAATATAGGCGAGCGGAAGCTGAAGGAGATCATCGCCCGCTTCGGATACGAGGATTTCATCGATGGCGTCGGGCAGATCCTCGACTATGCGGAGGCGCAGACCCGAGCGATCCTCGCCCGTGTGCCGGACGGGGAATATTTCTTCGCCGATTATGCGGATGAGGATTCCGTCGGCGGCAAACCGTGCCGCGTGGCGCTGACGCTTCGCGTCAATGGCGACGAGGTCGAGCTCGACTATACGGGCAGCGACCCGCAGCTCGGCTCCTCGCTCAACATGCCGACCGGCGGACGCAAACGCCATCCCCTCGTCATGGTCGGCCTCACCTACGTGCTCTACACGCTCGACAACAGCCTGCTCCTGAACGCCGGCACATTGCGCCCGGCCCGCGCCGTGCTGCCCGAGGGCACCATCGTCAACTGCGAGCGGCCGGCGGCGGTCGGCATGCGATCGCTCACCTGTGCGATGACCCAGATCGTTACCGTCGGGGCTTTTGCCCAGGCGCTGCCGGAGCTCATGCCCGCCGCCTCCCCCGGCGGCAACGCGATCATGAATGTCAAGACCAGCGCCCGAAACGGCCGCCCGGTCATGGCGTCCATCGGGCCGGTCGGCGGCGGCGGCGGCGGAACGCCGATCTGCGACGGCAGCGATGGTGCCGGAGGCGCGACCGGCTTTCTGCGCAACACGCCGATCGAGATCAGCGAGGCGGAGGTGCCGATCCGGTTTCTTCGCTACGGTCTTCAGCCGGATACCGGCGCACCGGGACGTTACCGCGGCGGCCTCTCGGCCATCATGGAATTCGAGGTGTCCGCGCCGGAGACCGTCGTGACGGCCCGCAACCGCAACCGCTCGATCATGCCCTCCTGGGGGCTGAAAGGCGGCCATGCGGGCGTCGTCTCCCGTTTCATCCGCAATCCCGGCAGGAGCGACGAAACCGATCTCGGCAATACCGATGTGGTGCGCTGCAATCCACGTGACGTGATCCGCGTTATCGGACCGGGTGCCGGTGGCTATGGCGACCCCTTCGAGCGGCCGGCGAGCGCCGTGCTGCGCGATGTCCGCCGTGGCGCCGTTTCGCTCGAAAGAGCTCGCCACGACTATGGCGTGGCGATCGTCGCGGACGAGGTCGACACCGACGCGACGGCTGCCTTGCGCGCCGAGGCACGGCCGAAATCCCGTATCTTCACCTATGGCGCCGAGCGCATCGCTTTCGAGACGGTGTGGACGCAGGAGCGCTACGATCTGCTCACCCGGTTCCTCGCGGACGTTCCGGTCGGCTGGCGCTTCTTCCTGAAGCATCGCATATTCGAGGCCGTCGCCTTCCTTCCCGCGGAGGACGAAACCCCGATCGACCAGCAGATGGGCGCGATCTTCCGCGAGATGCGCGAGAGATATGGGCTTTGATGACCTCCGTAGGTCGGCTAAGACATTGGCGTGCGAGGATTGGGAGCGATGAACGCGCGCCAGCTTGAAATCTTCCGGGCGATCATGCGCGACGGCAGCATCACCGCCGCGGCCAATTCGCTCGGAATATCTCAGCCGGCGGTGAGCAAGCTCCTGCACCACATGGAGGGCCAACTCGGCTATGCGCTCTTCGATCGCATCGGCGGGCGGCTGGTGCCGACGATGGAAGCGAACCTGCTGTTTGCCGACGCAGATCGCGTTTTCCGCGAGGTGGAGGCTTTGAAGTCGCTGGCGAGGGACATCGGCGCGCAAAAGATCGGTCTTTTGCGGCTTGGCGCGAGCCTGCCGGTGACTTATTCGGTCCTGCCGAGAGCGCTCTCGAACTTCCGCACACAGCATCCCGAAGTGAAGATTCACCTGCACGCGCTGCCGAAGCGGGAAATTGCCGAGGCGCTCCTCATCGGCGACATCGATCTCGCCGTCACCCTCTCGCTCATTCCCGCCCCGACTGTGCGCAGCGAGCCCCTTTGCGAGGTGCCAATCGTTGCGGTGATGCGCGCCGACGAGCCGCTCGCCGGGAACCGCGAGATCACGCCCGCCGACCTCGACGGCAAGACCTTGATCTCCTACGGTTCCCATGCCGAGATCGGCGCGGCGATCGATGCCGCCTTCGCCGACACCGGACGGCAGCGGGACGTCGCCATACAGATTGCCTCCTCGGTTGGCGCTGCGCCGCTCGTGCGCGAGGGCCTGGGAATAGCGCTCGTTGACGGGCTCGTCGCCTGGCGCGATTTCGAGGGGTTGGTTGCCCGCCCCTTCCTGCCGCGCATCGCGATGCAGGCGGTTGCGGCAACCAATGATGCGCGGCCGGCGTCGCGCTTCGTAAAGCCGTTTCTGACCTGCCTCAGGGCCGTTCTGGACGGCCAAAGATTGCGCTGAAAGGCTTGTCCCAAACAGGATATTCCATCACCGTCATCGGCACAGTCGACCGAAACTGCCGGTAAGCCGCCGCTAATCTTGCCCGGACGGCAAGGAGCAGCGATGACCCTCAGTTTCAATCCCGATACGCTCGAACTCCCCTCCGGCCATTTCATCGGCGGCGGCTACGTCCCCGCGGCCGGCCGCCTCGCCATGCATCGCCCCTCCGATGGCGCGGCCTTCGCCGAGTGCCCCGTGGCGGGCGAAGACCTGGTCGATCAGGCGGTCGTTAGCGCCAGCCGGGCGCTCAAGGAGAGCGGCTGGTCGGGCCTGCGGCCGCGCGAAAGGACGCGGGCTCTCTCCCGTTGGGCCGACCTCATCGAAGCGGAAGCGGCGACGCTTGCGCGCCTCGAAGCCGTTGCCTCCACCCGCCCCGTCGGTCACCTCGTCCAAGGCGATATCGCCATCACCGCCGAGCAGATCCGCTTCTTCGCGGAGTTTGCCGACAAGGAAGGCGGCGATCTGGTGCCGACCGACGACGACAATCTCGGCATGATCATGACCGAGCCCTATGGTGTCGTCGGCGCGATCACGCCCTGGAATTTTCCGGTCTCGATGGCAGGCTGGAAGCTCGGGCCGGCGCTCGCCGCCGGCAATGCGGTCGTGCTGAAGCCGTCCGAGATGACCCCTTTCTCGACGCTCTATCTCGCCGAGCTTTCAGTGCGCGCCGGCCTCCCGGCCGGGCTCGTCAATGTCGTGCTCGGCGATGGGCCGACCACCGGAAACGCCATTACGGGTCATCCGGGCATCGGCAAGGTGAGCTTCACCGGTTCGACGGCAGCCGGAGCGGCGATCATGGAAAACGTCGCCCGCACCGGCATCAAGCCGATGACGCTCGAGCTCGGCGGAAAAAGCCCGCAGCTCGTCTTCGCGGATGCGGATCTCGACCGTGCCGCCGAAGCGATCGCCCGCAACATTCTCGCCAATGCCGGCCAGGCCTGTGTTGCTGGCTCCCGCGTGATTGTCGACCGAAAGGTCGCCGATGCGCTGACCGAAGCAATGGTCGCGCACATGAGCGCGATAGTCCCCGGCCCGACCTGGGACGAGGCCAGCCAATATTCGCCGATCATCTCCGAGCGCCAGATCGGCCGGATCGATTCGATCGTTCAAGCAGCGACTGCTGGCGGCGGCGAATGCCTGCTCGGCGGCAAGCAACTCGACCGGAAGGGCTATTTCTATGCCCCGACGCTGATCGCGAGCGTCGACCAATCCTCTCCTGCCGTGACCGAGGAAATCTTTGGGCCGGTGCTGACGCTGCAGACCTTCGACGACGAGGAGGAGGCTTTGGCGCTCGCCGACCATCCGACCTACGGGCTCGCCGCCGGCGTTTTCACGCGTGATCTCTCGCGCGCCCTCCGGGTAACGCGGCGGCTTGAGGCAGGAACAGTCTGGGTCAACCGTTACGGGCGCTCGCGCGACCACATCCTTCCGACCGGCGGCTACAAGAGCTCCGGCATCGGCAAGGATCTCGGTCGCGAGGCCTATCTTGCCAACCGCCGCAGCAAGAGCGTGCTGATCAATCTCTGAGGGATGGAGATGAAGACCTATTCGATCGCGCTGATCCCCGGAGACGGTATCGGCCAGGACGTGACGACCGCCGCGTGGCGGGTGCTGGAGAAAGCTTCTGCCCGGTCGGGCTTCGAACTGAGGGCCACGACCTTTCCCTGGTCCTGCGCATATTACAAGCAGACCGGAGCGATGATGCCGACCGATGGCATCGCGACGCTGCGCGGTTTCGACGCCATCCTGCTCGGCGCGGTCGGTTGGCCGGCTGAGGTTCCCGACTCGGTTTCGCTGCACGGCCTGCTGCTGCCGATCCGCAAGGCCTTCGTTCAATACGCCAATATCCGTCCGCATCGTCTGCTTCCCGGCGTCGAGGGTCCGCTGAAGGCTCGTAATTTCGACATCCTCTGCATTCGCGAGAACACCGAGGGTGAATATTCAGGGGCCGGCGGCCGCGTGCATCAGGGGACGAAGGACGAAGTTGCGGTCGAGACCTCGATCTTCACCCGAGCGGGCGTCGAGCGCATTCTCCGCTTCGGCTTCGAACAGGCCCGCGCCCGCCGTGGCAAGCTTGCTTCGGTGACGAAGTCCAACGCGCAGAAATACTCCATGGTCTTCTGGGACGAGATTACCGAACAGCTGGCCGCCGAATATCCGGACGTCGCCGTCACCAGCTACCACATCGATGCGATGGCCGCCCGAATGGTCATGGCGCCGGAAAGCCTCGACGTCGTCGTTGCCTCCAATCTCTTCGGCGACATCCTGACCGATCTTGGCGCCGCCATTCAGGGCGGCCTCGGCTTTGCGGCCTCCGCCAACATCAATCCCGATCGCAGCGCCCCTTCGATGTTCGAGCCGGTGCACGGATCGGCGCCGGACATCGCCCATCTCGGCGTCGCCAATCCGATCGCGGCCATCTGGTCGGCGGCGATGATGCTCGAGCATCTCGGCGAGACTGCCGCGGCGGAACAGATCATGAAGGCCATCGCAGTCGCCACCTCCGCCGGCATCGGCACGGTGCCCGGCCGGGACAGGACCGACGCCATAACCGCCGCGGTGCTACAGGCAATCGACTAAACGAAAGGAAACCGGATGATAGATCTCACCGACAAGGGCCTCTTCCGCCAGAAAGCTCTGATCGCCGGCGAATGGCAATATGCGGCCTCCGGCCGGACCGTCGAGGTGACGGACCCGGCATCCCAGGCGGTGATCGGAACCGTGCCGGACATGGGCGGGGCCGAAACGCGCGCGGCGATCGACGCCGCGAACGCTGCGTTTTTGCCGTGGCGGTCGAAGACTCACGCCGAACGCGCCACGGTGCTCGAAGCCTGGCACGACCTGATGCTCGATCATTGCGACGATCTTGCGCTGATCCTGACGACGGAACAGGGCAAGCCGCTCGCCGAGGCGCGCGGCGAGATCCGCTACGGCGCCTCCTTCGTCAAATGGTTTGCCGAGGAAGCCCGCCGGATCGGCGGCGGCACCATTCCTTCGCCGACCCGCGACCGACGCATCATCGTGCTGAAGGAACCCGTCGGCGTCTGCGGCATCATCACGCCCTGGAACTTTCCCAACGCAATGATCACCCGCAAGGTGGCGCCGGCGCTCGCGGCCGGCTGCACGGTGGTGATCAAGCCTTCCGAATTGACGCCGTTTTCTGCCCTTGCGCTCGGCGTGCTTGCCGAGCGGGCGGGAATCCCGGCCGGAGTTATCAATATCGTCACCGGCCTTCCGACCGAGATCGGCAATGGGCTGATGAAGAACGAAGTGGTGCGCAAGATCTCCTTCACGGGTTCGACGCGGGTCGGCTCGCTGTTGATGCGCGGCGCCGCCGACAGCATCAAGCGGCTCAGCCTCGAACTCGGCGGCAACGCTCCCTTCATCGTCTTCGACGATGCCGATGTCGACCTCGCCGTCGAAGGTGCCATCGCCTCGAAGTTCCGCAACGGCGGCCAGACCTGCGTCTGTTCGAACCGTATCCTGGTTCAGGCGGGCGTCTATGACACCTTTGCCGAGAAGCTCGCAGCCCGGGTCTCAGCCTTGAAGGTCGGGCCGGGCACAGAATCGGACGTCGATATCGGCCCGATGATCAACGCGGCGGCGATCGACAAGATCGAGCGCCACGTCGCCGACGCGCTCGACAAGGGCGCCCGGATCATTTCGACCTCTCCGCACCTGCCGGAGGGCAGTCAATATACCGCCCCTGTCGTTCTTTCAGGCGCGACGGCCGACATGTTGCTGGCAGCCGAAGAGACCTTCGGCCCGGTCGCGCCGCTCTTCCGCTTCGACAAGGACGAGGAGGCGATTGCGATCGCCAACGCCACGCCTTTCGGACTTGCCGCCTATTTCTATACCGGGAGCCTGAAGCGCTCCTGGGCGGTTGCCGAAGCGCTGGAATTCGGCATGGTCGGCCTCAACACCGGCTCGGTCTCAACCGAAGTCGCACCTTTCGGCGGCGTCAAGCAGTCCGGGCTTGGACGCGAAGGCTCGCAATGCGGTATCGAGGAATATCTCGAAATGAAGAGCTTCCACATCGGTGGGCTGGCCTAAGCAGACCAGGCGCCGGTGGCCAGTGTAAAAGGTGACCATTCGGCAAAATCATAGCGGATCGGCAGCGCGTCGGTCCGCCAGACGATCCGGCGCGGACGGAATCGCCAATAGCGTTCCGCGCCTTCGAGAGGCCCGCCCTCGGGTTGCCTGGACAAGAGCTCGGCCTCGCCGGTCATCTGCAGGAGACCACCAGTGGTGAAGTCCGGAAAAACCAGCCCGGCGCGGGGATTGACCGCGATATTGCCGAGCGTGTTGAAAAAGCGGTTGCCGACGAAATCCGGGATCGTCAGGCAACCGTCCTCACCGGCATGCACGAATCCCGCTCGGCCGCCGCGATGCGAGACGTCCAGTTGCCGCCCACCCGACAGGTCCGCATAGGTGGCGACGAAAAAAGTATCCGCTTGCCCGACAAGGGCACGCGCAGCGCCGTCAAGCACTGAGCTCACCCTGGGCGGCACCGACGGCGACTGCGACGGATCGCGGATGAAGCGAACCTGCCGGAGCTGGATATATTTAGGGCAGTTGCCGAAGCTCTGACTGACGCTGATATCGAAGCCCTTGGCATGGCGGTTGAGCCTGCCGTTCAACCGGTTGCGGCGGCGTGTGCCAAGATCGATACCGAGGAGGGCGAGCGCGGCGCCGTCTTCCATGCCCCCCTCCGTAGGGTCCGCCTGCTCCCTGGCGAGCTCGATGGTGAGCCTGTGTGCATCCGGTGCATGGAGAAACCCGGGGCGTCCTGCCCGGAGCGTCGCCCACGGGTCGCCATGCGGGTCCACCGCCCCCAGCACCACCATCGGCAGCAGAGGATAGAACTCGCGGTGTTGGTCGATCAGATGGTCGCGCACGACCCGGCGCCCCACCTCGTCCATGCGTGCCTCCACGCCCAGTTGCCGCTGCAGCGCGATCTCGCCCTCATGCCAGGGCGAAGCAGACAGGATTGGGCTCTCCATGGCCTTCGCTCCTCACGCCGCCAACCCCACCGGGGTCTTCTGGAAGTCGACAAAGCCCGGCAACGCCTCGATGCTCGCGAGCCAGGCGCGGATGTTCGAATAGGGCTGAAGATCCACGTCGCCTTCGGGCGCTCGAGCCACATAGCTATAGAGCGCGACGTCGGCGATGGTCGGCCGGTCGGCGGCAATCCAGCTCCTGCCCTCGAGCGCGGCCTCGATGAGCGTCAGGATGGCATGGGAACGAGGGATGACCTCTTCCGGCCGGTAGGGCGCCTTGAAGACATTGATGAGGCGCGCCTGCGCCGGACCATGGGCGATCTGGCCTGCGGCGACCGACAGCCAACGCTGAACGGCGGCTGCGCCCTCCGGATCTTCCGGAAGCCAGTCAGTCCGCAATATCTTCTTCGCGAGATAGACCAGAATGGCGTTGGAATCGCAGATGATCGTGCCGCCGTCATCGAGCACCGGAACCTGGCCGAAGGGATTGAGCTTCAGGAACTGCTCCTCCTTGTGCTCTTTCTTGGCAAGATCGACAACCACGAGCTCATGCTCGATTCCGAGTAGCGAGAGAAAGAGCCGGGCGCGATGAGCGTGGCCGGACAGGGGATGATAATAGAGCTGCATGTCTGCCTCCTGCGGAAGAAAGGGGAGACCGCAAGATGATTATTAGACGTAGTGTTGATAAGCTTCCCAGAAAACACTAGACCATTTCATCCAGTGAAATAATTTCTCGGTGGGGGCAGGAAACGCGATGGATCGCTGGCAGGCGATGCGGATCTTCGTGCAGGTGGTGGAAAGCGGCGGTTTTGCGCCTGCCGCCAAGGTGCTGCACATGAGCCCGCCATCCGTGACCCGGGCCATTGCGAAGCTCGAGGATCAGATCGGCACGCGGCTTCTGGTTCGCACGACCCGTTCGCTGAAGCTGACTGCAGCCGGCGAAGGCTATGTCGCCGATTGCCGGCGTATCCTGACGGAGATTGCCGAGGCGGAAGCCAATGCGGCGGGCAGCTTCATTCACCCGGCGGGATTACTTACGGTAACTGCGCCTGCGCTTTTCGGGCGCATCCATGTGCTTCCTGTTATCCTCGAATTTCTCGATCTCTATCCTGCCATGCAGGTGAAGACCGTCTTTGTCGACCGCGTGACCAATCTGGTAGAGGAAGGCATGGATGTCGCCATCCGCATCGCGGCACTCCCTGCCTCTGGTCTCATCGCGCGCCGCGTCGGCTCGGTCAGGCAAGTGCTATGTGCATCGCCGGGCTATTTCGTAAGCTTCGGCGAGCCCGAGAGACCACAGGACCTCGTTCACCACCGCATCATCGGGCGCGACGGTCTCTTCGGTCATTCGGAATGGCTTTTCGGGCGCGACAGCAGCATTCGCGTTCCAATCAGCGCCCGCCTGATTTGCAATACAAATGACGCGGCCATCGCCGCAGCAGTGGCTGGATGGGGATTGTCTCGGTTCCAGTCCTACCAGGTAGCGCCGGAGGTTGAGGCGGGTCGCCTCAAGGTCGTGCTAGCCGACTACGAGCGCGAGCCGGTGCCGATACACATCGTGCATGCGGAAGGGCGCATGGTCTCGGCTCGCGTGCGCGCATTCGTCGATTTCGCGGCCGAACGCTTTCGCCGCCGCCCGGGAATGCATGCTGGGTTTTTGGAAGGCGGATGAGAGCCGCGGCAATCATCTGTCCCACTAGCTACTGAATCCTGTCAAGGATCTTGTAGTAAATGCCGACCAACGGCAGGAACCATGGCTTTCCGAAATGTCCGGGCACGGCCGGCCAGGCGAGATCCTTGACCGGATTGCGATCGGCCTTGCCGAGAATGGCGTCGGCGATCAGCATTCCCATATGGGTCGACATCTGCGCGCCGTGGCCGGAATAGCCCATGGCGTACCAGAGCCCGTCGGTGAAGCCCGCCCGCGGGAAACGGTCCTTGGTCATGTCGACGAGGCCGCCCCAGCAATAATCGATTTCGATCTTGGCGAGATGCGGGAAGATCTCGGCGAGGCTAGCGCGCAGAATAGCGCCGCTCTTTTCGTCGGAACGCTGGTCCGAGGTTGCCGAAAACCGCGCCCGGCCACCGAAGATCAGACGATTGTCGGGCGACAGCCGGAAATAGTTGCCGATGTTGAGAGAGGTCACGCAGGTGCGGTTGCCGGGCATGGTTGCGGCGATCTCGGCCTCGGTCAGCGGCCGGGTCGCGATGATGAAGCTGCCGACCGGGACGATACGACGGCGGAAATAGCCGAAGGCGCCGGTCGTATAGGCGCCGGTCGCCAGAAGGACCGTATCCGCTGTCACGCGGCCGTGCGGCGTCGTCAGTTCCTGCTTGCCTCCTAACTGACGCCGGCCCGTCACCGGTCTATTCTCGACGACCGTCGCCCCGTGGCGGACGGCCGCATCGGCAAGGCCGACCACGAAGCGGCCCATATGCATCATGGCGCTCTTCTTGGAGAGCATTGCGCCGTGGAACGGGGCCGAGCCAATTTCGCTCTTCAGGTCGTTTTTCGTCAGGAGCGCCGTGTCCGGGTCGATCTCGCGGTTCACCACCTCGAAATTCCGGGCGATCGCCTCGAAATGCGCGGGCTTCGACGCGAGCTTCAGCTTTCCGGAACGCCGGAAACTGCAGTCGATACCCTCTTCCGCCACAATCCGTTCAATTGTATCGACGGACGCGTCATAGGCCCGGTAGAGCGCCGCCGCCCGCTCGGGCCCGAGCTCCGCCTTGGCGGCGATGAAGCTGTGGGCGATGCCGTTGTTGAGATGACCGCCATTGCGGCCGGAGGCGCCCGAGCCGACCGCGCCCGCCTCCAGCACGATCACCTTCGCGCCGGCTATTGCGAGCTGGCGTGCAGCCCCGAGGCCCGTGAAGCCGCCGCCGATGACGGCGACGTCATAGTGCCCCTCGACCGGTGCGCGGCTGCCCCTTTCGAAGGGGCGTGCCGTGTCGTGCCAGTAGGACTTGAACTGCATGGCCATCTCCCGTCAGAGCCCGACGACGCCGGGCAGGCCGGAAATATCCTTGATCTCCGTATATCCATAGAAGGGGTTTGCCGGCTCATGGCCGCGGTTGACCCAGACCTTGTGCTTGATGCCGAGATCGTGGGCGGACATCAGGTCGTAACGGAACGAGGACGAGCAGTGAAGAATGTCCTGCGGGCCACAGCCCAGCATGTCGAACATATATTCGAAGGCCTTGAAGCGCGGCTTGTAGGCCTGCGCCTGCTCGGCGGTGTAGACCGCGTGGAAGGGCGCGCCGAGCTTCTCGACATTCGACATGATCTGCGAATTCATCGCGTTTGATAGGATGACCAGCGGGATCTCCTTGGCGACCTTGGCAAGCCCGGCCGGCACGTCGGCGTGCGGGCCCCAGGTCGGCACGCGCTCATAGACCATCCGGCCGGCTTCATCGCGGAATTTTATGCCGTTGCGCTTGCAGGTCCGTTCGAGCGCATTATGCACCACTTCGGCATAGGGCTTCCAGTCGCCCAGAATCTCGTCGAGACGATAGGCGGCGAAATTCTTGATGAACTCCGACAAGTGTGGTTCGTCGAGCTGCTCGCCATAAAGGTCGCGCGCCGCTTCCGCCATCTGGAAATTGGTCAGAGTGCCGTAGCAGTCGAAGGTGATGTATTTCGGACGGAAGCTCGCCATGCGCATTCTCCTCTTCAATGACGCGATCCGGAATATGTGAAAAGGATCATAGGCACGCGCCCGCCCGTCGACTTGCGCGATTTAGCGCCGATCGAAGCAGATTGTACCGTATCCGCGGCCGGCTTTGGCACATGGTTGTGTGCTCTTCGCGTACGGCTGCTTCTAGTTCCCGCTTCCCTCCCCCTTTGCCGCCGCCCTGCCGGCATAAGATGCGGTGACCCGCTCGCGTAAAGATATAAGATACCGCTCCGGCCGCCGCCTTTAGACGATCTGCCGGTCGGCCTTCCTTAACACTTGCTGCAGGAAATCAAGGACCTTTCCATGCAGTTAAGTCAGATCGAACTTTCGACCTTTGGCCCCGAGCATCTGGAGGGCGCCGTGCGCCTCTCCCGTCAGGCGGGCTGGCCGCATCGGCTGGAGGACTGGCAGATGGTGCTGGCGCTAAGTGACGGCGTCGTCGCGCTCGAGGCCGGCCGGGTCGTCGGAACCACATTGGTGACAGCCTATAAGAACGACTGCGCCACGATAAATATGGTGATCGTCGACGAGACAATGCGCGGCCGTGGCCTGGGGCGCGGGCTGATGGATGCCGCCTTGCGGATCGCCGGCGACCGGCCACTCCGGCTGGTGGCGACGGCGGACGGCCTGTCTCTCTATGAAAAAATGGGCTTTCGCCAGATCGGCACCGTGCTGCAGCACCAAGGTGTGGCACGAGAATTGGCCGCGCCGGCGGAGACGGCGGCCGCGACCGCCGGCGATATCGCGGCGATCGCCGATCTCGATCGCGTCGCCTTCGGCGCCGATCGCGGAGAACTGATCGTCTATCTCGCCAAGGTCGGCGAGTTCGCGGTCATCCGCCGCAATGGCCACCTTGCCGGTTTTGCCGCCGTGCGCGCTTTCGGCCGGGGCGACGTCATCGGGCCCGTCGTTGCCGCAAATGTCGACGACGCCAAGGCGCTCGTCGTCCATTTCATTGCAAGGCGCACCGGCCAATTCGTCAGGGTCGATACCACCGCCGAAACCGGGCTCTCGCCCTGGCTTGCTGACCAGGGACTTAGCCATGTCGGCGGCGGCGTCGCCATGGAAAGGCCGTCCATTCACCGCGCCGCCGATCGCCCGGCCACCACCTTCGCCCTCGCCAATCAGGCGCTCGGCTGAATTGGAGATTTTGATGTACAGCAATTCCCTTGTCGAACTCGATCGCGCCCATCTGGTCCACCCGGTCGCCTCCTATCGCGGCCATGAGCGCGCCGGCGTGCGCGTTCTCAAATCCGCCAAGGGCGCAACGGTGACCGACGCCTCCGGGCACACGATGATCGACGGTTTTGCCGGGCTCTGGTGCGTCAATGCCGGCTACGGCCATGACAGCATCGTCGAGGCGGCGGCTCGGCAGATGCGCGAACTGCCCTATGCCACCGGCTATTTCGGCCTCGGCTCCGAACCGGCGATACGGCTGGCGGCCGAATTGGCGGAGCGGGCGCCGGGCGATCTCAACCATGTCTACTTCACGCTGGGCGGCTCGGACGCCGTCGACAGCACGATCCGCTTCATCCGCTACTACTATAATGCGCAGGGACGGCCGCAGAAGGACCAGTTCATCTCGCTCGAGCAGGGTTATCACGGCTCCTCGACCGTCGGTGCGGGCCTGACAGCCCTGCCCGTCTTCCATGCGGGTTTCGGCGTCCCGCTCGACTGGCAGCACAAGATTCCCTCGCATTACGCCTATCGCAACCCCGCCGGCAGCGATCCGGCCGCGATCATCGCCGCCTCGGTCGCGGCGCTGCGTGCCAAGGTCGAAGAGCTCGGCGCAGACCGGGTGGCGGCCTTCTACGTCGAACCCATCCAGGGCTCGGGCGGTGTGCTCGTGCCGCCGCCAGGCTGGATGAAGGCGATGCGTGACCTCTGCCGGGAGCTCGACGTGCTATTCGTCGCCGACGAGGTGATTACTGGCTTCGGCCGCACCGGTCCGCTATTTGCCTGTTCTGACGACGATATCGTTCCCGATCTGATGACGACGGCCAAGGGGCTTACCTCCGGCTACGTGCCAATGGGCGCCGTCTTCCTGTCGGACAAGCTCTACGACACGATCGCCGATGCCGCCGGCTCGTCCGCGGTCGGCCACGGCTACACCTATTCGGCCCATCCGGTCAGCGCCGCGGTCGGTCTGGAAGTGCTCCGGCTTTACGAGAACGGGCTTCTGGAAAACGGCGTCAAGGCCGGCGAGCGGCTGATGGCCGGCTTGCGCAGCCTCAGCGATCATCCGCTGGTCGGCGATGTTCGCGGACGCGGCATGCTGGCGGCGATCGAGCTGGTCGTCGACAAAGAACGCAAAACGCCGCTGCCGGCCGCTGCCGAACCGGCGCGCAGAATTTTCGACCGCGCCTGGGACAACGGCCTCGTGATCCGCGCCTTCGGCAACGGCGTTCTCGGCTATGCGCCGCCGCTCTGCTGCACCGAGGCGGAAATCGACGCCATCGTCGAGCGCACGCGGCTGACGCTCGACGAAACCTTGGAGGACCCTGACATTCGCGCGGCATTCGCCTGAAACGAGGCAGGTTTCCGGTCCGCGGCGGAGCATCCGTCGCGGTCCGGCGGCCGGAACGGAGATATACCGCTTTCCCCTCATATTCAGAATTTTGTGCCGCCATCCTTCTCCCTTTCAGAGAATACGGCGAGCCGTTACTGCGAAACTGGATGGGCTAAGGCGGCAGGAATGCCAAGAATGCTTACCCGCCTAGGGTAAGCGCCAGCGGCCTTGAGGACAGCATTTTCTTCTGCATGCAAGCCTAGCGCGAGCGAATTCCGCCGTGCTCAATCGAGGAAAGAGACTTGGCCAAGACCTTCGCGGATTTCAAATACCTGACCTTCGACGTTGTCGGCACGCTGATCGACTTCGAAGGCGGCATCAAGGATTGCCTGGCCGGCATCGCCAACGAGACGGGTGTCACGGTCGATGGCGAAGAGGCGCTCAAGCTCTACCGCGCGGCGCGTTATTCTCCCGATGCCGATCTCTTCCCTGATGACCTGGTGCGCGTCTATCTGGCAATCGCGCCGAAGCTTGGGCTTCCCGCCGAAGTCAAATATGGCGAGCAGCTGCGCGATTCCGCGAAAAGCTGGAACGGCTTTGCCGACAGCGCCGAGGCGCTGGCCCGGCTCGCCAAGCGCTATCGCCTGATCGCCATGACAAACGCCCGGCGTTGGGCCTTCGAGCATTTCTCCCGAGAGCTCGGCAATCCCTTCTACGCCGCCTTCACCGCCGACGACACCGGCACCGAAAAGCCCGACCCGACCTTTTTCGAGAAGGTCTTCGCCTTCGTCGCGGCGGAAGGCAATTCGAAGGACGACATCCTGCACGTCGCCCAGAGCCAGTATCACGACATCGGCATTTCGCGGAAGCTTGGGCTGACCAACTGCTGGATCGAGCGACGTCATGCGCAGAAGGGCTATGGCGGCACGATCGAGCCCGCCGAGTTCACCAAGCCGGACTTCCATTTCACCTCCATGGCGGGGCTTGCCGACGCCGTGGAGCAGAGTAAGGCCGCCTGAACGGCAGGCAAATCACCCGATCGAACCCCGCAAAGAAGACGGGGCGATCAAAGCCACCACAAACGAATGGGGAACGTCATGAACGACAAAATCACGAACTGGACCAAGAGAGACGACGCAGTCGTCGAAAACGCCATTCGCCGCGGCGCCACCCGCCGCGAGCTCCTGCAGATGCTGCTTGCCGGCGGCGTCGCTATGTCGGCCGGCGGCCTCGTGCTCGGCCGTGCCGGCAACGCGGTTGCCGCAACGCCGGTGGCCGGCGGCACGCTGAAGGCGGCCGGCTGGTCGTCCTCGACCGCCGATACGCTCGATCCGGCGAAAGCCTCGCTCTCCACCGACTATGTGCGCTGCTGCTCCTTCTATAACCGCCTTACCTTCCTCGATAAGAGCGGCACGCCGCAGATGGAACTGGCAGAGTCGATCGAATCCAAGGACGCGAAGACCTGGACCGTCAAGCTTAAAAGCGGCGTGACCTTCCATGACGGCAAGCCACTGACCGCCGACGACGTCGTCTTCTCGCTGAAGCGCCATCTCGATCCGTCGGTCGGTTCGAAGGTTGCCAAGATCGCCGCCCAGATGACCGGCTTCAAGGCGGTCGACAAGCAGACCGTCGAGATCACCCTCGCCGATCCGAATGCCGACCTGCCGACCATCCTGTCGATGCACCACTTCATGATCGTCGCCGACGGCACCACCGATTTTTCGAAGGGGAACGGCACCGGCGCCTTCGTCAGGGAGGTCTTCGAGCCGGGCGTGCGCTCGGTCGGCATCAAGAACAAGAACTACTGGAAGTCCGGCCCGAACGTCGATTCCTTCGAGTACTTCGCGATCAGCGACGATAGTTCCCGCGTCAACGCATTGCTTTCCGGCGATATCCATCTCGCTGCCTCGATCAATCCGCGTTCCATGCGCCTCGTCGAGAGCCAGGGGGATGGTTTCGTGCTGTCGAAGACGACCTCCGGCAACTACACCAACCTCAACATGCGAATGGACATGGAGCCCGGCAATAAGCGGGACTTCATCGAGGGCATGAAGTACCTTGTCAACCGTGAGCAGATCGTCAAGTCGGCGCTGCGGGGCTTGGGCGAGGTCGGCAACGACCAGCCGGTTTCCCCGGCCAACTTCTACCACAATGCCGACCTGAAGCCGCGGGCTTTCGATCCCGAGAAGGCAAAGTTCCATTTCGAGAAGGCCGGCGTGCTCGGCCAGTCGATCCCGGTGATTGCTTCAGAGGCGGCGACCTCCTCGATCGACATGGCAATGATCATCCAGGCCTCCGCTGCCGAGATCGGCATGAAGCTCGACGTCCAGCGCGTTCCCTCCGACGGCTATTGGGACAACTACTGGCTCAAGGCGCCGGTCCACTTCGGCAATATCAACCCGCGCCCGACGCCTGACATCCTGTTCTCGCTGCTCTATACTTCGGAAGCCCCGTGGAACGAGAGCCAGTACAAGTCCGCGAAGTTCGACAAGATGCTGATCGAGGCGCGCGGTTCGCTCGATCAGGAGAAGCGCAAGGCGATCTACAACGAGATGCAGGTGATGGTCGCCAACGAAGCCGGCACTATCATTCCGGCCTACATCTCCAACGTCGACGCTATCACCGCCAAGCTCAAGGGCCTGGAAGCCAATCCGCTTGGCGGCCAGATGGGCTATGCCTTCGCGGAGTATGTCTGGCTCGAAGCCTGATGAAGCGATTGGCCGGGGGCAGGCTGCGGTTCCGCTGCAAGGAACCCGATAGCAGCCCCCGGTCCGCTTTCTCGCCTCGTTTGATGTGGGTTTCGAACGCCGAAAGGAAGCGCGCGTGAACAACCGTGTCCTATCGCTTGTCCTGAGCAGGCTGCTCATCGCTCTGATCACGCTGATGATCGTCTCCTTCGCCGTCTTTTTCGCGACGACGCTCTTGCCCGGAGATACGGCGACAATCCTGCTCGGCCAGGCCGCCACACCGGAGGCCGTCGAAGGCTTGCGCAAGGCCATGCATCTCGACGAGCCAGCGCTCTTCCGCTTCTTCCGTTGGGTTGTGGGCTTGCTGCAGGGTGACCTCGGCACGTCCTACGCCAACGAGATGCCGGTCGCCGATCTGATTGCCGGGCGCTTCGTCAACACGCTGAAGCTTGCGGGCGTCACCGCGCTCTTCTCCGTGCCGATCGCCCTGACGCTCGGGATCACCGCGGCCATGTTGCGCGGTTCGCTCTACGACCGCGCCGTCACCGTGCTGACGATCGGCGTTATCTCCGTGCCGGAATTCATGATAGCGACCTCCGCGGTTTTGATCTTCGCCGTCTATCTGAAATGGCTGCCGGCGCTCTCCTTCGCCAATGAAGTCACGTCGCTGACCGATCTCCTGCGCATCTAT
Source organism: Sinorhizobium shofinae (assembly GCA_001704765.1). Lineage (GTDB taxonomy): Bacteria > Pseudomonadota > Alphaproteobacteria > Rhizobiales > Rhizobiaceae > Sinorhizobium > Sinorhizobium shofinae. The sequence continues at coordinate 84,234 of MBFK01000153.1, forward strand.
GCCATGCCGGTTATTACCCTCACCTTCGTCATCTCGGCCCAGATGATCCGCATGACCCGTGCGGCGGTGATCGAGACGCTCAACACGCCCTATGTCGAGATGGCACTGCTCAAGGGCGCCTCCCGGCCACGCATGGTGTTTCGCCATGCGCTTCCGAATGCACTGGGTCCGATCGTCAACGCCGTCGCCCTTTCACTTTCCTACCTGCTCGGCGGGGTCATCATCGTCGAGACGATCTTCAACTATCCGGGCATCGCCAAGCTAATGGTCGATGCCGTGGCGACCCGCGACCTGCCGCTGATCCAGAGCTGTGCGATGATCTTCTGCCTCGGCTACCTGCTGCTGATCACGACGGCCGACATCATCGCCATCCTTTCCAATCCGAGGCTTCGATGACAATGACCACTTCGAGCACATCGACCAAGTCCGACCGGATATCCGGAACCCGGCTTGGCTATCGCTTCAACATCGTCGGCATTGTCGGCCTTACGGTGATACTTTCCTGGGCGCTTGTCGCGGTCTTCGCGCCGCTGATCCTCCCCTACCCCGTCGGTGAGATCGTCGACCTCGATTACTTCGGTCCGATGAGCCGCGACTTCTGGTTCGGCTCCGATTACCTCGGCCGCGACATGCTTTCGCGGATCCTGATGGGCGCTCGCTACACAGTCGGCATCTCGCTTGCCGCAGTCACGATCGCCTGCTTCAGCGGCGTGGTTCTCGGCATGGTCGCTGCGGTTGCCGGCGGTTGGCTCGACACGATCTTGAGCCGCTTCCTCGACGCCCTCAACTCGATCCCGAGCAAGCTCTTCGGCCTCGTGGTGGTCGCTGCGGTCGGATCCTCCATACCCGTGCTGATCCTGACGCTGTCGGTCATCTATATCCCCGGCGCCTATCGCTTCGCCCGGGCGCTCGCGGTCAACATCAATGCGATGGACTTCATCACCGTCGCCCGCATCCGCGGCGAGAGCACCCTCTATCTGATCCGTTCGGAGATCCTTCCGAACATCGTCGGGCCGGTGCTCGCCGATCTTGGCATCCGCTTCGTCTTCATCGTGCTCCTGCTCTCCGGCCTCTCCTTCCTCGGCCTCGGCGTCCAGCCGCCCTATGCCGACTGGGGCGCGTTGGTGCGCGAGAACATCGGCGGCCTGCCTTTTGGCGCGCCGGCGGTCATCTTTCCCTCGCTTGCGATCGCCAGCCTGACGATCAGCGTCAACCTGCTGATCGACAACCTGCCGCAGAAAATCCGGGACCGCGCATAATGGCAAATCTCGTCGAAATCCGTGACCTGAAGGTCGAGGCCACCACCGATTCCGGACGCCGGGTCGAGATCATCAAGGGAATCAGCCTGGACGTTGCCGACGGCGAGATCGTCGCGCTGATCGGCGAGAGTGGTTCCGGCAAGACGACGATCGCCCTGTCGCTGATGGGTTACGCCCGGCCCGGTTGCCGCATTTCCGGCGGCAGCGTTTCCGTCGCCGGCAAGGACATGGTCGCGCTCCGCGAAAAGGAGCGCTCCCGCATCCGCGGCACCGAGGTCGCCTATGTGCCGCAATCGGCTGCCGCCGCTTTCAACCCGGCCGCCACTATCATGGACCAGGTGATCGAGATCACCCGCATTCATCAACTGATGTCACCCGATGAGGCGCGCGCCAAGGCCGTCGATCTTTTCCGGGCGCTTTCGCTGCCCGAGCCGGAGACGATCGGCGCGCGCTACCCGCATCAGGTCTCCGGCGGACAGTTGCAGCGCCTTTCAGCCGCCATGGCGCTTATCGGCGATCCGAAACTCGTCATCTTCGACGAGCCGACCACAGCGCTCGACGTGACGACCCAGATCGAGGTGCTGCGCGCCTTCAAGTCTGTCATGAAGAAGGGCGGCATCGCCGGCGTCTATGTCTCCCACGACCTCGCCGTAGTCGCCCAGATCGCCGATCGCATCGTCGTGCTGAAGGGTGGCGAAATGCAGGAAACCGGCACCACCGAAGAAATCCTCAACGATGCGAAGCACCCCTATACGCGCGAGCTGCTCGACGCCTTCGAGCCGAAGCCGCGGGGCGCTGCCGGTCCCGCCGAGCCTACTCCGGCGCCGCTTCTGAAGGTCGACGCCCTGGTCGCCGGCTACGGGCCGCGGCAGGCAGACGGGCTGCCGCTCGTGCGCGCGGTTCGGCAAGTGTCGCTCAAATTGGAGAAGGGCCGCAATCTCGGCATCATCGGCGAATCCGGCTGCGGCAAGTCGACCCTTGCCCGCGCCATCGCGGGCATCCTGCCAGCTGTCGCCGGCGATATCGTTTTTGAGGGCCGCGAACTCGGCCGCAGCGCCCGCGAGCGCTCGCGCGAACAGCTGCGCGAGATGCAGATCGTCTTCCAATATGCCGATACGGCGCTCAACCCGGCGAAATCGATAGAGGATATTCTCGACCGGCCGCTCTCCTTCTACCATGGCATGGATCGAAAGGCGCGGAGCGCCCGTATCGATGAATTGCTCGACATGGTGCGTCTACCACGAAATCTGCGCCACCGCCGGCCATCAGAACTCTCGGGCGGCCAGAAGCAGCGTGTCAACTTCGCCCGGGCGCTCGCCGCCGAGCCGAAGCTCATCCTTTGCGACGAAATCACCTCGGCGCTTGACACCGTCGTCGCCGCCGCGATCATCGATCTCCTCAAGGAATTGCAGCGGGAGCTCGGCCTCTCCTACATGTTCATCAGCCACGACCTGTCGACCGTGCAGGCGATCTGCGACGAGGTCGTCGTCATGTATGCGGGCGAGAAGGTCGAGCAGCTCGCCTCGGCCGACCTCGCGAGCGGGGCAAAGCACCCCTATTCCAAGCTGCTCTTCGCCTCCGTGCCGAAACTCGACACCGGATGGCTCGACGGTCTCGACCAGCAGCCGGAACTGGTACGCGCGCTCAGCAAGGCGGGGTAGCGCGGCCGCCCCTTGCATAATTGCTTTGCATCTCGGTCATTCAGAGAGTTAACGGACAGGTCAGGCCTCGCAACAGTGCACGCGCCGTTATGGGATTTGCGGGGCTGGCGAACGACATCTGAAGATAGGCGCGCGCGCCCTTCGCACGCACATCGATCAGGAAGCGCCGGCCGCCGTCACGTGGCCGCAAACGTGACCCGTCCAGGAACCGCAAAAGCCCCCATGGACCGGGTGTGCTCTTCTTCTCGACCACAACGCCGCTGTCGAAGGATATCTCAAAACCCCGGGCGGGTAAGGGCCCTGGCCAGTTCAAGGTGACCATTTCCCCGGAAGTGACGACCGGAGCATGAGCACCGCCGATCGAGACGGTTGCTGCTCCTCGTTGGGCGAGTGCCTCCAGCGTTATAGGGACGTCGGGCGACGCTCCCCGTTGAAATAAGGCGTCGCCCACGGCAAGCGCCGTTTGGAAAAAGGCAGCGCTTTCGGGTGTGTAGCCAGAAAGTCGCGCTTCCGGCTTCCAGCGCCACGGCGTCGTCGACATGTCCATCAATTGCGCCAGTTGCGCACGAAAATAGCTCCCGACGGTGCCGTTCGGCGCGAAGATTCGGGCCACTTCGGCCATGTCCGCATCAGGTCCATCAAAGAAAGGGTACCGGCCGCTCAAGGCCGCCTGACAGGCCGCCGCAACCTGGGAACCCCAAACCGACTGTGGTTTCTCTTTTGGTACATGATCCGCAGCACCTTCGGACTCTTTCGGAACGGCCGTCTGCGCGATCACATCCTCGACGATCTGCACGACAAGAAGGGGGGCTTGCTGCAATGCTACAATTGAGTTGGCGCGCTCCTGCGCGTCCATGAGGGATTTCTTTCCGGGCTCCGCATCTGCATCGAGAACGGAGAGGGCCACATTCAACGATACAAAGAGATGGGAGATGTCCGACATCCGCCCCTGTTCAACGAACTGTATAGCCGGCCCCAACGCCGCTGCGATACGAAGCTGGTTGGCGTGGCTTCGGCTGCGGTCAGTGCCGCCGGACTGGCGCCAGACCTCCCTGATAAGCGCCGAAAGCGGCGAGTTCCTAGCGCTCAGCGCACCGCTGATTACTACGGCGGTGGGTTGATCGGAGAACGGCCGCACGCGAAGATCACCCAGGTAGTGCGCCCATGCCTCTAGTGTGCGCTTTTGGAGAAGATCCATTACGGCCTCTGTGGTCATCGCACCGCCCGCCGCTAGGAGCGTTGCCACCTCCGAGCTCGCCCGCCGGATTGCCTGCTGGGCGCCGCCAGACCGCGCATAGTTCCATCCAGCCTCCGTATACAGGCCCGCAACACCCCGTTCGATCGGCAGGCCTGACCTGCGGATCAAAATCGCGTCAAGACCAGGGACTGCCTCACCAAGAGACCAGGAAGGGAGAGCTGCCGTTTCCTCGGCACGCGTCAGTTCGAGCAAGGCGCGCTCACTCGCCAAGCCTTCAGAAGCGAACTGCCGCGCTTGGGCGATCGTTTCGGGATCCGGAGATGCAATGGCCGGCGGGGCCTTGGACATAGCAACAACGTGCTGGGCGAGAGACGCTAGTTCGGGGAAGGTCCGAGATCGGTCGGCGACCCAGCCCGCCAGAAAACGTGGCTGCCAGTCCGATGTTCCCTTCAGTATCGACCAGGCACGCAGGGAATCGTAGAGCGCATTAGCCTCGCCTTCGGTAGCAAGCGCAACAGCAAGCGCCTCGGCGAGAGGCTCGGCAATCAGCGCATCCGCAGCGTCGCTATAGCGGCGACGCGCAGTTGCACCGGGATCGACGATCTCAACATAATGAATGAGGCCGAGCGGTGAGCGGGTAGCATCCTGCTCAACGAGGCGAACCGCCGCGGCGAAAGCATCGAGCTGAGCCGCGCGCGCGGCCGGCGTTGCATTGTTGCCAGCTTCAATAACTCGTCTCACGTCGGGCAATTGCGCCAACAGCTGCTCGCGGAACCGCCATTCGGCCCATGCAGCCCAAGCCGCCAATATCGCGAAGAAGCCCGCGACCGCCAAAAAAACCAGGCCACGATCTGCTCGCGTTCTATGCTGCTCACCCGCCGAATGGGCGGCTTGAACAGCTTCGTTGCAGTGGCCGAGGAAACGGGCAAGATCACGCTGCGCTGGGCCGCCTCGCGCCGCCTCGGCCGCCCGCTCAGCGAGGCGTTTTGGGCCAATCCTTCGGCTGATCGGAAGCGCGGCCGCAAGCGCACGCTCCCATCGTCGAATTGGCAGCGCCGGATTGTGGCGTGCACGGGCATCGAGTAATGCGACGAGCGCGTCGCGTGCATCCAGAAGCCAGTCCGGCGGAACGTTCTTGCGGCGCGCTTCGGTCTCGAACGTAGCCACGAGTGTGCGGGCGGTCGCAGCCAACTCATTTGGATCCGGTCGTTTCTCGCTTTCGGCCCGCCTTGCGAGGGCAAGCAGTGGTTGCGCCAGTGCCGGAAGCACATCCGCTCGCGTTCCATCCTGACTCGGAGGTCGAGTATAGTCTTTCACAGCTTGCCCTCTGCGGCCCATTTGCGAAGCAGCGCCTCGCCGACCTCGAAGTGCATGGAATCTTCGCGACTGTAACCGGCACCCCAGTACCAGCCAGCGTTGTTGAAGAACTCTGCAAGCACCACAAGTCCAAACTGCGTGTTGTCATCACCCATCCTGTCGAGGTCCCTCTTCATCGTCAGGTCGACGGCTACCCCCCAGGCGTGCGATGATACAGACTTGGTGGAACCTCTCACGTAGCGCGCGCAGAGCGCACCAGCCGTCCCGATCGCTGCATAGATGTCCGGCTCTTCCTTTTTGAGGCGTTCGATTATCTGCTGCAGCGAATCAAGCGCAGGCCTGATCATTGTCAGGCGGAAATTCCCGAAATTGCGGGCCTCCAGAGTTCTCACCAGTCTCGCATTGGTAACCGGCTGGCAGATGGTGGAATAAGTACTTCGCGGCTCTCCCAGGATTTCGCGGAGCACCGCCGGCTTCGGACGGACGACGCCATCGTTGAAGCGCTTCTTTGCCAGCTGCATGGGCTCCGTCAGGTTTTCGGTTTCCTGTGGGGGTGCCATACCGCCGAATTGATCCGTTGAGAATGACTGGTCGGTGGGAGGTTTGTCGAGTGGCGGCACTACCTGGTGGGGCGAAACGGGTTCTGGGCGAGGCGCCTCCGCCAATTCTGTAACCTTTCTCTTGAGTGCGTTCAGTTCAGCGCGCAGCGCCTCGATTTCTCCGTCCTGTTGAGCAAGTTGGTGAGCGAGTCGGTCGATCTTCGCCGCATTCGGATCCAGCTCTGTGTTCCGAAGCAGGTCTCCGACGAACGCAAAAGTCGCCGCCGCAAGAATGATGCTCATGCCAATAACGACAGCTGCAATCGAGTTCAGTGGCCTCAAGGCGCTGCAGCTCCGTCAATCCGAACCACAATCACAGAGACGTTATCCGGAGCGCCGTGATCGAGAGCGGCGGCGACCAGTCGCCGACAGGCGGCTTCAGGTGTCGATACCGCTTTCATGCATGAGATGATCTCGGCCTCCGCAACGCAGTCGGTTAAACCGTCGGAACAAAGAATCAGAACATCCCCAGGCTCCAACGCGACCTCGGCCGTCTCCACATCCAGCCGATCGGCAGCGCCGATTGCCCGGGTAACAACGTGAGCTTGCGGGTGCTGCCGCACTGCGGCGGGGGTCAGCTGCCCGTTATCGAGGAGTTCCTGCACGACCGAATGATCGCGTGTGAGCTGCGACAGCTCCCCTCCTCGCAAACAGTAGGCCCGACTGTCTCCTACCCATGCGATTGTCACTGCCCCACCGTCGACGAGTGCGGCCACCACCGTAGCGCCCATCTGCGCCACATTGGCCGAGGCCGCCCATCGACGGATGGCGGAATTGGCTGCTTGGAGCGCTCCGACGAGATGAGGGCACGAAATAGGAGCGTGCGGGAGGAGGGCAAGCTGCTCGATCACTAGGTCAGAGGCGACGTCGCCATGGCCGTAGCCGCCCATTCCGTCTGCAACCGCCCAAAGTGCGCCCGTGGGATCAGTGAGAATCGCGTCCTCATTGCTCTTGCGCACATACCCAGTATGGCTCAGCCCCGCTCCTTCCGGCCTGCCCGGCCGTTTAGGCACGCGCGTCGATGAACTGTCCCGCGAATCCTGGGTCATGAGCAGATGAACCCTATAATTCGCTCCATCGCGAAAGCCGCTACCTGAACTGTTGCCCCCAAAGTTATCCTATAGTAATTTTGTAGAAGGCGAAACCTTTTCGCCAAAGGGAGCGTAAGTTGATGCGCCTGCTGGCCGCGAATCTAACGGTGTTTCTTGCTCTATTCTTCGTCTCACAAAGTGACTTGGAGGCACAGGAACTAACCGATTCTACGCTCAAAGAACGCTTTCAGCGACAAATCGAGTTGTTCAAGGCCGCACGGCTCGGAGCCACGCGCGGCCTAGTTCTTACCAATCCCGGGCCAAAGGCAGCGGCCACGCCGTTGACAATTGGCGCGCCCAACGCACCCAAAATGGCTCCGGCGCCCCCTGCTGCCGCTGCGACCGTAGGCATCGACGCTGCTCCAGCTACCGAACCAACGGAGGCGTCGCCGGCGGCGGCCGTATCCACTCCGACGACCACAGATCCGCAGACATATTGGAAGCTGCCCCCTGCGGACCAGATAAATGTGCGCGTGAATTTTGCCTTCGATTCCGCTGCAATCGCCCCGGAGCAAAAGCCGACGCTGCGCCAGCTTTGCAGAGTCATAAAGGAAATGGACATCAAACTCGTCCGTGTCATAGGGCACACGGATGCTGTCGGAGGCGCAAACTACAATCAGAACCTGTCAATGCTGCGCGCGAAGGAAGTAACCCGGTTCTTCACGGACGAGTGCGACATCGCTCTCGAACGTCTCGAGGCGGTCGGCGCAGGTGAGCAGTTTCTTCTCGATCCGGAAAACCCGAAGGCTGACGAGAACAGGCGCGTGGAGTTCCAGGCCGTGATCTAAAGGTGCGGCCACAGCGACGACCGACACACAGGCTGCCGCTATTCAAACGCATAGGTGAAGCCTTCCGCAGATGCGCCGACCGTAACCTTGGTCAAGCGTTTGCCTTCGAGCGCCCAGTTCAGAACGCCTTTACTCAAAGCCGGCAGAAGCGTGTTGGTTAGGATCGCATCGATCATGCGACCACCCGATTCGACCTCGGTACATCGCGCCTTGATCAAATCCAGAACTCCGTCCTCAATTACGAGATCAGCGTCATGGCTGCCGCGTAACCGGCGCGCGATCTTCCCGAAGTGATGCCGCGTAATTGCTTCAATCATGGTATCGGAGAGCGGATAATAGGGAACGACAATCACCCGTCCGAGGAATGCTGGCGGAAACACCTTCAGCAATTGCGGCCGCAGGACGACTTCCAACTCCTCAAGCGGCGGCCGCATCCGGCCGCCGTCGGTCAGCTTCATGATGGCTTCTGAACCGACATTTGAGGTCAGCAGTATGAGCGTGTTCCGGAAGTCGATCCGTCGACCCTCGCTGTCATCCATCATTCCTTTGTCGAAAACCTGGAAAAAGATTTCGTGCACATCCGGATGCGCCTTCTCAACTTCATCGAGCAAAATGACAGAATAGGGTCGCCGCCTGACGGCTTCGGTCAGGACGCCCCCCTTGCCGTAGCCGACATAGCCGGGAGGCGCGCCCTTGAGGGTGGAGACCGTATGGGCCTCCTGAAACTCCGACATGTTGATGGTGATGAGATTCTGCTCGCCGCCATAGAGGACCTCGGCGAGAGCCAGCGCAGTTTCTGTCTTACCGACCCCGGACGGGCCGCACAGCAAAAAGACGCCCACGGGCTTTTCGGGAGAACCAAGTTCCGCACGGCTGGTCTGCACGCGCCGTGCGATCGATTCCATTGCAAAGTCCTGACCGACGACACGTTCTGCCAGAACCTCCGCAAGCCGTAGCGCCTTTTCGGTCTGGCTGGTCAGCATCCGGCCCACAGGTATACCTGTCCAGTCCTGTACGACTGAGGCCACAGCATTCCTGTCAACGGAAAGCAGTATGAGCGGCGTTTCACCCTGCACCTCGGCAAGTTCCGCCATGAGGGTCCTGAGCCGCGCAAGGTCGGAGTTCTGGTCCGCGGGAGCTCCATCACTGCTTCCCGGCGCGGGCTGTTCCACATCGGCGGTTGCCGCCATATTCTCGCCTGCTGCCCCGTTGGCCAACGCGGCATCGAGTTCAACTCCCTTTCCGCGAAGCCTCGCCCGCAGATCGAGAATTTCGGACACCATGGACTGTTCTTTTTCCCAGCGAGCCTTCGCGGTCAGCAACGCGGATTCCGTTTCGGCGAGTGCGGCTACAACCTTGGCCTGACGGTCCTGAACTTCGATGCCGATCGCCGCTTCGCGCCCGATGATCTCCTGCTCGATCTCAAGAGATTGCTTGCGTCGCAGAAGATCTTCGACTTCCGCCGGTGTCGCGTGCTGCGATACCGCCACGCGCGCGCAGGCGGTATCGAGGAGACTGACTGCCTTGTCCGGCAGTTGGCGCGCGGGGATATAGCGATGTGAAAGGCTGACGGCCGTTTCGATCGCCTCGTCCAGAATCTGCACCTGATGGTGTTTCTCCAACACGCCTGCCACACCACGCAGCATCAAGATGGCGCCGGCTTCATCGGGCTCCTCGACCTTGACCACCTGAAAACGGCGCGTCAACGCGGGGTCTTTCTCGATATACTGCTTGTACTCGGCCCATGTCGTTGCAGCGACCGTGCGAAGCTCGCCGCGCGCCAACACCGGTTTCAGAAGATTTGCAGCGTCTCCTGTTCCCGCTGCACCGCCTGCCCCGATCAGAGTATGAGCTTCGTCGATGAAGAGGATAATCGGAATTTCCGATGCCTGAACTTCATCGATAATTGTCTTGAGCCGCCTTTCGAACTCACCCTTGACGCTCGCCCCTGCCTGCATCAAACCGATGTCGAGCATATGAAGCGACACCCCTTTTAGCGGCGGCGGCACATCGGCCGCTGCAAGGCGAAGAGCAAAACCTTCGACCACCGCAGTTTTGCCCACTCCGGCTTCGCCGGTCAGGATTGGGTTGTTCTGTCGCCGGCGCATGAGAATATCGACGATCTGCCGTATCTCCGGATCGCGGCCCAGAACCGGGTCTATTTTGCCGTCGCGTGCACGTTGGGTGAGATCTACCGCGTATTTCGCCAATGCGGATTCACCCCCCGCTTGGCGTCTTTTCCGGGATGGTTCGGGAGCCTCTTCCTTGCCGGCATTTTCAAGTGACCCAGCCAGCACGTCGTGCAGCCGGGCGATGACGGAGTCCGCATTGATCCGATCGAATTCAACACTGATCTTCGATAGAAGCCCGTCAAGCACGGGCACCTTTCTGCAGGCTAGCAGTACATAGGCTCCACGAACCACTTCAGATCCGAACTGCAGGCTGGCCAGGCTCCACGCCTCCTGGATGGCGTGAAAGATGTGATCGGAAAACTCCTCGATAGAAGTCGCGCCATAAGGTAGCTTGTCTATTGCCCTCGCCATTTCGGCGGCGAGGCGGCCGAGATCCACGCCGGCGTCGCTGAGGATCAGCTGAAAATCTGCGCGATCCAAAAGCGTCAGTTGTTCAATCCAGTGAACGAGTTCGACGTAGGGGTTGCCACGAAGTTTGGCCGCGTCCGCCGCCGCCTTGAATGCTCTCAGGCAAACGGGATTGAGTTTGCCGACCAGCTCCTTGCGCTTGAAGCTCTGAGAAGACATGTTCTGCTGCATGTCGGTCGGGCTCCTGCCTGTGCTTTTAAATAGTCGCCGCTAGTCTTCGATCACTAGTCATAGCGTGCCACATTATAGTATTCTTGACAAATAATCAGGCGACGCGTTCTTGATGAATATTGTGGTACCGTGGTCCCATAGGGTGCGCCTGGAGACTCCATATGTTCGATCCACTGCCCGGGGACATCTTTCGCAAAGGCCAGGTGCTCAACAACACCTACGAGATCGACGCTGTCCTTGGCCGCGGCGGAACGGGCGAAGTCTATCGAGCAAGCAACCGGATCACCGGCCGCGTGGTGGCGATCAAGGCACTGAAGCGCGAGCTGTCGGCAAATGCCAGTTATCTGGAGCTTATGAAGCGAGAGGAAGAGATGCGCAGCATCTCGCACGACGCAGTCGTGCGCTACACCGACTGCAGTCAGACCGGCGAAGGCCACGTGTACCTGGTGATGGACTATGTCGCAGGAACCCCGCTCAGCGACTGGCTCGAGAGCGGCGGGGCTTCCCCGCGAGATCTGCTGGTGGTGGCACACAGAGTGGCTGAAGGGCTTGTCGCAACGCATGAGCGCAAGATCGTCCATCGCGACCTTTCCCCCGACAACATCATCCTGCGTGACGGCAGACCGGAGGAGGCCGTCATTATCGACTTTGGCATCGCGAAGGATAGCACCACAGGGGCCCGCACAATCGTCGGTAACGAGTTCGCGGGCAAGTACGAATATGCCGCGCCGGAGCAGATGCATGGGCAGGCGGAGCCGCGCTCTGATCTTTATGCCCTGGGAGCATCGCTGCTCGCAACGTTTCGGGGGAGGGTTCCGGACGTCGGAAGGAGTCCAGGCGAGGTTCTACGTCACAAGGAGCACCGGCTTGACACGTCAGGTGTTCCAGAACCACTCAAGACGCTGATTGACGATCTCACTCAGCCTGACCCTGCACACCGGCCACCAAGTGCCGCGGCCGTCGTCAAGGAAATCGCGCGGTTGCTGCAGCCCGGTCTCGATGGTGCGCGGCAGAGCGGGCGCGAAATAAAGGCCAGGTGGCGACCATGGCTTGCCATCCTGCCTGTCGGGGCGCTTTCAGCAATCGCAGGGCTTTGGCTTTTCGGGGCTTTTGAGGACTTGTCGACGACACCCCCGCCGATCGCTACGCCTTACAAGCTTGTTGCTGGGGTGGACGAACAAGGACGAACCACGCTTGCCGGTTTCGCTCCCGATGCCGGCCAGCAAGAGGCAATCCTCACGGACTTCGCCCGCACGATCGGGCTCACCCCACCCGACGGCACCCTCACTCTTGCCGAGGGCGCTCCATCTGAACGGTGGGCGGAGGACGTCGCTGCCTTTTTTGCGGTCGCTGCTCCGCTAGACGAGTGGAAGCTGGAAGTTGCTGATCGAACCGTTCGCCTTACCGGACTTGCGGCCGATAAAGCAGGACGCGAAGCCGCGGTGACCCGATTTAGTGCGGCGGCCAAACAGGCGGGCTACGAGACTGTCGTACGTATCGCCGCCGGACCGCGAGATCTTTCGCCGGAGAAACTGAAACCCCTCCTCGCGCCGTTAGAGACCTGCGGCCCACTCCTGATTCCACCTCCCGAGACCGGCACCTATCCTCTTGGAGCAATAGTCTCCATCCGAGGAAACGTCGCCTCCAGCAAAGACATAAAAGCCGTTCAGCAGGCGCTTGCGCCGCATGTCGGGGATCGCGAGCTGCGCGTCGACGCCACAGTGCTCAACAGCCAACTGTGCGTTGTTCAGGAGTTACTGCCGGATGCACGCCAGGGTCAAATGACGATTGTTCTCGGCTACGGCGACAGGTCCGAACCGAACATGTCGGGCATCTATTCGGTTGGCGACAATCCGGTTATCGACGTGCTGGCGCCGGCCACGCTTGATGAGGGATACTTGTGGGTCGCAATCGCCGATGTCACCGGTAATCTCTTCAACGTTCTTCCGAATATTAAGAGACCCGATCATGCGCTTGCCGACCTGGGGACCGTGTCTGAGGGCATGCGCACCATTCGGGTTGCCTATTCGACGGCAGAGGGTACAATCGATCCGGCAAAGCTCTCCTTCGCCGTCGACAATACATTCGGCAGAAGTCTGGTCATCGTCCTGCAGACCAATCTGCCACTCTTTCAGCAGCTTCGTCCCACAACCGAGTCCACTAAGTCTTTTGCCGAAGATTTGCGCGAGGTGATAGCCTCGGGGCGTGTTTCGATCCTCTCTATGACCACCCGGCTAATCGATACTCGGAACTAGAATTGGAGGGCAAGCGAAGAGACGTGGAAATAGTACCGATTGAGAAATTGTGGTAAAAGTACATTGAGAGGAGAACATTAGTTGGTAAACGGGGGGATCTGTTGTTCGACTCCGCTCTCTGGCTAAGTCCGCTGAACGGCAATAATCCCTCGGGCGAGAGCTTGCGGAATGATGGTCGATTCCACGAGCTGGAACGCCTCATGCAACCTCAGATCGAGATCAGCCGAGACGAACGCAACAACCCCGTCGCACGGACCGAAGTCCCTGTCGATTGGACAAGCGTCCTGCAAAAATCTGAGGAATTGCGTCAGCAAGGGCGGGATCTGCGGCTCCTCGTGATCGTGACTCGAGCCCTTGCAAATGAACAGGGTTTTGCCGGCCTGGCCGAGGGGCTTAACCTGATCGCCCGAACCTTCGACATGCATTGGGAAACGATGCATCCGGAACTTCGGCATGATTCTTCTCCCCGTGATGCCGCCCTGCGCCGGACCAACGCACTTCTTCAGCTTCAAAACGACAAGGATGGGTTATTAGGCGACCTTCGCAGGATGACTTTCTTTGCGCCTCATGGGGTTGGTCCCTTCACCGGCCGGGATTTGGAGCGCGGGGCGATCGACACCCGAACCTCTCTTAACGAGGCTGCACCCGGACTGAGCCAGCCTGAGAAGGCATCACTCGTAAGCGAGCATGACCGCCTATTAGATCGCATGCGCATTGGCTGCGCGGCATTTGCGGAACAATCCTCGGGCGAAGCGGCCGAACTTATCGCGAATGCACGTGCTGCGGCCACTGCGCTGGGGGAACTCGAAGCATCGCTCAATCGTCAAATGGGCGGCGATGTGCGCTTTACACTGCCGGAGTTGAGCAGGTTCCTTCAGCGAGTGATTTCGACGCTCGAGCGTGCGCAGCCCGGCTCCCAGCAGGAAATTGCCAACGAGGAAGCCCTCGTTGGCGAGAGGGCACCTTTACAAACGATTTCCGACGCAGCTCCGACCTACGTCGGAGCTCCCGCAGTCTTTCCGTCGCGGCTTACCTCACGCGCGGAGGTCACAAGGTGCATCGACCTCATTATTGACTTCTACGACCGCACGGAGCCGTCGAGCCCCATCCCTCATCTGGCGCGCAGAATCAAACGCATGGTGCCGATGAATTTTCTGGAACTCATGGAGGACTTGGCGCCCTCCGGTTTGAAGGAGTTCCGGCTCCTGGCCGGCGTGCCAGAAAACAAGAAACTCGGGACGAAAGGTGACCTATGAGCGAAACTAAGGCGAAGGTAATTGAACGAAACCGGGCGCCTCGCGTCCAGATCGCTTACGAGGTGGAAACATATGGCAGCCCGACCACGATCGAATTGCCGTTTGTGATGGGGGTGATGGCCGATCTCGCCGGCGCCTCCGAGACACCGGAGGCTCGCAAGTCCGTCCGGGATCGCGCGTTTGTCGAGACCGATGCAAACAGGTTCGGTCGTTTCATGGAAGCGCTCAGCCCCCGCGTCAAAGCCCGTGTGAAGAACACTCTTCCCCAGCCTCCCGGCGAAGAACGCGATGAAGAGCTTGCGGTAGACCTAACCTTTACAAGCATGGCCGACTTCACGCCGGATCGTGTTGCCGAACAAGTCCCGCAGCTTGCCGAACTCTTGAGGATGCGCCGTCAACTTGAGGAACTGCTCGGCTTCATGGACGGCCGCATCGACGCCGAAAAACGCATCGCCCAACTTTTGAACAATGAGCCCCTTGTAGCAAAGATCGCCGACCAGGCGATCGAAGATAGCAGCAAGTCGGAGGTCTGAGCCATGGCCGAACAGGAAAAAGCCGCTGCTGGTGTCGCGGAAGCGGAGGGAGTCGACCTCGGGGAATTCAGCGAACTTCTGGAAAAGGACTTCAAGGTCAAAAAGGATGATAGCGAGAAGCTTCAAGTCCTGGTGCGAAATCTAGCGCTTGCCGCGCGGTCACGCTCAGAATCGACGGTCATATCGTCGAACGCTATCAAGTCAATCAAGTCGTTGATCTCCGGCATCGACAAGCTTCTGACCGAGCAGGTCAACCACATCCTCCATGCGCCCGAAGTGCTGCACATGGAAGGGACATGGCGCGGGCTGTGGTACCTCGTCAACAATACCGAGACGGATCAAAAGCTGAAGATCCGCGTCATGAACATTTCGAAGGAGGATCTGGCGGATACCCTCGAAGACTACGAAGGCCAGATGTGGGATCAGAGTCCCATATTCAAGAAAGTCTATACCGACGAATACTCGATGCTTGGTGGAAACCCGTATGGATGCCTGATCGGCGCCTACGAGTTCTCAAATCACCCGAAGGATGTCGCTCTCCTTCGCAACATGTCCGGCATCTGTGCGTCGGCACACACTCCCTTCATTGCAGCCGCCTCCCCCCGTTTGTTCCGCATGGAGAGCTGGCAGGAACTGCCGAACCCGCAAGACCTGCAACAGATCGTGTCGTCCCCGGCCTATGCGTCGTGGCAGTCACTGCGCGAGAGCGAGGACTCGCGTTACATCGGGTTGACCATGCCCAGAGTGCTGGCGAGGCTACCTTATGGAGCAGAAACGGTACCTGTGAAGGGTTTTGCCTTCGAAGAAGAGGTCCAGGGCGACCATCACCGATATGTCTGGATGAATGCGGCCTTCCCAATGGGAGTGAACATCAACCGCAGCCATAAGCTCTTCGGCTGGGGCACCCAAATTCGAGGTGTTGAGAACGGCGGGGCAGTAATCAATCTCCCTGTCCACACCTTCCCGACCGATGACGGCACGGTGGCGATGAAATGTCCTACCGAGGTCGCAATCGATGACCGGCGCGAGGCTGAGCTCGCCAAGCTCGGCCTGATGCCGATCCTCCATCGCAAGAACACCGATATTGCCGCCTTCATCGGCGCCCATTCGCTGCAGGACGATGAGACACGAGCGAGCCGGCTGGTCGATCCGGATGCTCAGGCCAATGAGAGGTTGAGCGCAAACCTGCCCTATCTGTTCCCCGTTTCGCGTTTCGCCCATTACCTGAAGGCGATCGCCAGGGACAAGATCGGCTCATTCAAGGAACGCGCAGACATGCAAATCTGGCTGACGGAGTGGATCAACCGCTACGTTCTCGCCAATCCTGCTTTTGCCGATGAAAAGGCCCGCGCAAAGAGGCCTCTTGCAGCAGCCGAGGTCCAGGTCGACAGCGTGGAGGGCCGACCGGGCTGGTACAATGCCCGATTCTACCTGCGACCACATTACCAGTTGGAAGGCATCAATGCTTCGCTCCGGCTCGTTTCGGAGCTGCCGTCTATGAAGTCGTGAAATCACCAGAGAGCCGATGGAGGTTATTCATGAAAATTGATGGATTCCTAAAGGTCCCCGACATTACGGGTCCGAGCATCCGCGATGGCCACGAAGAAGAGATTGAAGTGCACGGAGTAGAGTTTGAAATGCAGGCTCCCTTCGATCCCAATTCATTGTCGAGGAGAGGCCGCGTTAGCTTGGGCATGGTAAATTTCATCAAACACTACGATAAGTCTTCGCCGTATCTGAAGAAGGCTCTCTTCGATAACACGCTCTTGGACGAGGTCAAGTTTTCGGCACGAAGAACCATCGAAGGCGAAACAAGCGACTATCTAGTCATAACCTTAAAGGATGCATCGGTAACCAGCTATATAATGAAGCCGAGCGAGGAAGAGCCAGACCTCATCGAAGAACGCGTCGGCTTCGCTTACAAGAACATCAATTTCAACTACGACGACAAGGACGAGGTCGAGATGGATGTCTATGTCGGCAAGTGAGAGCTGGCAAAAAGGATTTGGAAGGGAAGCGAGACCGCCCGGGGGGCACCTGCGGGCGACCCGTGAAGCGATCCAGCCATCCTTGTGGGATCGCCTGGTGAATGACCTGCCGGGGCTAAGCTCGGAAATCAAGCAACTTCGGCAGGCTATCCACAACGAAATAGACGGCGAACGTCTCGATACGCTGATTGCCGGCGGCATTCGCCAAATCGACGCCGCTACAGATATCAGCGCCGAGCAAAAGAAGAGCGTACACCGTCTTGTCTCCCTGGAGCGACGTCGGGCAGAACTGGAAAGCCGCGGCGTCGTCGTCTCGACCGATGTGTTGCGTGAAGCAGTGCGGCGGGACATCGAGGCGCTTTTTAATGCGCAACGCTTCGAGTCCTCGCCGCTATTGACGGACTTCGAGGCGGATCAGGCTCGCGACAACCCTCCGTCCTTAGAGGATTTTCCGGAGGTTCGCCGTAGCGTGGTCAATTATGGCGTGCCGCCCTTCTCCGGCCGCTCATCCCGCGATTTCGACCGCGATGAACTGGCGAAGGAAATCCGAAGCGTGCTGGCGGCATTTGAACCTCGGCTGAAGGAAAGCGCGACGAAGGTAACCGTCAGCCTCGGCGACAGGGCCACCGGTCTCAGGATCGACATCGACGCGCTGCTGCTCACCTCGCCGGCACCGGAACGGCTACGCCTCCGAACCGTTCTCAATCTCGAGAACGGTTCGGCGCGGACTGAGCTCAAGGAACCCTGACCATGGATCGAGTCTTCCTGGAATACTATGAGGAAGAACTCACACATATCCGCGCTCTCGCCGCCGAGTTTGCGGATATGCATCCCTCGATCGCCCGCAACCTTTCCCTGGATACGGTCCCCTGTCCCGACCCGTTCGTCGAACGCCTGCTCGACGGCGTCGCCTATCTCGCCGCGCGCACCCGCCAGAAAGTGGATGCAGAGAGCGCGCGTTTCGCCCGAAGCGTGCTCGATAATTTCTATCCCGATCTTGTTTGCCCGGCGCCGGCAATCGGCATGGCTTTGCTGAAACCTGGCCAGCAGGTTCAAACTATGATTGGGGGGCACCTTGTGAAGCGGGGGACGCGGCTCGTTTCGAGCGCCCGCCCTGGAATTTCGACGCGATGCATCTATACCACGGCACAGGACGTGGTGCTCTGGCCGCTCGCGATCACCTCGGTCACCTACATCCAGGATCGAAGCGCACTCGCAGCAGCGGGAATAGCGCCGATCGGGGGACAATCCGGCTCCGCCGCGTTGAGCATCATCTTCAGTCGAACCGGCAAAGGCAAGCTCAGCGATTTGTCGCTCGATCGCCTGGATCTGCATTTCGCTGAAAAGAGCAAGGCACCATTACTCTTCGATACGCTGTTTGGTGCCTGTGCCGCCACCGGCGCTCGCCCGGAAGGGCGCGATAATTTGCTGAGCGCACTTGCCGAGCCGGAGATGGTTGGAATCTCGGACGACGAGGCGCTGCTGCCGCGCACGCGCGAAACGTTCGAAGGTTACAGGCTCTTACGCGAATACTTCGTCGCGCCAGAACGATTCCACTATGTGCGCGTCAGAGGACTGCGCCCAGTCATTCGTCGCTGTGGGGCTGGGCTGGAATTGGTCTTTCTGTTACGTCGTCCCGTCCCCGAGCTCGCTAATCTCTCAGCAAGTGATTTCGAACTTTTCGCAACGCCAATCATCAATCTGTTTGAACGCGGCTGCAACGTAATCGACCTCGATGCGAGGCGCACGCGGCAGGTGCTTCACGCCGATCGCACCCGGCCACGGGATTTCGAAATTTATCGCGCAATCCGCGCCGAAGATGCTGACGCCGAAGGCCCCGACGCCGAGATACCGGCGCTCTTCAGCTTGGGCCACAATCGTGGAAATGGCTGGGTATATTTCACCGAACGCCGCCCGCGGCGACCGAACGAGGAAGAGTTGCGCCAAGGGCAAACCCGGACGTCCTATGTTGGTGACGATGTCTTCGTCACGCTTTCGCGCCCCGCCCACTCGAAGGCGGCGCGGCCATTGAAGCGGATCGAGGTGACGGCGCTCTGCACCAACCGTGACCTGCCTATATTGGACGACACGCCGTCCCTCTCCCTTGAAAGCGGCGATCCAGTCGAGACTGTCCGGCTTCTCGGGGCGGTGCGGCCGCCATGGCCTTCAATTCCAGCCACACTTCCCGCTGGAGCGGTGGAGGCCTCGCGGGCCGATGAACTCGCTTGGAGGCTCGTGGCGCAGCTCTCGCTCAATTTCCTCAGCCTGGCAGAGGAAGGCCGCGGGGTGGACCCGCTTCACGCCCTGCTTGACCTTTACGCGCAGCGCGGAGATCCAGGTATCAGCCGGCATGTACGCGCGATTGCAAGAGTTGAGACCCGATCCGTGATCGAGCGCCTCCCCATCGCCGGACCAATGTGCTTCGCTCGTGGCACCGAGGTTACGCTTCATATCGACCAATCTGTGCTTGCAGGGCACAGCACGTTGCTGCTCTCCGGCCTGCTGTCAAAGCTTTTTGCCCGCTATGCGTCGATCAATGCGTTCGTGCGAACCCGCGCGCGAGTGATACAGAAGCAGGAGGATGTGCCATGGCCAATGACGCCGGGCAATCGCAGCCTGATCTGAATAAGGACGCCAAGCCACTCCAGGAGGAGTTTGACTTTTTTGAGCTCCTGCGGCGCCTCGAAGAGGGCGGAAGGCTGTTTGGCCAGGCCGGCCGACCCGATCGGGAGCCGGCGCGACTCGGACAGCATGTGCGGCTTGGATTTGCGGTGCAGGACGTTGCAAAGGTCGAGCTGGCTACCGAAACGGCGCCAGCCCGGGTTACGGTGGCAAATATCGGATTGCTGGGGCCAGAAGGTCCGATGCCCCTCTATCTGACACGATGGGTGTTAGATCGCCTTTCGCAACGCTGGTTCGCCACGGCCGACATGCGGGAGATCAGCGATACGACATTCGTGGACTTTGTGAATATTCTTCAGCACCGGATGATTGCACTGTTTTATCGGGCATGGGCGGACACTCATCCGGCGGTGCAGGTCGGGCGCCCAGGCGGGGGGCGCATTCGCGCGATGTCGGCGGCACTGGCGGGCCTCGGTCTGTGTGGACAAGGACACAGTGAGCCCTCGGTGATCGATGCCACCAAGCTGCGTCACGCGCCTGCCCTCGCCAATCAAATAGACGGGCCTGAGAGGCTCACCCGGTTTCTTGCCGACCTCATTAAGGTCCCGGTTCGCCTTCGCGAATTTGTCGGCACCTGGATGGCGATACCAATAGGGCTCCAGTCCCGGCTTGGCGACTCCCATGCACGACTTGGCCGAAGCGCCACAATCGGGCCGCGCACATTCCAGCGGCAGCAAAGAATCGAGCTCTCCGTCGGGCCGTTGACGCTTGCCGATTATGTGGCTTTCCTCCCCGGCATGGAGCGGCGCGAAACCTTGAAAACGGCGATCCGCGATTTGGTGGGATACGGGCTCGATGTCGATGTAAGGCTTGTGCTCAAGCGAGACGAGATTCCTTCGGCACGACTGGGAGAAGCACGGATCGGGCACACTGCGTGGGTCGCTCCACCAAAAGATCGCGGTGACGCAGAAGATCTGTGCATGCGCACTGTCATTGGCTGGCGGCCCGAAACGCTGGAGGCTGCGGCATGCTGATCCTCACTCTCGAGCAATCGCCCCGGCCGCAAGCCGTTCGCCAAATGCGGCTGGTCGAGGGCGAGCTTGTCATCGGTCGCAGCGCAGAGGCCGATTGGCGGATCGACGATCCCGACATGTATGTCTCGCGCGCCCATTGCACGATCGCGTGCGTTCGCGGTCAGTATCTCGTGACGGACACCTCAAGTGGCGGTCTCTTCATCGACGGGTCGCGAACGCCGCTCGGGGCCGGGAATTCCGCCCCCCTGCATGACGGCGCACGGCTGCAACTCGGTAGTTACGTCATCCGCGTCGACTTCCAGGCCACCGCCACGGAGCGGCTTCCCGAACAGACGGCTTCGCCGCCGCCGATCGGCTTCGAGCAGGACAAGTTCTTCTCCGAGCGCAGTGAGCCGCCGCCACCCTCCCAACGACCGGCAGGATTACCCGACCCATTCGAACAACCTGCTGCAGCGCCAGGCGGAGGTGAGGCAGCAAAACGCACACCCATGTTCGACGATCCGTTCAGCCTTGATCCTCTACCAGCGTCGGGCCAGGACAAGCAGTCTTGGGACCTTCCCTGGCCGAGCACGCCATCGGAGCCGCCCATCCCGGAGACCGAGGCCGCGCCACGTCCCGCCCCGGAACCGCAAGCAAAGCCGGCGCCGGCAATGGCGGCCTCCTCTGAAGCCGACTTGCGCGAAGCCTTCCTGCGCGGACTGGGGCTCAACACCGGCGAGTTTCCGACATCCGAACCGGTCGCCCAAATGGAGAGTTTCGGTCGGGAATATCGGATGATGCTCGAAGGACTGATGCATCTCCTGCGCAAGCGCGCCGAAGAAAAGGGCGAGGCAAGGATCGTTCAGACCGTGGTTGGAGCATCCGACGTTAACCCTCTCAAATTCCTGCCCACCGTGGACGATGTGATCGCGACATTTCTGGCTCAGCGCAGTGTCGGTTTTCTTCCTCCGCAGGCAGCGATCAGCAGTTCCATCCGCGATCTCGCCCACCACCATGTAAGAACGTGGCGCGGCGTCCAAGCGGCGCTTGCGAGGATGATTGAACGCTTCGACCCGGCGGCGCTGGAAGGCGAACTGAAATCGCGCTCAGCGTTGGACGCCCTGCTCGCGGGCGGGCGGCGGGCGAAACTCTGGGAGCTATACGAGAACCGCTATCGCGAAATTGCCAAAAGCGCGACGACGCGCTTCCTGGGTGAGATCGGGAGCGACTTTCGGGACGGTTATGAAGAGAGGGAGAACGACTGATGCTTCATCGACGCGACTTTCTCATGGTGATAGGCGCGACAGGCCTGATATCGGGCTGCATGAGTGGTCCGCCGAAATCCTCAACCGTGACCGTCGCGGCGGCGGGACAAGCGGGGATGAACCTTGCTGCCGACGGCGGGGAGCGTCCGGTGACCCTCCTCATCCTCAGGCTCAAGGATGTCGGAAAATTCAACGCTGCGGATAGCTTCGCTCTGCAAGATCCCGCCGCCGCACTCGGCGCGGACCTCGTGGGGTCTGATCAAATGACGATCGCCCCCGGCAAGAGCGCCTCAAGGACAGTCGCGTTTCCGCCAGAAGCCACTTACCTCGGAATTGTCGCTCTGTTTCGTGAGCCTGGTGGTCGCACCTGGCGAAGGACCGCCCCGATCAAACCCGAATCGACGGTGACGGCGAAAGTTACACTAAGCCGCGGCGGTATGACGCTCGCGCTCGCCTGAATGGAGGGCGTTCAGCATGACGGACGCGAACAAGGTGCTTTGGTTGGAGGGCCTCTTCCTCCGGACGCAGCATTTCCAGCAGCAGGACCGTTATACCGAAGGCTTGATGCGAGGTGCGCTGCAGGCTGGTCGGCTTCAGACCTTTGGTTTCAGGTCCCTCACGCTCGATGCCACACAACTTGAAGCCGGACGGGTCGCCGTATCATCGGCGCGCGGCATTTTTCCGGACGGCACGCCGTTCGCCATACCTGAAACGATGGACGCCCCCACACCCCTGGCAATCACACGCGACATGGGCGCAGGGACGGTGCAGCTCGCCCTGCCACTGGAGCCGCCCGGCGAAGCCAGCTTCGATCCCGCTCACCGCGAACCGACCGGAGCTCGGTATAGAGGGCGGATCGAGTGGATACGCGACGCTGTCCATGGCGGCGCCGATCCGGAAGAGATTGAGATCGCTCGACCGCAAGCCCTGCTTCTATCGCCGGCTCAGGCGACTGGTGGCTACACGACAATGCCAGTGACGAGCGTTAATGGACTGCTGGCCGATGGGAGTGTCGCGGTCGCTGAAAACTTTCTGCCGCCGGCGCTGACGACCGGTGCTGTGCCCTTCTATGGAAAGCTCCTGCAGGAGGTAATCACCGGACTCGACCGCATTGCCGAAGCGCATGGCAAGATGGTGCTCGGCGGCGCCGGCCGCAGCGTTGAAAATCTGCTGGTGCTCGATCTTGCCAATACGGCGCGACCCCGACTGGCCCACATGCTTCCACAGGAGGTCTTTCATCCGGCCGAGCTCTTTCTCGAGCTCAGCGGACTAGCTGGCCGAATGGCGACCTACGGATCAGGCTCTCGGCGACTGACCGAGCTTCCCACTTACGAGCATATGGCGCCCGGGCCGGCCTTTGCCGCACTCGCAGACACATTGCGCTCGCTTATCCTGAGCCTGCGCTATGTCGAGCCAAAGTCGCGGGCGCTACCCGTTGTGAAGCATGCGACCAATGTGTGGAAGGTGCGCATCGACAATCCCGAACTGCTGACGACCAGCCGCATCGTTGTGCGCGTCGGGTGCGATGTCTCAGAGGAGACGCTGCGCAAGATCTTCGTCAACCAGGTGACCGTCGGTGCTGCGGACGAATTCGAGGCGCTGTGGAAGTCTCGACTGCCCGGCATTCGCCTCAAGCCTCTTCACTCGCAGCCGCGCGAAATTCCCTATGACGGAGACCGTCTCTGCCTGGAGCTGGATCAACGCAGCGAGCACTGGGAATCGCTTCTGCGCTCGCCGGGGTTCGTGATTGGCGTTTCCGGTGTTTTGCCCAGCGAGCCACAAGTCGACTGCTATTCGGTAAGCAGGTAGCACCATGGCAAGTGAGGACCCATTCGGCCTTTCGGATGATCAGGGCCGTACGCGCATCCGCCCGCCGGCGGCCGCAGTGCGGGGCATTCCCACCGGCACATTGACGAGGCGCGCGCGATGCCATCCCAACACGCTGATCAATGCTTTCGCCACGCTGCTGGAATTTGCGCCGGAACTCGAGAATGCGTTGCCACCCGGTAATCCTGAAGCATTGCGAACAAGGCTTATGGAGGAGTTGGTCACGGCGCGCGATGCGGCCGTTGCCTCTGGGGTAAGCCTGACAAGGGCAGACGCGGCCGCCTGGGCTGTCGCTTCGCTTCTCGATGATCTGGCGCTCAACACGCCGTGGGGCGGCTCTAGCGCGTGGCCGCGCCAGCCGCTCGTCGTCATGCTTCACGGCGACGTGGATGCCGGCGCACAGTTCTTCGCCCGGCTGGAAGAGCTGGAGCGCCATCCCGGCCGTGATCGTGAATTGCTGGAGCTGCACTACTTCTGCCTTGCCCTTGGTTTCCGGGGCAAATATCGCGTGCCGGGGCGTGCAGGCGATCGCTCCCTCAGCGCCGTTCGCGCCGCAGCCGCTCGCTTCCTGCGGGACACGGATGGCGAGAGTGCGCCGCTCTCGCCCAGGTGGGAGGGCGTAATGGCAGCGGACGAGCCTTCCCGCTTTGCCATTCCAATCTGGGTGCTCGCAGTCGTGGCAGTGGTGCTTGCGACCGCAATCTACGTGCCGCTGTCGATGCGGCTAGGGGTGAAGGCTGAAGAACTTGCAACGCTCGTTCGGGCCCTGCCGCCGCCGGAGCGGGCCGAAATCTATCGCCCGAACAAGCGCACGCCAGCGCCGGATGCGCCACCGGTCCAGCCTGTTGTCTTCGAGCTTCTGCCCGAATTTCGCGCCGCTGCGCCTGCCGCGCTTCTGCCGGCCTTGAAGGGCAATGAAAACGCCTCTTCGGTGACACTCCTGCTTCAATCGAG
The DNA here is from genome assembly GCA_001704765.1 of Sinorhizobium shofinae. Taxonomy (GTDB): domain Bacteria; phylum Pseudomonadota; class Alphaproteobacteria; order Rhizobiales; family Rhizobiaceae; genus Sinorhizobium; species Sinorhizobium shofinae. The sequence continues at coordinate 108,631 of MBFK01000153.1, forward strand.
CAGTCCGGAGCTTTTTCAGTCTGCACGGGCCGAATTGACGAAAAGCTTCGAACCGCTCGTCGCCTCCATTGCGGCTGTTCTCAAGGAAAATGCTGAATTGATCGGAAGTGTTACGATCGTCGGCCACACCGATAATGTTCCGCTCCAGGCATCCAATCCCCTGTCCAACAACCAGCGCCTCTCCGAGGCGCGCGCTGCAACGATTGCCGCTCTGTTGGCGGCCAGCGGCGTGCCGCCTGAACGCGTGCGGTCGGAGGGACGTGCGGCGACACAGCCCCTGGCAAGGAACGACACGCGCGAAGGTCGGGCCGCCAACCGCCGGATCGAGCTTCTGATCGCGAAGAGGCTCTGAGATGGCGATCTTCCGGTTTCTCTGGGCTATCCTCACCTCGCGCTGGCTCTGGACCTTCATCGGCCTGATGCTGCTATCCCTGATCATCTGGATCTTCGGCCCCATCATCAGTGTCGGAGAGAGCACGCCGTTCGCTTCGGAGATAGTGCGGCTGATCGTGATAGGCCTTCTCCTCCTTCTGTTTCTCGTCTGGTGGATCGCGGCGCAGCGCCGGGCGATCCGCGCCAATCGCCTTTTCGTATCCGAAATCGCCGCTCCACCGGAAGCGCCGCCAAACCCGGCAGAAGAGGGCGTCGCCGCAGTGGGCACAAAATTTCGAGAGGTGATGGCCGAGCTGAAACGTCGGAAAATCGGAGGCCGAAAGTTTCTCCGGCAGATGCCCTGGTACGTGATCATAGGCCCGCCGGCGACCGGCAAGACCACGGCACTGCGGCAGTCGGGACTGAGTTTCGCCATCGATCTCACTGACGATTTGCATGGGGTGGGTGGGACTCGCAACTGCGACTGGTTCTTTTCCGAAGAGGCGGTGCTGATAGACACCGCCGGTCGTTACGTTCAACAGGAGAGCCAGCCCGACGTCGATGCAGCGGAATGGCTGGGCTTTCTCGATCTTCTGAAGAAACACCGGGGCCGCCGCGCCCTGAACGGTGTAATCGTGGCGCTCTCTATCGAGACGCTTTCGGAAGGCGACGCTGCGATCCGCGCACATGGCCGCCAAATCCGCAAACGGCTGACCGAACTTCAGGAACAGCTCAAGATCCGCTTGCCGGTCTACCTGATGCTGACCAAGGCGGATCTCATAAGGGGGTTCGAGACTTTCTTTGGGGGGCTCTCGACGGCCGATCGCGAGCAGGTATGGGGAGCGACCTTCCCCCCCGGTGCACGCATCGACGGCAGTGACGTCTCACGGGAACTCACGGCGCTGACCGGCGTGCTGGAACGACGCCTCGTTCCTCGGCTCGAAGACGAAGAGAACCTTACCGCCCGGGCAGAGATATTCCGCTTCCCCGCACAGGTTGAGGCCCTTTCGGAGCCTGTTCGCGTTTTGGTCGAAACCGTCTTCGGTGAAAGTCGCTATGCCGAAAGCGCCTGGTTGCGCGGTATCTATCTTACCTCCGCCACTCAGGAAGGCACCGCAATCGACCGACTGACGGCCGCACTCGCTTCGTCTTTCGGCCTCCCGCCACAGCCGGCCGCGCCCATGCTGCGGGCCGAAAAGCGCAGCTTCTTCCTGAAGGACTTGCTCAGCAAAGTAATCTTCAAGGAAGCGGGCCTCGGCACTTTCGATCCCGCGGCAGAGGAACGGCGTATCTGGATATGGCGTGGTGCCGTAGTGGCCGCCGCAGGATTGGTCGTCGTGGCCGGTCTGATCTTCACGATCTCCTATCGCAAGAACTACGCAACTCTGGCTGCACAAGCAGAACAGCTCGAGGCGTTGCAGCTCCCGCTCACTCCGGTTGCTGCACGTCAGGCGCCGCTGGAACCACTCGATCTCGATATGGCGCTTGAGGCAGTCACGGAAGTCTCGAATGCCCGTACCGCACCGCCGGGCGGAATAGCAGCCTTGATCGGCCCTTCCGCCGCAACGCAGATCACGCAGGCTCAGTCTGATGCCTATGACCGCGCGCTACGCAACATATTGGAACCACGCATGGTCGCGCTGCTTGAGGCAACGATGTGGCGCCAGATCCGCGACCCGGAATTCCAGCTCGGCGCGCTGAAGACGTATCGCATGATGACCGGGCTGTCGCCAATGGACCCCGAATTCGCCGAGCAATGGTGGACGGAGCGGCTGCCTGAATTTGCGCCCGTGCCGCCATTCCGGACCGAGATGGCCGCCGATCATCAACTCGCCGCAATCGCCAATATGGCGGCGGATCAAACTCTTATCTCGCCCGATGAGGCGCTAGTGGGCGAAGCATTGCGAAGCATCTGCTCGATTCCACTGCCCGTGCGGGCCTATAATGCACTGCTCTCCGATCCGGAGGTAACAGCGCTGAAGGAATGGATTCCGGCGGATCATGTCGGTCCGAACGGTTCGAAGGTTTTCGCTCGCCGCTCGGAGAAGACCCTTAGAGTAGGCATCAGCGGAGCCTTCACCTATGACAGCTTCCATAACGTCATCCTCGCCAGGCTGGAGGACGTGGCCGCGCAGGCTGCGCTCGATCGTTCCGTCTTTGCCGGCGGGTGCTCAGAAAGCGCCAGCCCATCGGTCGCTACGCTTTCGCAGGATATCCTAAAGCTCTACTACGACGACTACATCTCGAAGTGGGACAGCTTCCTGCGCGACGTAAGGCTCGCGCCGCTGGCGGACCTGCAGACGGCCAGCGAGAATCTCAAGGATCTCTCGAGTGCAGACTCTTCGATGAAGCGGCTGCTGAACGCAATCGTGCACGAGACGGAGCTTACCCGTTCCGAAGATGACGGCGGCAAAGCCCCTCCGGCGGGAGCATCCAAGCTCTTGTCCAAGCTCGGCAAGATCGGCAAGCTCGCGAAGAAAGGTGTGAAGCTGATGCCGGCCCCCGGCTCCAAGTCCGAAGTGGATCTCTCGGGCGCGCTGGTTGCCGAGCATTTCAAACCCATCAAGGCCGCAATCGCGGAGGTCGACGGCCAACCTCCGGCACTCAATGATGCCGTCGCGGCTTTGACTGCGCTTTCAAACATGCTGCAGACCGTATCGGCAAGCCCCGATGCCCAGGATGCAATAAAGCGACAAGGCGGCTTGGCCGAACTCACAGGGGCGGTGGCAAGACAGGCCGCAACCCTCCCCGATCCGCTAGACGACTGGCTGGCCGGCATCGCCGGCGACACGAGCGGCCTTACAACGGAGGCGGTTACCTCAGAACTCAACGCCATCTGGCGCGCCGACGTGTTGCCTTTCTGTCAGGCTGCGCTCACCAACCGCTATCCATTCGTTCCCGAGAGCGCAATCGATGTCAATGTCGTCGACTTTGCGCGCATCTTTGGTCCGGGCGGGCTGATCGACAGCTTCATAAACAATCACTTGATCAGCTACATCGATGTGACCCGTCACCCCTGGCAATGGCGCTCGGACATCCGGCTCGATTCGTCGGCTCTAGCGGCGCTAGAGCAGGCCCGGCTGATCCGTGACAGCCTTTTTCCTGGCGGCGCGGGACCGATCATGACCTTTACACTCGAGGCCAAAGACCTTTCGCCGACCGTCGGCCGCATGACGCTGAATGTCGACGGGCAGAGCCTCTCCTATTTCAACAACCCGACACGTCCGCAGCCAATGACCTGGCCTGGCAAGGACGGAACCGGCGTGATTACCCTGGCCTTCCAGCCGATCGACGGTTCGCCGGAGGTGATGGTCAGCGAGACAGGAAGCTGGGCTTTGCTGCGGATGCTGCGTGCCGGCCGGTTGACCAGGACTGAGCTTCCGGAACTCTACAGGCTGCGGCTCGCCGCCCAAGGTCACTACGCAGATTTTGAGCTTCGGGCCGCGAGCGTGGCCAACCCTTACGACTTGAAAATGTTCGCGAGGTTTACGTGTCCGACGCGGCTGTAATATTGCCGGGATTCTTCGGGAAGCTGCCCGCGACGGGGGATTTCGTCACGCGCGGCCTGCCGGCCACCTTTGTCGGCACATGGGATCGGTGGATCAGCCGACATCTGGTTCACCGATTTTCGCAAGGTTCGATTGAGGAGCATCCCGTTCTGCGGTTTCTGCTCGGGAGCGAAGCCTTCGGGCCCATGACGGGTGTGGTAATGGCAAGCGCCGACCGTGCGGGTCGGCGGTTTCCGCTGACGATTGCTGCTGCGCCGCCGGTTGCTGCAAGCGATATCGGGACTTCCGCTGCGGAGTGGTTCGATGCGTTGGCGGCGGCTGGAACATTAGCGCGACAGGGTGAACTCGACGGCGACGGCCTGGCCGCCCGCCTAACCTCCCTGCCCTTTCCCGCAATAGAGGCCACCGACGGCTTGGTCCGGCGCATGGTGTTCTGGGTTCAACGGTCCGAACCGATTGAGGTTAACCCGGATGTGCCCGAACTGGCACTCCGCCAACTCCTTTGCGAAGATCTGGAGTCCGGCTGATGCAAATCTGGAATCAGACCGGCTTCCCGACCGAATTCACGATGGGCATGGACAAGACCGGCCATGAGTACATCGTTGTCGTCGTTAAGGGGACATTCGACTTTCCCGAGACGCCGGGTGGCCCCGTGCGCAAATCATCCGCGCAGGTGCCGCTGGTGATGGCCGACACCCATACGGGTGAACCGGGTTTTTCGGCCACTCTCTGGGAAACCGACTTTGCATTCCGCAAGCCGCGCTGCGACGTCATCGCCAATGGCTGCGCCTATGCACCGGGCGGGCGCCCCGCCGAGCGCGTTCGGGTCGGAATCAAGCTTGGTGACTGGTCAAAAGCCTTCGACGTGGTCGGTCATCGCGAATGGCGCGCCCGGGGCCCACTCTTTGCCGCCACGGCGCCGCTGCCCTTCCTTCGCCAGCCTTTTTCTTACGATACAGCCTGGGGCGGTACCGACCACCTCGATCCCGAGGACAAGCTTCCCGCGAGCTACCGGCTCAATCCCGTTGGAACCGGGTGGGCGAGGCCGAAGAACCAGCATCTGATCCCCGGCCTCCGGCTTCCCAGCACCCAGGCCATCGGCGAGGAAATCCGCTCGCCTTTCGGCGACTACCGGCCCATGAGCTTCGGGCCTTATGGACGAGGCTGGCCAGGTCGGCTCGAATATGGCGGCACCTATGACGACAACTGGTCTGCCAATATCTTCCCCTTCTTGCCGCCGGATTTCGACGAACGCTATTTTCAGATGGCGCCACCCGACCAGCAGATCGATTTTCCCAGAGGAGGTGAAGAGGCGATGCTCGTCAATCTCACCTCAGCGGGCCGTGAAGGCTTTCGTCTTCCCAGCACCAGCTTGCCAATGACACTGTTCAAGGGACGCGAGAAAGCCTTCGAGAGCGAAATATTGCCTGACACAATCCTGTTCGATCCGGAAAACCGGCGCTTTTCGCTGGTCTGGCGGGTCTCACAGCGCATTCACAGGACAATCCTTGATTTCAGCGAATGCTGGGTTGGGCCGCCGACCGAATCCATGCTGCGGGCGCGTGCTACGGGTCGACGCTACATCCGCGCCAATGGGGCAGAAGAAATAGAGGAAGAAGAGGTTTGAGCGTTCCGATCGACATCGTCTCAATAGGCATGGTGACAGCCGTCGGCCTTAACGCGCCGTCGGCCTGCGCGGCCATGCGGGCACGGCTGGACGGTTTTCAGGAGACGCGCTTTCCGGGATCTGGTGGCGATTGGCTGATCGGTGCTCCGGTGCCCTTGCCGCGCAACTGGATCGGCGAAAAGCGTATGGCCCATCTTGCGGCAGGCGCGATCTGCGAAGCCTTCGAGGCCGTACCGCAAGCCCGCGGCCAGACCGCGCTCATTCTCTGCCTTGCCGAGGAGGATCGACCCGGCCGCCCTGCCCCCGATGGCGCGCGCCTCCTTAGTTGGATTGCGGAGATTGCGGAATGTCCGCCGCACGGCCGCTCAAGGATTGTTGCCCATGGGCGTCCCTCGGGACACGTCGCCCTGGAGCGGGCGCGGCGGATACTGGCGGCCGGCGATGCACCTTATGTGATGATCGCCGGCGTCGACAGCTATCTGACGGCGGGGGCCATGACTCACTACCTCGCAGACGATCGCCTGCTGACCCCGGACAACCCCAATGGCTTTATTCCCGGCGAGGCCGCCGCCGCCGTCCTCTGCGCCCGGCCAGGCAGCGGCCCCATGCGCCTCCTCGGTCTCGGCCTCGCCCGTGAGCCCGCCTACATCTACAACCACACCGACCTCCCCCTTCGCGGAGATGGCATGACCAGCGCCTACCGCGCCGCCCTCGCCGAGGCAGGCATAGAGATGAACCGCATCGGCTACCGAATATCCGACGTCAGCGGCGAAAGTTACTTTTTCAAGCAGTCTGCACTTGCGTCGCTGCGACTGGTCAGGGGCCATCACGGCTTCCAGGATTTCTGGAGCCCCACCGAAAGCGTCGGCAATGTCGGGGCCGCCGTGGTCCCAATGATGGCAGGGATGGCGATGACAGCCGCGTGCAAGGGCTACAATGCGGGCGAGCCGGTTCTGATCGAAGCCTCGGGCGACGATGGCGCCTGCGGCGCGGCCGTGTTCACCTCCGGCAAGTTCACGCGGGAATGGCCCAAATGACGGTGTTCGCGAACGGGCTGGAAGTGTCCTGCAAGGCGCAGGCGAACAAGGTAATCGCGGCGTTTCCCTATGTAGCTTTCACGCCGCCGCAGACGCCGGCCACGCCGCCCGGTGTTCCCGTGCCCTACCCAACGTTCGGAATGGATTCGGACACCGACAAGGGTACGAGCACGGTCAAAATCGGGGGAGAAACTGTCAATCAAAAGAACAAATCATACTATTCGAAGTGCACCGGAGACGAGGCGGGCTGTGCGCCGAAAAAGAACATCATAACCTCGAAGATCACAGGTAAGGAATACGCGCACGCCTGGTCGAATGATGTCAAGATGGATGGTGAGCCCGTCAACCGCTTCTCGGACCTCGCCTCGAACGACCACACCTCCCCGCAGGGTGGCGGACCACCAATGATCCGAGCAGGCAGGCCGGGAAAGAAGCCGAACGCCGGCATAGAATGTATGGTCGGCAGCTACGACGACATCGCCGATAAGTGCAACAAGGCCGGGGGCGAGGCACATCACATCGTGCCCGACAAGGCCTACCGCACGGGCACACGGGACCAAGCAGACGATCCGAAGAAGCGAGTTGCCGGCGCGCCTACCCTGGGCAAGGGCGTTTGCATCTGTCTATCACCAAAGAATCACGACAAAATCCATGAGGCCGAGCGCGAAGGCATGGACGCGATCGGCAAGGCGGGGGCGGTCGATGCCAAAGGCAAGCCGCTGAAGGGCAAGGCTCTAAAGAAGAAAAAGGTGGAGCTGAAGAAATCCGGCGAGTGGGGCACGGGCACCTCAGAGGAGATTCACGAGGTGGCCAAGTCCACGCTCGACGAGCTCGATCTCTCGCCGGAATGCATCCGGAAGGCAAAGCGGGCCGTCACCAAGCAATCCAAACTGCTCGACGACGATCAGACGCTCCGGACGTCAAACGCGTTGCCCAGCCGGGCCGCCAAAGGCCGCATGATGAACCGATAGGAAGGAGCAGGGCCGATGATTAGGATATGGGCTGGGCACGCCGTGTCGCGGCAGCAGTTCGCGATCTCGATCGGCGAGCTCAGGGACGAAGACCCACAGAGCATCGTCCTCACGTATAACGAAAGTAACGAGATCTTGTGGGGGTTCGCGGAGCTCCCGCGCACGATCAAGTCGATCACCTCAATCGTTGACCCCGGCGACGGCAAGCCGGTCTTCGTTCCCATGAGCAACGAGGGAGACGTATACTTCCTGATCGGCGATATCCCTGTCGAAAAGATAGAGGGCGCCGGCGTGCTAAGCGACGACGCTGAAGGCTATGGAGCAATGTCGCGGATCGCAAGGGACAATGGCAGGCTCTATGCCTGCGGGTACGGTTCGCAGCTTTATGAGCGCCGGCAGAACGACGACTGGCTGCGCTTATGCGATTTCGACATGCGGGGGGTTGAGGACTGCGCCTTCTTCGGGATGGCGATGCGGCCGGGCAGTGGTCCGGCGGCCCTATGCGGCCAGAAGCGGGTCCAATACAACGATCTTACGCCCGAGCAGCAAGCGCAGATCGACCACGCACGCGCGAGCGGCGATGCCGAGGGCGCGGACGCTCTCGAGGAGCGGTTCAGGACGATCCGTGTGCCGCCATCGACTGCCCTGTACCTTCGCGACGGTGGGTGGACCGAAGCCCCGACGGACGCACGCGGCGGTCTGAACGACTGTATCGTCATGCCCGGCGGCGACATAGTCGCAGTGGGTGACCACGGGATCATCGTGCGCGCAAGCGGTCTGAACGCAACCGAGGATCTGTCCTCCATCGGCCTGACTGATGATCTTTACACCATCTGCCCTTGGCAGGGCGAAGTCGCTATCCTCGGCGCAGCTGGAATTCACGTCTTCGACAGGGCGTTAGCCTACAGGCGGTCGATCGAACTGCCCGCCGATCTTCGCACGCCGAACCGCATGGACGTAGTAGGACCGGATATCATTCTCTTTGACTATGGCGGCGTCGCCGTTTTTAAGGAGGATCGTTGGGAGCGAGTACCGATCCCCGACGATATGTGGGGCCTCGCCACCGAATAGCGCTGTCCTCAGGGGGGCAACGCCCCGTTCACCGTGAGGTATTCCCTGACTTTCTCCAGGTCCAATTGCCTGACCGGGATAGGCCGCGTTGCCTTCAGCATCCGGACCACGAACAACTCGCCAGCCTCCGGGTATTCGGCGTAGCGCTCCTTCGCAATTTCCAGCCCCACCTTCCCCGCAACGCGTAGACCGTCGAGATGCGCTTCCAGTCGCTCAATCAACCGTTCGAGCCGCTCCTCGTCCATATCCGGGTTTTCATTTGGATGCAGCAGATGCCAGTCGTAGACCGTCCACAGGAATGCGGCCATCTCGGCATGCTGGCGGACAATTTCGCGAAGAACAGGCGCAGCGGGCATCAGTTGAGGTTCACCGATCCGCCACGAATGCGATTGGCGGCGCTGGCGTGGCTGGTCACATAGGTGCCGCGGATGGTGATATGACCGTCCTTTTCCATAATGATCGTCGCCTTGCCGCAACGAAGCTCGATGCGCTCCTCGCCGGTGATCCGCACGCGCTCGCCGTCACGAATGACATTTGGCGGCGAAGGCTTTCGCGCGGGTTCCACGATCCGGCCAACGATCAGTGGCCGCGTAGCGTCTCCGCCTTCGAAAAGAAGCGCGACCTCGGCACCGATCATTACAGACGTCAGGTCGGCCAGGCTGCGCGCAGGCATCGCGGTTTCCCGGGGATTTCCGGGAAAGACCACCAGCGGCGCGCCTGCCTCGAAACCCAGCAAAACGCCGATAACCACTCCTTCGATACGTTCCCGTGTGTCGGACATCTGAGTGCCTCTTTAATTTTGGTTGATCTTGCTGCCCTTCCAAGTGACCTCGCCCGAAGCCTTGCCGTTGAACTTGCCCTTGGCGTTGACAGAAATATCTTTACCTTCGATCGAAATCGTGCCGTCCTTTTTCATTACGATCATTGCTGACCCTGTCTTGATCGTAATAGCTTCGCCTGCCTCGATCACCAGCTTCTTCCCAACGTTTATGCCGCCGTCCTGACCGATTTCGACCAGGCTGCTCTTGGCAACCGTTATGGACCTCGCTCCGCCGATCTGCGTTGCATCGTCCTCGCCGATCTTTGCGCTTCGACCTTTGCCGATCTCGCTAATCTGTCCACCGCCGATCTGAAAGCTCTGGTCGGTGCCGATTTCCCAGCTGTCGGCTGTACCGATATCATGGCTTTGGCTGACACCCACGCTCACCGACCGCGTCGCGCCGATAGTGTTCATCTGAGCCGCCGCGACTGTTCTGGTTTCTGCGGCCCCGACCGTGTCGATGCGGGCCGCCCCCACCGTGACTGTCTGGACGATGCCAACGGTCTGGGTGTGATTAGAGCCGATCGTCTCGGTGGAATTCGAGCCGACGCTGATCGTTTCGTCAACGCCCACGGTGAGCGAGCGGTTGATTCCTACCGTCTCGGTATCGTTGGAGCCGATGTTCACCGTGCGGTCGACGCCGACCTTCGTTGTCTTGTTGTTGCCGACGTCCTCATCGAGGTTCACACCAACAGAGTGCTTGGCATTGTTGTCGATACGGTCCGATTGATCGTGTTGGACCAGCTTGCTGCGGTCGTTCTTGATCAGCAGGTTGTGGTCCTTCTGCGCCTGGAAATAGACTTCTTCCGATCCCGCCTTGTCCTCAAAGCGCAATTCGTTCCAGCCTCCGCCGCCAGGTGAGGAATTCGTCTTCAGGCCGGACTGTGTGGCATTACCCGGCAGCTCGTATGGGGGCATCTCCTTGCCATTATAGACCCTGCCAGTGATGATGGGCCGGTCGGGGTCCCCCTCAAGGAAGTCGATGATCACCTCCTGGCCAATGCGGGGGACCTGGATGAAACCCCAGCCCGCGCCGGCCCATGTCTGCGAGACTCGTACGAAGCAGGAACTGTTCTGGTCTTTCTTGCCAAGACGGTCCCAGTGAAACTGCACCTTCACCCGCGCATATTTGTCCGTGAAGATTTCCTCACCCGAAGGACCGACCACTGTTGCCGTTTGCGGACCCCGCATGATCGGCCTAGGTGTGGTGCGCGGCGGCCGGTATGTGAGGGAAGTCGGCGCAACCTGGAGGCTCACGCGGAAGGTCTCTTCGCCCGCATAAGCGGCGGGGCGGTAGCCCGGGTCAAACAGGCGATAGTCGGCGCGCAGGACGAGATATTCCGCATTTTGATCCTTGCGAGGGAAATCTTCCAATTTGAACGTGCAACCCGAAGCCAGCCCACGCACAGTTCCGGCGGCTACGATGCGCTTATGCGCAGCCTGAATTTCCTCGCGCCTCACCACGGCGACGGCGTCACCGCGGCCTACAGTTAGATGGGTGCCGGGATGACGATAGTATTCTCCCTGTGATTCCGCATGAGCAAAGGGCTGCGCCGATTGCGCCATCAGGTCGGCGGCGGGCTTGGTGAAATCGTAGTCCGTGTGGGCATAGGTGCCCGGGTGGACGGAACTGGTTGCCACCCACTCGGTGATATATTCCTGGTCCCGTCGCATTGGTTCGCCTTCTGCGCGGAACTTGACCGTCGCATAACCCGGCGCAGGCTTCAGCTTGCTCATAGCGTCGGCAAGAATAAGGGTGTGTTCCCCGTCGCCATACTCGAAAAAATACATGATGCCTTCGTGCTCGAGCAGCCGCTGCACGAAGTCCAAGTCGGATTCGTCATACTGCACGCAGTATTCCCGTGCCTCATAGGAACCCTGCAAGCGCTTCTCGAACTTGGCCGGCTTATATTTCGAGAAGATCTGCTCGGCGATTTCCACGACACTCATGTTCTGGAATATGCGACAGTCGGTCGTGTTACCCAGCAGCCAGAGCCACGGCCGCACCTCCGCCTCGTAATAGGCAAGCCCTTCCTGTATGCGAATCAGGCGAAAATCCGAAACGAGCCCACTGAACCAGCGTTTGGGATCCTCCGACTCCCCCTCGACCGATATTGGTTTTCCGAGGAGCTTCAGCGGGTCGACGTTCTCGTCGGGGCTGACAAATCCAACGGTGAAGGCAAAACACCGGTTGATTTCGTCATGACCGATAAGATGTGTGAAGGTCAGCGTCGCGGGATCAAGCGGCGTCTGGACGATTGTCTTGCGGTCTTCGGACATGCGGAGATTGCCCCTGTCTCGTGAAGCCGGCTGTCTTGGATCATGAACGTACCATAAGGACGTGCCACCTCGAAAGACGCATGCTTATCTATACTCGATGGGCGAAGTATCGAAATGGATTGAATTTCCGCCACCAAGAACTGATGTTGGTGCCGGACCATTCCGGTTTATGCGCAATATCAAATACTATTCTCACGTTTCCCAAGTCGACCAAGGGAGAGGAAAGGCGCGGGTCACGGAGCATCGCTAGGAAATCCTGATAGTCGGGATGGCTGGAAGAGCCGATATTCTGATATCGATATTCCTCCGGCGTGAACGTTCCCCAATTGCGTATCATCAGGAAGTGAACGCCGTCGGCACCTACGCTCTTTGCAAGATCAACGAAATCGGCCATTTCACGGAAATTTCGAGCCTGAACAACAAAGTCTAAGCGAAACTGATCAATCCTGCCTTCGGCGCGCAGTCGTCCCAAAAAGTCGAGGTTGGCCAGAAGACCATTAAAGGAGCCCAGCCGCCTGACAACTCTGTATGTTTCGGCCTTTGCGGCATCCACGGAAACCCAGATCGAGCTAACGTGGCCTTCCAAACCCAGCTCCTTCCAAGCTTTTTCGTTGCAAAGCAGACCGTTTGTTTGGATCTGTATGCGCCGAGTTGTTGCGGGAGTCTGGGTAAGCCGTTTAAGCACATAACGGAAATGGCGGCTTCCGAAGGGATCGCCACTACCCGTTACTTTAATCTGAACAGCGTCTTGCAAGAGGGGCAGTATCTGGAGGTCGAAGTGTCGATCCAGTTGGTCGGACTCCCGATGCCCCAATTGGATCAAATGCGTTCGGCAGGAAGGGCACGAGAGATTGCAAGAGCGATCTTCTGAAAGGAGAATACGACGCGGCTTGTGGTCCACGACAAATTCTCTCTCAGAGACGCAATGGCGATGCAGGGGAGACGTTAGATCCTCTTTGAGAGGAAGTGTCCGGTTGACGATCTTTGGACAGTTCGTGCGGCTACAGTGCGAGAAATCCCCATCCAGTACAGAACGCCTAATTTCTTGGGCGCGTGACGAGTTCCAGAAATCGTTGGTTTCATCCTTATAAATGGAACCAATGGGTGTTGGCATCCACGCCGAACAGCAGGTATGAACCGCGCCGTTCGCGCGTATTTCGATTTCCTCGAAAGGATTGCTGCAAAAGCGGCCGCGCAGCCATTCGTCCACTGATAAAGATAGATCGAAGCTTTTCTCAGTGGCAGCGAGCAACAATCGCTGAGCAAAGGTATCATGCTGATCGGCCGCGATACTGCGCTCCGCTAGTTCTGTGGCGGCGTTCCAGTTTTCAAATTTGACGGCCAGTAGTCCGGCAACGGCGGCGGCCAACCCAAAGATCTTCCCGTCTGCCAGCACCGCTTCAACGAAACGATGTCCAAGTTTCTCTCCAGGACCATCCAAAAGCGGAAATTCCTGCTCGAGAGCCGACCGCGCATACATTTCTGCACGATTTGGTCCGATTTCGCCGCCTTCTTGGCGCAGAGCTAGACGGTAACGCTTGGCTCGTTCAGATTGTCTTTCCAAAAATCCGGCCAGAAGTTCAGGCTGAATGTGCATAGCGCCTCTGGAAATGCCCCCTAGGCTTTGATCCTTTTTCCCGCATGCGAAGCTGCAAAAATTGAATTACTATAGAGTCATGTAAATCTTCTCGCTAATCAAGAGAACGAAGCCAGCAATTAGGCTTACCGGGCCAATGATGCACAAAACTTCTTCGTTTCGGCTGCAATGGACTTTCTTGATCCCGCTGGTGGCGCTGTTTTTGGTGGCGTTCTCGCCCATAGCCTACGCGGAACGGCGAGCGGCTATCGTGGTCGGGAACGGCGAATACGAATTTGCGCCTCTCGCAAATCCCAAAAACGATTCCAAGCTGATTGCCGCGACGCTGACGGAGCTTGGGTTCGAGGTCTTACTTTTCTACGATGTCAAGAAAGCAGCCGTCGACGATCTCGAAAGTGCGATCCGCACCCATCTTCTCGGCGCCGATCTGGCTATACTCTACTACGCAGGACACGCCCTGCAGCATGAAGGGCGAAATCTGCTGCTGCCGGTGGATGTGCGAACCGGATCCGCTAAAGAAGTCATCGATGATGCCATTGTCCTCAATGCTCTCATAGACATCGTCAAGGACGACCCAGTCGGCGTCAAGCTGATCATTTTGGACGCCTGCCGCAACAATCCGCTCACGTCCCAAAAGGGGCTGGAGCAGGGTTTGGCAAATATCGAGGCCGGCGCAGGTCAAGTCCTCATCGCCTTTGCCACTGGCGCCGGCGAAGTGGCCTATGACGGCACAGGCGTGAACAGTCCTTATTCGTCGGCGCTGGCCAATGCGCTTCAGCAACCGGGACTCGACATCTATGACACGTTCAGAACCGTGCGTGGAGACGTGCGCCTCGCCACCAACGGATCGCAGATACCCTGGATTACCGGCTCGATCGAAACCAAATTCGTCTTCCGGGCGGGTGACGTCAGTAAATCGCCATCGGAGGTCTCGGCTGGCAGTGGGACACTGACCATCGATCAGGTGCTCTGGTACTTTATTCAGGACAGTCCGGACCCGACGGATTTCGAACGCTTCGTAAAGGCATTTCCAAATAGCCAGCTTGCGGAGGAAGCACTCAAACGCAGCAAGCTCCAGATTGCTGCGCTCAACCAGCGTGGACTCTTTGTCACCGGCGCACTTGCCGCCACATCGATTTCCACCGAGCCACCCTCCAGCGCGGATACTGCAGCCGCCGGGGCGGAGTTTATTTTTCAGCAGGCCGGCGAGCGTGCCGTGAGCGAGACTTTTCGTATCTGGCCGCGCCAAATGCCAGCCACACAAAGCGGAATGAAGACGCTGGTGACGGATTGCGACCTCTACGCAGCCGATCCCAACGACCCGCAACGCGTTGTACCCGGTGTTACGAACGGGCTCGTGAACGTTCGCGATGGGCTTCGTGCCTGTGGCTTCGCGCTGGCTGCAAATCCCACGAATCCGCGCCTGCAGTATCAGTTTGCCCGGGTTCTGGAAATAGCCCGGCGCTATGACTGGGCGGAACATTTCTACGAGCTTGCCGGCAAGCAGGAATACAGCGCCGCACTCGTCAATCTCGGATACATGGCGCGTGTCGGAATGGGCCGTGAGGTCGATTACAAGCGCGCCTTCGATCTGTACATGAAGGCGGCGTCGCTGGGAAATCTCAGAGCAAGGACGAACGTCGGAACAGCTTACATACGCGGTCAAGGAGTGCCCAAAATTCCTGAAGAAGGGATACTGTGGTACAAACTTGCAGCATCAAGCGGCTGGTCGAATGCGATCAATGCGTTGGGCGACAGCTTCCGCCGCGGCACGGGTGTAGAGAAGGATGATGTCGAGGCGACAAAGCTTTACGCCGCAGCAGCCGATGCCGGACAGATCGACGCGATAAGCAACCTCGGCCGTGCCTATGTCAGCGGCTTGGGCATCCAAAAAGATGTTAAACGGGGTCTTGATCTGATGATCCGCGCGACGGAGATGGGCAACCAATATGCTCCTTTCTTCGCAGCGCGCCTTCTCCTCAAAGGCGATGGCAAGGTGTCGCGCGATACCAAGCGCGCACTTGCTCTGTTTGAATTGTCAGCACGCCGGGGGTTCGAGGACGCCTATCTCGAACTTGCTAAAGGTTACGCCCAAGGCTCCTTTGTCCGTGGAAAGCCGGATTTGCGGCGCGCATATTTCAACGCAATGCTAGCGACCCGTTTCAAAGTCGAAGGGGCTGATCGCACGATGACGTCGGTGGCCGAAAAACTGGACGCTGGCACGCGAAAAGCGATCGAAGGAGAGGTCGAACTATTTGTTCAGCAAAACGGGCTTTGAGATTGCCGCCGTAAATAGCTTCGTGGAACACGGGAGTGGCAGTGCGCTGGATTGTAGACAGAGTTGGCTGGCATCTGCCGTTTGGCAGGCCCAGAAGAATTACGAGCGGTGATGAAGAGAACAGTCTTCATTATCTCCTCCACGACCCCACACTCGAGGCAAAACCCAGAACCCTGATCTCCATCCTGGGCACGATGCCAGAGAATCTCGTCGAAATTCTCGAAGCGGCGGTGAGGGTTTGCAGGGCTAACGCCGAATTCCCGATCGTAGTCCTGTCTGAATTGCGTGTGGATCTGATGGCTGCGCGTTGCGCTCCTATCGAATTCATTCCCACACGTCGGCATCTACCTCCGATCCCATCTGAAAACTATGGCAGATATGTTCGCCAGCGCTGGTCGCTGATCATGGCAAAATGGGACATCTCCAACGAGATTGCGCTTTCATCGAGCATCGACGAATTTATCGCCGATCAGATCGGTGCCGACATCGTCCAAAGCTCACGTGCGAGCAATCGAGGCGTGCAAGGGACGGTCAGCGCGAATACTGAAGACAAGCTGCTCGATCGCCTTCGCGGCAATGGCTGCACCATTGACGAAACCCAAGCGCGCTGATCGCCGGCGAACCTCGCCCCGGAAGTCTTCAGACAGCGCTAGGTCGAGGGTTGTCTCTATGCGATCCAGCTCGGAGCACCGCAAACACAGGCCCAGGCCCGCCGACTGGGCATAAACAGCTCGAAGATGCTGGTCGTCCATTTCTGGCGCTTCATTGGGCACGAAAATCGAGGGAATTCCCCCAAAGACGCTTTCATGGAAGCTGTTATATCCGGCGTTGGTGACCAGGAGATCGATCGCTGTAAAATATTCTGCCAAGGGATAGAGGCTTTTGCGGAGAATCCCCGACCCATCCTCTTTAGGAGGCTTTGCGAGCGGATTGAGGATCTGAACCGTTTGAACATTGCGCCTCGCCAGTCGGGCGAAAATGAGCTCGGGCAGGCTTCCAAAGTCGAAATTACGTTGTGAGCCTAGTTGTACTGCGACAGTGAAGCGGTCTGGATCGACGCCTAGCTTGGCGACAGCTTCGCTCCGGGGCAATCCCGTCCCGGGATCCAGAAGAAGCAAAGGGGGGACGGCAACCGTACCAGGCAAATCGCGAGTCGGCCCGTAGTCCTCGTCATGTGCAAATTCGCCCGGCTCTATCACTATATCGAATATATCCTGAGCGTCCGGATTGAACTCATGATCAACGCGCCACAAGGCGCGACGTATCCAAATCCAGGCCAAATCACGCCGGCTTTCAGCAACGGCGATCAATCCTGGAAACGGCCTATTCCCATCGAACACCACCGCCGAAACATCAAACGCCTCCACTGCGGTCAGCAACTCTTGCGCATACGCTCGGTTCCAACTTGTGTCGGTAACGCCCATGGCCAAGCCGCAAGGGATATAGTCTACAGCGTGACCTCGCGCAAAAACCAAAGCGGCTCCGGCCGATCTCGTAAAGAAAATAGGATCGACGTCATCAGACAAACGCTCAGCGATAGCCATCAGACGAGTGATGTGTCCCAGTCCGATTCCGTTTGTGGCCACGAAAAGTATCCGTCGCCTTTGGCCCATACGCCGCGGCAGTAGTCGGACCGATTTGTCTTCGGCAGCTATCCCGCTTGGGTAACTGCTGCCCGTCGCTCGACTGCTTTTCAGGACCGAAGCCGTCGGCAGTTCCAGATCATCGTAAAGGCGTGCCATGCGTTGCGGGTATTGATCGATCGCAAATTTCCGCCGGACAAGTTCTCGCGCGGCATTTGATTGTTGGACATAAGCTGGAGGCGAAGCAATGAACTGCTCGACGACATTTTCCGTTTCAGCAATATCGCAGTAGGCAGCTCCATCTTCGAAGAGGCATTTGAATGAAGGATCCAGCACCGTGACCAAACCGCTGGCCATTGCTTCCGCGATACATATTCCGAACGCCTCTACCCAATGCTTGCTGTGGAAATAGACATAAAAATCCAGGCGGTTGAGAAAGTCAGGGACGTCGTTTTCCGAGAAAGCACGGATTTCCCAGTTCGAGCCTATCCAATGTTGGATTGTGTCGGGAACACCGCCTAGTACTTTGATATTGAAATCAGCCCTGTCAGGATAGGCTGCGCGGAGATCATCCGCGGAACCAGGCCATTTCATAGGGTCCGCTCTCGTGTGTCGCCCCAAATTGACGGTGTCTGTTGGAGCCTTTCTCTGGTGTTGTGCCCATTCAGCGAGGTCAACCATGTTCCATAGATCGTGTCGCAGAAGTGTGGGCCCTTGGGCGCCGAGACCTTCGAGCTGAGATCGGACTTTCGGACCGACAGGAGCAAACACGACCGGAACGCCAAAGAGGCGATCCAAAACGCGCTCAACCACTGCGAGATTGTATTGCTGAACGCGTTGACCGTCGAACAGAGGATGATGAACCACACACACGACACGACGAGGCTGCAAACGCACCGGCGAAAGCGGCATTCGCTCAAAGACGGCAGGGTGGTGCGCCAGAAGGACGTCGCAGGTCGCCTGTTCCGATCCGGTCAGCCAAACGATATTCGATTGCTCGATCGCCGCTGATAAACGGCTGTCGAAGACGCCGACCGGAGATTGTTGATGCCCTAGAATTGGCAGCAGCCCACAGTTCAATCCCCAAAGTCTTGCCGCCTTTAATTCGGCTCTTAATGCGCTCGACGTACCGCCAAGAAATCGTGGGTCAGCAGCATGAACAACATCAAAGTGCATTAGCCAACCCGGAGAATGTTTTCAGAACCTGAGATTCGCAAAATCATGCGCTCCCCAATTTCCAGATGCCGCTAGGCATTGCTCTCACAGAATTTGCAATCCCGTAAACAGCCGTGTCGTTACGGTGCTAGTAGGCTGTTCGTCCGGACCAAGTCCGCCGATATTGAATTGGCAAGTTTCGTAAGGGGACAGGTTGCTTTTGAACCGACGTCTTCATCCTGCTCACCGCCAAAGCTGCGTAGCAACTGCTAGGATACCTGGCGAGGAAAGCCCTGTAGGATTCACGTGTATTCAGCCTTTGTGCACGTCGCCAGTCAGCAGATTCAGCTGCGCTCGGAGGCGTGTTTTGACAGTTGCCAGCTTCGGGTGGCGCCGGTGTTGAAGGCCGCCAGGACGGCACGCACGCCGTCAGAAAGACCGAGAGGAGGACGGAAACACGTTTCAACATTACGAGAACGTCTCCTTCCGAAAATAGCAAATGTTACAGGTGCTTAAACTTGAACAGCAATAGTAGAATAAACGCTTTTGGATAACAAGCGTCCACTTATAAGTAACGGGGCCATCAACGTCTTTGCGTTGGCTGAGCATAGCGCAGAGCAAAAACCATCTTTCCCCGGACACGGGGAGCCCCGCCTGGTCCCGCTATGTTTATCCCGCTCTAGGTATTTAAAGCACCACAAATTCTACACGGCAAACAACCCCAATAAAAAATTCACGCAAATACAAAAGGGAGAAGCCGGCCCAAACGTGTCAGGGACCTCAAAGCTGCAATGACCGTCGACATGCGCGGAATCCCGTTGACATTGCCCCCAAGTTTTATCCGATTTTGAGTTCGCTCCAGCGGTTTTTGGTTGTGAGGTGCTCCCCGTCTTTGGATCGCCCTGGCGAGTGCGACGAACCGGCGTTTCACCTTGGCAAACAGCGCCGGCGGCAACGACGCGAAATAACCGTTGTCGGTTCAAGCAGCCATAATCTAAGTCGGCAGCATTCTTCGTCCGTGAACAGTTCGGCATCGAGATGGTCGAGACCTGGTTTCATTTCGGCCTGTTCAACCGCGACGAGGTCGTCGTCGCTGAAGTCGGTGGGAGTTCATCGTGATCGATCGTAAATCACCGGGCGCCAACGACGGGGCGACCAATTGGTGACACTCCTGACCGACGAAGACGTCGCAGCGCTGAAGCAATGGGCGAGAACACGCTCAAGGCGTTGGCCTCGGACCTCGGCTGTCTCAAGGCTTGGCGCGTGCTCGCCACAGGCACTCCCCTTCCTGGCCGGCGCCGGAAAGCCTGCTGCTCAAATTCGTCGCCCATAACCTCTGGGATCCGATAAAACAGCGCGAAAACCCAAGGCAGGGATGCCGGCCGACGTGGAAGCCGGTTTGCGCGCTGCGGGGCTGCTGAAAGTCGGCGGCCCTCATGCTCCGCCCGCAAGCGGCGCGAAGGGGCAAGTCGCCGGCTCCTTGTCCCGTCTCTCCGCGCGCACGGGGAAGCTAAACCGGAAACAGACTGGTCAACGGCATGTGCGATTTGACGATCGGCGATTTCAGCACGACGTAGCTGAAATACTTGTCGATGCCGACATCCATGTCGATCAGCCGTTCCATGATCGTCTGATATTCGACGATGCCGCCAGTGACGAACTTCAGCAGATAGTCATATCCACCGGAAACCAGGTGGCACTCCACGACGGAATCGATCTTCTCGACGGCCGCGAGAAACCGGGCAAAATCGATCTGGCGATGATTCTTGAGCGTGACCTCGGTGAAGACCGTCAGGGTCTGCCCGAGCTTGGCGATATTGATCTGCGCCGAATAGCCGACGATATAACCCTCCGCCTGCAATTTCTTCACGCGCATCAAACAGGGGCTGGGCGAGAGATTGACGAGTTCGGCGAGCTCGACATTGGTGATGCGGCCGTTCTTCTGCAGTTCGTAGAGGATCTTGATGTCGATCCGGTCGAGTTTCATTGGCGCTCTCCAATTCGTGGCAGGCGGCGTTACGGCCACCTCCGATGGTCAGCATTTTATGCGGCCAAGACTCGCTGACAAGCGGAAACAGACACACCATGCTCTGATAAGCTTATGAAATTTGCCCCAGCATAAATCTCTCCAGAGCGGTAAGCGAACCGAAGAATATGCTGTGGATGACCGAAGTGCGGCAGTCCCCCGATTGCTGAGGCGCTAGAATGCCGGCCGATAGATTGGAGACCGCCGATGCCCGCCCCGCTTCTTCACATCGAAACGACGCCCGCCCTGACGGCGAAGGCGGACGCCGTCGTCATCGGCGGCGGCATTGTCGGAGTTTTTGCGGCCTACCATCTGGCACGGCGCGGCCTTACGGTCGCCCTCGTGGAAAAAGGTCGGATCGGCGCCGAGCAATCCAGTCGCAATTGGGGCTGGTGCCGCCAGCAGAATCGGGATGCCCGCGAACTGCCGATGGCGACCAGGAGCCTGGCGCTCTGGGAGAGTTTCGCCGAGGACTCCGGCGAGGACACCGGTTTTCGGCGCTGCGGCCTGCTCTATCTCAGCAACGATGAAAGCGAGCTTGCCGGTTGGGCGCGCTGGGGCGAATTCGCCCGCACCGTCGGGGTGACGACCCACGTGTTGGATGAGGCGCAGGCGAGTGAACGCGGTGTGGCGACCGGCCGCCGCTGGAAGGGCGGCGTCTTTTCACCGACCGACGGGACCGCCGACCCCTCACGAGCCGCGCCGGTGGTTGCCCGCGCCTTCATGAAGCTCGGCGGAAGCGTACATCAGATGTGCGCGGCCCGCGGCATCGAGCTCGAGGCGGGACGCGTAAGCGGCGTCGTCACCGAAGCGGGCACGATCCGCACCCGTGTTGCTGTGCTTTCCGGCGGCGCTTGGGCCTCCTCGTTCTGCCGACAGCTCGGCATCCGATTTCCGCAGGCCTCGATCCGCTCGTCGATCCTCTCCGTTGCGCCCGGCGCAGAGGGCCTGCCGGCGGCACTGCACACGGCCGCGGTCTCGGCGACGCGACGTGGCGACGGCGGCTATACGCTGGCGATCAGCGGCCGCGCCCGGGTCGATCCGACGCCGCAGCAGCTGCGCTTTGCCCGGCATTTCGTGCCGATGTTTGCGCGACGCTGGCGGAGTCTTGCTCCCGGCGGGATGGAAGGCTTGAAGTCTGGCCACGAAACGCTGGCGCGCTGGCGGCTCGACGCACCGACGCCGATGGAGTTCAACCGCATCCTCGATCCTCGCCCCGACCGGACGCAGATACGGCTGACTTTGGAGCGGGCCCGAACGCTCCTACCGGCCCTTAAGAAGGTACCGGTCAGCGCAGCCTGGGCCGGCTATATCGACAGCACCCCGGACGGGGTACCGGCGATCGGCGAGGTCGCCTCCCTGCCCGGCCTTTTCCTTGCCGCCGGCTTCAGCGGCCATGGTTTCGGCATCGGTCCCGGTGCGGGGCACCTCATCGCGGACCTCGTGACGGGTCAGCCGCCGATCGTCGATCCGAAACCCTACCACCCCGACCGGCTGAACGGCTCGGCCTGGGGCAAGGTCGCCGATTTCTGACATGGCGCTAAATGGCGCAGCAGTGATCACGCCACGCGGGAGGGGGCCCGCGAACAGGAGGGCAAGTAAGAGGTGAGGTTGCTGCGCGGCACACTTCGCCGCTCCCGCGTCCCTCGCGTCCGAAGATGCAGGGCGTCGCAGCGGCGAAGTGCCTCCCCCGCTTTGCGTCCTCAGCTCTTTAAAGACGTTCGCCAGTCCACGTCATCGCCGTCCACGTCATCGCCGGCCACATTATCGCCGGCGCGGATCCGCCAGACATACCCTCTCCGCGGCCCGCATCGCGGGCCGCCACCTGAAGCCGTGGTTGCGCAAACGTCGCCTGCCTCAGCCGAAGAATATCTGGCGCAAGCGGGCAAACAGGCCCGGCTGATTTTCGACAAGCATCGCGCGAATGTGACGTGCCGCCGTCGACGCGCTTACAGTGGCGCCGAAATGGCAATAGCAGATGACCTTGTGCAATTGCTCGTCACTCAGTTCGAAGAACCGCTTCGCCTCACCGTAGCTGTCGTTATCCAGTCCAGCTGTCCGAAGGACCGGGTCCTCGAATGCAACGGAGATCGGTGTGCCGTCGCCGCGCATCGTTGCGCGTACATGCGCCGGCTGATACTCGGTCTCGTGCAACGTCGAAAGCCGTCTGTGCGGGCTGCGTTCCAGGAGTTCCGCCCAGCGCTCTAGACGCTCGCAGCGCGACAGGGTCCGGCGCGGAAGGTCCTGTTTGACCTCGGCGAGGCTTTGCAGTTCTTCGATTGCATGGTGCTTCATTGTGACCTCCTAATCAGACTTAGTTGGTCCCCCATTCCACCTCATACGCCTGTTAAACGTGACTCCAACCGGGCCCGAAGTCCAATCACGAAAATGCCCGCGAGCATTTAACCTGCGAAAACAGGCGGAATTCGCGTTGGGTGAACTCCGGTGCCGCCCGCTCATACGAGCCAGGCCGGCGTCCCGCGCCAAGTCAACGCGCGCCGGCCGTCTCTCGAGACCGTCTCAATCCTCGCGGAATGCGTGCCGCATCTGGTCGGTAAGCGGCTTCGCCAGATATGAGATGACCGTGCGATCAGCGATCTTGATGAACACCTCGGCAGGCATGCCGGGATAGAGAGAGAGCCCCTTGAGCTTGGCAAGGCTCTCCGGCTTCGGGCGAATGCGCAGCGGATAGTAGCTGACGCCGGTCCGCTCGTCGCTGACGAGGTCCGGAGCGACGGTGACCACCTCCGCCTCGACCTCCGGCGTCGTGCGTTGATTGAAGGCACTGAAGCGGATCTCGACCGGCTGACCGACATGG
Organism: Sinorhizobium shofinae; assembly: GCA_001704765.1. Classification (GTDB taxonomy): domain Bacteria; phylum Pseudomonadota; class Alphaproteobacteria; order Rhizobiales; family Rhizobiaceae; genus Sinorhizobium; species Sinorhizobium shofinae. The sequence continues at coordinate 131,775 of MBFK01000153.1, forward strand.
ATCTGGTCGATATCGTGGGTTGCCACCCGCGCCTCGACGGTCAGGTTGTCGGCCTCCGGCACCACCAGCATCAGTGTCTCGCCAGGATTGACGACGCCGTTCACTGTGTGGACGGCCAGCTGGTAGACGCGGCCGGGCAAAGGCGCGGTGATGTCGAGCCGCCGCAACTGGTCGGTCGCGGCCGTGCGACGCTCCTCATACTCGGCGATCTTCGCCTCGACATCGGTGAGTTCCTTGGAGATCTCCGTACGCCGATCCTCGTCCAATTGCAGGACCTGCAGGTCGATCTCGCTGGATTTGCCGCGCGCCTGGGCACGCGAGGCAATATGGCGTCCGCGGTCGCCCTCCAGTTCCGCCCGCTGCCGCTTCAGGGTTGTCACACGCTGCATCGGCACCAGGCCCTGGCCGTAGAGCGAATCGACACCGGTCAGTTCTTCGGCGATCAGCTTCAACGCATCCTCGATCGCCTTCAACTGCACGCCCAGGCCCTCGATCTCATCGGCCAATTGTGCCTTGCGCGATTGAAGCTGCCCCTTCATTCCGAGCAGCGCCGTGCGGCGGCTGGCGAAGAGTCTCTGTTCGCCGTCGACAAGTTTCGTCGCCGCCGCGCTCGAGATCAAGTTCACGAGGTCCTTGTCGATCTCAAACGACGCAGCGCCGATCCGCTCCGCCTGGAGCCGCGCGCGGCGAGCATAAAGTTGCGCCAGCGTGCTTTCGACGATCGCGAGGTTCGCACGCACCGTGGTGCCGTCGAGACGGATCAGGACCTGGCCGGCTTCGACGCGGTCCCCTTCCTTGACCTTGAGTTCGCCGACGATGCCGCCGGTCAGATGCTGGACCTTCTTGACATTGTCATCGACGACGACGACGCCGCCGGCGACGATCGCGCTCGACAATTCCGTCGTCATCGCCCAACCGCCGACACCGGCGACGAGGGCGAGCGCGAGGACCGAGACCCCCATCATGTGGCGCGCAAGCGAGCGGCGCGCACTCGACATCTGTTGCGTGCTGCCACTCATTGCTTTGCCTCCTGGCCTTCCGAGATGATCTTCAGCGGCGACGAGCGATCTGCCTGTTGCGGCCTGAGGACTACCTTGCCGAGCACTTCCTCCTTCGGACCGAAAGCCTGCATGCGCCCCTCGTTCATCATCAGGACGAGATCGGTGCTCGCAAGCGCACTCGGCCGGTGAGCGATGACCACCACGATGCCGCCGCGGGCACGCACATTCATGATCGCCTCGCTGAGCGCCTGCTCGCCCTCCGCATCGAGGTTCGAATTCGGCTCGTCGAGGACCACAAGGAAGGGATCGCCGTAGAGAGCCCGGGCGAGCGCGATGCGCTGGCGTTGACCGGCCGAGAGTGCGGCACCGCCCTCCCCGATCTCGGTATCGAAACCATTCGGAAGGCGAAGGATCAGGTCATTGACGCGCGCCGCCTTGGCGGCAGCAACGATGGCTTCAGAGGTCGCATCCGCGGCGAAGCGGCAGATATTCTGCGCCACGGTTCCGGCGAAAAGCTCTACGTCCTGCGGCAAGTAGCCGATATGCCTGCCAAGCGCGTCGCCGTCCCATTGGTCGAGTGCTGCTCCGTCGAGGCGTACCGAGCCGCGATAGGCGGGCCAGACGCCGATGATGGCGCGCGCCAGCGACGACTTGCCCGAGCCGCTCGGCCCGATGACGCCGAGGGCGCTGCCGGCGCGGACGGTTAAACTGATATCTGTGAAGATCAGCCGCTGCGCCGCCGGAGGACCGCTCGCCAAGGCCTCGACGCTCAAACGCTCGTGCGGGTTCGGCAGCGCCAGCGGCGCTTCGGCCTCCGGCAATGCCTTCATGAGTTCCTTCAAGCGCTGCCAGCTCTGCCGCGCCGAGACGAGCCCGCGCCAGTTGCCGATGGCGAGCTCGACCGGAGCGAGTGCCCGCGCGGTGAGGATCGAGCCGGCGATGATGATGCCGGGCGAAGCCTGCCCCTCGATCACCAAGACCGCACCCGCGGCCAACACGCCGGACTGCAGCGCCATGCGGAAAACCTTGGAAAGCGCGCCGTAGCCATTGCCGATATCGGATGTGCGCCTGTTCTGCTCCCGGAACTCTGCATTGCGGCGCTCCCAGAGCTCGGTGAGCCGGCCTGTCATGCCCATGGCCTGAACGACCTCGGCATTGCGCTGCGAGGCTTGAGCGAAGGCGTTGCGGAGGCTGCCCGCCTCGGATGCCTTCCTCGCAGGCGCCTGAGTGCCGCGATTGGTCAGATAGGTGAGAAGCGTCAGGATCAGGCCGCCGCCAATTGCCACGAGGCCAATGACGGGATGGAACAGGAAGCAGATTGCGACATAGAAGGGGAGCCAAGGGAGGTCGAACAGCGCAGCCGGGCCGGCACTCGAAAGGAACGACCGAACCTGATCGAAGTCGCGCAGCGCCTGAAGCCCATCGCCCTGCATTCTGAGCTTCAAGGGCGCCCTCACCACCGCCCGATAGATGCGGCCGCTCAAGCTCTCGTCGAGCGCGCCGGCGATGCGTACCAGCATGCGTCCGCGAATCAGTTCGAAAGCGCCCTGAAAGGCGTAGAGCAGCAGGGCCAGCAGACAGAGCGCAATCAGCGAGGGAATGCTGCGGCTGGGCAGAACCCGGTCATAGACCTCGAGCATAAAGAACGAGCCGGTGAGATAGAGGATATTCACGAGCGCACTGGCGACGCCGACGCCGACGAAGGCGGTTCGGCAGTTGCGCAGGGCGGAGGCGGGATCGACGTTCCTGCCGTTCGATACTGCTAAAGGTTCAGGCACTGGCTAAATTCTCCACATCGGCATATCCGGCCGCCGCGGCGGCCTCCTTGATGGTGTCCGGCAAGGGCGCCGGAGAATGAGGATGCTCGGTCATGTTCTTGCTCCGCAGCTTAAATCATGCCGGCCTAATTTTTCAAAGCGCGCACGGAAGAGTTGTTCCCGGGAAATCGGAGTCTATTCGAATGGTTCCCCGTTGACCATCGCCCTATGCGCTCGGCCTGCAAGCCGAAAACTTGCGGGCCGGTCTAACAAAGACGTCGCGGCGTTTCTGGGGCCCAATTTGCGACAGGTGTCGCCTCTGCCGGTCTTCTCCAAAAGATCAGGCATTATTCTAATGTCGGTGGACGACTGGTGAGCGGTAAGCTGTGCTTAAGGGGCTGACTACATCCAATATGGCCGAGTAGAAGAGGCCCATTCTCGAGCACTGCTTCCAAGGCCAGCGTTTTCATATCCTCCGCAAACAATCTTGGGCGGCAGGTTTGCGATAAATGCCGGCGTGCGTTCTCTCGCCGGGAGATGATGTGAGCTCCATTTATCGCGCGATTTCTATGCGGTTGCAGCTTTGATGCGCACGTGGCGCCCAAAAAGGTCCAGTAACAGATATGAACAAAAACCCCAAGCGGAGGCCTCAAGCCTTCGTCACCCCTTGCACGATGTCAGTTCCGAGCGCGCGTTCGATTGTGGCAAACCGCTTCTGGTCGGCCTCGTACCAACCGACCATCCCAGGCGCAATTGGTGCAATATCCAGAATAGTTCCTTCTAAGGCTATTCTGATTGCATGGTAGGAAACGATATTTGTCGCACCGACCCAAATCAGAAGCCCCCGATCTACTGCTGTCACAAGGGCCTCGCCGTCCATGAACAGGAGTGTTGTTTCGTTTCCATAATCAATTCTTGATTTGCACAAATCGGCAACTCGCAGACAAACCTTCTCAATGAGGCTGCGGGAATTCGGTAGGACGACACAGCATTCCGCAAGGTGCGCATACATGTAACCCCCTAGCACGTGCTTTCGTCTTCGAGGATGTCTCGGAGCGCGCAACCCAACGCTCGTATCTCATCCTCCGAGTGGCCAGCTGTGGGGCACAGTCGCAAGCCCGCCTTCCCTTTGCCAACCGTAGGAAAGAAAAGCGCGGACGTGTAAAATCCTAATTCAAGCAAAGCCCTCGCGGTTTCAATGGCCTTCATTTCGTTACCTATCTGAACGGTTCGAATCGGCAAGGGGGAACCTCGTTGCTCGGTTGGTACCATACTGTCAAAGAGGCTCGTTCGGTCCTGGAGAGTCTGTTGGAGCTCGGCAAGTTCATGCGTCTGATGCAGTTTCTGGGAGGCCAGTGCTGCGCCGATGGCTGCAACGTTTAGCGACGCCGAAAACGCGTGTGCCACTGCAAATCTTCGAAACAGCTCTTCTTGTCGCGCTGTGCCGAGCATGATCATGCCACCTGAGGCGCCGAAACCTTTTCCGAGCGACGCTGCGATTACAGTTCGCTCTCCTAAGGGGCCGTCGATTTGCGATCTAACAAAGCCTTCCCCGTGCTCTCCGAATATCGATACCCCGTGCGCGTCATCAACATAGAGAAAAAGGCCATAGCGATCCTGAAGGCGCCGCAAACGCTTGATGTTGGCGCTTCCACCCATCGAATAGACGCCATCGCAAACGAAAGCGACTGAACTGTTGGAACGGCAGAGCGTCTCAAGAGCATCCAAGTCGTTGTGCGCGATTGTCTCGACCCTCGTTTCAGCGGCAATGGTGCCCTTGTGAAAGGCGAGTGTCGCATGCGCGAAGCGATCGAATACATCCCATACATGAGGTTGCTGCTCCCCTTGGCGGATGAGAGCATTCGCCTTGGTTGGTCGAAGACCTGAGGAGAGC